>NZ_CP150302.1:1294860-1942291 GCF_038051945.1 Paenibacillus sp. FSL H3-0469
ATTGGATATCAAAAGCAACCGCGAACTTGGTGCCCAGGTAATGTGAGGTAGCGGCTTGAACCGCCCGTCCATCCTTCATCATCGCTTCAATGGAATACGTATCCACCGCACCGGCGAACCGCTCGGATGGCGTCTTCTGTCCGGTCACTACCGGAATCGCCAGAAAAGTCTCCACGAAGTCGCGGTAGTTATCAAGCATCTTCATCGTTTCTTCGCGTGCTTCCGTCTCATTCTCATGCGCGGTATGGCCTTCCTGCCAGAGGAATTCAGTCGTGCGGATGAACGGCAGAGTACGTTTCTCCCAGCGGACTACGTTCGCCCATTGGTTGATTAGCACCGGAAGGTCACGGTAAGACTGAATCCATTTAGAATACATATGCCCGAACATCGTCTCGGATGTAGGACGGATTGCCAGACGCTCTTCCAGCACATCGCCTCCGGCCTCAGTGACCCAAGGCAGCTCCGGGTTGAAGCCCTCCACATGTTCCTTTTCCTTCTGGAAAAAGCTCTCGGGAATGAACAGCGGGAAGTAGGCGTTCCGGTGACCGGTGGCCTTCAGGCGGCGGTTCATTTCCTCCTGGATATGCTCCCAGATCTCGTAGCCGTCCGGTTTGAATACGATACAGCCGCGGACCGGTGAATAATCCATCAGGTCCGCTTTTTTGATAACATCGATATACCAGCGTGAGAAATCCTCGCCCTGCGGCGTGATCTCTGTAACGAACTGCTTGTCTTTGGCCATGTGAAGAAATCCTCCTATTATTCGCCCCTCAGATTGCACATTAGCTATGAAGCCCAATCAAATGCATCACGGGATAAAAATGATATGACATCCGTCAGCCGCTTATGAGGCGTAAAATATCATTATACGTAACAGCGATCATCACCAGGAACAGCAGGGCAAAGCCTACAAAGTGGACCATGCCTTCCCTGCTCGGGTCCACCGGCTTGCCGCGCAGTGCCTCAACACCAAGGAACACCAGGCGGCTGCCATCCAAGGCAGGAATCGGCAGCAGATTAAAGATCCCTAAGTACAAGCTGAGAATAGCCGCCCAGTACGTCAGATACTGAATCCCCTGCTGGGCAATCTGTCCTGTCAACTGGAACGTGCCTACCGGCCCGGAAATATCATCCATATTAAATTTGTTGATCAGCTGTTTGAAGCCGACAAAAATTAACTCCGTGGTGTCCACCATAGCTTTGCTTGACTTGGTAATTGTCTCACCCACTCCGGCCTTTCGGGTAGGCAGCTCCGGCGTAATTCCAACCTTGCCGCCCTGCTCCCCTTCCATTCCGCGGGGAACCATGGTCACACTGAAGGTCTCTTCACCACGTTTTAGCGTCCAGTTCATTTCTTTGCCTTTGGAGGCCGAGGTCAGCTTGATCATCTTCTGATAATCTCCGCCGATGGCCTGCCCGTCCACAGTGACGACAATATCACCCTTCTGAAGGCCAGCTTCCTGCGCAGGCATTCCTAAGCTGACGTCACCGATCTTCACATAGGTCGGGTTCTCCACCGGAATACCGGCCATTTGCAGATGAAGTGCAAATAGCACAAACGCCAGAATGAAGTTCATCACTGGACCTGCCAGGATGGCTATCGCTCGCTGGCCGACGGTTTTGCTCCCGAACTGGCGGTCCTTAGGCGCGATTTGTGTCTGCTGGGTGCCCTTGATCATCATTGCCTGCGGATTCACATCATAGGTGGTCACTTCACCATCTACATCAAGGCGGATTTTCAGATCATTCTCCAGATCTGTGAACTGCGCTTCGCCGCGTATAACATTTCTGCGCGTATCCAGGGAATCAAGGTAAATATTCTTCACCTTGTTGTCCTGGCCCAGCCGGACGGCAATGGTCTGCCCAGGGCCGATCTCAACCATCTCCGGGTCTTCGCCGGCCATACGAGCGTATCCCCCGAAGGGCAGCAGACGAAGCGTGAACTGGGTTTCACCGCGTTTATAAGAGAACAGTTTCGGACCGAAACCGATCGCAAATTCCCGTACAAGAATTCCGGCGCGTTTGGCAAAATAATAATGTCCCCATTCATGGACAGTCACCAGAACAAAGAACATAAACACCGTTAAAAAAACAACTCTTACCATCTCCATAGCGCAACATTCCCCCTTTAGGTGTAAGACCGAAGTATGTCCTCTTAATTTATCATTATTCCAAGGCAGGGCACAAGAGAATCAACAGTCCACACCTATTTTTCAGGGTACAGCCATATTCACCGTTTCCAAAGGCCTCTTATCCCTTTACAGGATAGCCGCAAGCTCCCGGGAAGCTATATCGCTCCTGTGAATCTGTTCCAGACCAGGGTTCGCCTCATTCTGATGACGCTGAAGCACTTCATCAATAATCTCATCAATCCGCAGGAAGGGAATCTCACCGCGCAGGAAGCGGGCCACGGCGACCTCATTGGCTGCATTGAAGGCTGTTGTGAATGTGCCGCCCGCTATGCCACAGTCAATGGCCATCTTCAGCGCCGGATAGCGCTCATAATCCATCTCCCGGAAGGTCAGGCTGGCTACCTGAGCCAGAGACAAACGCTTCGCAGGAGAAGGCCAGCGGTCGGGATAGGTGAGCGCATATTGAATGGGAACCCGCATATCAGGAGTCCCAAGCTGAGCAATAATGCTGCTGTCACAGAACTCCACATACGAGTGAATGATGCTCTCCGGATGCAGAACCACATTAATCTGCTCATACGGAAGGGCGAACAAATGGTGGGCTTCAATAACCTCCAGGCCTTTGTTAACCATGGTTGCCGAGTCAATAGTAATCTTGGCCCCCATGCTCCAATTGGGGTGACGCAGTGCGTCCGCTACCGTTACATTCGTAAGCTGTTCACGCTTATAATCACGGAACGATCCACCCGAGGCTGTAATGGTAATTGAAGCTACATCATTACGGTTCTCGCCATTTAAGCATTGAAAAATTGCTGAATGCTCGCTGTCGACTGGCAGCAGCTTCACGCCTTTGCGTCCAGCCAGCTCTGTAACCAGATGTCCGGCGGTCACCAGTGTCTCCTTATTAGCCAGTCCAATATGTCTGCCGGCTTCAATTGCCGCCAGCGTAGACTGAAGTCCTACACTGCCTACAAGCGCAGTTACGACCGTCTGTGCATCGCCTCCGGCAGCAATCTCCACCAGACCTTCACTTCCGCTATACAGCTCTACACCGGCAGGCAGACTGGATCTGATCTCCTCTGCAAGCTCCTGCGTCGATACCGATACACGGCGAGGCTTGAAACGGCGGACCTGTTCCAGCAGCAGTGAAGTATTACTTCCCGCCGCCAGTCCATCGACTTCAAAAGCTTCCGGATGCATAGCTACCACATCCAGCGTCTGGGTACCGATGGAACCCGTGGAGCCGAGAATACTTATTCTTTTCACAGTTGCTTTCCTTCTCCCTGTCGTTAATAGTAAGGCATCAGCATTACGATATGTACGAAAGGAAATACGATGATCCAGCTGTCGCAGCGGTCCAGGATGCCACCGTGACCCGGCAGAAGTGAGCCTGAATCCTTAATACCGTACACCCGTTTATAGGCAGATTGTACAAGATCTCCAAGCTGACCCAGCACAGCGCAGGCAATTCCAATCAGCAGCGCGCGTCCGATAGTCAGCAGATCAGGAACCAGTAAAGCAAACACAATCGATATGACAGCAGAAATCAATACTCCGCCAAGCGCGCCCTCTATAGTCTTATTAGGACTGATTGCAGGCCACAGCTTGTTCTTCCCGAAGCTTCTGCCGACAAAATAGGCTCCGGCATCACTGCCCCATATACAGCACAGCAGCAGGATCGTCCAGAAGAGGCCATGGCCATCTCCCGCACCGCGGGCGACTCCCATATACGAGAACCCCATTCCTATGTAAACAATGCCAGTGAACATCATCGCGGTGATTTTGATATCCAGCTTATTCTTACTGAACACAGTGACCAGCAGGAACAGCAGCAACACCAGCCATATCCCCTGTTCCCAGGAGAATAACTTTTTCATTTCCAGGAGGTCCCAAGGAATCATAAAGCCTACAACAGAGGCATAACCAAATACAGCCGTCAGCCCGAAGGTTGCTGTACCTGTCATTTTCACAAATTCATAATAGCCGATGAGGGCCATGGCAGTCAGCATCAGCTGATACGGCCAGCCGCCCCAATAGCATAACCCTAAAAACAAGGCTCCGGCAACAATTCCGGTAATCAATCGCTGCTTCAAAGAATCCCTCTCCCATCAGGCTACTTCAATCCACCATAACGGCGTGTGCGGCGCTGATATTCAGCCACAGCCTGCATCAGATGCGCCTTGTCGAATTCCGGCCAGTATGCATCCGTAAACCAAAATTCACTGTATGCGATTTGCCACAGCATAAAATTACTGAGCCGCATCTCTCCGCTGGTACGAATCAGCAGGTCAGGATCAGGCAAGCCGCTGGACAACATTCTGCTGTCAATCAGCTCTGAAGTAATTTCTTCAGGTGACAGGATTCCTGCCTGGATATCCTTGCCCAAGTCGCGCATACAGTTCTCTATCTCTTTGCGCCCGCCATAGTTGAGTGCAAAATTCAAAATAAGTCCAGTATTACTCTGTGTGCGGGCCACCGCTTCTTCCATCGCCTTGCGCGTATGGGAAGGCAGCGAGTCGGTATCACCCATTACGCGAACCTGTACATTCTTTTCAATTAATTCGTCCAGTTCAATCGCCAGGAATTCAACGGGGAGACGCATCAGGAAATCCACTTCATCCTTCGGCCGGCTCCAATTCTCCGTAGAGAAAGCGTACAGCGTCAAAAATTCTACTCCGAGGTCATTCGCTGCAATCGTAGCACGTTTGACTGCCTTCATCCCGTTCTGATGGCCCACAACCCGGGGCATACCGCGCCGTTTCGCCCAGCGCCCGTTGCCATCCATAATTATCGCTACGTGCCGGGGAATATTATCCGGTGAAATCTCGACTGGCTCCTGCCTGTCTTTACGGCTCAGCCATTCTTGAATCCGTTTGATCATTTCCGTTTCCTCCAAGCTCTTATCAGAAAGAGACAAACCCCACCATTAACGGAGGGGCCTGAAGTCTCATGAATTTCGTTATACTTCCATAATCTCTTTTTCTTTGGACAAGAGCACTTTGTCGACTTCAGCTATGAACTTATCCGTTGATTTCTGGATATCTTCCTGATGTCCATGGGATTCATCTTCTGAAATGCCGTTCTTCTCCATCTTCTTGATGTCATCGTTGGCATCGCGGCGGATGTTGCGGATCGCTACCTTAGCTTCTTCACCGAACTTCTTGGTGAATTTCACCAGCTCAGTGCGGCGTTCTTCGGTAAGCGGAGGAATCGACAGGCGGATGATCGTACCATCATTGGCTGGTGTAATCCCGATGTCGGATTTCATAATCGCCTTTTCGATGTCTGACATTGAGGTTTTGTCCCACGGCTGGATCAGCAACGTCCGGGAATCCGGTGTGCTGATGTTAGCCAGCTGATTGATCGGAGTTGGAGCACCGTAATACTCAACCTGGATGCGATCCAGCAGCGACGTCGAAGCGCGTCCTGCCCGCAGTGTTGCCAAGTCGCGTTTCAGCGAGAGAATCGCTTTTTCCATACGCTCTTCAGCATTCTTCTTAACCGATTGTGGCATTTAATTTACACTCCCTTTAACGATCGTCCCGATCTTTTCGCCGAGAACGACGCGCTTAATATTGCCTTGCTCTGTAATAGCAAACACAATGAGCGGTATATTATTATCCATGCAGAGTGAGGAAGCGGTAGAATCCATAACTCCCAGGTTTTTGTTCAGAATATCCATGTAAGTCAGCTGCTCGTATTTAACGGCTGTGCTGTCCTTGAACGGATCTGCTGAGTAGACTCCGTCTACCTTATTCTTGGCCATGAGGATAACCTCGGCTTCAATCTCGGCTGCTCTAAGCGCTGCCGTAGTATCGGTCGAGAAGAACGGATTCCCTGTCCCTGCGGCAAAAATAACTACGCGGCCCTTCTCCAGATGCCGGATGGCCCGGCGGCGGATATAGGGCTCAGCAATCTGCTGCATGGCGATAGAGGTCTGAACCCGGGTAGGGACATCAATCTGCTCCAGAGCGTCCTGCAATGCCAGCGAGTTCATCACTGTTGCCAGCATTCCCATATAATCGGCCGTTGCCCGGTCAATACCGCTTGCACTTCCGGCGATTCCGCGCCAGATGTTGCCACCGCCGCATACAATCGCAACCTGAACTCCAAGCTCCACGACTTCCTTGACCTGCTCTGCAATAGAGATGATCGTATCGGCATCGATGCCATAGCCATTCTGTCCGGCGAGCGATTCACCGCTTACCTTAAGGACTACTCTCTTAAATACCGGTTGTTCCAATTATATACCCTCACTTTCTACAAAAGACGGAACACTACTTGTATGTGTTCCGCTCTTTTGATGCTTGCCTGTATTCAGTTCTTATTCAATGACCTGCAGTTATTATTGTTTTACTTGTGCCATAACTTCTTCTACGAAGTTATCGACTTTCTTCTCAAGACCTTCACCCAGTTCGAAACGAACGAAGCGGCGGATCGTGATGTTCTCGCCGATGGTGCTGATTTTTTCATTCAGCAGCTGGGAGATTGTCTTGTCCGGGTCTTTAACGAAGGATTGCTCCATCAGGCAATATTCTTCATAGAACTTGCTGATGCGGCCTTCCACCATTTTTTCAACGATCTTCTCAGGCTTGCCTTCGTTCAGCGCTTGTGCCTTAAGAATTTCTTTTTCCTTCTCTACGTCTGCAGAAGGTACTTCTTCACGGCGGACATACAGCGGGTTCGCTGCTGCGATTTGCATAGCGATATCGCGTGCGAATTCTCTGAAGGAATCCGTTTTGCCTACGAAGTCAGTTTCGCAGTTGATTTCTACCAGAACGCCAATACGGCCGCCAGCGTGGATATAGGATTCTACAGTACCTTCAGTAGCAATACGACCTGCTTTGTTGGCTGCTGCGGACAAACCTTTTTCACGAAGCAATTCAGCTGCTTTGGTGATATCGTTGTTTGCTTCTTCCAGAGCTTTCTTACAATCGAGCATTCCTGCCCCTGTTCTTTCGCGAAGTTCCTTCACTGCTTTTGCATCTACTGCCATTGTTATTCCCTCCAGGGTCATAGTCGTTGTCATGCGGGGACATCTAGCGATACTTACTTGCATTTTAAAAAAAGGGCAGTGAGAGGTTATCCACCTGCCAACCACCCTTTTCATTTAAGTTCTTATTTATATGTTCCGGTTGCTACTTAAGCTGTAGTTGTGTCTTCGCCCTGATGAGCTTCAACAACAGCATCAGCCATCTTACCAGTCAAAAGCTTCACGGCGCGGATAGCGTCGTCATTGCCTGGAATTACGTAGTCAATTTCGTCCGGATCGCAGTTAGTATCAACGATAGCTACGATTGGAATACCCAATTTGCGAGCTTCTGCTACTGCAATGCGCTCTTTACGCGGGTCAATGATGAACAGCGCGCTTGGAAGACCTTTCATGTTCTTGATACCGCCCAGGAATTTCTCAAGACGATCTTTCTCTTTGCGGAGAAGGATAACTTCTTTCTTAGGCAATACTGCAAAGGTACCGTCTTCTTCCCATGCTTCCAGTTTCTTCAGGCGGTCAATACGCTTCTGAATGGTCTGGAAGTTAGTCAGGGTACCCCCGAGCCAACGCTGGTTAATGAAGAACATACCCGAACGTTCAGCTTCTTCTTTCACGGAATCCTGAGCCTGCTTCTTTGTTCCTACGAATAGGATTGTGCCGTTGTCGCCAGCGACGCTCTTTACAAAGTTGTAAGCTTCCTCTACCTTCTTGACTGTTTTTTGCAAGTCAATAATGTAAATTCCGTTTCTTTCAGTGAAGATATAACGATCCATCTTTGGGTTCCAACGACGAGTCTGGTGACCGAAGTGTACCCCAGCTTCGAGAAGCTGCTTCATGGAGATTACTGCCATCTTCACACACCTCCTAAGTTTGGTTTATTGTGTGTCTCCTCCGCCGCGCGTCATCTTTCAGCAAGACTTTCTTCAGAAGAAAGCACCCCTTACCGAAATCAACCGGCGTGTGTTTTAACACCGTCAATTAATATATCATAATAAAACAACCTATGCAACGATTACTTTTTTACGGTAATCAGCTTGTCAATAATGGAGTTGATGCTCTCTCCCTTGGTGAAGCTGTAGCTGCCGTATTGAATGATAGTATTCACCTTACGGCTGTTTGCCGTCTTGAGGAACTTATTCTTGTCCTCAATTACCCCGGCTTCCGCGAGTAAATCTGCTGTCTGAGCGAGGGTAATTCCAGTGGGGATCTTTAGAGTGATTGCCCCGTCCACCGCAGCCACAGGCGCTTCAGGCGTAGCCGGAGCTTTGGTAACAGGTGCTGCGGTGCTCTGCGGCTGCGCAGGAGCAGAAGGCTTGCCCGGAGTCGCTGCGGCATTTGGCACTGCAGCCGGCTTGGGCGGGACAACAGGCGTAGATGCTGGTGTTACTGGTGTTGCTGCTGGCGCCCCGGATGCCTCAGTCTCGGCCGCTTTCTCCGGGGACGGCGTTGCTGTTGCGGCAGCTTCTGCCGGATCTAGAACGGTAAGGTTCAGACTAGCCGCTTGCCGGATCAGCTCTTCTTTGGTCAGAGGCGCCGCCCGCCCGGCTATCATCAGCTGCAGCAGCAGTGCACCGGCTATCAGCCCGATCCCTAATCCCAGCATAAAGAACCGGTTTTTCATCATATGGACTCCTCCTGCTGGGCAAGCTGCAGGATCAGCTGCACCTCGCCCCGCTGAAGACCGGCGGTCTTAGCGATAGAGTCGATCGATTTCCCCTGCTCATGCAGCTCGAACAGCCGGGGATACCGCAGCTTAATGGAGCTCACGGGTCTTGGCTTAACAGGAGATACTGCCTCAGTTGCCTGCTCCGTGCCCTGAGGCTTCTCCGCATGGCCGGACGAAGCTTCCCGAGAGAAGGTAGCTGCCAGCTGAAGCAATCCCTTCTCTTCCGCAGTCAGACGCGCATCCATCAGCAGCAGGCTCTTCTGCAGCTCGCCCACCTGCTCCCGCAGTACACCGATTTCTTCCTGAAGGGCTGCCTTATTGCTCTGTGACTGTGTCTTAATGCTGCCCACCAGCTTCAGCAGCTCGGAGTTCTCATGTTCGATATCGGCCATGTAGAGCTCCAGAGCTGCCTCCGTCTCCTTCAGGCTCTTCTTCTCCGAATCTTCCTTACCCGTCCTGGCCGGCAGCCGCAGGGCATAAACAATAGCAACTACGCCTACCAGCACGATGTATACCCATGGTTCCAAGTGTGTAATCTCCTTCTGCGTTTAATTCGTAGGATGCCTTAACTGCATTTGCGGTTATCCTGTCCCAATCAGAGACTGAAATCAATACGGTGCCCTTTATAGGGATGTTCGGCATCATGGGTGTTCTCCTGCTTGTCCGGTTTGCGCGGATGAGGCTGACTGCCAGAGCCGTTCCCATTGCCGCCGTCCCGCAGGGCCGATTCGGCAGACTCGTCAACCTCAGTGCTGCGCAGCGAGATTTCCTGGCTATGCTTAACATTCTGGCCTGCCAATTGCTGCTGGTCGAGTGCAGGACGCTGCTGAAGGTTGTTCTGAACTTTGCCCGCATCATGGGTACGGGGCAGTGCAATTTGCAGTTCCACCGGTTTCAGACTCATAAGATCCCTCTTCTCCGCTCATTGGTTTCAGAATCAAGGAATGGCAGGCCGCCACGGCTGCCCGCCTGATTAAACGTACGGTATGATAGATATATCCCCTTCACTATAAATGAAGGTTACCCGCTCCGTCGGGTCCTTGACGAACCTCGTGTATCTGCCGATTACGATCTTGGAGCCTCCATAGATCGTCTTGACGACATCAACCTTAGCTCTGCCGGTGTCCTCCAGCATGCGCTCGATCTCCAGCACACGCTCTTTAATTCTCTTTTCATCACGCATATGGGACTGCTTGGTGGCATTAAGCTTGACGCGAAGCGCCACCTTGTCCGGCGATAGCTGCCCATTGTTCGCCAGCTGATTAAGCAGATACAACGCCTTATTGGTCTTGTCCTCATTCTCGAGAAGCTGCCGCAGCTCCTGGCGCAGTTCGTTGATCTCATTTCTCAGCTCGGGAACAACGCCCACTTCAATCGCTGTAGCTGTAGACATGGTATTGCCGATGGTACGGGCAATCACGCGCTCACCTGCCTGTACGATACCGCCGACGATTAAGCCTTTGGCCCCGTTGCACAGAACATCATGACCTGCCCGGATGCTGGAATGCATAATGCTCTGGGAGACGATAATATCCTCCCCGGCCACAACATTGCCCTCCTGGATGAACGAGACCTTAACATTTTTACCGGCGCTTACGTGGCCTTTATTATATCCGATGATGCCGCCCGTAATCTCGATGGACCCGCCCGATATCAGTTCGGCCCCCTCTACCCCGCCGACCACACGGATATCTCCTGCCGATTTGACGGTGAAGCCGGTAAGCACATTGCCGCGGATGACCACCGTGCCCACGAAATCAATATTGCCTGTGCTGTAATCCACATCCCCATTGATTTCATACACCGGAAATACATTGATTTTGCCCTTGTCTGTCAGCGTAACCAATCCGTCAATCGCCGAATACATGGAGGTCTCTTCCTGATCCACCACCACATTCTTGCCTACTTTGAAATGAGCCTCCTTCCCTGCCCGGAACGGAAGCTCTTCCCCGGTTACCATTTTTCCGCTCACGCCGTTCTCTGCCGGAATAACCTTGGCAATAAGCTGGCCCTTCCTTACGTTATGCAGCCGGACCAGCTCTTTGTAATCCACTTTGCCATCCTCTTTCTCCAGAGGCTTGCGGTCCTCCTCCATATCAACGGTCAGCACAACCCGGCCGTCCTTACCGTTGACAGCAGGCTGTCCAATCGCGATAGGCACCCGGTTCCAGAAATATTCTTCCGGGTTACTGCTAATCCGCTGAACAATATCATGCTGGATACCGAAACGAATATTGTGACTGAACAGGAAGCTCTCAAGGTCTTCGACCGAACAGGTGAAATTCTCATCCTTCTTGGTGAACTGAAGGTAAGCGATCCCCTTATCCTCCGAAAAAGTAATGCTCAGGTATTGGCTCAATACATATTGACCGATCAATTTCTGCTCCCCCTTGTCACCGTCACCCGGTTAATCATTTTGCATTAGAAGGTCCCGGTTCTTCTCAAGTGTTCCTCTTAGCCGCAAAATAGCTTTGGAATGAAGCTGGGAGATTCGCGAAGGAGACAGTGACATCACTTCCGCAATCTCGCTTAAAGATAAATCCTCATAATATAAAAGGGACACGACGGTCCGTTCTTTCACTGTTAGTTTCTCGATGCCTTTGGTTAGCGTATCCCGCAGATAGAACTCATTCACTTTACGGTCCGGATTCTTGGCCTTGTCATCTACCAATATGGACATTCTTGTCTCTGATTCTTCTTCGCGTATAGGATCTTCCAATGAACAGAGCGACATTACTGCGACATCCTGCAGCATCGTCTGAAACTCCGTTTCCGAAATATTCAGATATTGGCTCATTTCATCATCAGTTACTGACCTCAAATACTTCTGCTCCAGCTGCTGGTAGGCATCCTCGATTTTTTTCGCTTTTTCGCGTACGGATCTGGGAACCCAGTCACTTTGCCGCAGAGAATCAAGGATTGCTCCCCGTACCCGCCACGATGCATAGGTCTGGAATTGAAGCCCCCGCTTGTAGTCGAATTTTTCGATGGCATCAATGAGTCCCATGACGCCGTTGCTGGCCAAATCGTCCTTGGAGACGTTTTTGGGCAGTCCTACTGCCAGACGGCTGGACACGTAATCAACAATGTGGAGATAACTCTCAATCAGCTTTTTTTTAGCTTCAGGATCGCCGTGCTCTTTCCACTGCTCCCAAAGCATATCTGTTTCCGACTGAGCTGCTTTACGCTCGTTCAACGGCTTTCACCCTTCCCAAAGTTTAGTCAGCGGGCAAACATGCGGCGCAAGATGACGGACTTTCGCCGCAGCACTCGCTTATTCTTCTTTCAGGTGACGAACGGCCTTGGCCAATTCTTCAGGATCTTTCATAGAGACTAGCTTCGGAGGCTGCAAAGGCGTGAATCCCCCTGGCTCTTCACTGACCGCCTCCCGTTTTGGGGTGAGCAGGTCCTTGAGCTCCTGATCCTCTTCAGGTGTACTAATATCAAGCTTCACGCCAAGAGACTCTCCGTTATCGAACAAACCGGCTTCCGGATCTGAGGATTCTTTTCCGATAATAAAACCCAATACCCATCTCAGGCAGAAAGCAAGCACAAACCAGATAATAAATCCGTACATGCCCCGGATCAGGCTGGTACCCAGCAGGTTCTGTCCGTTGTTCGCAAGGAAGGTTAGTACAAATCCGATCAGTCCGGCCACAATATTCAGCAATAGTTTCCTGCTCATGGCTAAATTTCCTTCGGGCCTTTTTGAACGCTGCGGATAAAAATGACTCCGGTATTGCAGGAGATTTCTATCGTGCGCCCATAATTGCCGCCCGTGTCCTCCGCGATAAGCGGAATATGAAGGCTCTCAAGAGCAAGCTTGCAGGATTCCACATTCCGAGGCCCGATCCTCATGGTGTCACTCCCTCCGGCAAAAGCAAACATCTGCGAGCCTCCGGCCATCTTGGCCACAATCCGGCTTCTAACCGCCCCCAGCCCCAGCAGGCGGGCTAAAAGCTCAGGCACAGCAGTATCTGCGAACTTGGCGATATTCAGCTGTCCCTCCCGGGCAATCTCTGACGAAGGCAGCATGACATGAGCCATCCCCGCCAGCTTTTTACCGGGATCAAACAGAGTCAGACCTACGCAGGAGCCAAGACCGGTCGTACGAATAAGGCTGTCCTGGCTGCCTACGTTCAAATCCGCCATACCTACTTTAATGATGCTCTGCTCTTCAATCATTGTCGAACGGTACTCCTAAAGCCTTGAATATTTTGGGGAACGATTCCGGATCGGGAATAAGGAAGAATTGTCCTTCAATTTCATTTTGGCCTTCTAAAAAAGTCGTATCGATCAGCAGCGCATCATCGCCCATCTGACCGAACTGCAGCAGCCCGTAGCCAAGAATGGCTCCGGCCATATCCATCGCAAGCGCCGGCACTGTCGGATACATGGTCAGGGAGGTGAAATCCGCCAGGGAAGAGAGATAAGAACCGGCCAGAATATTGCCGATCTCGCTTAGTGCGGATAATTCCATCTCACTCAGCTCACCGCCGCCGGAGACTTCAATGCCGGCAATCCGGCTGAGCAGGTTGCTTGCCGCTTCCGGGGTAAGAATGAAGAACAGGTTGCCCGGGGCTTCACCTTCCACACGCAGGAATACCGCGTATACCAGCTCCTCCGCTCCGCCCACCTTATCGGTGATTTCCTCGAAGCTGAGCAGCTGTACCTTAGGCACGGCCATGTCAATCGGCTTATTGAGCAGCTGGGACAAGGCGGTGGCTGCATTGCCGGCCCCGATATTCCCGACTTCCTTAAGCACATCCATTTTGAAGTCTTTGAAATTCTTGAATAGCTCCATAGGCTAGCCCTCCAGGCTTTCCAGCTGCACGATTTCACTCTTGTTCAGTACTTCAGACAGGTTGAGCATAATCAGCAGACGGTCATCCCCAATTTTGGCCACCCCGTCCAGATACTTCGCCTTGATGCCCCCTACAACATCCGGCGGTACATCGATAATGTCACGGTTCAAGTCAATGACATCGTTGGCTGAATCGACAATGAAGCCCACTTCCATCTCATTCACATTGACGATAATGATCCGGGTCTGATCCGTGTGTTCCGCTTCCTCAATGCCGAAGCGTCCGCGCAGATCGATAACCGGAATCACGACGCCGCGCAGATTAATCACACCTTTGATGAAGGAATAGGTCTTCGGTACGCGGGTAATCGGCATCATACGTTCAATCGTCTGGACCTTCTCTACTTCAATGCCGTATTCTTCAGTGCCAAGCTTGAATACAATTACTTTGATATCTTCAGCCATGGAATGAGCCTCCCTGTTCTAACCTGATTATTTGATAAAAGCATTCGGATCGATAATAAGCGCTACCTGCCCGTCTCCAAGAATCGTGGCTCCGGAAATTCCCTGTACCTCAGGCAGATACTTGCCGAGGTTCTTGATTACGATTTCGTTCTGGCCAATGAAGTCCTGCACAGCCAAGGCAACCAGCCTTTCTCCTTTGCGGACAACCACGATCTCCGTCTCCTCTTCCGTGCTTTCATCATAGTCGGGAATGGAGAAGATCTTGCTCAGGGAGACCAGCGGAATATGGCTGCCCCGGAACTCCAGCATCCGGTTGCCGTGAATGGTGCGGATCTGGGCTTGCTTCACAATTCCAGTCTCCACGATGGAAGAGAGCGGAATGGCATATTTCTCGGAGCCCAGCCGAACCAGCATCGCTGCAATGATCGACAGGGTCAGCGGAAGCTGAACGGAGAAATTCGTGCCTTTGCCCGGTGTTGAATAGATGGTGACGTTACCGCCCAGGGAAGAGATTTTGGATTTGACCACATCGAGACCCACGCCCCGGCCCGATACGTCAGAGATGACCTCAGCTGTACTGAATCCAGGCGCGAAGAGCAGCTGGTACGCTTCGTCATCTGTCATCGTGCCCGCCTGCTCCTGGGTAATCACACCCTTTTTGACGGCAGAGGCCAATACATTCTTCGGATAGATGCCCTTGCCATCCTCTTCAATCTCAATGAAGACATGATTGCCGCTGTGGAAGGCCCGCAGCTGCACAGTGCCTGTCTCCGGCTTTCCGGCAGCAACCCGGTCCGCGATCGATTCAATCCCGTGATCCACTGCATTGCGCAGCAGATGCACCAGCGGATCGCCAATCTCATCAATCACCGTACGGTCAAGCTCCGTATCGGCTCCGGTGATGATTAAATCTACCTTCTTGTCCAGCGACTTCGCCAAATCGCGAATCATCCGCGGGAACCGGTTAAATACGGTATCTACCGGAACCATACGGAGCTTCATGACTATATTTTGCAAATCTCCGCTCACCCGGCCCATATGTTCGACCGTTTCGGTAAGATCACCGTTCTGCACCTCTGAGGCCAGCTGCTCCAGCCGGACACGGTCAATCAGCAGCTCGCTGAACAGATTCATCAGCACATCCAGCCGCTCAATATCAACACGGATGGTGCGGGAAGGCGACGGCGCTCCTCCAGCCCGGGCCGGGGCAGCTTTGCCGTTCTCTTCCTTGGGATGCAGAGAAGCCGCAGGGGAAGCATTACCAGCTGCTGCCGGAGCAGCCTCTTGCACCGGAGCCGAGGCAGGCGCTTCGGCTGTAGCTGCTGCAGTGTCTTGTCCCATTTGGCGAAGTGACTCCTGATCAAGCGCCACAGCGGTGACCGCTTCAATCTCCGACAGATTCAGAATCATCTTCTGAATTTCACTTGCATCCTTTTGGGTTATGTAGTAGAGGGAGAATCCGTAATCGAATTTCTCCTGTTCTATGTCCTGAACCGAAGGGAAGGATTTCACGACTTCTCCTGAACGCTCCAGAAGGTCGAAGACCATATAGGCACGTACGGCTTTGAGCTGACAGTCCTTGCGGATCGCCACATCCACATAAAGCACCTGATGGCCTTCCTGAAGGGATTGCTCCAGCACAGAGTACTGGAATTCATCCAGGAACACCTGGGCCGCGCTGGCATTGCCGGACGCAGCAGCCGTGACTTCAGCAGAAGCATTGCCGGCAGAGGGAACCTCTCCGCGAACGATGGCCTGCAGGGACGAGACAATGGCTGTTACATCGGCCTTGCCCGCTCCCCCGCCGGTAATATCCTCCACCATGGATTCCAGAGCGTCAATACTTTTGAACAGGGTATCAAAAATGAAGTCTTGCATCCGCAGTTTGTTATTGCGCACCAGATCGAGCACATTCTCCATTTGGTGCGTAAGCGAAGCCAAATCTTCAAAACCCATTGTAGCCGCCATACCTTTCAAGGTATGGGCGGAGCGGAAAATCACCTGAACAATACTCAGATCCTCCGGATTCGCTTCCAGCCCCATCATGCTATCGTTCAAAGACTGAAGATGATCATTTGACTCATCAATAAACATGGATAAGTATTGGTTCATGTCCATGAGCGGGTACCTCCCCTTCGAGTTCGCTATTCCATTATTTAACGGCTTGTACCAGCCTTGGAGCAATTTCTTGCAAAGGCAGGATGTGTCTTACACACTTCAACTCTACTGCAGACCTCGGCATTCCGTAAACCACACAGGTTTCTTCACTCTCTGCAAAGGTAGATGTCACCCCCGAATCATAGAGTGCTTTCATCATCCGTGCTCCGTCGCTGCCCATCCCCGTCATAATGACGGCATGACGTTCCAGCGAGGTAAGCTGCAATACCGATTCAAACAGTGTATCTACAGAAGGACGATGTCCATTGCGGACCTCTTCCTTAGTAAGCTCTACCATGTATTGGCCGCCAGGCGCAGGTACCACTGTCAGGTGATAGCCGCCGGGGGCAATATACGCCGCTCCCTGCCGGAGAACCATACCGTGTTCCGCTTCAGCGACTTCCAGTGCGCTAAAGGTATTCAGGCGCTGGGCCAGCGACTTGGTGAAGTTAGGCGGCATATGCTGGACAATGACAATCGGTGCCGGGAAGTCGCCAGGGATGTTCTCTAGGAACGCCTTCAGCGCTCTCGGACCTCCGGTTGAGCAGCCTACAGCCACCAGCTTGCGCACGCTCCGGCTTCCGCTTGTCTGGCCTCCTGCTGCTGCAGGAGGCTCCACGAATGAGCCAGCAGCAATTTCAGCAGCCGCCCGTTGTCCAGCCCATCCGCTGCCCTGCGCCTCCTGGTGGGAGCGGCCTTTGAGCCTGTCGGGAGCCGGTTTGGGCACTGCTGGTGCAGGCTTGACCACCCGCTTTGCATTGGGCGGCTCAGTGCGGGCTTCCGGCTTCCGTTTGTCAGCCGGCGGTTCAAGCGGCGCTCTGGCCCTCGGCTTCTCCGTGCCCTGAAGCGGCGCTTTATCCGCCTCCTTCTTGGACGGCTCCAGCTTCCGCCTCACCGGTTCCACAACAGCCCGCGGAGCAGGCAGTTCGGCAGCGGGAGGAGGAGGCTCAGGCAACTTGACGGCGGAAGCGCGGGCTTCACGGCGCTCACGCGCCATCATGGCCTCTTTCATCTGCTCCCGGAGGGATTCTCCGACAGCGATGATATCCTGGGAGTTTGAAATGGACGGCTTTCGGATGAAATCGAAAGCCCCCCACTCCAAGGCCAGAATCGTCTCCTTCATACCCTCTTCATTGATGCCGGACAGCATAATTACCGGGAGCGGACGCTGGGCCATGATACTTTTGAGCGCCTCCAGGCCATTCATCTCAGGCATCTCCACATCCATGGTTACGAGATCCGGACGAAGCTCGTTCACCTTCTCAATCGCCTCGCGTCCGTTGGCAGCTGTCGCTGTGACTTGAAAGTCGGCATCATTCTCTATTAAATCCGAAATGATTTTGCGCATGAATGCAGAATCATCAACAACCAGAACTTTATATGGCCTCATAGCTTTTCCACCTCTGTCCCTCAAATTCAGAACAATTATCTGTTTCGTTTCAACCACTTGCTGATGAATCCCTTGATGCCTTGTACTTTAGCGGTTTCTACTGAATCCACAGCCAGATAGCTCTGCGCAAGCCTCTGCACATCCCTGGCTGCAATACTGTTCGGAAAAGCCACTGAGAATGGAATTTGTTTCTTAACGGCCTGTACTACATGCGGGTCACTGCTGATGTAACCGAGGAAGGGAAGCTCTAGCTGCAGGAAGCGGCTGGCTGCCATCCTAATTTTGTCACTGGTGGCCCGTGCCTCCCGTTCATCCCCTGCCTGATTGACAATCAGCCTGAACGAGACCTCCGGATGACTATTATGAACAACCTTCATCAGTGCATACGCATCTGTAATTGCGGTAGGCTCGGGCGTGGTCACCACCAGGCAGTCGTCGGCAGAAGTGATGAATTTCATCGTTTCCTTGGACAGCCCCGCCCCTGTGTCAAACAGGATAAAATCCATGGTATCGGCAATGCTTGCAATCTGTGTGGTAAAGTAGTTCAGATCCGCCTCAGAGAGTGTGAACAGCTCGTCCATCCCGGAGCCCCCTGCAATGAAGGGTAACGCTTGCGGTCCGAGTTGAATGATCTGTCCGATCTCCGCCTCCCGCTTGAGCAGGTGGTACAGATTGTATCTGGAGGAGACTCCCATAAGGACATCAATATTGGCCATGCCGATATCGGCATCGAACAAAAGCACTCTCCGGCCCATGGCCTTCAGCGCAAGCGCGAAGTTAAGGGTGAAATTCGACTTCCCGACGCCCCCCTTCCCGCTGCATACTGTGATGATCCGGGCGGAGGCACCGCTTCCGGGAGCCTGCCTCGTATCCTGGCTGGAGACCAGCCGCCTTAATGCCTGCGCCTGGTCCATCACCCGCCCCCTGTTCCCAGCAGCATGCCGCCAATCTGCTCCCCAGTGGCCATAAGAAGATCATCCGGAACATTTTGTCCGTTGGTAATATAAGAGAGCTTCAGCGGGTAATCATTCAAGACATTGAACAGCGGGCCATAGCTGCCCGTTTCATCCAGCTTAGTGAATACTACCTTGTCCAGCTGGTATCTGCCGAAGTGCTCTGCAATCTTTTTCATGTCACGACTCTTGGAGGTCAGGCTCAGCACCAGCAGGGTCTCGCTCTTAAGCTCCTTGGCGAGCAGGCTCTGCAGTTCAGCCACCAGGATTTCATTGCGGTAATTCCGTCCGGCAGTATCCATTAACACCAGATCACAGCTCTCCAGCCGGAACATCGCCCGCTGCAGATCACCCGGCGATTGCACAACCTCCAGCGGCATGTTGAGAATGGAGGCGTAGGTTCTAAGCTGTTCAACGGCCGATATCCGGTAAGTATCCGAGGTAATCAGCCCAACCTTACGGCCTTGCTTGAACAGCTGCTCCGCTGCCAGCTTGGCGATCGTTGTCGTCTTGCCGACCCCTGTCGGCCCGGCAATATATACAATCCGCGTATCCGGGGCAATACCGCCGGCAATTCGTCCCGCCAGAAAACCGTCAATCTGCTCTCTAAGCACAGCCTCGAATTGCTCCGGTCCCCAGCTGCTTCCTTCCTCACGGTAACGCTCCAGAACGTATCCGATCCATTCCTCTACGAGAACAGCGTCAGTCTCCTGGTCAATCAGGCGGCTACGTAAGGATTCCAGCGCATCCGGCAGCTCGGCAGCCCCTGAGGAATAACGTGCGATACGTTCCATCCATTGCTTCATATCCCGGATCTCCCGCAGGACATCACTCTCAGTCGCAGAGGCACTCTCAGGTTCAGGCTGTTCTGCCGCAAGCGATTCATAGATGGCTCCAAGCTTCTTCCGGCTCTCCTCCGGCTGCGGTACAGACGGCTGGCCTGCTGCAATATCCTCAGTGCGCATATCCGGCGGATCAGTCTTGGTCAAAGGCGGCATCACAGCGACACCTCCGCCCTGCTCCAGCGGATCAGCCAGTGCTGCGGCAATCTCGGCAAACGACTTGGCGGCTGCCGCCTCCCTTACCGTCACAGACGGCGGGAGAGGAGGAGCAGCGGCTGAGGCAGCCTTCTGATAGGCCTCTGGCACTGCATTTCGCGGTACGTTCATTGGCGGTGCAGGAATCTTCTCCTGCGCAGCCGCCTTTGCCCCGTTCTCCACAGCAGCTACAACCTCGATCTTCTTTTTCGTGAACATGCCCATGAATCCGCCAACCTTTATTTCTTTGGTGCTTAAAATAACGGCATCGCTTCCAAGCTCGCTGCGGATCGAATGCATGGCGTCAGGCATCGTATCGACCACATAACGCTTCACTCTCATAAGTTCACCACCCCGACGCTTTGAATTTCAATGTTTGGCTCCAGCTCGCTGTAGGACAGCACCGGGATATCCTGCATGGTCCGCTCAATCACCTGGCGCAGATACATGCGAATCGTTGGAGAGGTCAGTACAATCGGCTGCTGGCCGGATTGCAGGAGACGGTTGATCTGCTCCGTAAGCCGCTGATAGACGGTTTGGGTAGAGACCGGATCAAGCGCCAAGTAGCTGCCTTGCTCCGTCTGCTGCACGCTCTCGGAAATTTTTTTCTCAAGTCCGGGACCTACGGTAATGACACGCAGGGTCTCTCCCGTCTGAGAGAACTGCTGTGTAATCTGTCTGGAGAGGGATTGCCGCACATATTCAGTCAGAATATCCGGGTCCTTGGTATACGTGCCGTAATCGGCAAGCGTCTCGAAAATGGTGACGAGATCGCGGATGGATATTTTCTCCCGCAGCAGCTTGCCCAGCACCTTCTGAACATCCCCTACAGCAAGAATGGAAGGAATCAGTTCATCCACCAGTACAGGGTAATTCTCCCTGAGATTGTCGACCAGCTGCTTCGTCTCCTGACGGCCCAGCAATTCGTGTCCATACCGTTTGATCAGCTCGGTCAAATGCGTGGCTACAACGGAAGGCGGGTCGACCACGGTATAACCGGATAACTCAGCCCGCTCCTTCACCGACTCATCGATCCATAGGGCAGGCAGCCCGAAGGATGGTTCAATAGTCTCAATCCCGCTAATCGACTCGTCATCATAACCAGGGCTCATGGCAAGATAGTGATTAAGTAATAATTCACCGCCGCCAACGTTATTTCCTTTAATTTTGATGACATATTCATTCGGTTTTAGTTGAATATTGTCGCGTATGCGAATAACCGGCACGACTAGACCCATCTCCAGCGCACATTGCCGTCGAATCATGATGATACGGTCGAGCAGATCGCCGCCCTGTCCCGTATCCGCCAAAGGAATCAGACCATAACCAAATTCGAATTCGATCGGGTCCACCGTAAGCAGATTAATAACACTTTCGGGACTGCGTACCTCTTCGATCTGCTTCTCCTCGACCAGTTGTTCATCGGCAATCTGCTGCCTGCTTGCCTTCTGTCCCATACTGTAAGCCGCATAAGCCATCAGCCCCGCCAAAGGAAGCGTGGACATAATCGTAATCGGGGTAAAGAACCCCAGAAACGCAATGGTCGCAGCCACTATG
Source organism: Paenibacillus sp. FSL H3-0469 (assembly GCF_038051945.1). Lineage (NCBI taxonomy): Bacteria > Bacillati > Bacillota > Bacilli > Caryophanales > Paenibacillaceae > Paenibacillus > Paenibacillus sp. FSL H3-0469. The sequence continues at coordinate 1,316,015 of NZ_CP150302.1, forward strand.
TATAGAAGCTTCGGATAGGACAGCAATTGTCCGGTCAGATCCTCGGCCAGATTGCCCTCCGAAGCCGCACGGGTAACGATGAGACCGGAAGCCGTGGAGATCAGCAAGGCCGGAATCTGGCTGACCAGACCGTCACCGATAGTCAGGACAGAGTAGGTTGAGAGTGCTGTCTGGAACGACATACCATGAACGGTCATACCGATAATGAAGCCGCCGATCAGGTTGATAATGAGGATGATGATACTGGCAATGGCGTCCCCTTTAACGAACTTACTCGCACCATCCATGGCTCCGAAGAAATCCGCCTCGCGTTCGACATTACGGCGGCGTTCCCGTGCCTGCTGCTCATTTATCATCCCCGCATTCAGATCCGCGTCAATACTCATCTGCTTACCGGGCATCGCATCCAGCGTGAAGCGGGCGCCTACCTCGGCCACGCGCTCCGAACCCTTGGTGATAACAATGAACTGAACCACAACCAGGATCAGAAAGACAATGAACCCGATAGCGATCTGTCCCCTGGCAATCCAGCTTCCGAAGGTCGCTACGACCTCCCCGGCATGGCCATCAGCCAGAATCAGCTTGGTTGTTGACAGGTTCAGCGCTAAGCGGAACAGCGTTGTGATCAGGAGCAGTGAAGGAAATATTGAGAACTGCAACGGATCTCTGGTATTCATGGCGACCAATATAATGGTCAGGGCTATCGAGATATTGACAATTAACAGTACATCCAAAAGCCAGACAGGGATGGGCAGAATCATCATAAGCACAATACCGATAATGCCCAGTAGAACTGTTAGATCTTTAGCTTTCAATGTCCTTAACCTCCCCCGGCTTATCTCCTCTTGCCTTTAAGCTTATATACATAGGCCAGCACTTCGGCAACTGCCTGGAACAGATCGGCCGGCACTACATCACCGATCTCCGCTCTCTGGAACAATGCCCGTGCCAGCGGCTTATTCTCCATCGTTACAACACCATGCTCCTTGGCCAGTTCCCTGATGCGGAGTGCCACATAATCCTGGCCCTTGGCTATAATCTGAGGAGCCTCCATTGTGGAACCGTCATACTTCAGGGCGACTGCAAAATGGGTCGGGTTCGTGATGATAACATCAGCCTTGGGGACCTCCTGCATCATCCGCTGCATCGCCATTCTGCGCTGACGTTCCCTGATCTTGCCTTTGATGATGGGGTCGCCCTCCATCTTTTTGTACTCATCCTTAATGTCCTGCTTGGACATCTTGAGACTCTTCTCATGCTCGTATTTCTGATAGATATAGTCCAGTACAGCCATTATAAAAAGAGCCGCTGCAATCTTGATGCCCAGGCTCATGGTCAGCTTCGCAACGAAGGCGTATGCCCCTTCCGCATCGACATGCGAGAGGCGTGCAAAACTCTCCTTCTGTCCCCAAAGCGTACTGTAAACCAGATAGGCAATCAGGATGAGCTTAAAGATAGATTTGAGGAACTCTACTACGGAACGCATGGAAAAAATATTTTTGAAGCCTTTGATGGGGTTGATCTTGCTGAACTTAGGCGTAATTCCTTCGCCTGAAGCCATGAAGCCTACCTGTGCGAAATTAGCCACGAGCGCCAGCAGGAAGGTGATGCCCAGCAGCGGAGCGAGCAGAATGAGGATCTGCAGCCCGTACTGGTTAAACAGCGTAGAGATATTCTCCGGTGTTACCTCAAGCATCATCCGGTTCTGGAACACATCTGTGTAGAGCTTGATAAACCGTTCTTTCATGAAGCCGCCGAAGACGCTCAGTGACAGCAACGCCGAGAAGAGGACCACTGCGCCTGACATTTCAGCACTTTTGGCAACCTGCCCCTTCTTGCGGGCATCCTGCCGTTTCTTTGGAGTGGCTTTCTCTGTCTTATCTCCCCCGAACAGCTGAAGGTTCAGTTTGTATCTTGCCTGTTTTGCCAAGACAATCTCTCCTTACCGTAGCCTAAGGACTCTTCCCAATGAGGCCAAGCAAGTTGTGCATGGACTCGAACATAATCTCGAAGAGATTCTGGAACAGCGCAGCCATCCCCGGCATCAGTATAAGAAGCAGCGCCAGACCGATAATGATTTTGAGCGGAACACCGATGACAAACACATTATATTGCGGAGCCGTTCTCGCCAGGAAGGCCAGGCCTACATCCGTCAGGAACAGTGCAGCAACCAGCGGAGCCGACATTTGAAAGGCCAGCATAAAGGATTGAGCAAAGGTGCGGATCAGAAACTCTGACAAGCTTCCGCCGATCATTTTGAGGAACAGATCATTATCGATCGGCACCCATTTATAGCTGTATACAATAGCATCCAGCAGGTAGTGGTGGCCATTCATGCTCAGGAACAGCAGCAGCGCAATCATATACTTGAAGTTACCGATAATCGGCGCCGAGGCCCCGGTCATCGGGTCAATGACGTTCGCAATCCCGAACCCGATCTGAATATCGATAAAAGAGCCCGCAGTCTGAATCGTCATAAACATCAGGTAGGCGATAAACCCAAGCAACAGCCCGATTAATGCCTCCCTGATAATCAGGAGGATAAACCCCAGATCCTGCGGAACTGTAATATTCATGCTGCCTGAGCTGAAGATGACCATCGATACAAAAAAAGACAAACCAATTTTGAACGTTGTCGGCACGCTTTGCGACGAAAAGACAGGAACGACAACAAAAAAGGCGGTAATTCGACAAAAAATCAACAGAAAGACAGGAAAACTTTGCACCAGGGTCTCTATATTCATAGACTCAACCGATATACATATAGAGACTGCCCAGAATTTGGCTGGTGAAATCCACCAGCTTCGTTATAATCCACGGACCGAACAGCAGTAAAGCAAGCAGTACGGCAACGATTTTGGGAACAAACGCCAGGGTCTGCTCCTGAATCTGGGTTGTGGCTTGAAAAATACTGACGATCAGTCCTACCACCAGACCAAGAATCAGCATGGGGGCGCTGGTCTCCAGCACTAAATATACGGCTTGGCCGGCCAGGCCGATAATAAACTCCGCATTCATCCCATGTACCTCCTCTTACAAGTCAGGTGTTAAAACTCAGCAGCAGTGATTTGACTACTAGGTACCAGCCGTCCACCAGCACAAAGAGCATAATTTTGAAAGGCAAAGATATCATTACCGGCGGCAGCATCATCATCCCCATGGCCATCAGGGTGCTGGACACCACAATATCAATAATAAGAAAAGGAATAAAAATCATAAAGCCCATGGTAAACGCCTTTTTCATCTCGCCGATTGCAAAAGCAGGTACCATTACTGTTAAAGGAATATCATTATAGCTGGCGGGCTTCACTGTAGCATTATTGCCGGTATAGTTCATGAACAGCAGCAGGTCCTTCGTATTCGTCTGCTTGAACATAAACTCCTTAATCGGCTCCTGCGCTTTGTTCAGTGCCTCGCTCTGGGTCAGAGTGCCCTTCATATAGGGCTGTAAGGCCGTCTCGTTCACAGTTGCCAGCGTCGGCGACATAATGAACAGGGTTAAGAATAAAGCCAGTCCTACAAGCACCTGGTTCGGAGGCATCTGCTGTGTACCCAGTGAGGTTCTCACGAACCCCAGTACGATCACAATCCGCGTGAAGCTGGTCATCAGCACCAGGAATGAAGGAGCAATGCTAAGCACCGTTACCAGCAGCAGGATAGAGATGGAGCTCGTCCCTCCGCTTGAAGCATCGTTGTCCCCCACCGAGATATTGATATTAGGAATCGGGTCAGCATGAACCGGATGCAGGAGCAGCACGCTGAAAATACCAAGCAACAGAAAAGAAAGAATCAGCTTTTTTTTCATAAATCCTCCGACTCTTTCCTGAGATCCTCATCCCTGCGCAGTTCCTCCAGCTTCTCCTTGCGCTCTGGCGCCAGGGCAAGCTTGGATTGCAGCGTCTCATAGAAAGACGAAGTCTCATGAATCTCAATTTCCTGGGACGGCACCTCACCGCGCAGCTTGGACTTGATTTTGGCGATAAGCGGTGAAATGAAGTTGTCCGTTCCTGAGGCCTGGTCTTCAAAGGCGGATATAATCAGCGCCACCTCTGCCGGATCGGTGATCTTGTCCATCATGGTGATGTCCTCGCCTACTCCGATCAGATAGAGGCTGCCGCCCAGCTCAATGACCTGAATCGACTTATTCGGACCCAGCCCCAGCGCACCCAGCGTGCGGATGGAACGGCCGCTCATCAGAGTCTGATTGCGGCGTCCCAGAAAACGGATCAGCAGCACGATAAGAATAACAATGACTGCCAGAAAAAAAACAACCTTTAATAAATTCAGCAGGGCATTACTACTGTCTCCGAGCGTTCCGGAAGCAAATAACATACCTCGTTCCTATATACCCAGCGTTTTGTTGATGGCTTCAATGACACGGTCTGCCTGGAAAGGCTTCACAATAAAGTCCTTGGCACCGGCCTGGATTGCATCAATAACCATAGCCTGCTGACCCATGGCTGAACACATAATGACTTTGGCATTGGCATCTACTTTTTTAATTTCCTTAAGGGCGGCGATTCCGTCCATTTCAGGCATGGTGATATCCATCGTGATCAGATCCGGACGCAGTTCCTTAAATTTCTCTATAGCCTGTGAACCGTCCTGGGCTTCACCCACTACCTCAAATCCGTTCTTCGACAAAATGTCCCGGATCATCATTCTCATAAATGCTGCATCGTCCACGATTAGAATTCGGTTAGCCATTTTTACAAAATCCTCCCTAAGTATGCTTATTGTAATTTTTGTATACGGTCCCACTGGCTGACGATATCCGTAACGCGGACACCGAAGTTTTCGTCGATAACTACGACTTCCCCCTTGGCAATGAGCTTGTTGTTAACCAGAATGTCAACAGGCTCACCTGCCAGCTTGTCCAGTTCAATAATTGAACCTTGCGACATTTCCAGAATATCTTTGATCTGCTTCTGGGTCCTTCCTAATTCTACGGTTACCTTCAGTGGTATGTCCATCAATAAATTTAAATTATTTTCGTCAATATTGCCAAAAGCCCCTGCACTCAGATTCGCAAATTGCACAGGCTGTACATTTACATTACGGCCCTGTGCCGGATTCTGCGGCTGAGCCTGCGGGTAGGGCGTGCCTTGCGGCGGCATTCCGTAAGGCGGCATGCCCTGCATCCCATAAGCCGGCATCCCTGCCGGAGGATAATAATATCCCCCTTCCGGCATTCCCGGATAAGGCGGCATTCCCTGACCCTGCGGCGGATATTGCGGCGGGTACCCTCCCGCCTCCGGCGCAGGCATCTGCTGCTGAGCTGTAGGCGGCGCCTGCGGTGGTTCCGGTGCAGGCGCTGGTGCGGCTGCCGGAGGCGGAGTCGGCGTTGCTTCCGCAGAGGAGACGGCCGCTTCCTGGTCAGCCTGGCTGACATCGCCAAGCAGCATGGTCACCATATCCTTGGCGAATTGTACAGGCAGCAGCTGCATGATGGTGGAATCAATCAGATCGCCGATCTTGAGGCGGAAGGAAATCTGGATTAGAGTCTCATCATCCGGCAGACTGCCTACACCTTCTCCGCTAGACATGTTAAGAATGTCAATGCCTGGCGGAGAAATGTTGACGAATCTGTTGAAGATCGTTGACATTGAGGTAGCGGACGAGCCCATCATCTGGTTCATCGCTTCCTGCACAGCACTGATATGAATTTCGTTCAGTTCCTCGTCTTTGGGATCTCCTTCCCCGCCGAGCATCAAGTCGGCAATGACCTGCGCATCCCTGATCTTGATAACCAGAGAATTGATGCCCTGGAAACCGTCGACATACTGTACGTGAACAGCTACATGAGGTTTGGGGAAAGCTTCCTCGAACTCTCCGCGTGTAATAATGGATACCTTAGGGGTAGTAATGTCAACCTTCTTACCCAGCAGGGTAGAGAGTGCGGTTGCCGCACTTCCGAAGGTGATATTGCCGATCTCTCCCAGTGCATCCTGTTCAAAAGGTGTTAAGTAATCATCCACGGTCTTCGGTGAAGGAGCCAAATTGCCTTCCGCAGACTGTCTAAGAAGAGCATCTATCTCTTCCTGGGACAAATAATCTTTACTCGTCAAACTCTTCAACCCCTTCGCTGACAATCTCGTCTATTTGCACAGCCACACGTTCTTTGATCATCCCCGGACTTCCAATGAATTTCAGCTTGTCTCCCACCTTAATCGACAGACCGGAATCCACCGTCTTGTTAAGAGAAATCACGTCGCCGATGCTGAGCCCGAGAAATTCAGCAATGGATAAATTCGATTCGCCCAGCTCAGCCACGATTGGAAGCTGCGCCCGGTGAACTCTGGCCCGGATGGCCTCGAGCTCTACCTCATCCCGCACCTTTTTCTCGGAGACAAACCACTGGTGCACCGAGAGCCTTGACATAATCGGCTCCAGCACAACGTGCGGAATACAGAGGTTGATCATCCCCGTCGTGTCTCCTATTTTGGTACTGAGGGAGATCAGGGCAATCGTTTCATTGGGCGATACAATCTGCATAAACTGCGGATTCGTTTCCAGCGCCTCCATCCGGGGATGGATATCAAGCACCGTCTTCCAGGCTTCCTGCAGACTTTCAAAGCATCTGCTGAAAATCCTCTCCATAATAGTCGTTTCGATTTCAGTTAACGCATTGATTTTGGAGGGTGCTGTTCCGAAGCCGCCAAGCAGACGGTCCAGCATGGCAAAAGCAATATTCGGATGCACCTCCATCACCATCCGGCCCTCCAGCGGCTCGGCCTCAAAAATATTCAATATCGTCATTTTGGGAATGGAGCGGATAAACTCGTCATAAGGGAGCTGCTCTACTTGAACGACATTGATCTGCACGAAGGTGCGCAACTGGGCCGAAAAGTACGTTGTAAGATAGCGGGCAAAGTTATCATGAATCCGGGTTAAGCTGCGGATATGATCTTTGGAGAAGCGTACGGCCCGTTTGAAATCATAGGAGCGGATCTTTTTAGTGGTTTCTTCTTTTTTAAGTTCGTCGGCATCCATTTCACCGGATGAAAGTGCAGCAAGCAGAGCATCAATTTCGTTTTGTGATAGTACATCAACCAATTCAATCACCCCCCTATCAAAGAATAGACCCGCCTGCAGCTACATTGGTGCCATTATGAATTTGGTGAATTCAATCTGGGTAATCGAACCTTCTGTCAGGTTTTTATTAATGATGTTCACCAGTTTGCTGCTGAACTGATCTTTGCCGCTGGCCCCATTCAGCTCCTCGGGTTTGGCATCGGCAATCGCTTTGATAATCAGCGGTGTTATTTTAATCGATTTTATTTTTTCGAATTCTTCCTTGGACGCCGCCGAATCTAATTGAAGCGCGATGTCAACTGAAAGGATGTAATCGGGATCGGCGAGATTAGTTTTGATATCCTGGATTTCGGCCGTCATCTTAACAATTTCATCAGCAGTCATCTTCTTCGTCTCCACGTTCTGAACAGCCTTGTTCACTTCATTCCCGTCACTTGGGAAAAACCTGTCCATCAGCAAGAATGCAGCGACTACGATAAGTGTAACGGCCAGCAATATCGTGATGAGCCATGGCAGCATCTTTTTCATGAAAGCTCCTCCATTGACTGGACTTTAATGGTGGCAGCGTGTGTGCCTATGTCCCTGTTATATTCCTTGATCTTGCTAATGACTTCATCGGCCTTTTCAAGCACGATCAGCCTTTTGCCGGTTACCAGCGTAATGTACGTGTCCGGTGATTCCTCAACCATTTCAACCAGCAGGGCATTCAGCCACATCCCCGCCCCGTTCAATCTTGTTACCGAAATCATGACAGGCCTCCTAACCTAAATAGGGGGAGGAGTTCCTCCCCCACGACTGCAATAACATTTCCGCTTGCAGGCAAAACGTTATTATTCAGCAAGTTACATATTATGGTTCAAGCTTAACGCTTCAGATTAACCACTTCCTGCAATACTTCATCGGAAGTGGTGATAATCCGCGAATTCGCCTGGAATCCACGCTGGGTAACAATCATTTCCGTGAACTCGCCGGTCAGATCCACATTGGACATTTCCAGCTGGCCGGCAACGATGGTGCCTGTCCCTACTTCTGCATCATTGGCAGTTGTCGGTTCCAGAGCGCCTTCAGCATTTGCATTTAAGGACATACGGTACAGGTTGCCGCCGATCTTCTCAAGCCCCTGGGGATTGCTGACTTTACCCATACCGATCTGAACGCCAGCTGTCGTTGTGCCGTCTGCCATCGTCTGCACAATTGTTCCGTCACTGGAGATGGAGAATGCCGTAACATCGTCAGCGAGCTGAATGACTTCGCCTCCGGAGTCAACGACATGTAAACCATCCGATGTAATCAGATTCCGGCTGGCATCCACATGGAAATCTCCGGCGCGGGTCAGGAACGGTACATCCTGGTCACCCGTGAGCTTCACCAGAAAGAACCCGTCTCCGTCGATCCGCAGATCTGTAGGATTATTGGTAGTCATCGCACTCCCAGCTGTATGCATGGTGTCGACAGAACCGATGGACACCCCAAGACCGATCTGCTTGGCATTGACACCGCCTTGTCCGCCATCAACCGGTGCTGTAACACCTGAAACGGTCTGGCTCATGATATCCTTGAACATCACGCGTCCTGACTTGAAGCCGATGGTGTTAACATTCGCAATATTGTTACCAATGACATCGAGCTTCGTCTGAAATCCGCGCATACCTGAAACCCCTGAGTACATAGATCTTAACATTAATAATCGTCCTCCCGGTTATAGAGTCTTCTGACTCTTAAGAATTTAAAAAGATGCAGCTGGAACGGTGGCCGCGTCAGTCGGTCGGCAGCCACTGTCGGCTCTCCAGTAAGGACCAGCCGATATCAAGATATAATTACTGCACTGTCTATCTGTGTGAATACATTGTCTTTCATTGAGTTGCCGTCCATCGCAGTAACAACTGTCCTGTTCTTTACACTTACAATCAATGCCATATCCTTCATAAGAATCAGAGATTCTTTGCTGCCCTTAGCGGCTGCTTTGTCAACCGCAGAGGAGATCTGATCCAGTTGGCGGCTGCCAAGCTCGATTCCCCGCTGCTCCAGGCGTTTGGCTGCATGGTTGCTGAACTTCAGCATATTCTTCTGCAGTACGCTCTCGAACGACGCTTCAGGACCTACCGAACCCTTAACAGATTGCTGACGCTGCAGAGCGGAAGGATGAACCGCTGCCGGATACAACTGGCCGATGGTTATTCTGTCGCTCATGTTGTCTCCCCGCTCTCCCCGCCACCTGCTGGAGGTGTACTGCTTGCCGGAGACTCGTTGCTTGCCGGAGTCTCACTGGGCGCTGGTGTCTCGCTACCTGGCGGAGGTGTAGTGCCGGCATTCTGGATTTGCATAATATCCGTTAGAGCAATCCGCTCCTTGCCTACCACTGCGTATTGCACACCGCTGCTGACTACAATCGATTCAACATTGCCGGATTTAGGCAATTTCGTCTCGGCATCCGTCCAGGTGATATCCTTCCCGATCAATCCGGATACAGAGCCAAGGGACTGATTCAGCGCTGTAAGCTGGGTGGATATGTTCATAAGCTGCTCTACGGATGAGAATTGAGCCATCTGGGCGATGAATTCCTTATCCTCCATCGGCTGCATCGGATCCTGATTCTGCAGCTGGGTAATCAGTATTTTCAAGAACTGATCCTTGCCCAGTGTAGAGGTGCCTGTGGTCTTGGGTGTTTTATCATCCGCTACATAATTCCATTGGTTGCTGTTAGACACGGGATTCGTTGCCATATCATTTCACCTCGCTTGTTCTGTTCATCAAATCTTGGTTGAGAATCCGCCGCTCTGGTTACTGTCCTGCTGAGCTGCTGACACCCAATCCTTCCATTCTCCATTAAGCTCTGCGGCAAGCACAGCATCTGCCGATTCTTCCTGGCGTTCCCGTGAACGTCTGCCTTGCTGCTGTCCGCCTGCGCCTGTCTGCTGGCCCTGCCCTCCGGTCCACTGTGACTGAGGAGAGTTGTTGTTCTGCGTCACTTCGAGGCGCTCTACCTGAAGCCCCTGGGACTGTAAGGCCATACGAAGCTGGCTCATCTGCTGCTCAAGCATATCCTTGGTTCCGGCATGCTGGGTCATGAACTGTGCCACCAGATTTCCGTTTTGCATGGTAATCTTCACATCAACTTGTCCAAGATTCTCCGGGAACAAGGTGATCGTAGCTTCAGCTACTCCACCCTTCTTGACAATCTCAAGCTTACCGCTGATGAAGGTATTCATCTCCTCGGCGAATTGCTGGACTGGCACTGGCGCGGCTTCCGCCTTGAGCGGTGCAGTAATTCCGTGCCGCAGGGATAATTGGCCGGCCGTTACAACCTCCGGCTCCTTAGTCGTCCCTTCGCCAGCGAGCAAAGGATCTTCGGCATGCACTGTCTCCTTCATTGCGGAAGTCAATACTGTGGCAACAGGAGTGGAACCCTCAGGTGCAGTTACCGTTTCGGAATTGCCAGCCGCAGCTGCTGCATCCAACATGGAACGAGTGCTGGCTGAAGCCCCCAGTAATCTGCGGACATCCGTTGCCAAATCTGCCTTGCTATACATTTCCACCTTCGGCTCGCTTCCCGTGGCCTGCTTAAGCGGCACCGCTGGAGTATCAACAACTGCTGGAGCCTTGTTAGCCATAGACTTGTGATTAACAGGCGCACTCTCCGCCATAATAGCCGAGAATTGATTCAGAAGTGCCGCTCCTTTGACAGCAGTCTCCTGATCGCCGCTAACAGCTGCCGTCTGAACCAGTTGAACCAGGCTGTTCACTTCATCCTGAACGGCAAAGCGCAGGGTTTCTGGGTTCTGAGCAAGCGGTGACAAGCCTGTTGAAGCTTCAGAAGCAGTCGATCCAGCATCCTGCGACCCTGTAGAGGGATTACCGGACACAAGAGCAGATACTTGAAGCAGCCAGCCTTGAAGCGCTGCGATTAGCGCCGGATCAGCTTCCAGACTGGTGTCCAGCTTCTCTATATCCTGCACCAGACCTTCCAGCAGATTCGTTTGCTTGACATCTGTACTGCCTGCCTCTTCTCCCTTAGCCTGAACAGCACTCAGAAGTCCTTGTAATAATGAAGCCAAATTACCGGCTACTGGAGTCTCAGTGCCTTTGACAGCCGTAACTCCTACCATGCTCTGCACAAGCGTCTGGGCAAATGGCGTCGCCGGATTAACCGTTCCGGTAGTTCCTGGCGTTGTTCCGCCTGAAGCAGCCAGATTGCCTGCGGTTAAGGTTTGTAGAATAATACTCATCTTTTTCACCTCCCTTCAAGGTTTATTTTCCGCCCATCAGACGGTTGACGATTTTGGCTGTCTGCTTGCTGTCTTTCTTGGTCATTTCCCCCAGAATGGAGGAGCGGACCGAGTCACTCACTGTATTCAGCACAGTGATGACCTTATCCGGACTAAGGCTGTACATGGAACCGAGCAGGACTGCTGCATCCGCAGCGGGCATGCTGGTGAAGGTCTGGCCTAGCTTCTCCTGATCCAGATTAGCTGAAGGCTTGGGAGTTACCGTACCCGTCTCCTGCTTTAGCCGGGATTGCAGGGCTGCAATAGCCATATCGGTTGAATTTGTGGTTTCTTTTAGCTTTATGGAGACATCTGCCGCTTTCTTGGCATCCATTTTTTCCAGGATGGCCGATTTGCTGGCATTATTCATCACACTGAAGATTTGAACCATCTCTTCGGTAGTCAAATTCTCCATAATCGGTGCCGCTTTGGAGGCCTTCATCCCGGCATACAGCTTGGCCAGATCCGTCACCTTCTTCAGATAAGGATCTTCCTCCTCTTCGGGGGCTGCGGCCGTTTCAGCAGCGGTCTTTAACTCATCCACCTGCTTTTGAAGCGCTTCTGCCTTGGTGACCTCCGCTGCCTTGTCTTCCTCCGCCTTTTTCAGCTTCTCCTCCCCAGCAGCAAGCTGAGCTTTGAGTTCTTTAATCGTGCTAGCAGAGCTGGCAGCCTGTTCTTTGCTCTCTGCTGGCTTCTCTGCGGCATCACCCGGCGCTGCCGGGTCCGCCGGCGGATCAGGCACCCATTTTTCTATAATAGGAATTTTGTTGGCAATCGCCAGCACGTTATTGCGGATATCCATATTAAATAGGGTCAACAATACCCCAAGCAGTACAAGCGTGAAAATGATTGGAATCATCAAGAACAAGAAACGCTCTAATTTGCCTGCCGACCCTTCATCTTCAAATTCCATCTGATTATTTGCCACTAGCGGAAACCTCCCGGGTTAGAGGGATTTCATCGCGAAGCGGACGGTAGCCATCTCATCCAGTTCGTTTTGTTCCCGTAAACTCATATTCTGCAGAAATGCGGTTTGTGCTTTGTCTTTAGCTTTGAGCCATACCTTCTCATCCAGAACCTTCGTACTCAGATGATCCTGCTTATTCTGAACCTCAACATGTGCCCGGCTAATGTCAGAATGCTTGCGGGCAATGCATTTGTCGAGATAATCCACGTAATCCTGCATTTCGCGAAGCTTAGCCATCGGTGTCTTCTGCTGTGCTGCACTTTGCAGGGACAACATCAGCGTACTGCGCTGGCCGATTAATTCATCAAGGCTTTTTTCCTGTGCCTGCAGTTCTCCGAGTGCGCTTGAGAGCATCCACTCTGCCTGTGTTTTTTCGTTACCCTTCAAGTCCACCACTTTTTGAAAAGTATAATGGAATCTCATGATCAATCAACTCCTCGAGAACTGTGAAATTAAAGTCTGCTGCACTTCGCTAAGGGTTACCTTCTCGTTGACCTTTTGTTTGGTGAAATCCCAGATGCTGTCGATGTAATGCATCGACTCATCGATTTGCGCGTTCGAGCCCCGCTGGTAGGCCCCGATGTTAATCAGATCCTCGGAATCCTTATATACGGCCATCAGGCGTTTCACATTCTCGGCTGCAGCAATCTGCTCCTCCGGGGCGATATCCTTCATCACCCGGCTGATGCTGGCGAGAACGTCAATCGCCGGAAAATGTCCTTTGTTGGCTATATTCCGGTTCAGAACAATATGTCCGTCCAGAATACCGCGTACAGCATCTGCTATCGGCTCGTTCATATCATCACCGTCAACCAGCACCGTGTAGAACGCGGTGATTGAGCCCGTTGGACCCGTCCCGGCCCGTTCCAGCAGCTTAGGCAGACTGGCGAATACAGAAGGTGTGTACCCTCTCATCGCCGGCGGCTCGCCGACTGCCAGCCCTACCTCACGCTGGGCCATCGCATAACGTGTTACCGAGTCCATCATCAGCATGACATTCAGACCACGGTCGCGGAAGTACTCGGCAATTGTAGTAGCGATCAGCGCCCCCTTGATCCGGATCAGCGCAGGCTGATCGGAAGTGGCCACAATGACCACCGAACGCTGTAGACCTTCGGGTCCCAGATCCCGCTCAATGAAATCAAGCACCTCTCTGCCCCGTTCACCGATCAGCGCAATCACATTGACATCTGCCGAGGTGTTGCGGGCAATCATGCCCATCAGAGTACTCTTCCCCACACCCGAGCCGGCAAAAATCCCTACACGCTGCCCCTTTCCGATCGTCAGCAGTCCATCTATAGCCCGGACTCCAATACTGATCGGTTCGGCAACCCGCGGGCGGTTAAGCGGATTGGATGGAATGTTGAAGGTGGAGCTATGCGGCATTCTGGCCGGTATCAGAGAACCGTCCAGCGGCTGTCCCAGTCCGTCAAGTACCTTCCCGAGCAGCTCCGAGCCGACTTGAACGCTCAGCGGCTTGCCGGTGCCCACCACATCACAGCCAGGTCCGATAGCCTGCAGTTCGCCAAGCGGCATTAGCAGCACCTTGTTATCGCGGAATCCTACAACCTCTGCCTGGAGCGGCTTACTTCCTTTGGCAGGATAGATATAACAGACATCACCGATGCTGGCGTCAGGCCCTTCCGACTCCACCATCAGCCCGATAACCTGTGTAACCTTGCCGTTAATCCTTACCGGATCGAAGTTACGCAGCTGATCTTTGTATCTTCTGCTGTCAAGCATCGTCGTCCCCATTTCTGTGTTCATCCGAGTCCAGAGCGATTCTTAGCAGTTCTTTTTTGATTTCGGCAAGCTGGGTATCGACACGGGCATCGATGCTGCCGAAGGAAGACCGGATCACACACCCCAGATCTCTGACCGTTGAATCCGGGAGAATCTGCAGCTCAGCCTGTGAGTCCACCGCAAGCGAGAGTTCTTCCCGGGCTGCATTGACAAAAGCAAACTGTGCAGGAGAGACACAGAGTGAGATCAGCCCCTGCTCGCGTTTGCGGGCCAGATTCTTACGGATCAGATCCATTGCAAATTGCGGTTCTATGGTTAGCTGCTTGTCCACGATTTTCTCAGCAATATCGCAGCTCAGCTCCACAAGGAAGGGTTCCGCCTCCTGAATAATTACATCTCTTGCCCGGTAGGCTTCCTGAAGCACGGTCCGCGCTTCTTCCATCATCTCGGCGAGACGCCGGGACATCTCCTGCTCTGCTTGAGCCAGACCTTCCTGGTACCCCTGCTGATAGCCCTCGGATTTGACGGCTTCGATCAGCAGCTCATCCTGTTCCCTGCGCTCACGCCACCATTTTTCAGCTTCAGTCCGCGCTGATTCCACAATATTCTCCGCTTCCTCGGAGGCGCTGCGGACTTGACTCTCCGCGAACTCCTGAGCATCCTTCAGCATTTGCTTGCGTGACTGCTCCGCTGCCTCCCTGGCGGGGTCCTGGTAGTGGACTTCACCCGGAGGCTCTTCTGGAGCCGGCTCTTCAGTCAGACCTGCATGATGCCTGGCCTGTTCAAGACGCTTCAGCACATCTACCGGAATATATTGAGAATGTTTGATCAGCTTAGACAATAATGTCATCTCCTCCGCCACGGGCGATGATAATTTCACCAGACTCTTCGAGTCTGCGGATCGTGCCTACGATGCGGGTCTGTGCTTCTTCCACATCACGCAGCCGCACGGGCCCCATATACTCCATTTCCTCGCGGAAGGTCTCGGCCATACGCTTGGACATATTGCGGAAGATAACATCCCGCACTTCCTCGCTGGCCACCTTGAGCGCAAGCTGCAAGTCCGCGTTGTCGATATCCTTGATAATCCGTTGAATCGAGCGGTTGTCGACATTGACGATATCCTCGAAGACGAACATCCGCTTCTTGATTTCCTCGGCCAGCTCCGGGTCCTGAATTTCCAGGGAATCGAGAATAGTACGCTCTGTACCGCGGTCTACGCCGTTCAGAATCTGTACAATCGATTCGATACCGCCTGCGTTCGTATAATCCTGGGTTACTGTAGCAGACAGCTTCTGTTCCAGGACACGTTCGATCTGTGTTACCACCTCTGGAGAGGTGCTGTCCATGATCGCTATTCTTCTGGCTACCTCCGCCTGCTTCTCCTGAGGCAGGGAAGACAGAATGGAGGCCGCCTGTTCAAATTGCAGATAAGAGAGTACAAGGGCAATCGTCTGTACATTCTCGTTCTGAATGAAGTTGAGAATCTGGTTCGGATCTGCCTTGCGGGCAAAATCGAAAGGCCTTACCTGCAGCGTTGCTGTCAGGCGGTTGATAACTTCGAGCGCCTTGGCTGAACCGAGAGCTTTCTCGAGAATCTCCTTGGCGTAATTGATACCGCCCTGCGAGATATATTCCTGGGCGAGACAGATCTGATGGAATTCGGACATGATCGACTCTTTTTCGCCGCTGTCCACTTTGCGTACATTCGCAATCTCCAGCGTCAGCTGTTCGATTTCCTCATCCCGCAGATGCTTGAATATTTGTGCCGATACTTCAGGCCCTAGTGTGATAAGCAGGATCGCCGCCTTTTGACGGCCGCTGAGTCCCTGCTGGCTAGCTTTTGCCATTTCTTCACCTCTGTTCTTCAGCAAGCCAAGTGCGGAGCAGATTTACGAATTCATCCGGCTTCTTCTTCGCCAGACTTTCCAGCTGCTTGCGGACCTGACTTTCATTCGTCACGCTATCCATATTAATTGAAGGGAACTCGGTAGGAACCTGCAGCGGAATATCTTCTTCCACCTCTTCCTCCTGCTTGTTCTTGCGGCTGCGGTAGATTAGATAACCTCCGCCTGCACCGACGAGCAGAGCAGCAGCACCGATCGCCCAGATCATCCAGGTTGCCAGTCCGCCGGTTGTATTCTCGGCAGCGGCACCTCCAAATTGTTGTGAGAATACCGAAACTTTTTTGGTCAGGTCGGCGTCTGTATAAGTAATACCTGAATCTGCCAGGGACGCGCGGACAATGTTGACCAGAATGTTCTGGATGGCTCCTGAGGTAGCATCGTCCAAAGTTGTTTGTCCTGCAGGTGGTTCAACCGCGACATTTATGGTTAAATCTTTTACAGTATATGGACTTGCGATAATATCTTTAGTGATTCTAGTAACTTCATAGTTCCTTGTCTCCGATGATTCCTCAGAAGAAGAAGCACCTGTGTCAGCCCCCGCAGGATAACCTGCAACATCTTCAGATCCTGTACCTGCGACTCCTCCGGAAGTGTTCCCTTGGCCCGAGAATGTTTTGCTGATAATCTGCGAGCTGATCTCAATCCCCTTCATATTCTCAGCATCCACCGGTACTACGACATCTTCCTTTCTGTTCTCCTTATCGAAATTAAGCTTGGAGAACACCAGAACATCGACCTTATCGGGACCTGTGAGGGTACTCAGGAATTGCTTCACATCTCGCTTCACATCATCTTCGAATTTCTTCTTGAGGGCGAAGTTCTCTTCAACTTGGCTTGCGATCCCCGCCTGGCCGCCCTTGGCCGTGGGTTTCAGCTCCACCTCGTTGTTAGTGATCGTAATGTTGTCGATGGGAAGATTCGGAACAGCAGTCTTCACCAGATTGAAGTAGCCGTCAATATTCTCCTGAGAAGGTCTGAATCCCGGATCAAAGCTCATCACCACGGAAGCCTGCGCTTTCTCCTGATCCTCTTGTGAGGCGAATACCGTCTCCTTCGGCAGGGTAATGAGAACCTTGGCGTCTTTAATCCCCTGCATCCTTCTCATCAGCTGTTCTACTTCACCATTAAGCGCATTGTTGTATTTAACATTGAATTCACTGTCTGTAGTCCCGATCATGGACGAGGATTCATTGAATACCTTGTACCCGATCGAGCCCTGCTGAACGATCCCCTGAGAACCAACAGCTATCTTGATACGTGCAGCATCCGTGCTGGGAACGGAGATGCTTTTGCCATCCGGGCTTAAACGGTAAGACACCCCTGATGTATCCAAGTAACTCATAACTCCCGCTGAATCGGTACTGTCCAGGTCCTGAAAAGCAACCTCATATTCAACCTTCGATAACTGCATAGTTGTAACTACGATTACTATAATGATAATAAACAGAGTGGAGAAAAACATTATCTTCTGTTTACCGCTGAATCTGTTCCAATACTGGGTTATCTTCTCCCGGTACTGGGCCAATCTTTCATTCACAGTGTCACCCCATCCGAAACGTAGCTAGGATTATTTAGATTTGAGTTCTCATAATTTCCTGATAGGCTTCAATCACTTTGTTCCGGACTTGTGTAGTCAACTGCAAACTCAGCAATGCCTGTTGGGACGAAATCATAGCCTCATCAATGTTGACCTCTCCCAGTACAAATTTGTTACTCATGTCTTTCGCCTGCTGTTCCTGATCTGCTACCTGGTTAAGCGCATTCTCCAGATATGAACCGAAGCTCTGTCCCGGCTCTTGCACGGCTGATGATTCTGCAGCTACGGATTTCATAGCGAGAGGCTGAACCGCCTGGTTCCCGATCAATAAATTCTGTATCAATTCTTCTCCCCCTAGACAGTCAATTCATTCTAACGGCCAATTTCAAGCGCCTTGGTCACCATCGATTTGGATGCATTCAGCATCGTAACATTCGCTTCGTAAGAACGGGAGGCAGACAGCATGTCCACCATTTCCTTGGTCACATCCACATTCGGCATATAGACATAACCGTCAGCGTCTGCATCAGGATGGCTCGGATTATATACCGGCTTCAGCGGAGAAGAATCCTCAATAATCGACTTCACCTTGACGCCATCATTGCCGCCGCTCATCTTGGAGCCGAGTATATTCGCGAAGCTGTCAGCCTGGGTAGTCTCCAGAACTGTGAGCTTACGGCGGTAAGGTACGGCTTTGCCGTCTACCACGGAGGCCCGAGTGGTCTCGGCGTTGGCGATATTGGAGGAGATCACATCCATCCGCAGTCGCTGGGCGGTTAAAGCCGAGGCGCTAATACCAAAGCTGTTGCCAAAGTTCATTATTTATTACCCTCCCTGTACAACTGTACGCATCATTGTGATCTGACTGTTCAGCTGTTCTACATAGGAGTTGTATCTCAGCTGGTTCTCGGCGCTCAGCGCCTGTTCACGATCCATATCCACATTATTGCCGTTGTTATTCATAGATGTAGTCTCATCGGTACTGACTACAGCGGCCGGCATGCCGGTCACTGTCCCGAAGCGGAAATGACGGGAGTCTGATACCTTCGCACCCAGTGTAGGTTTAAGTCCGCTCTCCTGATCTCTCAGGAAGCTCTCAAAGCTAACATCTGAACGTTTAAAATTTGGTGTATCATTATTTGCTACATTATTAGCCAGAACACTTTGTCGTTTGGTGGCGGCATCTAGGCCTCCTTGTAATCTTTGAAAACTGACACTGTTCAGCAAACCCATAGTAATCCCCCTTCCAAACCTATCATAATGAAAAGAATTCCACAACTTTGTTCAAATCCCTGCTTATTTTCGACAAATAAAGTCATTTTTTTCACAACATATTCGCCTTAAAGTCGAACCATGTCGAGGAATGATTCTTATGTCAATCTCACATACATTGATTCTCTTAGAATTTGTATATTATTACAATAAGAAATAAGCCCTATCTTTTCAGAAAAGAGAGGGCTTAAAGCATGTTTTTACAATTATTTTCCTTTTTTATTACATTTTCTGCTTTATTATAGATTTTTTTAACTTTTAATGCATGAATTTAGAATCAAATTTATATAACCTTAATTCTAATTACCTATATTGAAGATTTTGTGGCTCTGTCAGCTTAGAGGATATATTGGCTTAAGTCGCGGTCCTGCGCGATTCCTGCCAGTTTTTCGCGAACATACTCCGGCGTGATGACCATTGTATCCAGCGTCAGCTCAGGTGCCTCGAACGATAGATCCTCCAACAGCTTTTCCAGGATCGTATGAAGACGCCGCGCTCCGATGTTCTCCATATTCTGATTCACGGAGGCCGCGATCTTGGCAATTTCCTGAATGGCTTCCTTCTGGAACTGGATTTCAATGTTCTCTGTCTGCAGTAAATGGACATACTGTTTCGTAAGTGCGTTCTCAGGCTCCGTAAGAATAGATACAAAGTCCTCAAGTGTAAGACTGCTCAGCTCCACACGGATCGGGAAACGTCCCTGAAGCTCAGGGATCAGATCTGAAGGCTTGGCGATATGAAAAGCGCCTGCAGCGATGAACAGCACGTAGTCTGTCTTCACAGGCCCGTATTTGGTCATGACAGTCGATCCCTCGACGATGGGCAGAATATCACGCTGCACGCCTTCGCGGGATACATCGGGACCTGAGCCCTTGCCTTGGCTGGCTACCTTATCGATCTCATCGATGAAAATAATCCCGGATTGCTCTGCGCGGGCTACGGATTCCTGAATCATGTCGTCTGTGTCGATCAGCTTGGCCGCTTCATCCTGGATCAGTACCTTGCGGGCCTCACGGATCGGCAGCTTGCGCTTCTTCGTACGCTTCGGCAGCAGGTTACCGAACATCTCCTGCATATTCATGCCCATCTGGTCGTTGCCCTGGCCCGCGAACATATCCATCATGGAAGGCGTCGTGTCCTCGACATCAATCTCAATGACGTCATCCTCTAACTGGCCGGCAAGCAGCTTGAACTTGATCCCTCTGCGGCGTTCGCTCAGGCTTCCGTCCTCCGGCTCTTCCTTGGATTCTTCCGCCCCGCCGTTGTTTCCGCCAAAAATCATCTCAAACGGATTGCGCTGCGATTTGCCCTTCGAGGAGGACGGAACCAGTATTGCCACAATCCGGTCATTCGCCAGCTCTTCTGCGCGGTCCTTCACCTTTTCGGTGCGCTCCAGCTTCACCAT
Organism: Paenibacillus sp. FSL H3-0469; assembly: GCF_038051945.1. Lineage (NCBI taxonomy): Bacteria > Bacillati > Bacillota > Bacilli > Caryophanales > Paenibacillaceae > Paenibacillus > Paenibacillus sp. FSL H3-0469. The sequence continues at coordinate 1,336,146 of NZ_CP150302.1, forward strand.
ACGGATAGAGGTCTCCACCAGATCACGGACCATAGACTCCACATCGCGCCCCACGTAGCCGACTTCCGTAAATTTGGTAGCCTCTACTTTGATAAACGGGGCATTAACAAGCTTAGCCAGACGCCGGGCAATCTCTGTTTTACCTACACCGGTAGGTCCAATCATCAGAATATTCTTCGGCACAACCTCATCCCGCAGCTCCTCGGACAACAGACTGCGCCGATACCGGTTGCGGAGGGCAACGGCCACTGATTTCTTGGCCTGCTTTTGACCTACGATATATTTGTCAAGCTCTGTTACGATCTGGCGTGGCGTAAGCGATTGATTCACCATTGTGACTTCCTCCCTTTATATATGGCACCTTGCCTATAGCTCTTCGACAATAATATTGGAATTGGTATATACACAGATCTCGGAGGCAATTTGCAGCGCTTCTCTGGCAATGTCACCGGCACCGAGCTGCGGAGCATGGCGCTTAAGTGCCCGCCCGGAAGCCAGCGCAAAGTTCCCGCCGGAGCCGATCGCCAGCACATCATCATCCGGCTCGATAATTTCACCGTTGCCGGAGATCAGCAGCATGCCTTCCTTATCCATTACGATCATGAGGGCCTCCAGCTTGCGCAGAATACGGTCCTGACGCCAATCCTTGGCCAGCTCCACCGCCGCCCGCTGCAGATTGCCGTGATGCTCCTCAAGCTTGCCCTCGAACTTCTCGAACAGTGTAATTGCATCAGCCACGGAGCCTGCGAACCCGGCAATGACCTGGCCTCTGTACAGGCGGCGGACTTTCTTGGCCGTTGTCTTCATAATGACACTCTCTCCGAATGTAACCTGGCCGTCACCGGCAATCGCCGCATGGCCGTTATGTCTTACCGCACAAATCGTAGTTGCATGAAAGCTGGGTAACATGATGGGCACCCTCCTCAGATTAGGTGATACAGGTCTGGACCTATTGAGCCGGTTGTGCCGGACTATCCGCTTCTGCCGGATCAGCATCCACCGGCTCCGGCTCTGTATACGTCAATTCATGGGCAGCAGCATAAGCAGCAAGGCTGTCAAGCGCCCGGTGAGCCAGACGTTCGTTTTTCTCTTTTTTGCTGCGGAACCGGGTCTCAAGCTTCGGCAGCAGGCCGAAGTTGGCATTCATCGGCTGGAAGTGCTGCGGATCGGCCGAAGTGATATAGGCGGGCATGCTGCCCAGCACCGTATCCTCGGGGAAGATCAGGCTCTCTTCTCCAAGCGCAGCTCTCGCTGCATTCATACCGGCGATCATACCGGAAGCCGCAGATTCTACATACCCTTCCACCCCGGTCATCTGGCCGGCAAAATACAGCCGTTCCCGGCCTTTCATCTGGTAAGTGGGCTGCAGCAGCTTGGGAGAATTAATAAAGGTATTGCGGTGCATAACCCCATAACGCACATATTCCGCCTGCTCCAGGCCCGGAATAAGTGAGAATACCCGCTTTTGCTCGCCCCACTTCAGATGGGTCTGGAAGCCAACCAGATTATACAGCGTACCGGCAGCATTGTCCTGGCGCAGTTGCACAACCGCGTAAGGCAGCTTGCCCGTGTGAGGATTGAGCAGCCCTACAGGCTTCATAGGGCCGAACAGTGCCGTCTGCTTGCCGCGTCTCATCATAATTTCAATCGGCATACAGCCTTCAAAATAAATCTCTTTCTCAAAATCTTTGAGTGCAGCCGTCTCAGCCGAGATCAGCGCATCATAAAAAACATCGAATTCCTCTTCCGTCATCGGACAGTTCAGATAGGCGGCTTCGCCTTTATCATAGCGGGAAGCCAAATAGACCTTGCTCATATCGATGCTGTCTTTCTCAACAATCGGAGCCGCTGCATCATAGAAATAAAAGTATTCCTCGCCAAGCAGTCCCTTAATCTCCGAGGACAGGGAGGGTGAAGTCAGCGGCCCGGTAGCAATAACAACAATCCCTTCCTCCGGTATATGCGTAAGTTCTTCGTTTATGACTTCCACCAGAGGGTGGTTATGCAGCATGGATGTAATTTCACCGGAGAATCCGTCCCGGTCAACAGCAAGAGCGCCTCCCGCCGGAACGGCATGTCTGTCGGCTGCACCCAGTACCAGGGAGCCCAGGCGCCGCATTTCTTCCTTAAGTACACCCACTGCATTCCCGAGGCCATTCGCCCGCAGTGAGTTGCTGCAGACCAGTTCGGCGAACTGATCTGTATGATGCGCCGGTGTCTTCACAACCGGGCGCATCTCATACAATCTGACTGGAACTCCGCGCGAAGCGATCTGCCAGGCGGCTTCACTTCCGGCCAGACCTGCTCCGATAACGGTTACTTGTGCTTTTTGTGTCAATTTCCGTTCCTCCTGTAACCCTATTATTCTGCTAACTCATCGCTCTCGATTACAGCTTCTGTATGATCGCATGAAGTACACTGCAGCTTGGTTCCCTGCTTGTTGCGTTTCTCTATCATCCAGGAGCCGCAAGCCGGACAAGGCTTCACTGATGGCTTATCCCAGGAGACAAAGTCACAGCCCGGATATTGGTCGCAGCCGTAGAAGACACGTCCCTTCTTGCTGCGCCGCTCCACAACCTTGCCTTCATGGCATTTCGGACAGCTTACACCGATATCCTTAATGATCGGCTTGGTGTTGCGGCATTCCGGAAATCCGGAGCAGGCCAGGAATTTGCCGAACCGGCCCAGCTTATAGACCATGGGCTTGCCGCATTTCTCACACAGCTCATCGGAGACCTCATCTTCAATCTCGATTTCCTTCATTTCTTCTTCCGCATATAGGAGTCTTTTCTCAAAGGATTCATAGAACTGGGCCAACACCTTCACCCAATCCTCCGCGCCTTCCTCCACATGGTCAAGGTCTCCTTCCATATGGGCAGTGAATTCCACATTGAGAATTTCCGGGAAGAACTCTTCCATTTGCTCTATGATCAGTTCTCCAAGCTCAGTCGGCATGAACTTCTTCTCTTCAATCGCCACATACCCGCGCTTCTGTATCGTCTCCAGGGTCGGCGCATACGTACTTGGACGGCCTATGCCCAGTTCTTCAAGCGTCTTGACGAGACGGGCTTCTGTATATCTTGGCGGCGGCTGGGTGAAATGCTGCTTCGGCTCAATCTCGCGCTTCACCAGCTCATCGCCTGCCTTCAGCTGCGGCAGGAACTTCTCTTCGTCTGTTGTGCCGTCGTCATTGCCTTCCACATACACTTTCATGAAACCCGGGAACGAGACCTTGGACCCTACCGCTCTGAATATCGCTGTTCCGGCTGTAATATCTACCGACAACGTATCCAGCAGCGCGGAAGACATCTGACTGGACACAAAACGCTCCCATACCAGCTTATACAGCCGGAATTGATCACGGCTCATGAATTCCTTGACCATTTCCGGCTCACGCAGCGCAGAGGTCGGACGGATCGCTTCATGCGCATCCTGTGCGCCCGCAGCCTTCTTGGAATATTGGCGCGGCGTCTCGGGAATGAACTTCTCACCGTATTTGGCTTGGATCAGCTCCTTGGCTTCATCCTGGGCCGTAGTGGATATACGCGTAGAATCCGTACGCATATAAGTGATTAACCCCACAGTGCCTTCCTTGCCCAGCTCGACTCCCTCATAGAGCTGCTGTGCGACAGACATCGTCTTGGACGCGCGGAAGCCCAGCTTGCGGGCAGCCTCCTGCTGCAGTGAGCTTGTCGTGAACGGAGCGGATGGATGACGCTGTCTCTCCTTCTCTTTCACTTCTTTGACCTGGAAGGCAGCGTTCTTTATCGCTTCCAGCACTTCCTGCACATCGCTCTCCTGGCCCAGTTCCTTCTTCTCGCCGTTCAGCCGGTGGAACTTGGCTTCGAATTCAGAATCCCGAATCGCTAGCCGGGCAGTAATGCTCCAGTATTCTGTAGGAACGAATTCGGAAATTTCATTCTCCCTGTCCATTACAATCTTGACCGCTACCGATTGTACCCGTCCGGCGGAGAGGCCTTTTTTGACTTTCTTCCATAATAGAGGGCTAATCTTGTAACCGACAAGCCGGTCCAGAATCCGCCGCGCCTGCTGGGCATTCACCAGATCCATATTAATCTTGCGCGGTGTCTTGAAGGCATCCTTTACCGCCTGCTTCGTGATTTCATTGAAGACCACCCGGCATTCCTGAGTGTTGTCCAAATTCAGTGCATTTGCCAAATGCCAGGCAATGGCTTCCCCTTCGCGGTCCGGGTCAGCTGCGAGATAGACTTTCTTGACTTTTTTGCTGGCATCCTTAAGTTCCTTCAAGATAGAACCCTTGCCCCGGATCGTTATATATTTGGGATTGAACTGATTCTCCACATCCACACCGATCTGGCTTTTTGGCAAATCTATGATATGCCCCATTGATGCCTTAACAATATATTTGCTGCCCAGATATTTACCAATCGTTTTCGCTTTTGATGGTGATTCTACAATAACCAACGCATCTGCCATAGGTTTTCCTCCCAAAAGTTCGTAAGCAGGCAACCTCCTGAACCCGTCCTCAGACCAGCCCGAACCAGGAAGTGCAAGCTTACCACAGTTACTTCTATATTAAATTACCTTATAAATTGCACCCGGTAATTGTGTTACCGCTTTTTTTATGATTAAAGATAACAGAACTGAATGCAAATGTCCAAAATCCCACCTCGTTGACGCCAGCAGCTCATCGAGTGTAAACGGGCCTTGATGCAGTATATGGTAAAGGTGCAGCTCCTCACTTGTCAATTTCTTTTCCATCAGATCGGCCGGACTCTCTTGCTCTAGTGCTCCTGCTGAGGCTGTTCCAATCCCCTTGGAAGGCAGGCAGGAGACGTATTCTTCCACAATATCTGAGGCACAGGTTACCAGCTTCGCACCTTGCTTAATCAACTCCAGTGCCCCTCTGCTCTTGGGAGAGGTCAGCGGCCCCGGCACGGCAAATACATCCCGGCTTGCTTCAAGCGCAGCATCGGCAGTAATCAGGGACCCGCTGCGGCTGTCTGCTTCTACCACCAGTGTTCCCAGTGACAGACCGGCGATAATCCGGTTGCGCTGCGGGAATAGTCCAGGATGGCTCGGAGTTCCGAGAGGATATTCGCTAAGAACCAGCCCGCCCCGCGAAATTTGCCGCTCCAGCTCACGGTTATCCGGAGGATAGACCTTATCGAGGCCGGTTGCCACCACCGCAATGGTCCCCCCTGCTCCGTCTAGCGCCGCTTCATGACAGACACTGTCAATCCCCCTCGCCAGGCCGCTTACAACCGTGAGACCGGCTGCACTTAGCTGTCCCGCCAGCATCTCTCCCACCTTACGCCCATAAGCAGTAGGTACCCGCGTCCCAACCATGGCAACAGAGGGACGGGAAGCCAGCTCCAGGCGGCCACGATAGTACAATACCCAAGGCGGCTGAGGGGTTTCCCGCAGCTGCACGGGGTATTGTTCGTCCAGAATGGTGACCATCGCTACACCGCTTTCTTTCATTAAAGAGTAGCGCTTCAGCACCCATGCTTCAGTAAATTCTGCCGCCAGCCGTGCAGCTACTACGCTGCTGATTCCAACCCGCTCCCATTCCTCAGCAGAACAGGAGAAGACAGCATTCGTCAAAAGACCCGCCCGGCGGATCTTGTCGATACTTTTCCACCCAATCCCCTCCATCTCATGCAGACCGAACAACAGCTCCCGAATTTCCATATGTATTCTCTCCCCGTGCGGAAGGGCCAGCCTTCCTTATTGTCTTAAACCAAATGGTCTTAAACCAAAAAAAGCAACCTTTCATCCGCGTAATACGGGACAAAAGGTTGCTTACCTTCAATATTCATTATACCTGCTTCAGCAGGAAAAGCTGTGACTAAACAACCCCACAAAGTGGAGATTTAGCTTGGATGATAACTCAGGTACTTGGCGGGGACCCCAAAACATTTCGAACTAGCGTAAGAAGTGCTCTAGTGGGTTGTGAAAGCATTCAGGATGCCGCGTTCCTCAAGTACACTGACGAGGGTAGAGCCCATTTCGGCAGGCGTTGGCGCTACCTTGATGCCGCAGGACTCCAGCACAGCGATCTTCTCGCTCGCCGTACCTTTGCCGCCCGAAATAATCGCCCCGGCGTGGCCCATCCGTTTGCCTGGAGGTGCAGTAACCCCGCCGATGAAGCCCACTACAGGCTTGGTCATATTCTCTTTGATCCACAGCGCAGCCTCTTCCTCTGCCGTCCCGCCGATCTCACCGATCATAATGACAGCCTTCGTGCCCGGATCTTCATTAAATAGCTTCAGAATATCGATGAACTCCGAGCCCTTCACCGGGTCGCCTCCGATGCCCACCGCCGAGGATTGGCCGATTCCGCGCTCTGTCAGCTGATGAACAGCTTCGTAGGTCAAGGTGCCGCTTCGTGAAACTACACCCACATAACCCGGCTTATGAATATAACCCGGCATAATGCCGATTTTACATTCTCCAGGCGTGATGACACCGGGACAGTTGGGACCGATCAATACCGTGGAGCGACCTTCCATGTATCTGGACACTTTGACCATATCCAGCACCGGAATGCCTTCCGTGATACAAATGACCAGTTCCATCTCCGCATCCACTGCTTCCATAATGGAATCTGCGGCAAAGGCAGGCGGTACATAAATGACGCTTGCAGTTGCGCCTGTGGCTGCTTTGGCGGCAACAACCGTGTCGAAGACAGGCAGACTTTTCTCCGTGCCGTTGTCCAGGGTTATCTGAACCGTAGTCCCCCCCTTGCCAGGAGTTACCCCTCCAACCATCTGAGTACCGTAATCCAGCGCGCCTTTTGTATGAAATAAACCCGTAGCGCCGGTAATTCCCTGGGTGATGACTTTCGTATTTTTATCTACAAGAATGCTCATGCGATAGGTCACATCCTCACTTATATTGTCGAATACGAGACTGGCTCCCCACAAAGGCAGCTATGATTACACAAGAGCAACGATTTTGCGGGCACCGTCCGCCATGGAATCAGCAGCAACGATATTCAGTCCGGAGCCGGCGAGAATCTCCTTGCCCAGTGCCACATTCGTGCCCTCAAGACGTACGACCAGCGGCTTGGTTAAGCCAAGCTGTCTCGCCGCTTCGACCACACCGGTAGCGATGACATCACAACGCATAATGCCGCCAAAAATATTAACAAAGATACCGTTCACCTTGTCATCGGACAGGATGATTTTGAAGGCTTCTGTTACCTTCTCAGTCGTCGCACCGCCCCCTACATCGAGGAAGTTGGCCGGTTCGCCGCCATAATATTTAATGATATCCATAGTTGCCATCGCCAGGCCCGCACCGTTCACCATACAGCCGATGTTGCCGTCCAGTGCGATGTAGCTGAGGTCGAATTTGGACGCTTCGATTTCTTTGGCATCCTCTTCGTCCAGATCACGCAGTTCCAGGATATCCTTGTGGCGGAACAGACTGTTGGAATCGAAGTTAAGCTTGGCATCAAGCGCCATGACATTACCGTCAGCAGTAACGACCAGCGGGTTGATCTCCGCAATCGAGCAATCTTTATCCACAAAAGCCAGATATAGCGCTTGCATGAACTTGACCGCTTTGTTCACCAATTCGGGAGGAATAGCGATACTGTAAGCCAGCTTACGCGCCTGGAAGGTCTGAAGCCCCACCGCCGGATCAACAATTTCCTTGAAAATCTTCTCGGGATGTGTCGCTGCCACCTCTTCAATCTCCGTACCGCCCTCTTCAGATGCCATCATAACGACACGTCCTGAAGCACGGTCCACAACCAGACCGATATAATATTCTTTGACAATCTGACAGCCCTCTTCAATCAGCAGCCGCTTCACTACCTTGCCTTCGGGTCCCGTCTGATGGGTCACCAGTGTCTTGCCAAGGATCTCGGACGCATACGCGCGTACCTCATCACTGTTCTTCGCCACCTTGACGCCGCCGGCTTTGCCGCGTCCGCCAGCATGAATCTGCGCTTTGACTACAACCACAGGTGTACCCAGCGCTGCGGCAGCTTCCACTGCTTCGTCCACTGTATAAGCAACTTTTCCGTTCGGTACGGCTACGCCATACTTCTTAAGTACTTCTTTTCCCTGATACTCGTGGATATTCATTCCGGAAGCCTCCTAAAGTGTTGCGGTGACCTGTGCAGGCAGCCTGCGGTCATTCCGCATTCCGTTTTGATTGTCCAAAGCCGGGTCCAGACCGGTTGTTAACCGGCAATATCCCGGTACAAGCAGAGCGCCGGCGCCTGAAGCATATGCTGCAAACGTTACAGTTCTCTGCCAGTAGCATATAGTTCCTATCACAAAGTGATATCTATAATTACCTATATGCCAGAATGTGAAACCCAGAATATTGTAACATGTTTTAAAAACGCTTTCCTTAAAAACTTTCACTATTTATACATACATTTTCGCTCGGTTTCATGCCGGAATGCGAACGATTGCATTGACATCCATGCTGAAACGGCTTTACCGCCCTTATTCAGGACGGCGAAACCTATACTCTTGTATGGGAGCGAGACTACTATTTTGAATTGCTGACGTTAGCTTCATGCACCCGGTCCAGGAGATTTTTGAATTGTCCCAGCAAATCTATGAACTCTACCGGGGAGAGCTTCGTGCCTTCTACCATTTTGCCGGGAATGTCCATAGCATCCAGCTGAAGCGCCAAGCCTTGGGGGGTTAATGAAATCAGTACCTTCCGCTCATCCTGCAAAGAACGTTCACGCAAAATTAGTCCTGCAGCCTGCAGACGCTTGAGCAGCGGAGTCAGCGTACCTGAATCGAGGAACAGAGCTTCACCCAGCTCTTTGACTGTACATTGCTGTCTCTCCCACAGGACCAGCATAACCAGATACTGCGAATACGTTAATCCGATCTTATCCAGATGAGGCTGGTATAGCTTCGTAAATTCACGCGAACAGGCATAAATCGTAAAGCAGAGCTGGTTCTCCAGCATAAGCTCAGGGGTTGTTGTGGATTCTTTTTGCATTTCTTCTTCACCTGCCTTTGTGACAATAGTTTATCACAATTCATCCATAATATCATGTTAATAGCGGAAAATAGATTGACTTTAATTTTAATTGTGTTAAATTAAGTTGTGTACAATACATTATGAAAACGAACGGGAGCGATTTAATATGATGACCATCCAACAGAAAATGTACGAAACAACAGTAAAAGCCGTAGGCGGCAGACAGGGTTCTATCGAATCCGACAGCCCTAAGCTGAACCTTGCGATCAGCACACCACGCGAAATGGGCGGCGCCGGCGGTGAAGGCACGAATCCTGAGCAGCTGTTCGCAGCCGGATATTCCGCTTGCTTTGACAGCGCGCTAAACATGGTTGCACGTATGGGCAAAGTAAAGATCGAAGGCTCTGAAGTAACAGCTACCGTCAGCTTCGGTAAAGTGGAAGACGGCGGCTTCGGCATTGCCGTGAAGATGGATGTTCTGGTCAAGGGTGTCGATCGTGAAACCGCCAAACAGCTGGTAGAAGCGGCTCATGGCGCATGTCCTTACTCCCGCGCAACCCGCGGCAATATCGAAGTTGAACTGAACGTGCTGTAAGAATAGCTCCACAAGTGGAGACGGCATTGCAGTCCTTTTAAAGGACAGTACCGTTTCAGCATCCAACCCCTGTCCGGCGGCCCTGGACGGGGGTTTTGGCGTGTCAGGCTTCCTCCTCCACCATGACCTGCCTGTCCAGATTGCGGTATTGGACCGCTTCGGCAAGATGAGCAGCGCCAATCCCCTCCGTGCCTTCCAGATCGGCAATCGTACGGGCCAGCTTAATAATCCGGTCATGCGCCCGCATGCTGAGTCCGAGACTCTCCAGAATACTGCTTAGCAGCATCTCCTCTTCCGGCCGCAGTTCAGCATAACGGCGAAGCGCCGCCCCGGACAGCTCGCTGTTCCAGGAGATCGGCAGAGTCTTATATCGCTCCGCCTGAATGGCCTGAGCCCGCATAACCTCAGAACGCATCTGTGCTGTCGAGACCGGAGGTACACTCCGGTCTCCTGCTCCTGGACGCGGTACATCAACCTGCATATCCATCCGGTCCAGCAGCGGGCCCGAGATTTTGCCACGGTACTGGGCGATTTTGGCCGGACTGCAGCTACACCGCTGCTCTGCACTGCCATTGCCCAGAAATCCGCACAAACAGGGATTCATGGAGCAAGCGAGCAGGAACTGGGCAGGAAAAGTAAAGGATGCCCGTGCCCGGCTGATGGTGACAATCCCATCCTCCAGCGGCTGGCGGAGCACTTCGAGCACATTCCGGGAGAACTCGGGCAGCTCGTCCAGGAAGAGAATGCCGCGGTGTGCAAGGCTAACTTCCCCGGGCTTCGGAATTCCGCCCCCGCCGATCAATCCGGCTGCCGAGATGGTATGATGCGGTGAACGAAACGGGCGCTCACGCAGTAAGCCGCCTCCGCCGTCCCTAAGCTTCCCGGCAGCACTGAATATCTTCATCACCTCAAGCGATTCTTGATCGTTAAGCTCGGGAAGAATTCCGGGTAACCGCTTAATCAGCATCGTCTTCCCCGTACCAGGCGGGCCGATCAGAATTATATTGTGCATCCCGGCAGCCGCAATCGTTAGCGCCCGCTTCACATGATTCTGGCCGATAACATCACTGTAATCCTCATTCATTAGCTGCTTCAGCCCAAGCGGGGAGGGAATATTCTCCGCTGGCTCAGAATGATATCTCAAATGATCCAGGGACAACACCAGAACGGGCGGACGCTTCCTGGAGGACGCTTCAGCACTCACAGATACTGAAACCGGAAACGGCAAATCAGCCTGCGGCAAGGGCAAGTCTGATCCGGCTGCTTCAGACTGCTCAACCGGATTCGGCGGAGGAAGCTGACCGGGCTGAGGCAGCTCACGCAAATGTCCGGCAGTGTACACCTTCATTCCCGCGATTAACGCAGCTTCAGCCGCGTTGCCGGGCGGCACCAGAACAGCATGAATCCCGGCCTGCCGCGCAGCCTGGGCCATGGATAATACCCCATTTACCGGCCGCAGACTTCCATCCAGCGCAAGCTCACCAATCAGCAGCATCTGCCCGGCTTCCGGCATGATAAGCTGGCCGCTCGTCGTCAGTATCCCGAGGGCAATCGCCAGATCAAACGCCGAGCCCTCCTTGCGCAGATCCGCCGGAGCCAGATTAATCGTCACCCGCTGCTGGGGATAACTATATCCGCAATTTTTGACGGCGGCCCGTACCCGTTCGACCGCTTCCCTGACTGCCGAATCCGGCAGACCGATAATATGAGTCTGCGGCAAACCATTAGCCAGATCCACCTCCACTCCGATCATTACACCTTCAATGCCATACAGGCATGCGCTATGCATTTTTCCGTACACCAAATAAGCACCTCTTCTCCAGAAATACACCCGCAGCGGGCGTTCGTTTCCAGGAAAAAAGGTGCTTCCTCTTTTTCCGTAATCTTAATTGCTCTAAGTATATCCACAACCCTACACAACATGCAAGGTTATTGCGCATAAATCACTGCACAAAATTTAGATTTTAATCGTCTTGCATAATTGTGCAATCACGACTAAAGGATCATTTTAATCAGCCTTCTTCACTGGCTGCCACCGACTCCCTGATCTGTTCAAAAGATAGCGGGGTGTAATTCCAGTGCTCCACACAAATATTAAAGTGATGATTCCCCTCATACTTCTGTCCATGAATATGTCCGTGCACATTCACGTAAGGCATATGCTTGTTCATATACATCGGCTCATGGGAGAGCAGAAAAAACTCCTTGTATATCATTGGATACTCACTGACCTCATCAAATCCGGCTTCAAGCCACCAGTCCCGTCCCCGTCCACGGTCATGGTTGCCAAGAATCAGAATTTTGTACCCGTTCAGCGCAGCCACAATGCTCCGGGTATCCTCTTGATTCCTGAAGGAAAAATCCCCAAGATGAAAAACCGTATCCTCCTTGCTTACGACAGCATTCCAGTTCGCAATCATCACCTTGTCCATCTCTTCCGCACCGGCAAAGGGCCGCGATTCAAAATCAATGATCAGCTTGTGGCCAAAATGATGATCCGAGGTAAAAAATACTTTGGACAAGACCGCTCCCCGCTTTCGCTAAGTGCTTGATTCCTTATTCATTCCACTTCCGTTTGGCCCCGCGCCGGTTCACATCCATTTGTATTAATTCCGCCACCGGCGGCGCTTCCTCATGCTCGATCAGCCATTTGCGCATTTCCTTAATGGCCTCCACTTGTCCGTTGCCCTTGTCGCGCCAGGTCAGCAGCTCGATCACATTGATGACCAGTGACAAGAGGCTGCTGTTGCTGTCTTGGGTTTTCTCAGCACGCATCTTGTGGAATAACGCTTCATTCTCCCAGTCAATCAATATCTCTTCCGCTATTGCAGGCCGCATAACGGTAAATGTCTTATTACAATTACTGCAGCAAACAACGGATAAGGGCTCTGCGCCAAGTTCCGCTACTATATTATGCTCACAATTTTGGCAAGTAAAGCTTACCTGTATATTCATTGGTTGATTCCTCATTCCGGCAGCCCTCCTCATGGTGGCATTAAAAGTTACACTAATGTTTACCCACTTCTTTTGAGAAATGACCCATGAAGTCCGGCATCTGTCAAGGATAATTGTATAATTCTACCCGATTTTTCAAAAAACAGAGAACCGCTAAAAGGCGTCCCGGAGATGACGCAGGGAGCCGATGCTTAAATCCGGCTGAAGCTGTACAGCAATCACATCGAAGGCAATTGCATTCGGCTGCAGTCCCTGCATGTGCAGGTAGACCCGGGCCGTCTCTCTCACCTGACGTATTTTGCGCGCATCAACTGATTCCTCCGCAGTGCCTTGTACAGCTGATCCGCTCCGGCTGCGGACCTCAATGAAGACCAGAGCGCCTTCATACTCTGCGATAATATCCAGCTCTCCGCTACGGCAGCGCCAGTTATAATCCCGGATGAGGTAGCCCCGTGAAGTCAGATACATTCGGGCCGCCTGCTCGGCAGCAGCGCCCTTCTCCTGGCGGGTGTAGGTTCCGCCATCCCCGTTATGGCTCACTTCAGTCTCCGTTCCCCGGCTGTCCGGTCACTCTGGTATACATAGCTGAGAATCTCAGCCACCAGCTGGTAGAGCTGAGGCGGAATCTGGTGGTCGAGATCCAGCTTCGACAGCACCTCTACCAGCGCAGCATCCTCCTGGACCGCTACTCCGTTTTCCTTTGCCTTTTGCAGGATGATGTCCGCAACCGAGCCTTGCCCCTTAGCGACAACCACTGGCGCTTCACTCTGCCCCGGAATATATTTGAGCGCCACTGCCTTCTTGAGATTTTGCGGAACCTTCTGCTCAGACTCACTCATATGCGGTAATCTACTCCTTTGTACTCCTGAGGAGCATAATCGGACGGCTTCACCGCAGCAGCGGCCACGCTCCGTTCCGGCAATGCCTCCGTGCGCAGGCTGGACAGCTGATAGCCTATGCCTTCGACCGCCGCTTTCATCTCCTCGCGGCGGCCCTCCAGCAGCTCCAGTACCCAAGGTTCATCGTTATGCAGCTTCAGGCTGACGATGCGGTCCACCACCTGCACATCGACCAACGTCTGGCCGAGCTGCTTCATGTCAAGATCGAACCACAAGCGGCAATTCGCCGCGTCGAGTTCCCCTTTGCTGCCGCGCCGCGACTGGATCTGGACGGAGGCCGTCTCCCGGCCATCCGGTCCGTGCAGCGGCAGGAACATCGTCACCTGCGCGAACGGCGCGGTGCGGTCTGTATTCAGCAGCAGCTGCTGGCCCGTCAGCTGCTGCACCAGCTGGCCCGCGGCTTCCTTGACCGCGGGCGGGGCCTCGCTGCTGCCCAGTACCTGCAGCAGCACGCCCTTGAGCGTACCGGCGGCATCTTCTGCGCCGCCGGACGCTGCCTGCGCAGCGGCGGTATGCGCCCCGCCGCCGCGCAGGATCTGCTGCTCGTGCTCCGCACCGAGCAGCTTCAAGATCCGCCCCACCCAGGGGTCAGTCCCCTGGGTGGCGGCGGGGTCCCCCCTGCGGCTGCGCCGACGCAGGGGCTGCACTGCCGCCCGCCGCGCCGGAGGCGGGCGGGGCTTCGGCGAGCTGCGGCAGAGCGCCGCGCAGCTCGGAGAGCACGCCCTGCAGCTTCGCGAGCAGGGCAGGCCCCGCAGCGCTCTGCGCCTGCGCGGCAACGCCCGCGCCCTCACGCACTCCAGCTGCGGTACCCGCACCTTCGCCGCGCGCTCCCGCTACAGTTCCCGCACCTTCACCACGCGCTCCTGCGGCGTTCACCGCTCCTTCACGCGCTCCCGTTACAGTTCCCGCTCCTTCACCACGCGCTCCTGCGGCATTCACCACTCCTTCGCGCGCTCCCGCTACAGTTCCCGCTCCTTCACCACGCGCTCCAGCAACAGCTCCCGCTCCTTCACGTGTTCCTGCTACATTCCCCGCTCCTTCGCGCGCTCCAGCCACGCTTCCCGCTCCTTCACGCGCTCCCGTTACAGTTCCCGCTCCTTCACCACGCGCTCCTGCGGCATTCACCACCCTTCGCGCGCTCCCGCTACAGTTCCCGCTCCTTCACCACGCGCTCCAGCAACAGCTCCCGCTCCTTCACGTGTTCCTGCTACATTCCCCGCTCCTTCGCGCGCTCCAGCCACGCTTCCCGCTCCTTCACGCGCTCCAGCTACAACTCCCGCTCCTTCGCCACGCGCTCCAGCTACATTCCCCGCTCCTTCACCACGCGCTCCTGCGGCGTTCACCGCTCCTTCACGCGCTCCAGCCACGCTTCCCGCTCCTTCACGCGCTCCAGCTACAGTACCCGCACCCTCACCACGAGTTCCTGCTACGTTTCCCGCGACTTCGCCACGCATTCCCGCCGCGTTCCCTGCACCTTCACGCGCACCCGCAGCATTCCCGCTGCCTGCCGGCTCTGCATCTCCCGCTGGTACTAACGCAGCTTGTCCATTAGCCCCGGAAGCTTGCGAAATGCCCGCATTACCCGTCTGTCCCGCCTGAGCATTCGCCCCGGCAGTCCCTCCATTGCCAGCCAGCCCGGCATTCACTCCGCCTGTCAGCAGCCCTGCCGCAGGTCTGCTATTGCCCGCTGCTTGACCTGATCCGTCGCCGTCCGCCCCTTGCTGCACCCAGGCGTTCAGTGCAGTCTCCAGCTTCGCCAGCAGATCGTGCAGCTTCGGTCCGAATACAGCCTGCTGCAGCCCCTTCACTGTCTCCGCCGTTACAGGCAAGCCGCGCTTCACTGAGATTACAGCCGCCTCCAGCCACTCTGAGGCAGGGACACCGGGGGGTTTGGCATTCATTACAGCATCCAGCTTCGCCGCAGTCTCCTTAGTGAAGGCTAGTCCTCCGGCTTGCATCGCTTGAACAATCTCCCGTCCCGCCTTGGAATTGGCAAGTCCAAGCGACTCCAGCGCCTCACCCATACTCTGCGGCGAGACCATAGCCGCCTCCCCTAGAGAGACCGGCTTAAGCACCGGCAAACCTCCTTCTCCTTGTGCGCCCACCTGCAGGTTCAGCGTCTGACCGGCTGCCAGCGGTGTCTCCAGTTCAGCCCGTACCGGCGTTCCCTGAATCTGCACCACCGCTTCTTTTCCGGAATCGGATACGCTTAGCACAACGCCGCGAACAACCTGACCTTCCTTAAGCTCTACAGATTTGGCCTCTCCCGCCTTGCTGTCGCCAAGCAAACCGCGAACCAGTGATCCGATGTTCATGTTGTCCGCCTCCCTTCTTTCTATTTATATCGGTATTTCACCTTCATTTGTGATTATCTGGATGACACGCCAAGTCGAAACTGCTATGCCATCCTTTTAGAGGACGGCACCGTTTCAGCGAGAAATAGAAGGATAATGTATACGTGAAACTATACATTCTTATATTTTTAGAATAAAGATAACTGTTCCTGCTCCGCCAGAATATTGCCGATAAAGCTGCGCCGGTGCATCGGAGTTACACCAAGTAGCTTGATCTGTTCACGATGCAGCTTGGTAGCATATCCTTTATGTACTTTGATCCCGTAATCCGGGTACAATTCCTCCCACAAGCCCTCACAGAGCCTGTCACGGGTCACCTTGGCTACAATGGAGGCGGCAGCAATCGACTGGCTGTTGGCATCCCCTTTAATGATGGCGCGCTGCGGCAGGGGCAGGTCCACCTTCTCCGCGTCAATCAGCATATAGTCCGGCTGCTGGCTTAACCCTTCTACCGCCAGGCGCATCGCCAGACGCGAAGCCTGCTTAATATTAATTTCATCGATTACCGCCGCCTCCACATGCCCTAAGCTTACCGCCAGCGCCTGCTCCATAATGGTCTCATACAGAGCATCCCGCTTTTTGGCCGTCAGCTTCTTCGAGTCATCCACACCCTCAATAATCAGCCCCGCCGGCAAAATTACCGCTGCAGCCACCACATCCCCAAATAAACAGCCCCGCCCTACTTCATCCACACCTGCGATGTGACGGAAGGATTGCCCCCAGCCTTCTTTTTCGTACCCAAGCATATCTAACTCACTCATCATCTCTCCACCTGCCCACTAAAATTAAAATAAGCTACATCTATGATCTTCCTACGAATATATGACATAATGCGAATCGTAAAGTTCCATCACTATCCATCATTTTCCACCTAATTCCAATCTACAAAATTAAAATTCTGCACTAAATACAACAATCCCTTCATTAATACTGCGTAAATCCAAAAAAGTTGTATGAATAACAGCATTTCTCTTCCCCCAAATAGCCCAAACGAGAACATTCCTGCATTTCCTACAACAATTCTGTTACACTGCATCATATCAATAGAGAAGAGTTGCAATTCTTACAACATAACTTCGCGCATCCCCTTATGCCTCCATCCCCCCCATACTTCCGACGTCTTTTCGCTCCTTCTCACACTTCCCAGCACCTTCTAACGCCTTTCAGCTCTTTCTCCCCAACCCTCTACACGCAAAAAAAGAACCACCCCTCATTCACGGATGGCTCTTCCATTCCATACTACATTCTACTATTCAGGTGTCTCCAGCGTGAAGCGTCCAAGCTTCCCGGCACGCAGCTCATGCAGCAGCGCGCGTGAAGCCTTCTCCAGGTCTACACGGCCGCCGCTCATTAGACAACCGCGCTTACGTCCAACCGCTTCCATAACGGCTACGATTTCGTCCGGGTTCTCTAAGTCCTCCGGCAGCTTACTAATATCGAAGCGCTCCTGGAACCGGCTTCCGTAATCCTTCACCAGATATTTCACCGCATAATAAGCGATATCCTCAATATTCAGGATTTCTTCCTTAATGGCCCCGGTTACTGCCAGCTTATAGCCTACCGTCTGGTCCTCGAATCTCGGCCAAAGAATCCCCGGCGTATCCAATAGTTCCAGACTGCCGCCGGTCTTAATCCATTGCTGGCCCTTGGTAACCCCCGGACGGTCACCGGTAATCGCAATATTTCTTCCAGCCATCCGGTTAATGAGAGTCGATTTGCCTACGTTGGGAATGCCCACAATCAGGGCCCGCATCGCACGCGGATTCATACCCTTGGCAATTTGCCGGTCGATCTTGTCCTTCAGCAGCAGCTTCACCTGCTCCGGAATTTCTTTAATCCCGGTGCCAGTAGAAGCATCTACCGGATAGGCAACATGACCTTGCTCCTTGAAATAAGCCAGCCACTTGCGCGTAGCTTCCGGATCGGCCAGATCTGCTTTATTTAGAATAATCAGTCTTGGCTTGTCCCGCAAAATATCGTCAATCATCGGATTGCGGCTCGATATCGGCAGACGGGAGTCAAGCAGTTCTATTGCAACATCAATTAGCTTCAGCTTATCCTCGATTTGCCGTCTAGCCCTCGTCATATGACCAGGAAACCATTGAATGGCCAATGCCGTCACCTCCTTTGACTTCTGTCAGCTTCGTAATGAATTAATGATTTATTAATGAGATATTCTTCACCGGCCAGAAAATAAGGTCTGCACGGCCGACAATATCCCCCAGCGGCACATAACCGATCATCCGGCTATCCGTACTGTCAGAGCGGTTATCCCCCATTACGAACACATGGCCTTCCGGCACCTTGTTGTCGGTAAACTGCTCATTCGGGAAGTTCTTATTGTTATACAAAATGTTGTTATTATGTGCATCATCAATCGCGCCCTGGATATACGTTTCGTTCACAGGCTCTCCGTTAACTGTAACGACATCCCCTTCAACTGTGACTGTATCGCCTGCCACACCAATGACACGCTTAATGAAATCCCGGCCTTCTGAAGGCACATGGAACACAATGACTTCCCCGCGCTCCGGCTTGCGGATATCGTAGAGAATTTCGTTAACAATCACTCGTTCGCCGGTATGAAAGTTAGGCTTCATAGAAGGGCCGTCTACGATAAACGGTTTGAACAAAAGCCAGCGTATTAGAATAACCAGAACCAATGCAATCGCTATCGCTTTAATCCATTCCAGGACTTCATTCTTTGGCTTCCGGGGGCTCTGGCCGTTAGAATCAATCATTTCGCCTTGCCCTTGCTGCAAATCCTGCTGCATAGTTCACCGTCCTCTCCAATAATTGTTATCTCCACTATACAATACAAAAAAGCTCCTGCCAAAAACTCCCCCGCGATTACTCCTTCAGGAGGCCTTTTCGGAGAAGCTGTTCCTAAGGCACATATGTCTAAAAACCCCATAAAGTGATGCTTTAACTTCGACGCTTACTCAGTTACTTTACGGGGAGCACAATTCTTTAATTACAAGAAATAAACGAAAGGGGCTTGAATTCAAGCCCCTTTCCTTTGTCACTATTCTAGCGACGAATTTCTTTAATTCTTGCAGCTTTACCGCGCAGGTCACGAAGATAGTACAGCTTCGCACGACGAACTTTACCGCGGCGAGCCACTTCGATTTTCTCGAGTTTAGGGGAGTTGACTGGGAATGTTCTTTCCACACCAACACCATAAGAGATTTTACGAACCGTAAAAGTCTCACCGATACCGCCGCCGCGACGTTTGATTACAACGCCTTCGAACAACTGGATACGCTCACGAGTTCCTTCGATAACTTTTACATGCACCTTCAAAGTGTCACCCGGGCGAAAACTCGGGATATCTTTTCGAAGTTGCTCTTGTGTAATTGCTTGTAGGATATTCATTAAGGACTTCCTCCTTCCGTACAGGTGTTCTTGCCTCTTCCGGAGAGCCGTTGCTCTCCCTCATTATCCGCAGAGGACCACCGTATTCCACACAACAGAAGTAATTTTATCATAAAAGACAGGCCCATGCAACATATATTTATTCTTTAAAGCGGCAGCATATCCCGTTTCTTCGCCTTCACCTTGCAGTCCTTGCAAAGTCCGACCACACTTCCGTCATCCTGGGCGTAAAAAATCAGCTTGCCGTTCTTCTTCTTGCAGGAGGAGCACTGCTGATCCGCAGCATTCTGCTTGGCCCTACGGTGCCCTTCCATAGAAATTACATTACTGGCCTTCCCCTGCTTCGGCGCTTCAGACTGTTCTTGGCTCATCCGGCTGCGGTACACGGTATAGACAACTGCGCCCACCAACACAACGATCAGGAATGCTGCATACTGCATTTGGCTCATCCGCCCCTCTGACTTATTCAGTCAAAATAGTAAACAGACCGTTTCCCGGGTCTGCTTCCGTGCCGGCCCTCCAGCTGTCTTCATTCTTCCGGTCCTTCATCTAACGCTAGTGTACCATAATGCAGAGTTGAAATGTAGCCGCAGGCTTACTGGACTATAGTCCAGTAGAACAACCCGCCGCCAGGCTGTTATCCAGTGTTTTCCCATAATATATAATACTGAGTATACATAAGCAAATAATCATGCCTTTAGGAGGGCCTATATAATGAAGAAACATCACAGCACAGCAATTATTGCAGCAATGGCCGTATTTTCTATTGCACTTACCGGCTGCCGGGAGCTTCCCGGCAAGGAAGCGGCGGATAACCAGTTGGAGCAGACGATCTCCGGCAGCTTCACCCAGGAAGCGGCAGAAGCCGTGAAGCAGAGTCTCAGCGATGCCAGTGATGCTGTAGGCGACGCCATCGAGAACACAGCGGGCATGATTGAAGATCAAATAAACACCAGCGGAATCAGCCGGAAGTTCTCCACCTCCCTGCCTATTGCTTCGGCTTCTGTCCTAAAGTTAGATAATGCGGTGGGGGAAGTCGCAGTGGCGCCCGCTTCAGGTGACGAGATTACTGTCCAAGCCACCGTCATAGTCCATGAGCAGACAGGCCACAAGCTGGTATCCGGCGTACTGGATCATACAGAAGTTTCTATTGAACATAAAGGTGACGCTCTAATCGTCTCTGCTCATGGTGAAGGCGATGCGAAGAAGGATCTCTGGGAATGGGCGCAGCATGAGTACGGCGATTCCAACCTCAGCATTAATTATGTAATCGGGATTCCAGAGACCGTTGACCGGTTTGAGATTGATAATAATGTAGGCACCGTTCAGCTCCGCGGGCTTGAGGGGACTTTTGAGATTAACAGCAATGTGGGAAGTATCATCCTGCAAGACACCGTGTTCACAGGCAAGTCCAGTGTGGAGTCGAATACAGGAAGTATTGAGCTTGGAGTATCCAGCATGACCAAGGGCAGCAGCCTCAAGGCCAAGAGCGATATCGGAAGAATCTCCGCCGATCTGTCAGCTTCAACCGCATGTACGGTCAAAGCCCGCAGCGAACTCGGCCACATCTCCGGCGCTGACAACGGTAAATCGAAGGATTATAATGGCGGCGGTCCGCTGCTATCGTTAACCACACAGATCGGAGCCATCTCCGTTAATTAAATCATCCAATACTAATGATTACGCCAAAAGTGGGCCTCCCTGACTTCCAGGAGCCCACTTTTGTTTTGTTCAAGCCATCGTCAGATTAGCGCAATCGCCAGAAGCGTGAACAGGCTCAAGGTAAGAATCTGGCTGCCGTAACCATAGTATCCGCCATAGTAGTTCCCCGCACCGCCCGGATAAAAGGCTGAGGTTTGCATTCTGCCATTACCTTTTGTTTTCAGATACACATTGTTCCGGTCCACATCCACAATAATTCCTTCATGGCGTTTGCCGTCAGTAGTCATAATGCGTACACGCTTGTCTTTGCAATGGAGACAATTATAATAAGCTTCCATCTGCTGTTTCCTCCTTAATCGTGGTTCTGTATCTTATGAGGGGAGGGATAAGCCGGTAACGGCTATCGTCACGCAGCAGGTGTCTATAATTAAATCAGCTGTGAAATGAATAATTTGTGAACATTGTGTATCAATTTTGTGTAAAAAGGGGTAATATTAAAGTAACAAAACAATTAACCGCTTACGGTTGTGAACAATCTTCTACAATCCATAAGGAGGCAGGAATCATGAGTACAGCAGGCAGACGTTTTATTAATGAAGGAGTACTGCGGATCGCCTGGTTTATCATCTTCGCTTCGCTCACCTACACGGTGCGCAATTATACTTGGGCCATTGTATTGCTTATGGTTGTTGCCTTGTATTCACTGGTTACGGGAGTCATTATGCTTACCCGCCGGGATAGAGACAGGGGCAGGTTCTAGATTAACCGCACATGGCTCTTATCCTCAAAATAAAAACACTTCCTACAGAGCGTGCTGCGCTGACGGAAGTGTTTTTTATTTTGAACGAAAACGGGAATAATCGGAGTAACAGGATTTGAACCTGCGACCTCACCCACCCCAAGGGTGCGCGCTACCAGGCTGCGCTATACCCCGACATTTCAAATCAACCCAATACTTCATGCCTACGTTTGCCGCATCCTCACGATTAACATACGTTCATCTTATTCTTAATATGCCGGAAAGCGGTTACTTGCTGCTTATACTATAAATATACCCTACTCGTGATGTGGTTTCAAATAGAGTTTAGTATTTTTATGGAGTTCAATATTTTTTCGGATGTCATTAAAATTTAATGGATTTTCCGTAAAGGCTGTGCTATACTCTTGGCACAAGGAAAGGAGGTGCGTTCACATCAAGCATGACATGCTGAACGTATCCCTTACCCGGACCAACGGCTGAATGTTTTAGCCTTGGTGGCGCGGGATACGGATCAAAGTTACAAACTAGCGCCTCGGGTAGAGAGACCGTCTTCGGACGGTCTTTTTTATTTTCCAGGTTATTATTAAAAATAACCGCTTGAGCCATCAGGACCTTACGTCCTTCTGCTCAAGCGGTTATTGGTGTAATCTGCTGTATTACTGAGGCTATGGAACCTGATACCAGGGTCTAATTCATTCCTTGCAATGTATTAGTTATGATTTACGATTCTTATAGAAATCGATAATATCACTCACTGTGCGGAGCGGCTCCGCTTCTTTATTGTGGACTGTGTCCACGGCTGGCTTGAATGTTTCATGCGTATTCGTAGTCACTTCAGTCATTCCTTTCGATAGTTAAGCTAGCTGTGTCTTAAGCTGCATCTACTCTTGCGGCGCCTCTTATTATTACCCTTGGACAAGGGTACCGACACACCCCTGCTTCTATTTTCAAATAAAAATCTACTTTTCCTGCCTATCTGTCACATTCATGAAACATGTCTTACAATCCCCAGCACACAGCAAAAAACGCCTCCCTAACGTAATATACGTTAAAAAGACGCCAGCTATGACTCTATTCAGGCCCAAATTTACAGTTAATTATTATCGAGGCTTGCCTGCTCCTGCAGCCGCTTCAGCGTCTGCTTGTCCTTCACTGTCAGCTCAGCCGTCTCCAGCAGATCCGGTCTGCGTTCGAGGGTACGCTGAAGCGCCTGCTCACGCCGCCACAACTCGATATTGGCATGATGTCCGCTGAGCAGCATGTCCGGCACCTTCCAGCCCCGGAACTCTGCCGGCCGGGTATAATGCGGGTACTCCAGCAGCCCGGTGCTGAAGGAGTCAGAGATTGCAGAGGTTTCGTTACCCAGTGCCCCCGGCTGCAGCCGCACGATCGAATCTATTACGGTCAAGGCAGGCAGCTCGCCGCCGGTTAGCACATAGTCGCCAATCGACAGCTCGTCCGTCACCAGATGCTCACGAATTCGCTCGTCATAGCCCTCATAATGACCGCAGATGAAGATCAGATGCTGCTCCTGGGCCAGCTCTTCGGCGATCTGCTGGTTATAGGTCCGTCCCTGGGGGCACATGAGAATAATGCGCGGCTTCACCGCCGCTGTGTCCTCAGTGTCCGTGGCCCCTTGCTCACCGCCAGCGCTGCTCTGGGCTAGAACATGCTCCACCGCTGCGAAGATAGGGTCAGGCTTCAACACCATGCCTCCCCCTCCGCCGTAAGGCGTATCATCCACGCTATTATGCTTGTTGCCCGAGAAGTCGCGGAAATTCACAGTGTTCAGTGAAGCAATGCCTTTCTCACGGGCCTTACCAAGAATGCTGGTGCCGAAGACGCCTTCACACATATCCGGGAACAGCGTCAGCACGTCGATGCGGATCATGGGAGCAGCCCTTCCATGAGGTGTACAGTGATTTTTTTGTCTGCAATATTGACGTCCAGTACTACATCATTAATGACCGGAATCAGAATATCCTGGCCCTTCTTCGGCTTCACTACCCAGACATCGTTGGCCCCGGGCTGCAGAATCTCTGTAATCGTTCCCAGCGGCTGGCCGGCATCTTCATCCGTGTAGACTTCACATCCTACGATCTGGTGGAAGTAATACTCGTTCTCCGGCAGCTCAACCAGATCATCACTTGGCACCTTAAGCATACTGCCTTTATATTTCTCGATCTCATTAATATTCGTATACCCCTTAAGCTTGGCGATATACATCCCTTTGTGCTCTTTTGCCGATTCTATCGTAACCTCGAATTTCGGGCTTCCGTCTGCGGGAATCAGCAGCAGCTTTTTGCCGGGTGCAAACCGTACTTCCGGGAAATCGGTATGCGACAGGATTTTGATCTCCCCGCGGATGCCGTGCGTATTGACCAGTCTGCCTACGGTTAACTCTTCTGTCATGTGTTCATCTCCTTCACGTTGATTACGAACAGCTTATAAATTCTTATATTTTCAACAAAAAGGAGCCGGGATATACTATCCCTAGCCCCTCCTTGTGCGCATCCTTAAGATAAAATATCCACGGTAACGCGTTTATCACTTTTGACTGCTGCAGATGTGACTACGGTACGAAGCGCTTTGGCGATCCGTCCCTGCTTGCCGATGACCTTACCGACATCATCAGGATGCACGGAGAGCTCATAGACAATCAGGTGATCCTTCTCCACAGTCCGTACGGCCACATCCTCCGGATGATCCACTAAAGCCTTAGCAATAACACCAACTAATTCTTCCATAGAGGACCCTCGCAATCAGTCATTATTTCTGAAGCTTTGACTCATGGAACTTCTTCATCACGCCAGCTTTGGAAAGCAGGTTGCGGACGGTATCAGATGCTTGTGCACCTGTCTGAAGCCATTTAAGAGCCTTCTCTTCGTCAATCTTAACGACTGCCGGTACTTCGATCGGATTATAATAACCGATTTCCTCGATAAAACGGCCGTCACGAGGAGACCGGGAATCGGAAACCACTACACGGTAGAAAGGCGCTTTATGTGCTCCCATTCTTTTCAAACGAATACGTACTGCCACGAAATTCACCTCCTTAAAAGAATATCGTTGTCGATCCCTCCCAAACCCTCCCTTCCCGAAGGGAGGACCCCAAGGGCTCTGCCCTCTGGACACCCGCTAAGTGCAACTAGCGTAGGCGTTCAGATTGGCGGGACCTCAGAATGGGTTCGAGCGGAGACCGCTTTTCCTCCCTGCGGGATACGCTTGACTGGCGGCGTTCCCTGGCAACGAGGTTTTAAAGATTTTAAGATCGAAAGACTAAGATCAAAAGATTAAGGTCAAAAGACTATTCGATCTTCTAATGTTGTACTATATCAGATCTAGGGGTAAATCTTAAACCTAGAACCTAAACATTAAACCTTAAAGATTAAGGTCAGCGGAACGGGAACTTCATGCCGCCTTTGCCGGCAAGGCCCTTGAGCTGCTTCATGGCGTTCTTCTTACCGCCCTTGCCGCCTCCGCCGCCCATCATGCCGGAGAACTGCTTCATCATCTTGCGCATTTCATCGAATTGCTTAATGAGCCGGTTCACCTCAGCGACGTTGGTACCGCTGCCTGCTGCAATACGCTTGCGGCGGTTGTGGTTGATAATCTCAGGCTGGGCTTTCTCGGCCTTGGTCATCGAATGAACAATGGCTTCAACGCGGCCCATCTGCTTATCGTCCACCTTCAGATCCTTCATGCCCTTGGCCTTGTTCATGCCTGGCAGCATGTCAAGAATCTGGTCGATCGGGCCAAGCTTCTTCACCTGATCCATCTGCTCCAGGAAATCATCGAACGTGAACTCTGCATTACGCATCTTACGTTCCATTTCCTTGGCTTTCTCGGTATCGATGTTGGCCTGAGCCTTCTCGATCAGCGACAGCATGTCGCCCATACCAAGTATCCGTGAAGCCATCCGTTCCGGATGGAACGGCTCCAGCGCATCGATCTTCTCGCCGAGAGCGGCGAATTTGATCGGGCAACCGGTGACCGCCTTGACGGATAATGCAGCACCACCACGGGTGTCGCCGTCAAGCTTCGTAAGCACTACGCCGGTAAGCTCCAGCTGCTTGTTGAAGCTGTCCGCCACATTCACGGCATCCTGACCGGTCATAGCATCGACTACCAGGAGCACCTCGTCTGGAGTTACAATGTTATGGATCTGCTTCAGCTCTTCCATCAGCTCTTCATCAATATGCAGGCGGCCTGCCGTATCAATAATCACATAATCCAAGTTATTATCCTTCGCATGCTGAACACCTTGTCTGGCAATCTCTACCGGACTGGTCTGATCACCCAGCGAGAAGACAGGAACCTTGATCTGTTCTCCGAGCACCTGCAATTGCTTAATCGCAGCCGGACGGTAGATGTCGGCGGCTACGAGCAGCGGGCGGTGATTGCCCTTCTGCAGCAGCTTCGCCAGCTTACCGGAAGTGGTCGTCTTCCCTGCGCCCTGCAGACCCGTCATCATAATGACTGTCGGCGGCTTGTTCGACTTAGCCAGCTTCGCCTGGCTTCCGCCCATCAGCTCAGTCAGTTCCTTGTTCACAATATCGATGATGACCATGCCTGGCGTGAAGCTGTCCATCACTTCCGTGCCAACAGACTTCTCTTTCACCTTGGACACAAAGTCCTTGACGACCTTGAAGTTAACATCGGCTTCCAGAAGGGCCAGCCGCACTTCACGCATCGCTTCGTTTACGTCATCTTCGGATACTTTCCCTTTGCCGCGCAGTTTGCTGAACACATTCTGCAATCTTCCGGTTAATCCTTCAAATGCCATAGGCGGCTCGCTCCCTTCTTCCTACTCTAACTTCTGCAGCTGTTCCATGAGTTCCATGAACTGCTGTTTATATTGCTCAGGCAGCATTGCCGTATCCTGCAATCTGCGCAGTTCTTCTAAGTATTTGTTGCGGTCTTCATGCTTGGACAGGAGTCCAAGCTTCTCTTCATAATTCTCAAGCACTTGCTCCGCCCGCTTGATATGCTCGTACACAGCCTGGCGGCTAATTTCAAATTCTCCTGCGATCTCTCCCAGGGAGAAATCATCATGGAAATAATATTTGAGAAACGTCTGTTGCTTGTCAGTAAGCAGCCGTTCATAGAAAGCAAATAACAGGTTGATCCGGTTGGTTTTCTCGAGCCTATTCTCCTGACTCATTAAGGGCACTCCCTTCGTCAAGGAAAAACACTTTACAGCTTCACAACGTCCCTTATGATACCGAAAACAAAGAAAGATGTCAAGTCTTTTTACTTGTCATCTTTTTCTTTGCTCAAAAACGGCATTCCCGCCCTGAAATCCTGCACCAGTACTGCCCTATACCTCCCGTATTAATGAATAGGGAGAATGTATATCAATACAACGAAGAAGTGCAGAACGGTTCCGGCAAGCACGAATAAATGCCAGATCGCATGATGATACGGAAAGCCGCGCCACACATAGAACACGGTGCCCAGAGTGTACAGCAGTCCGCCGATCATCAGCAGAGTCATACCGCCGCTGGCGACTGCCTGGGACAGCGGGCTCCAGGCGATTACGATCATCCAGCCCATCGCAATGTAGAAGATGGTGGACATGAACAGGAATTTTTTGACGAAAAAGGCCTTGAAGAAGACGCCGAATACCGCCACTCCCCAAGCAATGCCGAATAAGGTCCAGCCCAGCGGTCCACGGATCGCCACCAGCATAAACGGTGTGTACGTTCCGGCAATGAATAAATAAATCGAGGAGTGGTCAAGGAATTCAAAGAAATCCTTCGCCTTCCCCTCCCTGAGACTATGCACCATCGTTGAATTAAAATACAGCAGCAGCATAGTAGCGCCATAAATGGAGAAACTGACTACATGCCAGGCCGTGCCGTTCTGAACAGCATATACAACCAGCAGCACCAGCGCAGCAATGCTTAAGACGGCGCCGATCCCGTGCGTAACCGCGTTAGCGACTTCTTCCTTGCGGCTGTAAGTGTGAGTATTAGCCATACCACGATTCCTTCCGTTTACGGTTTCCCTCTATTATAGCTGTTTCTCCGAAGTCCTTCCAGCTTATGGACGCCGAAGGGCAGGCTGCTGCTGTATCATTCAACCGCCTAGAAGCCATCATTTGCTGATGCAGCAAGGCTTATTTAATTCTTATAGCTTATAAAGCTCGGTATACTTCGCTTCCAGATAATCTGCCAGATAATCGGGATTCAGCGGTTCGCCTGTGACTTGCTCAATAATCTGCGAAGGGGTCAGGCTCTGGCCGTAGCGGTATACCTTGCCCGTCAGCCATTCCTTGATCGGCAGCAGGTTACCGGCGGCAATCAGCTCCTCGAACTCCGGTAGCTCCTTACGCAGGGTGTTCAGCATCTGGGCCGCATACATGTTACCCAGGGAATAGGAAGCAAAATAGCCGAAATCTCCACCGGACCAATGCACGTCCTGCAGCACACCAAGCGCATCCGTAGGCGGTGTAATACCTAAGTATTCCTGATACTTCGCGTTCCAGGTCTTAGTCAGGTCCTTGACTTCAAGCCCTTCATTGAAAATCAGCTTCTCAATCTCATAACGCACAATAATATGCAGGTTATACGTCAGTTCATCAGCTTCGATCCGGATGAAGGAATTGCCTACACTGTTGATCGCCCGGTAAAAGTCTTCCATCTCCACGTTCGCAAGCTGCTCCGGGAAATGCTGCTGCAGATCGCCGTAGTAACGCTGCCAGAAGGCCCGGCTGCGGCCGATCATATTCTCCCACAGTCTGGATTGGGATTCATGAATTCCCATGGAGGCACCCTGTGCCAGCGGCGTACCGATCAGCTCTTCCCCGAAATTCTGCTCGTACAGGGCGTGTCCGCCCTCATGCAGCGAGCTGAAGATGGAGCTGGTCACATTGTCGAGCAGATAGTTTGTTGTGATGCGGACATCGCCAGGATTCAGACCTGTTGCGAACGGATGCACACTCTCATCCAGACGTCCCGCCTCGAAATCATAGCCCATCTGTTCAAGTAAGAAGAGGCCGAACTTCTCCTGTTGCTCTTTAGGGAAGATCTGGCTCAGGAATTCGGTGTCCGGCTTATTCGGCGAAGCATTGATCGCTTCGGCCAGCGGAACAAGGCGGCTGCGCAGACGGGTGAAGATGGCATCCACCTTCTCAACCGTCAAATCGGGCTCGTACATATCCAACAGTGTGTCATAACGCGAGCCTTGTACGCCCCAATAATCAATAAACTCTTGTTTGAGGGCCACAATCTTGCTCAGATAAGGCTCGAAGGAGGCAAAATCATTATCATCCTTAGCCTCTTCCCAGATCGTCTGCGCGTGGGCGGTGAGTACCGAATATTCCTCGAAGGTCTTGGACGGAATACTCTTACTGCGCTGGTACTCCTTGCGGGTATCCTTCACAATCTTATTCTGATTACCGTCCAGATGCTCCGCTACTTCCGGGCGGCTGAGATACTCTGTGAACGTCCCGATCTCCTCCGATACCTGGAGTTTGAACGCCTCTGCACTCAGCATACCAAGTGTGGCGGAACGGGTCTCTACGCCTTTGCGGGGCGCGCCTGTACGCAGATCCCAGCCCAGAAGTCCAATTGCTTCATAATAGCCTTTGATTTTAGATAATAGCTCGCTGAATTTATCCCATTGTTCCCGGACCTGCTGTTCCATGTCTGAGCACCTGCCTTGTCATTTTTTTCTACTCCTCTTGATGATACTTTTTATAATCGTTATAATCAAATTCGGGCTGTTTCTCTTCAAATTTGAAGTAGTCAACGGCTCACAGGCACGGAGACAGACTCCGCTTGGATTTTGCAATATTTGATTACAGCAAGCCCTTTATGTTCACGGCTAGACGCAGTACAATGGATTACAGTTTAATCAATTAAGGAGGCGCATGCTCATGAGTCAGATTACAGACATTATGGAGTTCAACAAGCATTTTGTAGAGGAAAAGGCATACGAGAGCTATCTGACCAGCCGCTTCCCGGATAAAAAAATGCTGATCATCACCTGCATGGACACAAGGCTTGTTGAGCTTCTGCCCAAGGCCATGAATTTCAAGAACGGCGATGTCAAAATCATCAAGAA
Source organism: Paenibacillus sp. FSL H3-0469 (assembly GCF_038051945.1). Taxonomy (NCBI): domain Bacteria; kingdom Bacillati; phylum Bacillota; class Bacilli; order Caryophanales; family Paenibacillaceae; genus Paenibacillus; species Paenibacillus sp. FSL H3-0469. Next base: position 1,365,762 of record NZ_CP150302.1, read on the forward strand.
CGCCGGAGCCGTCATCTCCCAGCCGTTCGGCAGTGTCATGCGCAGTGTCATGGTTGCGCTATACGAGCTGGATGCAGACGAAGTCATCGTCGTCGGGCATTATGAATGCGGCATGGCTTCCCTGAACGCAGACAAGATGATTAACTCCATCAAGGAACGCGGCGTGTCAGATGAAGTGCTCAGCACACTGGAGAATTCGGGAATTAAGCTGACGAAATGGCTGCGCGGGTTTGACAATGTTGAGGAGGGGGTAATTCAGACTGTGGAGCTGATTAAGCGCCACCCCTTACTCCCCCCAAACGTACCTATTCACGGCATGATCATCGATCCGGCTACCGGAGCGCTTGAGCTTGTCTCGGACGGATACGCGGACTAAGGCAACTCTCTGATACTGCTGTTTGCGCGGGTCCCGGACCCGCGCTTTTTTTGTGTAAATTCTTATTTATTAAAAATTGAAACCTTAGCCTCCGCTATGCGTATTACCGGGCAACAGCCAGGTAAGCTGGGTGTTACCAAACTTCTAGGAGGTTCTCGTACTCAATGAAACCAATGAAACGTGTAATGATGATCGTCATGGCCTTCACACTGTTCTTCGCCGTCACTGTTCCTGACTTCGCAGATGCCCGCCGCGGCGGGGGCTTCAAATCAGGAAGCCGGGGATTCACAACGACCCCGAAGAAATCGACCACTGATAATGTGAAAAAAAGCGATAGCACCAAAAGCAACACCAACGGAACTGCAGCGAATGCGAACCGCGGCTTCTTCAGCGGCGGCAGCCTGATGAAAGGCCTGATGATCGGCGGGATCGCCGGCTTCCTCTTCGGCGGAATGTTCGCCGGCATGGGCGCTTTTGGAAATATCATCGGATTCCTGATTAACATGCTGGCCATCTACTTTGTAATTACGCTGATTATGTCCTTCTTCAAGCGCAGACAGGAGCGACGCCGGTTGGAAGAAAGAGACGGACGCTACTAATGGGTGTTACTGTTCTCAGTATGGACGAGATTATCAATGCGATCTGCCTGCATATGGCGGAACGTAAAGCTGTACGGGTGGAGGAAGTCCAGGTGGAACTGAGCTGGGATGAGGACACCGGCTACACCGCAGAAGTCTGGATACAGGGAAGAAGCCAGTACCTGGTGGAGTCCAACATGATTGAGTCCATTCTTCGCTACGTACACAGCGAATACGGCATCCGTGCCTACCGCGAAGATGTACGGCTGGAGCTGGACGAAGAGATTACAGCGGTTGTGAACACGTAAGCGTTGCGATACTTTTGAATAAAGGGATGACCCTGATAGCGGGGTCATCCCTTTTATTGTCACTGCGTCATATTCACAAGAGTTCTTATCCTTCCGGGGTATGGAACCCGGCCAATACATCGTCCCTGCCGACCCGCGCTGCGCTGCTTCCATGCAGCTCAGCCCAAGGCACACGCTGCTGCCGCAGAATCGCCGCAGTTCCTTCAGAAGTGTACTCCGCATACCTGACCGTCTGCTCATTGTCAGGCTCGCCCCAGTTATCCCAGCCTTGGGGATGGATATGCTGGCCCATCCTGCAATCCACAAAAGCGGTCTTGGCATGCTCCCGCCAGGGGCGGCCCAGGAATACCGGTGCCGTTCCCGGCTCAGCGCTCAGATAACATTGATTGAACACGTAGCCGTAGGCCTGCCCTTCGGGAGTGGATGCTGCCGTAATATAACCTCCATGCCCTCCGCTATTCCGCAGGCTGTGCAGCGTACAATGCTCGAAGTAGGCCGCTGCTCCGCCAAAGATAAAGTCTACGGTTCCCTCAATACAACAGTGCTGGTACAACTGGCGGTACTGTGCATGATGCTCCCGCAGCGGAACCCCGCCGAACAGCAGACGCTCTCTGGGAGCCGGCGGCAGCGGGCCGGTGAACAGCGTGTCCTGATGGCCCTTGAAGGTACAATTTCGGAATACCGTCTCATCACAATGGGCGTACACCGCCACTGCCTGCCCTACCTCGCTGCCTTGCCCCGCTGTATTGGAGACGGTCAGATTCTCCAGGACCAGCTTCCGGCCACCCAGGAAGAGGGTGGGAGTTGCAAAGGTCCCGATCTCCTCCCCCTGCTCATCCAGCTCCCGGGCATAGCGGTTCATCGTGATCTCCACTTGTCCGATGCCGACGATACGGAGACAGGAGCGGTAGACCCGCACCTCCTCCTTGTACACGCCCGGCATAATGTAGAGCGTGGCCTCTATGTCCGGGTCCAGATGTTCCAGGGCATCAACTGCCGCCTGAATGGTAGAGTAATCGCAAAAGCCCTCTTTGCCCACCAGCATTCCTTTTCCCATCCTCTCTCACACTCCGGACTTTGTGTAAAGCCTGCTTACTTACTTCTTTGTCAGTTTGTATGCAGCTTCATATTCCTCAGTGATCTTGGTTCCGCCGGAATCCTTCCAGGTCTGTACAGCTTTCTTGAATGCCGCCTCATCCGATTGGCCCATGATATATTTGAAGGTAGCATCTGTGATAATCTTTTGCAATTCCGTTCCCTGCTCATTATTGGTTGCCGAATCCAGCGGAACGGTTGGATCAAGCACAGCGAACTTGTCATTCTCACGGATCAGCTCATTGGCCAGCTGCTTCTCAGGGTTCGCATCCTTAAGCGTATAGGCAATTTCACTAGGTCTGCTAGAGGAGAAAGGCTGTACATCCGCCTGCCACAGCTCGGTGTTCAGGATCTTGAAGGCGCCATTCTCATCATATTCATAGTGAGTGCCTTCGATCCCGCCGGTCATCAGCATGAACGCCTTCTCATCAATCAGGTCATTAACGAACTTCAGCAGCCGCTTGAGCTCTGCTTCGGTCTTCACCTCTGATTTCGGAAAAGCCATCAATCCGCCGATCCCGCTGCCCTCGGACCAGATATGATACTGTCCATCTCCATTAGAAATCTTGTTCACCGGCACCAGCTCCATGCCCGGCTGCAGATCCTGCGCCAGTGTTCTCAGACTGGTGATGTCCACCATACCGGTATAAATCCCGGTTTTACCCTGCGCGAATTGCTGCTGCTGGTCTGATTTGGCTGTAACTGCGAAGTCCTGCGCCAGATATCCGTTCTCGTAGAGCTTTCTGGAGTAATTCATCGTGTCGATATACTCTTGGGTATCGAATTCAGGGGTAAACTTGCCGCTATCATCCACCTTCCAGCCATTCGGCGTGCCGAAATAGGAGCTTAGTGTTTTGAAGCTGCTGTATTTCAGCTCTGATCTGTCCCCGAAGCCTGTCGTATCCTTCACGCCGTTGCCGTCCGGGTCGTCCTCTGTGAACGCTCTGGCTACTTCATACACCTCATCCAGCGTCTTCGGGACCGGCAGACCCAGCTTATCCAGCCAGTCCTTGCGGAAAATCAGACCGGAACGCGCCAGATTCTTCTGGAAAGGAACGCCGTACAGTACGCCTTCAATCGAAGCCGCTTCCTTCAGCTCAGGAGCAATCTTCGCCAGATTACTGAACTCTGCGAGATACGGCCCCACATCCCAGAACAGCCCTGATTTCAGTGAGCTTCTAACCGATGAATTGGTCATCATGGTCAGCGTGACAATGTCTGCAAGCTCCCCCGAAGCCAGCGCCGTAGTGATCCGCTCTTCCTTGGAAGCATCGGGCACCCAGTTGAAGGAGATTTTGCTGTTGGTATATTCCTCAAGCAGAGATTTGATCGTATCGGTTGGCGGCGAAGCGGTGTGCAGAATATTCAGCCAGGTTAATTCGAGTGTCGAGTTCAGATCCTCTGCAGCGGCAGTCTTTTTCTCTTCCTTGTCTCCGCCGCATGCCGAGAGCATAGTGGTAGCCATTGTAGCGATTGCAAGTAGAGTGACCCATCTTTTGTTCATAACACTTCTCCTTTGGTAGATAGAAATAGTTAACCTTAGCCTTAATACACGCCGTCTTCGCCCATTCTTTTGGCCAGCTTGTTGGAGAGCATCACGAGAATCAACCCGACAACACCCTTGAACAAACCTATCGTGGTGCTGAAGCTTAATTGCCCGTTCTTGAGGCCCGCCGTATAGATATAGGTATCGAAAATCTCGGCGACACTGCGGTTCAGTGAATTCAGCAGCAGATACATATGCTCGAAGCCGAGATCCAGCGTGCTGCCGATTTTGAGAATCAGCAGAGTAATAATCACGGGACGGATGGCCGGCAGTGTAACATGCCAGGTCTTGCGCAGACGGCTGGCCCCGTCCATCTCTGAAGCTTCATAGAGCTGCGGGTCCACTACAGTGATAGCTGCCAGATAGATAATGGTCGACCATCCGAGCTCCTTCCAGATAATCTGCAGGATATAGATCGTCCGCAGCCACTCGGAGGAGGTGAGAAAGCTGATCTTTTTGCCGCCGAGACTTGCGATCATCTCATTGATAACCCCGCCATCCACCGTCAGGAACACATACGTAATAGAGACAATGATGACCCAGGACATGAAGTGCGGGATGTAGATAATCGTCTGAATCCAGTTCTTGAGATAGCGTCCCTTCAACTCATTAAGCATCAAGGCTACAATTATCGGCAGAGGGAAGAAAATCACAATGTTCATGGCAAACAGAATCAGGGTATTGCGCAGCAGCTGCATGAACGTAGGCTCCGTAAATAATCGGATGAAATGCTTCAGGCCGACCCATTCACTCCCGGTAATCCCCTGGAACGGCTGATAATTCTGGAACGCAATAATCAGCCCGCCCATGGGCAGATATTTGAAAATGATGAAATACAGCAGCCCGGGCAGGATCATCAGATACAGCAGCTTGTATTTGTTCAGAGCCGTAAGAGCGCGTGCGCCTTTCCCCTTTTCTATGGTTAGATTTGGTGTTGCGGTGATGCTTGTTGCTTTCACATGTCTGCCTCCTTTGCTCGTTCCTGTTACAGTCTCAGCGTAAGAAATTTCTTACATTACGTATATAATCATTATGTGATAGCGTTTACAGAACCCGCATGGCTGCGCGGTTAAGGCCGATCAGATCTCCTCTGAGGATTACCCGCCTAGGCTAATGATTATTCTGCGGAGACGCGCTGGACAGGGCTGGCCTGCGAACACCTCATGCCCGGATTATATACGTAATTTCCGCTCCTTGTTACAGTGAAGAGGTACTGAAATACGAGGAGGATCACAGAATGAACCATAGCTCACGTAGAAAAGAATCGGTCGGCGGAAGGATCTTCACCTTCGTTAATACAGCCATACTCGTTCTGATTGCGCTTGTCTGCTTATTGCCCTTCATCAATATCATTGCCAGCTCCTTCGCTACCACCCAGGAGGTCATGGCCAAGCGGTTCATCTTATTCCCGACCACCTTCTCCCTGGACGCGTACCGCTACATCCTCTCAACGCCTACCATCTTCCGGGGACTCGGGGTATCCGTGGGTGTCACTATTGCAGGAACCGTAGTCAGTATGCTGCTTACCGCGCTGATGGCCTACGGCTTGTCCAGGAGATACCTGCCTGCCCGCAATACGATTAACTTCATCGTCGTCTTCTCCATGCTGTTCAGCGGCGGAATGATCCCCACCTTCCTGGTCGTCAAAAGCGTCGGCCTGATCAACTCGTACGGGTCCCTGATCTTCCCGGTTGCCGTCAATGCCTTCAACATGATTATCATGCGCAACTTCTTCCAGGCGCTGCCTGACAGTCTGGAGGAGTCCGCCAAGATCGACGGAAGCAATGACTTCGGAATCTTCATGCGGATCATGCTGCCGCTGGCCCTGCCTTCCATTGCCACCATCTCCCTGTTCTATGCGGTGGCTTACTGGAATACGTACATGAACGCGATCCTCTACATGAATGATTCGGCCAAATGGCCGATCCAGGTGCTGCTGCGCCAGATCGTCATTGTCTCCAGCGGGATGCAGGCAGAGGGAAGCTCGGTCGATATTGTACCGCCGGCCCAGACCATCAAAATGGCGGTCATTGTCATCGCCACCGTGCCGATGCTGGCCGCTTATCCTTTTGTACAGAAGCATTTCACCAAGGGCGCTCTCCTCGGAGCAGTCAAAGGCTGACGGCCCGCCGTTCAGCTTCCATCCAAATGTATAGAGCATATGCAGAAACGGTACCGCCTTGAAGCAAGGACGGTACCGTTTCTCTATGAACACCTGATACAAGCTCCTATGCCAATCCCCAGTTCCCGCTAAAATCCACCGCTACTCGCCCTGCTTCAGCTTCCGGTAAGCACCAGGCGTAACCTGCTCCTTCTTGCGGAAGGACCGGATGAAATTCTGCGGATTATGATACTGCAGCCGCTTCGCAATCTCCTTGATCGTCATATCCGTCTCCGTCAGCCACCGTTTGGCCATCTCCAGGCGGTAGTTCATGAGGTATTCGCTGAAGGCCGTGCCGTACTCTTTTTTGAAGATGCTGCTTAGATAATTCGGATTGTAATGCAGCCGCTCGCCGATCCCCTCCAGTGTAAGCTCACGGTCATATTCCGCGTGCACTATATCGGTGATCTTATCCGAGAGACAGCGGAACTGCTGGCTGGTCTTGTCCTTCATACTGTACATCATGGGGTAAATAACCTCCTGCACCAGCATCCGCTCCATCTCTTCGGGATTACGGATGTCCAGCAGGCGGTGATACAGCTTATTGTTATCCTGGGTCAACAGGACGCTAACTCCCAGATGCTGCTCCAGCTGAATCAGATTATTCACGAGCCGCACCAGCATAACCTCGAATTTCAGGGTACTTTTGTTCTTGCCCATCAGCTCCGCCAGGAACGGATAGAGCGCAGCGGTGACTTGCTCCTTGTCCCCCAGCCGAATGGCGTTGAACAATTGCGTCTCCAGCTCTGCCGGATAATGCAGCGACACCGGGCCGGAGACAACCATGGATATATCCTCATAGAAAATGATCGATTCCTTGCCCAGATTCAGCCGCTGATGCAGTGCCTGCTTGCTCATCTCCCCGGCTTCCTTACTCTCTAACAGATTGCTGTAAAAGTTGCTGATGCCGATGCTGATCGACACCTTCAGATAATCGCGCACTGCCTTCAGCAGGGCTGCCGCATAATCCGTCACTTCCTTGTTCATCGCGGCATCACTGTACCCGGCGAAGGTCAGGATCGTGGCTTGGGTATCATCGTTCAGGATAATTGGCAGCAGCCGGTGCCCAGCCGGGATCAACTCCTCCACCATTTTATTAACGGCAAGCAGCAGAACATCCTTGTCCGAGGCCTCCCGGTCGCCCAGGCTGTCCAGCTGAATCAGCATCGCCGCATAACGGTGCTGATCTGACAGGTTATACCCGAACCGGAGCAGACTCTGCTCCAGCTCCTCTGCCGAGACACGGCTGCGGAACAGATTCAGGATCAGCTGCGTCTCCAGCCGGGGCATTTCCGATTCGATCAGACTCTCAAGCGAAGCCTTCTCCGAGATAATCGTATCAATGGAATGCCGGATATATTCCAGCTCATTCCTGGAATTCACCTGCGGAATAACAGGCAGACTGCGCTTAAGCTGCTCTATCGGCTTGGTGAAATATTGGGAGATCATATAAGCCACCACCCAGATCAGGAGAATCGACAGCAGTCCCATCGCGGAGATCCCGAACTTGGTCATCTCCAGGGAGCGGGTAATCTCCGTCTGATCCAGCACAGTCAGATAGATCCAGTTATTATACGAGGACTTGGCATAGATAAGCTTCAGACTATCATGGCCGGAGATCTCCTGCTGGACCGTCCCCTTGTCCTCCATGGAATTAATGGTCCCGGCAAGCTGGCCGAATTGCTCCGGGGCTAGAAGCCCTTTGCCAGGATAGGATTCATACATCAGTTCACCATGCTTGTTCAGAATGTAGACATAGGCATCCTCCCCGCTGTTTATCGTGGCATTCAGGGTATGTAATGAAATGTCGGATAAGGCAATCGCCTGCTTTTTACTGGAGAACACCGGCAGTGTATTCACGAACCGGATGCCCTTGTCCGTCTTCATCCAGAAGAGGCTCTGCTCCTGATTCTCAATATACTGCTCCCGGAGCTGCTGAACGTCCCCGGCACTGAGATTGCTGAGCTTCTCATTCAGGATCTGCCAGTTCTGCACCAGACTGATCAGCGAATATTCCGTCCCTTCAGCCGCCATGGAGGCGATATAATTCAGCTGCGAGTTCACATTCCGGTAGGCGATGAAGTCCTGCTCGGTAATCGGATGCGTCACAACCTCCTGAAAAGAGCTGGTGGTGCTGTAGGTGTTGAACGCGTATTCTATCGTTTGGATCTTATGCTCCAGATTGTTCTTGATCTGCTCGATATAGCTCTGCTTGCTGCTGGAGAACCGCTCGACCACAGAATCGATGGTACTGATGTAGATATAGCTTCCGAAGCCGACCACCAGTCCCACGCCCAGAATTAAGATAGGAATAAAGATGCCGTAGAACATTCTTCCTTTGCTCATTGTGTTTCCCCTTTGATTTGATAGACTCCATTAAATTATAGCGCTTTCATGAATGCGGTTCCATGATTATTTTCACGTGTGCAATTTGCAGACCGCCCGGTGAATACCGTCCGCGCAGCTAAAAAACCGGACCAGCGATAGGCTGATCCGGTCTGTTCACATCCTGGGGCTATGAGCCTTGCTTAGAGCAACGAAATCGTCAGCAGCTCGAACAAGACCAGCGGCATAATCACATTGCTGTTCACCGTTCCGGGATAAGGGTAGCCCGGGCCCGGATATCCCGGACCTGGATAAGGCTTGTAATACGGATTGTAATATCCGCGGCCCATATCTGTGGCTATGGTAACAACCAGGTACATATTCTTACTGTCCATACCGGCAAGCGTGCCCTCATGCATCTGACCGTCAAGGGTCTGCACCTGCACTTTGTGATTCAGATACGGCTTACAGGACTGGTGAAGTGAATCGCGGACCCCGTTCAGATGCTGGACCACCGCCGGGTCTGCCTGATAGATCACCGGTGTTTGCGTGCCGGAAGAAGTTGTCGACATAGGTGTATGACCTCCGTGTAATTGGATTTGCTTCATACTATGCACCTGCCCAGCCCAGTGTGCCTAGCCTGCTCCCCGGCGTACCTTCGATCCGCATACGCAGACCAAACAGCCGTATACCGGAAAGTCCGGTATACGGCTTAGTGATCACTACTATACAAGTGCTGTGCGTTCAGAACACTTAAAAAGCCACGCCGATCCCGCCCTGACCGGCATAGGTTCCCATCACGGGTCCCATCGTGGACAGAAGAACCTCCTTGAAGGGGTGCTTCTCCAGAATACGCCGCTTGATCTCCAGTGCCAGCGTCTCACAATTGCTGTGAACAATCGCGATTACCGCCTGCTCATAATCATGCTGCTTCTGGTCCAGCTTGGCCAGCAGATGAGTCAGCGCCTTGGGCAGTCCGCGCGTCTTCTCGACCACTTCAACAATACCCTCGTCGCTGATCTTCAGCAGCAGCTTAATGTTCAGTACGGAAGCCACCGCACCGGAGATCCGGCTCAGCCGTCCGCCCTTAATCACATTCTCCAGGGTATCCAGCGTGAAGTACGCAGTCGTCTCTTCGACCTTCTTCAGCACTCTGTCCTTCAGTTCAGCCAGACTTGCTGCGGTAAGTGACCACTTGGCCGCCATGGCGACAATCAGGGTCAAGCCCCCGGAGAACAGCTTGGAATCTATAATTTCAATTGCATTCGGATGTCCTTCTTCCTCGTACATCTCCTTGGCAATCATTGCTGTCTGATAAGTACTGCTAATATTAGAGGACATGCAGATGACCAGAATGTCAGTGCCTGCTTCCACTTGCTTGAAGCTGTCCAGGAAGGTCTGCGGACTCGGGCTTGCAGTCGTAGGCAAATCCTTCGATTCATGCATTTTGTCATAGAAATCCTTGGCATTCATTTCATCCGGCATCAGCTCATGGCCGAAATGGACCGGCAAATGAACAATGGAGATGTCATACTGCTTCGTGTATTCAGGGGGTAGGTCCGAACCGCTATCCGTTATTATCTTGATGGGCATCAGAATGCTCTCCTTTCAATTCTATACCATTATAGTTACCCTTTAAGGAAATCAATAGTACAATTTATAACTTGTCAAAAACAATGTTTTGTGCTAATTGTTACTTGTGATATGGTTTAAGCATAAGCGAACAGAAATGGAGTGTACCAGGATGAGCAAGAACAGAGTATGGAACAGAGGCAAACATAATGGTGCCGGACTGTCCAAAAAAGCCCCGGCTGCCGTGGAATCTGAGGTTGGTGCCGAGACCGCAGCGCCAGAGGACCACAGCGCCGAGGTGATAAACGAGCGGATTGATACGGTCAAGCCGATGAACCGCAGCAACTGGGTCACCCGGCCCGCCCGCGTGAAGCCGCAGAACCCGGAGCGTAATAAGAAGTAAGTTAACCGCTGACATGCTATATTCCCCCGCCAAGCAGGCTTCCCGCAACCCGTGTTATTTATGGCAGACACAAACGGCTACGCCGTCCTTATGAGGATGACGTAGCCGTTTCTGCTTGCGAGGGCAGGTGCCCGGGAGAGTATCCGGCCGGGTATCCCGCTACAGGGATTCAGACAGACTATCCGGCATATACCGGTTGTCCCGTATTAGCGCCCGGATCTCCTTCAGCGTATTCCGCTGAACCGGGACACCCGTTGTCCGGTGCAGCTGAAGCCAGCGCAGGGCAGCCAGTGCCTCGAACAGCTCCAGCTCTGCCGGGCTATAACTGCTTGTGGCAGCAAAGGCTGACCGGTAGACACTGGCATTCCGCTCCGACAAATACACTCTAAAGAGCAGAATAGACCACGCAATATCATACCTCGGATCGCCAAGCTGGACATTGGTCCAATCGATGATAGTGAATGTCCCCGAAGCCTCCAGAATATTGCCCAGATGATAATCACCATGAATAAGCTGGTGAGAGGTCAGCTTGGCCTGCTCCGCCAGTTCCTGCGCCAGAGTTCGGATCTCCGGCTGCTCCGCCCAGACAGGGAAGAAGTAATCTGCGAAATCATATGCAGGAACCTTCAAGCTGCTGGAAGAATCGATCTCCATCTTATGTACATTAAGCAGATTGGCTGCTATCGCTGTAAGGCTATCCACATTTACCTTCTTAACAGGTATACCATCGAAGCTGGTTAACAGCACTTGATGACCCTCAGCATCTAGACCCCAGGCGTAAGGCCGTGAGACCGCGCAGCCCTGCCGGAACAGCTGCTCCAGCACTTGATACTGGATCGAGACGTCCGGCCTGGACTCGCGGTTCCAGATTTTCAGCACAAGCTTCGTACCCGGCAATGTAATTCTATGTACTTCAGCTTCCAACCCGCCCTTCATCGGGGTTACGGCCGCCTCCTCCAGCCTTGCTATTAGGCCTTCACTATCTGCGCCCTGCTCTTGCCAGCGGATACTGCTCAGAACATTGTTCATAATGATGTAATCCCCTTTCGTATAGATGACCGGCCTAAGCCCGTCTTCTAGGCACTTTCCCCAACATGCTGAATACAATGAGGCAAACAGACAACTCCAGTAAATGAGGGAAGCGAAATGGAACATTGGATTAGAGTAGAGCCGAACGTGAAGATCTATGTCAATGATATCAATCCACGAGGCAGTAAAACCATCCTGTTCATTCACGGCTGGCCTGCCAACCACCAGATGTTCGAGTATCAATACAACCAGCTGGTACCTCAAGGGTATCGCTGTATTGGTCTTGACATGAGGGGCTTCGGCAAATCAGATAAACCGCTGGGCCGTTACGATTACAACCGTCTCGCTGATGATATCCGCTGCGTAATCGGCGCCTTAGGGCTGAGCAATATTACGCTGGGCGGGCATTCTACCGGCGGGGCTGTAGCGATCCGGTATATGGCAAGGCATAAGGGATACGGGGTTTCCAAGCTGGCCCTATTCGCTTCGGCAGCCCCCAGTCTGATTCAGCGGCCGGGCTTCCCTTACGGCACAACCAGAGAAGTTATAGAGCAGATTATTAAGTCAACTTATGAGGACCGGCCAAAGATGCTGCAGGATTTCGGCAATATTTTCTTCTATCACCAAGTCTCTCCGGCGTTCTCGGACTGGTTCTTCCTCTTAGGACTAGAGGCGGCTAGCTGGTCCACTATCGCTGTCTCTGAGGCTTGGCTGCAAGAAGAGCTGTTCCTGGATCTCCCTCAAATTCATGTACCTACGCTGATTCTTCACGGCATCCATGATCAGGTCTGCTTATACCCGCTCGCGGAAGCGCAGCACCAAGGGATCAGGAATTCAGTACTTATTCCGTTTGAGAACAGCGGACACGGATTATTCTATGACGAACGGGAGCGGTTCAACCGGGAGCTGTCGCGGTTCGCCCAGTAGATTATACGCATAACCTAAACTGGACTGCTCCAAAAGCCATGACATAGCGATTTGGGGCAGCCCTGTGGTTAATGCAGAAATTATACGGCGGCTAGAGGTCGAACGCTACAGCTCCAGCGTCTCTCCATAGCCAAGCACCGTGCCGCGGATTCCCGCCTCTTCCAGCGCCTGAACGAAGGCCCCCGCATCCTGCCGGATCGGCGGGAAGGTATTGTAATGTACCGGGAGCACATGACTGGCTCCCAGCCACTTCGCCGCGATGAGGGCATGCTCCGGCCCCATGGTGAAATGTCCCCCGATGGGCAGGATCGCGAGATCAATGTCATACAGCTCCCCGAACATTTTCAAGTCGCCGAACAGCCCTGTATCCCCTGCATGCAGTACCGTGTGTCCGTCCGCCTCAATAATGAAGCCCGCCGGTGTGCCGCCATAGATACTCTGTCCGTCTTCGAGGGTGATGCTTGAGGTATGGAAGGCATGGATCATCGTCGCCTTGGCGAAGCCCAGATCTACCGTCCCCCCGATGTTCATGCCAATCGTCTGTGCGCCTTGGGATTCAAGGTAACCCGCCAGCTCCACAATCGCTACTATCGGCACATCATTGCGCTTAGCAATCGGTGCGGCATCCAGCATATGGTCCATATGGGCATGCGTCAGCAGCACCGCATCGGTCTTAATCTCCTCTACAGTCGTTACCGCCGCCGGATTACCGCTAATGAACGGGTCGACGATCAGCGATTTGCCGTTGACCTCAATTTGAACACAGGAATGGCCGTGGTAGGTAATTTTCATAGAATTCCTCTCCTCTTCTTGATTAGATTTCAATAGTCCTAAGGAATGCATCGTGCAAAAACCCAAGGTTTACGATACAATGACACCAAGTTGCTCTACATCCAAATCCAGCAGTGCGATTGACGAATATAACATAAATAATAACGTTCGTTAGTTTTTATGATATATCTATTCCTGCCAGCTGTCAAGAGAGGTGTGAAGAAGTTGCTGTCCGTTGAGAAAACAATGCTGTTTCTGTTATCTAAGGTGAAGCAGATGGGCGCCCAGCAGATTGTCGAGATCTATGAACAAAGGGGGTATACCTCCACCTATATCCGCAATGCCCTATCCCGCTTGAAAAAAGAGGGCTATATCGCTTCCCCGGCACGCTCCTGGTATAACGTCACTGCCGAGGGCCTCGCCTATATTAAGGCGATTAACAGCAAGCCTGCCCGTTACCAGGAGCAGTGGGATCATACCTGGGATGTGGTGATGCTCGAGGTTCCCGAATCCGAACGCAAGAAGCGCGACCTGTTCCGCTCAGCACTCGGGCAGTTGGGTTACGGGCTTTTATATAACAGTGTGTACATCTCACCGTGGAACTATCAGGACGAGGTCGCAGCCCAGATCCAGAAGCTGGAGCTGGATGGCAAGGTGTCCATCCTGCAAGGCCAATTCCAGGAAGGCACCATTACACCGCTCAAAGCGCAGGCCATCTGGCACCTGGACGACATCGAAGCCTTATACCGGAAGAAAGCAGTCTGGCTGAAGGAAGAATTCGCTCCGCGATTAGCGGATACCCTTCAGGCGGGGCAGCCGTTACAGCTGTTCCTGCTATATTTGCAAATGGGAGAGGAGTTAAGCGGACTGTTCATGGCCGACCCCTATCTCCCGGATGAGCTGCTGCCGGACCATTGGCCGGGCAAACAGGTCCTCTCAGACATGAGAGAATACATGGTTAGAGCCGCTCAGGCGATACCTGCGGATTCGTTCTATGCTCCCTTCGTTCAATAAGGTATGGCAAAGAGCAGCCCGGATTCAGGGCTGCTCTTCGTATGTGAACTACTCCTCACGGCTGCCGGAAGCCAGCAGCTCCCGGACCGCTTCCTTATTCGTAAGCGGGGCCCGGCAGGCAAAGTTGCGGCAGACATAGGCCGTCGCTTCGCCGCGGATGGCCGGTTTATCAGCCAGATGCGGCAGCAGGCGGAGCATCTCTCCGCTGTCCTCTTCCCAGTTGACGATGAGCGCTGCGTCCGGCAGATAGGTCTGCTGGACCTGGGCGAGCATGGCGTGCAGCGCGGGATCTTCTTTTTTGCCGGAGAGGACCCATTCTCTGCCGCCGGAGACCATCCCCAGATGGGCCTGCAAATACATCGCATATCCCGGCGGATACTCCGAAGCAGCGGAAGCAAGCACCGCAGCGGTGCGCTCCGCGATCTCTTTTAACTCCATGTCCTGGGTAATAACCGACAGCTTCCAGAGCAGCTTCGCCGCCACCGAGTTCCCGGACGGAATCGCCCCGTCATACAATTCCTTCGAGCGGACCGGCAGCTTCTCCCCGTCGTGACCCGTGAAGAAGAACCCTCCGCCTTCCGTATCATGGAACAGCTCCAAGAGTCCGTCCTTCAGCACCAGCGCCCGTTCGAGATAGACCGCTTGACCAGTAGCTTCATATAATTCGCTGAAGCCCCAGATCAGGAAGGCATAATCATCCACATACGCCGGAATCGCCGACTCCCCGTCACGGTAACGGGCCAGCAGCCGTCCATCTTCACACCGCAGGTTATCCCAGATAAAGTCCGCTGCACGTTCGGCGGCCTTGGCATACTCCGGCTTCTGGAGAGCTTTGGCTCCGAGGGCCAGCGCAGCAATCATCAGCCCATTCCATGAGGTCAGCACCTTATCGTCCTTAAGCGGGTGAATGCGCTGCTCCCGGTACTCGAACAGCTTCCCGCGCCATTCGTCCATCCGGGTCCGCAGACCAAGCGGATTCATGCCCATACGCTCCGCGATCTCCTCTGGCAGACCTTGGAGCAGATTCGGAATATTTTCACCTTCGAAGTTACCTTCCGGCGTAATCCCGTACACATGGCAATACGAATGCATATCCTCCAGCCCCAGAGCTTCCTCAATCTCCTCGCGGGAGAAGACATAGAACTTGCCTTCCACCCCTTCGGAATCGGCATCCTCCGCAGAGTAGAAGGCGCCTTCCGGCGATGTCATATCGCGCAGCACATACGTGAAAATCTGCTCGGCAATCTCCGCATACAGCGACTTCCCCGTAAGCTGGAAGGCTTCCAGGTAGACATTCGCCAGGAGAGCGTTATCGTAGAGCATTTTCTCAAAATGCGGCACCAGCCACTCCCGGTCTGTCGAATAACGAGAGAAGCCGAAGCCCACATGGTCGTACATGCCGCCCTTATACATCGACTCCAGCGTATGCTCCACCATCCGCAGCGCTTCCGGCTGGTCGTGCAGCTGGCTGTACGCCAGCAGGAAGGACAGATTATGCGGCGAAGGGAACTTCGGCGCATTGCCGAACCCGCCGTATTCCTCATCGAACTGCCGCCGGTACAGCTCATACGCCTCATGCAGCAGCTCCGCTCCGGGAATGCCGCCCGCAGTATCAGGGTTGTACGCATTCTTGCGGTCAAGCGTGTGCAGCTCAGCCAGCAGGTCGTCGCCCAGCTTATCCAGCGCCTCGCCGTCCAGCTCCCACTTCGTATGAATCTGCTCCAGCACATCCATCAGCCCGATCCGCCCAAACATCTGCCGCTTCGGGAAATACGTCCCGGCATAGAACGGCTTCTTCTCCGGCGTCAGCAGCACCGTCAGCGGCCACCCCCCGCTCCCCGTCAGCGCCTGACACACCGACATATACAGCGCATCAATATCTGGCCGCTCCTCGCGGTCTACTTTGATCGCTACGTAGTGATTATTGAGGAGCTGGGCGATTTCGGTGTCTTCGAAGGACTCGCGTTCCATTACGTGGCACCAATGGCAAGTTCTTGAGTATCAACAACTAGCTATACCCAACAGATAGGAAGATCGGCTTGTTGTCGCGCTTGGCGACTTCAAAAGCCTCTTCCGACCAAGGGAACCAGTTCACCGGATTATGAGCGTGTTGCAGCAGATACGGTGACTTCTCCTTGGCTAATCTATTGGGTATTTTTTGAGTTGTCATGGGGCATCACCTCTTTTCGTTGGCATTTGAGTAAAGTATTGCTTAAGGTTAGTTTACCCAAAAAGGTGGGGGAAGGCGCAAAAAAAGAAAAAGGCAACTCCAAAGGATTGGGTTCACCTTAATCAGGGCTATCTTAAATGGTTTTAATTAATTCAGCCTATTCACACTTAGAATTAAATTCTCTATTCTACCTATCATATTGCAGATGACTTCATAATATTCTTCATCATTTTCTGGAATCCAATCTATTAAAAATGATCTGTAACCAGTAAGATAATTAATTACACTCGATTTATTATCAAATTTACTCACTCTATAATTTAAATTAGCCAAGTTCAATCGATCTATGTATTGTTTAATGTTTTTTGGTTGTCCCCCAGATTGAAATAGAAAAAGCGCATTAGAAATGTCACTTTTTTTCTTCCTTGAAATCCTTATATTTCCACCTACTACAAAACCATTTAAAGAAATTTCATTAATACCTTTTCTAATCTTGCTATAATTAATCTTAAAATTTTTTGATTTTAAAATCCAGTAGATTTTTTTCATAAAATAATCTTCATTCAAAAACTTACTTTCAGAAGAAAAGAGCATGTCATCAGCATATCTTGTATATGTAATATTTAGTTTATCGCAATATCTTTTAATTCTCAAATCCAGTTGCCTAAACACTATATTGGATACTACCGGAGATGTCACTGCACCCTGTGGTAAAGCATCATTAAGAGTTATTAGGTCGACTGTATTTTTTAATAAAGTGCTATTTGAAACTTCATCCGTTGTTTTAAAATAATAAGACAATGTTTCATTAAGTAATTTTGTTGTTATTGAATCAAAAAAAGAATCAATATCTATCCTTAAATAATATCTATCTGATTTCCCAGTTTTTCTATGAGGCAATAAAAAATCCCTATATGAGGCTCCCTTTACAAATCCATAAATCCCATCAGGTATTGGAATGTTTTGAAAAAAATATTTTGATAGTCTTGATTGAAGTCTATATAATTCACTTTCTTTAGCAAGACAATTTAAAATTCTTATTCCACTCTTTTTAGGAATAGAGCGTTGAGTATAAAATTTTGATTTTTCTTCTATGATTTCAGCTAATAGATCTTTTTCTGCATGAAGAATTACATCATAAAAAAAAGATTCTTTATAAATGTTAATAACAGTCACCTCGTAAAATGATGTGGAGTGAGTACTATCCCAAAACTTCGCCTTGGCGTTATAACAGAGCGAGGGAGACAACTATATGCCGAGACAACAGCGCGCAAATTGTAGCACTATTTCCTTGGTTTTTGAGATTTCTATGTAACTTTTTCAAGGCTACTTAGCTCAATATCAACAAGGAGGCAGTTTTGTATACAAAACTGACCATTTCTACTCACTCCACATTATTTTTGAAACATTTTCTGTACAAATTTTATTATATCGTATAATTCAGGAAAATGGGACTTGAATTTGTTGATTTTTTCATCTTCCGACATGTCATTGATATAAATATAATTATTGAAATAATATTCTAGAAATTCTGATACCCAACCATCGGTTTTTTTGGTTTTATTTTCGGCAATTGTATTATATATTTTTTGAACTGAGACATCTTTAATTTCATTCACTTTACTTTCTTCCGGGACATTTAGTGTGTCATATTTGCCACTATGAAGAAGTCTCAAAGTTGTGGTTCTATAATTATCGTCCACTTTAAATTTATATATCTCTTTGATTTTCTTATTTCCTTTGACATCAACTAACCATTTATATACTAAAGAATAATTTTTAGAATTAATCAATGTACCTTCAATGGTTGTTTGGACAGGATATACATTATTGTAGCAGCAATAGGATTTAATTAAGCTCTTTAACAATGAGAAATAGTCATCTGAAATGAAACTCCAATGCGCATCTGGATTGAAAGTAGTGTTTTTTGTAAGGCCCTTAATTCTGGATCGCAAATTCTTCGTTGCCATTCTTTTATGTCCGTAATAAAATTGTTCTTTTCTTTCTAATTCCTCATTTTTCAAAGGATTATAACTATCACCTTTGAGTGAGAACTTTTGAGTTTTTTCATCATATCTTATTATCTTATCGAGATCTAATAAGAGCAAATAAGGAATACTTGTGTTTTTTTCAATAGGATTAGTCAATTTTAACTTTACATTATCAGAATCATATGAATAAGTATCAATTTCAGTTAGCACTGGGAATAGGCTTCTAAGGTGTTTATTAGTAAAAAGTTCAAGTTCTGTTGGCCCTTCGACAAATAATATACCTCTTGAAAAATAAAAACTCGCTTCCTTCTCAGACATAATATTATTTTCTCTTAGATTAGTAAATCCTTTCATTTTTTTCACAAGTGTATACTTTTGTTTTAATGAAAAATGATATAAAGAGGCATCCGAAGAACTCATTACCCCTTTTATCATTCTTGGCGAGTGTGTTGCAATAAGCACCTTAACCGCTTTCGAATGTCTAATAAAACTATGTACTAATTCGTCTGTATACTTAGGATGCAATCCAATTTCTGGCTCATCTACTATTATCAATGGCTCCTTAAGTTTAGCTTGCGTCATCTTTCCTACTATGTTAACCAAAAGTTTCAGATAATTGTATGCATTCATTCCATCTGAAAAATAGTCAAGATGCTCTTCTCTATGTTTAAACTGTTTCCCTCCCAACTGCATTTGATAAATTTGAGTAAATTTTTGATTAGGATTAAACGGAATTAATTCCACCTCGGATTTTATAAATTCAGTCTGAATATACCCTAAATCTTTTAAAAATTTGTCTCCATACGTTTTCTTAAGTAAACCTTTTATTTCTTCTTCAAAATGAACATCATCAATAGCCTTAAATTTACTCATATCTCCTATTATATCCCACAAATTTTCCCAATCATTCAACTTGATTTGGCGTGAATCTATTAAATAAATCGGAAAGTTGTTTTTCAAGAAGTTTCTCACTTCGTATGGAACATTCCACTGCACTATATTATTTCTGTATTGTCTTAGTTCAACTCTTAAATGATTATCATTAGAAACATAATGAAAAATCAGATCTAATACCCTTCTAAAAAATGGATGAATTTCCTCAAGTAATTGTCTGTCTACATTATTTTGAGTTATCTTTATTAGCCTATTTAAATTATAAGTAACTTTAATTTCTATAAAATCGTTAAAAGGATTGTTTTTATCAAATAAACTGAAATTGAGATTATTTTCTGTTAAGTTATTATAAAAATAAGCCAATGCCTTTAGAACATTAGATTTTCCAGAACCATTTTCACCTATTAAACAATTAAAATCAGTTAGTGATAAATCTATATTTTTTAAAGATTTTAAATTTCTAAATTGGATTTTAGAAATAGACATCGTATTACCTCTATTCTTCAATATTTACCGCTTCTAAAATAGAAAACCAGTTTTCCAGCCTTTCTATATCTTCAGAAGCATAAGTTTTGTAAAATAATACGTTCTGGTTTGTTACAGCAGGATCTGAAGCTTTATTCTGCGAATACTCCAATTCTCAAATATGAAAAGAGTTGTTTTACCTGAGTAGTAACAAATATTCACCTTCAGACAGAAATCAACGTCCCTTCTGGTACTTCTGTAGCATACACTTAACTGGCTACTTTGACACAGGATATGTTCTATTATATCTCGTGTTCCTCATATCTCTTTAGAATTTGATTCATATATCTTAGCTGAGAAAATTTAAGTCATGTGAAGATAAAGCAAAAAACAAAGTGAAGAAAGCGGATGAAGCTACGAACGGCAAGGAGTTAGTGCATTACCATAGGCTCTAAAATGGTTCGTATAATATAATGTTATGAGATGTCAGATGACATCCTTGAATACTCGCTAAGTAAAAATTCTTCTAGAGCATGTTCTAATTGTGTGTTTTTAGTTATTCCTGTTATTTTTATAATTTCAATTGTTTCTTTTCCGTTTGTATTGTTCAAATCCTGTAATATTTTACTTCTATTTATTTTTTGAATATCAGTCGTGGCACCTAAATTACTCAAATTTTGTTTACGCTTCAGTATTGATAACAACGAATTAATTTTGTTAGTATTGAGACGCTCACCTTTATGGATTAACACTGGAGAATCATCGTTAATATCTGTAATATTCTGCTTCATTTCGTTTAGCTTTTCCCACAATCCATCATTCAAAGAAATCCACTTGTAGGCCAATCTATCTTTTCGTAGGTTATTGATTCTTTTTTTATCCAAATCAACGTCTGACCAGTTGAGCTTTATTAAGTGATCTTGTTCAAATATCAAATGGTAGGACATCATTAAAATTAGGTGAAGGATGGTCTTGTCTTCTTCAGAGTCCTTGTCACCATAATGTATCTTGTCACTTAATAGAAAAGATAATTCTTCATTAGAGAAAAACTTCATCTGTTTCTCTACTATTGTCAGTTTTAGAGATCTAAGATAATCATTCAGCTCAATATACTTTAAAGTACTAAGATGTCCATACTCTTTAAGAAAGTTCATAAAATTAACTACTGTAGCTCGGGCTGTAGAACTTCTTCTATAACTAAGAAATGATGCTATATCTCTTGGTACGAAAAACTTATCCAATCCATCAATGATATTTGAATTGTTTATGTAGTTTTCTATATAATAATTAATGTCACTCAAGTATCTTTGTTTAGTACGTAAAGAAATTTGATTTTCCTTTCGATTTAGATACTTAAGAAAATCAAGTTGTACAACGTTTTCTACTGAAGGTATCATTTTGTTATTCCTTTCATCTGATTTCTGGTAAACGTCATATCCACGAAATTTGTCAATCTAAAGAATATAATTAAATAAACAACTGCCGAGACTCAAATTTCACCTATAGACTATACTTATTATACAATGAAATGGAAAAATATTACGAACGGTAATCTTACGATTTCAAATCAAAAAGCTTCCTCCAATACTATCAGTCCAAACCCTAACAAAATAAAAAGAGGCCAATGCATACCGTTAGACGCATTGGCCTCTTTTACCACAACCTATTTCGAATAAATTCCCGCTCCGCTTTTTTCAATTGCTTCAATGAATTCTCAAAAGAATACGGAAACCTACCTCTAAGCTCAATCAGCTTTTCTACCTCTACCAAGGCAATAGCTTCCTTAATAGCAGGAATCCACTTTTCTTGAACAGTGCCCCAACTTTCTGCCTGAAGAAGCTCGTCGATCAGCATAGGCAATTTAGAATTAGAAGTCTCATAACTCTCTCCTATCCAACTTTATTTGTTCAAAGACCAACTTCTCCTTGGTGTGTATAGGTTTTTATTTATGTTCCAACACTTCTATGAGCATCGCAGCTCCCGTTCTGAATCCAAGAGTATAGGCAGAAGCGGATGAGATAGAGATCAGTAAGCTGTTCAGATCCATTATTTCTTCCAGCATGGTGAAGTCTTCTTGAGACAGTTTGGTTTGCAGGATGTGTAAACACTCCGAGATTAGCTTAGAGTTATGTACATACTCGGGATCATTCAAACAGATTTGTTCATTTGGGCAGATTTTTCCGTAATATAGATCCTCTAAAAGACTCACTTATAACCCCTCCCAAATCATCTTCTTGATTATCTTAGCGAATTTTTCGCTAAAAATCAATAGCGAATAATTCGCTAAGATATGCTTGCGTTGGAGGTGTTCAAATATGTATCAACGTATCCGGGATTTACGCGAAGATAAGGATTTGACGCAAACTCAAATGGCGGAGTATTTGCAATGCAGCCAGCGAATCTATAGTAATTATGAACGCGGTGATGTCGATATCCCCACGGCGATTCTTATCAAGCTGGCAGACTTTCATATGACGAGTACTGACTATTTGCTTAATCGAACGAACCAAAAGAAACCTTACTCCAACAGTTAAACTAAGCTTTGTAAGCGCCATAAACTAAGCTTATAGTGGCGCTTACGAAAAACTCCGGAGGACTTAATTAAATGAAAAAACTTCTGTTTATTATATCTGTTTTCTTTCTTTTAATAGGATGTTCCAATAGCAAAGTCACAGGCAGCAATAATAATATGTCTAATAGCGATCCGGTAACTTGGCTCACAATTGACGGAAGTAAATACTACTATACAACTACTTATGACAGTATGGATGAGACCACTCTAATAGATACAGGAGACGTAACTGATAGTGAAGATGGAATTCAACTTGGCCTTAAAATCTATAAAAGCAATGTCTTCGAAGACCGTTATTTCATAAAAAGCCAAGACTATGAAAACGTATGGCGGGAATATAAATTACGCGATTAACAATGTTCCCCATTTGAGTTAAGCCAGCCAATAATATAGTTGAATCTTTCTTCGGTCAACCCATGACTGCCTTGAAATCTCATATGTTGCAGGTTATGTAGAGCTTTCTGTTCTAGATAGGCTGGACTGGCTTTTTCAACAATATATGCAGCATCTCTTGAATATTTATCATCATCCGCAGATACAATAAGCAGTCGTCTTGGTGCAATACAAGATACTAAATCATATATATCGTATTTACTGTGGAAGTTCGGAATTACACTCGCCATCTCGATTCCAACATTGTTACTGATTCGATTTGCATACGTACACGCACTGCCGCTTGCACAGCTAAAAGCTATTCGTTCATCTAACGCAGATAGAAATAGAACAGTATTACCACCATATGAATGTCCAAGTGTACCAATACACTCATTGTCAACAAACGAGAGATTAGAAAGCAATGTTATACCATTCATAGCGTCATCTATCACTTTTTTCATCAAACAATCACCTTGTATTATACGGTAGCACATTTCATTATAATGTTGCCAAAAGTCACTGTCGCCTGGGAGAGGTTCAATTCCGTGTGCATTTTTACGTCTGTCCTCAAAGCATATGGAGTCAGGAGCTAACACAACAAATCCCTTTTTGACCAATTCCAGTCCGAAAGCTTGCAACGGATTTCCTGCTAATCCACACACTTCGCTCTTTCCAAAATGATGCTCCCTATTATGCTGGTGATGGATGAGAATCGCTGGGTTTTTATCAAGTACTTCCGGAAGCAAAAGATAGGCAATAACTCTGTCCCCGTAAGAATCATATTCAATTAATTGCCTTGTATATCCATCTTCCTCCGTTGAATCCAGTATTCTATACTCAATATTAGTTATGGGATTAGCAGATGTTATTCCAATGGCTTCTGTTATTTCATTTCTTAAATTCGCTATGTTACTCACCTCTTTCATACATACAGCTCGCTAGGTTGAATCCGGTGCTGACCAGTATGCAACAGCTCTGGCAAACGTCCTACGCGCTCAGCCAAGCGGGAGAGTTGTTGCTCATGAAAATAAGATAAGCCCGTATGAATCCGGTCCTGGAAAGGTTCCAGCCATCTCGCATCCAAGCTATCCGGGCCGAAATACACCCCGAGCAGCGAGCCGACTGTTGCTCCGAAGCTGTCCGTATCGTTGCCTTGCATAACCTGCTTGCATATTCCGTCTCCGGCATTCTCAGCAAATCGAAAGGTATTGATCAAGGTGCCGATTTCCTGATACACCTGACAGTGGGAATGATTCGCGTACTTCTGATGAATACCCTGATAAGCATCCAACCAGTTATCTGCATTCGCTACGATCTGCAGGCAATCCGCGGTAATCTCATAGAATCGGCTCCTTCTAGGGATGAATTGCAGTGCAGTCCTTATTATTTCAAGCGGATCGCGCAGCACATGTGCGGCAGCAATGGCAGCAGCAATGAACATCGTGGCATAGATTCCCGTCCGCCGATGTGTAAAACTGGCATCACGCCAAGCCAGCTCAGCCGCAAGAGCAGGTTGACCAGGGCTGGCATAGCCGTAAGCATCTGCACGAATCGCCGCGCCGCATAATTCTGTATCTTGCACAAGGAAGTCGGACCAAGCTTCTATTTCTGAATGATTGAATAGTTCCCTATCATGCTCGAGATAGCTAATCCCCGATCGAACCAGGATGGCCCTCTCCGGCCCCCATGTTGTACTGATCGGAAGATGATTGATCCATAAGTCTCTTAGATTTCTTTTCGTAAAACCCTTACCGAATTGCTCTAACGCCATCATTCCCATTAAGGTGTAGTTGATATCATCGTCAGGTGCCACATAGCGAATCCGCCCCCGCGCCGTCTCGAACCAGGACCAATGGCGACGACCCAACGCATGGAGAGCTTTTTCAGAAATATAATCATTCAACGGCCATTCCCCTACAACGGTTAACGCTTGACGTAACACCGACAAAGTGGGATTGACCTCAATCGGTTTGCCCAGCATTGAACCACAGACTGAAGCGAGGAAGCCTGCCTCTACACGCTTGGCACTGTCCTTCAGATTCAAGACTCCTATCTGGCCTAGAGGTCTATCCGGGTCACATTCCCGCCATATCTCCTGCAAATCGTCCGGCTCATAGTAAGGCCAATTGTCCCGCATTGGAAGATCAGCCAAGCTATGGGCGAATTCCAGATAAGCATCATAGCTTGCGGGAAGCTGTTTCAATCGGGCTAAATAACCGGAGGTTTGGTGCCCCTGTGCAAAT
Organism: Paenibacillus sp. FSL H3-0469; assembly: GCF_038051945.1. Classification (NCBI taxonomy): domain Bacteria; kingdom Bacillati; phylum Bacillota; class Bacilli; order Caryophanales; family Paenibacillaceae; genus Paenibacillus; species Paenibacillus sp. FSL H3-0469. Next base: position 1,390,577 of record NZ_CP150302.1, read on the forward strand.
TTATTACGCAGAATCCCCTCTAATTGATGTCTCAGGAACGTTAGTGATGGCAGCATGTTGTATCTCCTTTATTCTGATTATCACAAAACCCCAACAACTTAGAAAAATAAACAGATTTCAATAGTCCACTGTTTATCGCTTGAATCTCCTTAATAAATTCCATAATTTTGGTTTTTATCTCATTTATAAATTCACTTTTGCGTACTCTAATATTCGAGAATGACCCATATGGGACATCTATTAATAGGAACTTATCTGTTTGAATTAAATATCTATAGGGTATTTCACGACTTAACTCGCTTAAGATTAGAACCTCATCGTCAACTTGTATTTCTAACCAGGTCCAGCAATTTTCAACATACTTCAAGGCTAAGTATTTATGCGAATTTAAGTAGTTGCAGGCATCAACAAGCAGATCTAAATTGGTTAGAATGAGTTCAGAATAAATGTGCTTAGCGGATAAAGGCATATTGGGAGTAGGGTAAGGGATGAACTCATGTCCGTCAACAACCAGAGTAAATGCCCCATAGATCTGATGCCACTCTTTATCAAATGTCACTGTATCCACCGTTCTCAGTTCCTCTACCTGATCTTCAAACAACTCATACTTAATCTCAAATGTTGGACGCTTAGACACTATTTCTTTCCCCCTTCTCTAGGAATTCTCCCAATACTCTATCGTCACATGTGAATATTCATCTTCGATTAGAACAAATGTTTTAATACGCTCATACACTTTTCTGCGGACTTCCTCAGACCGTTGATGATAAACGAAGTCCTTTTCTGCAAGTTCGATGTCATGACACTTTTTCAAGTCACGCACAAGTTGCACCTTCGCTTGCTTTATCTTATTGTCTTTAAGCAACTGTTCTAGTCTTCTTCTATCATCAGTGATGCTGTCCCCTCTCCTTTCTTCGAAACTCAAACATCATAACATCAGCTCATTGTTATATTTCAATTTGATAGGATCAGGCAACTGATTATAAATATGCATTGGTAATCCGCAATCTTTTTTCAACACTTTTTCCTCACCCGCCAGATACTCACTAAGGAACTCCCAGTACGCAATAAATAGACCATCCTCGTCTATAAACTCCATCCACCCATCAGCAACTAATTCATCAATAGCATCAAAAACCATGATATTAGAGAAGTTTTCTACTGCACCATCTAAGTACTTGGTTCGATGTCCTTCTATACAACAATCAGACCAATCAAATCTATACTCATCCTGGATGAGTCCATACCACTTCAAATCCTCAATTAACTGCCTCTCTACTTCCGCTTTTAATTGAATACCCATACAGTCAGCAAAGCTGAAGTGGGAATGCTCTGATGCCATCTGAGTTCCTCCCAACTATAAAATCTGATCTACACGCCCCTCTTCACACCTGCTAAATATCATTTCAAAGTCACCGCTACTTACAAAATGTGCAATTACCTCTTCAATCTGCTTACGACTACACTCGTCCACAAGCACCATGTCACTTCCCCGAAAATACTTGCCGTGCAAGCACTCTCCTGTTTGTTTATTCTTGTCAGCCAGTGTCTGAATGTTCTGGTATGTAAAAAATGAAGCCACCCACCTTGAGCCATCTTCAAAGGTCACTATAGCATCCGTGTTACCATCAACTATGTTCCATTCCCCTTCAGCCCATTCTTCAGCTTCAATCCAAATAGAATACTTCACTTCATTCATCGGCTCCCTCCCTCCCTCGCGAATCCCCCTCATACTTCCTCATAATCCCCCGCACATATTCCTTGAACCCGCGCCGGATCTCGGGCGGTCCCAGCACTTCACATTTATCGCCAAAAGCAAGCAGCCGGTCGTAGCCATAGTCATTTGCAATAATGGGATACTTGGCCCAGCAGTGGTGTTCATCCACCCGCAGGATATGGTCGGCACCGAACCGTTCGATCACCCGATCCATGACAGCGCGTTCCAGCCGGATTGTAACGTCCACCCAGCCCTGGTTCAGCCAATCGCCGCCATCCATCGGGAGAGGGGTGAATGCTTTTGGAGCAAACTGCTCCTTCGTTACCTGGAGACCGTTCATTCTGGCCAGCTTGAATATCCGGTAGTCCTGCTTATCCATACAATAACCTTGCAAGTACCAACTGCTCTCCTTGTAAACCACCTGATACGGCTCCACCCGCCGCTCACTAATCTGCCCCCGCGCATCCGTATACGCAAAAGCCAACACAGCGTGCTCATTCATCGCCGTCTCGATCAGCCCAAACAGGCTGCGCAGCGATTCGTTCCCCTTATTTAAAGACAGATCCATCACGAACGGCGCAACCGGTCTGCCCTCTGCATTGTCAGGATAGAGCGCCTGCAGCTTCTCCGCCGCGTAGACCGTCTCCCGCCGCCCGAACAGTTGCTTGTAGCTGAGCAGTCCATTCTGCAGGTTCTGGATTTCTTGCGGAGTGAACAGGGTTTTGCCCACTTTGTAGGATTTCATCAGACCGACACCGCCTGAAGCGCCAAAAAGGGTATAGATCGGCAGCCCGGCCCGGTTCAGCGTATCAATATCCCGGTAAATCGTTCTCCGGCTGACTTCGAGCCGCTCCGCTAACTCGCGTGCACTAATCTGATCCTGCTCCAGCAGGATCATAATAAGCGCAATCAAGCGATCCATTTTCATCCAAATCACCTCCATTCAAGTATGCCATACAGGTGTCACAGTTGGTAGGTTATGCTTGCCATGAATACACCAAAACCACAATTCAGGAGGTACATTGTCATGATTTCAACCAGAATTGAAATGAAAGCAGCATTCCGCATCATCGGGTACAAGACGGCTATAAGCGAAGGCGGGGCGGTGCACGATCCGGCGTATTCTCCGCTCAAAACGGCTTTTTTCAAAAGCATGCTGGAGAACGGCTCCATGGCCTCCCTGCGTCCGCTGTCCGAGAGCCCCTACGGCTTCGCCGCCATTGCTCAGGAGGATGGAAAGATTCTGTATATTGCAGGTGTTCAGTCGTCGGGGTCTCAGCCAGAGACTGCGGTTGAAGTGATTTTTCCGGGAGGAGAGTATCTGGTGTTGTCAGGTCAGGGCGGGTTATCGCGTCTTGCGTTTGACCAGCTGGAGGATGAGGCGTTCGGGGCGATTCTGAAGGATGACTACGAGTACGTATACACTGGAGATCCAATCGTAGAGGTACTAACAAATGGCAACCCAATGGATGCCGAAGTCGAAGTATGGGTGCCGGTGAAAAAGCGGAAGGCAGAATGAGGACTCCACTAAGAGGAAATAACGTTACGCTATAGGTAGAAGCAGCTTCGTTGCGTTGTAGCGCGTTGGATCAGCGGCACTCCAAATTTGAGGCGTGGCTGATCCAGCGCGTAGGCTATCTGCTCATGTCTAGCGGCTTTCGCGCTGACCCGCCCAGTACGTTAAAGTGCAGGCGTATAGGATGATAAAAGCAATTATGCTTAGGACAACGGGGATAACAAAATTAATGTTAAGCAGAGAGATCATACTTAGCTGCACGACGGATAACAGGATAACGAACAAGAAGCTTGCTGTAATCATAAAATTCGACCAGGCACGCCGGTAAGATACGTCTTCTCTAACCTGCTTCTTCCCTCTGCGGATACTCCAATACTCAAATATGAACAGAAGAGTTCCTAACACCTGCATGATCGTAGGTATAAACACGATACTATAAGATTTATCTACATAGCGGTCTACGGTCCAACTGCTGTCGAAATGGATTGGAAGCTGGTCAGGAATCAGATCGTAGTTGCGCAGCACTGTTACAATACTAACCACAATAATAACAGCATGAATGAGGAACCAATGACTGGGCAGGCCAACATTTCCTTTCCGGGGTCCTGGTTCCATGACCGATGATTCGGGAGCAGCAGGCAGCAAAGGCAGTACGCTTTTCATTTTCAAGTGATACTTAAAGTTAATAACCAGGGAGGTTACGAGCATGGCGAGTGAATAGGAAATAATGCTCCAACTGATTTGCCTCGAATGTTCATCACTGTAGATTAGGCATAGGATGCCAACACTGAATAACATGGTATGTAAAATAGCACTAATCCTGGCATATGATCTCCGCATCTGGCGCAGCGGCTCACTGTGGAATTGTTCAGTGCTGGCGGTGACTCCGAAACTAATCGTCTCTTTTGTTAAATAAGGCATACTCACTATGATTATAATGGTAGGTACAAACACTAAGATAAATACGATAACAGGCAGCATCGTCATATCACTCACCTCATTCTACATGAATATTATTTAACATAATCCTCGAAAACGATCTTATACTCAGCATATTTTTCAGGATTACTTTTTTCAAATATTCTCAAAGTAGCGGGTTCCCGAAAATCTATATCATTTACTGAAAAGTTCACACTCTTCATCTTTCCATCCTCATTATTATCAGTCTTATAAGGTTCTATTATTCTACCCTCCTGTTCCAGTTCAATGGCTAACATCTTAGCCCATCCACGCATCACATAAGCAGAAAATGATATATGATCATAGCTGATAAATCTCCACACTTCTTCTATAGATGACGTCCTATCATATTTCGCGTATTGATTACTTGAATGTATTGCCACATATCTGTAAGGTGTATTAATAAATATGTCCATGTATTCAAATGTACTGTCATTGCTGGTCGATGATAATAAGGGTAATTTGAAATCTTCACCAAAATAAGCACCATCTTGTTTTCCTTCATTGATCGCCTTCATGATTTGATCATCAGTTAAGCTATAGATATATCCATAACCAGATTTTACTTTTGCTTCTATTATATCTTTATCTATTATTGTCAATGAATCTTCTGTCCTACTTGTTTTAGGGATACTTGTATTAGGGATATCAATAGAAGTTGAAACAGAAGCTGACTTAGTGGTACTAGAGATTGTACTTCCTTTCTCAACCAAATCAAACTTCGATAATCCATAAAATATCACTACATTTACTGTTAATGAAACTGTCAATAAAATAAATAAAATCTTAACCTTCATTATGTATGCCACCCTCAATTTCCGCGTAGTGCAATAACCCTACCATATTATGGGGTACGTGTCACTTCCCCGCACCCCGCATCATCAGAGCAATTCACTAACCGAAACCTGATACAACATATCATCTGCACAGAACAGCACGCGGTCTTCCCGAAAATCTTGCGTCACGGGTACAAGAGGCTCGGATTTTTCATTCAGGAACTTTACCTTATGCCCTTTGGTCAAGCTTGATTGTTCATGTTTCTTGATAACATATTCTCCGTGTTTACCGTAACCGCCGTCGAACAAGAAGTGGCAACCATCCGTGCAGAACCCGGACGAACCGGAAATCTCAGGATTCATAAACGTAACCTTGGGCTGACCGGGTCCTCCTGAGATGCAGCCGAGCAGAAAGTCTGTATAATAATAAAACCAGACCTCCTCTTCACGGACCACATTCAAAGCGTAACAATCAGCAATATCCGACACATGATCTTCGTACAATTTGTTTCCATGCTCATCCCAGGCCACAAGGCCGTGTTCACCGACAGGCTGATCCCACCCGTTGTTCCCGAACACGCCTTCGTCAAAATAACTGGTCCAGATGGTTCCTTTCTCCGTCACTTGAACATTCTGAATCCCGTCTCCAAGCAGGAACTCACGAACGGTACGTCCTGTATAATCACATACTTTGGCGTTCAGATCATATTTGCCTGCACCGTAATACGAGCAGCGTGCTCCAACCAGCAGCAGATGTCTGCGGAGCGGCTGAACATAATGATAATTGAAATGCTGATCCGGAAATGTAATTTCATCGATATAATGTTGACTTTCTACCATCAGAACTTTGTAGGTATGCGGTTGCTCCAAAGCCGGCTGGACAAACATTCCACGTTTCCGTTCCGGGATCTGGTTAATCAGCAGGACATATACGCAGCCATCTCCACCTAATTGAGCTGAGACGATCTTGAACCCTTCAGTATACATTGAAATATCTGCAAAAGGCTGCAGCGTCACTGTTTTATGAAACATGCCAATTCCTCCTTAAGAGCTGATGTAAACCATCCTGTGTTCTATTACCGTATTATGGCAGAGTAGCTGGAACCGGAACATGGCGGAAGTATGGCGAAGCTTAGGGAAATACGAAAAGACACTAACATGGAGTTAGCGCCTTTATCGAGTCAACTCTGTTTAAACCGTAATCTACAGCGTAATCTTCAACATGCTGTTGGCTCCCTTTTGAAACTCGTATCCGACTATTATTTCTTCAGTTGAACAGCCCTGTTGATGTAAAAAGGTGCGCAGCACATCCAAATGACGATATCTCTCTCCTGAAAGGCTGACTAAAGGGAAGATCCGGATCTCCTGTTTGGTTACCCGAAGTAGCTCTTGGATCGCTTGCCTATGGAAATCAAAGTCCAGCCGGTCTGAATACATAAACAAAAAGTGTGCAGACAGTGTCAGATCAAATTGCTTATCCTTGAATGGGAGCGAAGGCAGTGCCGATGCAATATAACGCCCGGGATGGTTTCTCATATCCTCTGCACAATCAGTTAATGCGCGGTAGCGATGTTGTTTTAGTTCTTCAACGGATTTGAAGTATTCCCATACGTAGTTTGTTTGGGCACTTTCCATTTTGGTCATGGCGTGTTCCAAGTCTTTCAGGCCTTTTGCGTGAAGATCCTCATAGTCATGGTAATAAGCGATATCCGTTGCCGTTACATCGGCACCCCGTTTATTCGCATGCGCTGTGAACGAACATGCTCCAGCGGGGCAATCCAGAATGGACCGTCCCTTCAATTCCGTCTCTGTTAAATTAAACATGGACATATATTCTTCAAAGGTACGTCCAATAAACACGATACGGCTTAAATCCAATTTAACCTCTCTGCTCATCTCAGCTCACCTTTCCTCTACTCGTCTAGTCTCAGCTCAATCTTAAGCATAGCTACAAATCGTTTTTTAGTAAAGCTGTTGTAGTAGTCTTATAATGAAATCATGATGAACGGAAGCTGATCCAGTGCTTAGCCGTTGGTTATGTGAAGATTCTTGTTTTTATAATAAAAATAAGGTCCGCACTCGGATTCATGTGTGTTCACATACGTCCACTCAAATTCCGTGTCTACGATATAAATATCATCTTCATAATTAAAATCTTCAGCCACAATGTTCTTCGCATTCTCTATAGTTAATGCATAATCAGAATGTTGGTAAAACACATATACACGATTCTTCGATTCATTGTTAAATGCATTTTTGGCATGTTCCTTCTCGAATACCTCTACTTTTTTGTAGCTGAATAGATGCCATAAAAAGCCATGCAAATATATTTTCCTTTTCTCATCGATGCTAATGGCCTCGGCAAACTCCTTCTCCCACACGCCTCTAAGGTACTTCCCCCATTTACCAACCTCAGTATATTGAATACTTCGTTTTTGGACTATTTCTGTAAGCTTTGTTTTCTTCATTCGTTCTCATCCCCTTTCGTTATATTCCCATACTCCTTTAAATCAACGTTTTCCAGCAAGAAATTAAGTTTATAATATTTTAGCCTAGATGGAACTATTTCTTTTACTTCCCCGTCCTTTTATCATAAAAGGAGATGAAATAAAGATGAACAGAACCGGACTCACAAAATTAACATTGTAATTTTTGTTTGCATTTTTGATTAGTTCATGTACATCCTCAACCAAACCTAGTACTGAAAACAATCTCAATAGCGGGGATTGGCCTTCGTACACTTTTGAGGAATTGGTCGCTAATTCAGACTTGGTTGTATATGGGGAAATCAATGGTACTAAAAATCTTGACGGTGACCCTCCTTCACAAGAATCAAATCTAAATGTCTTGAAAGTGTTACAAGGTGACGAAACGAATAAAACAATATCTATAAAACTAACAGACCCTTCTTATTATGTTAGTTCAAATTCTAAGTATGTTATGTTCTTAGATTACACAGGCTCTTACTATACACAAAAAACGTATAACTCCCTTTTAATCGAAAATAATGGAGTTATTTCATCTAGACTCCAAGGATTAAGCGGCGACTTTACAATAGATGAGGTTCAAAATCATATTTCTAGTGTTATGGCAAAAAAATGATTCTTCCCCTCACGAATAGGAGCAGTGTATGTATGAACGAAATCAATCTTAATGATGAAACCATCCTGACATTATCTGAAGCAGCACATAAATGGGATTTAAGCGCCTCTAGAGTACGGCAAAAAATCAAGGACTTCCCAGCGGGTACCGCCCGAAAGTTTGGAACGCACTGGGTCGTCCTTGAGGTTGGGATGTTGCAGGTATTTGGTCCCATTATGATTGAAGAGGAAACAGATAAGAATAAATTAAGAACTGTTTACAGGACAGTTAAGAGTATGGCTGATGAAGCAGGGCTTTCAGTGGAGCGCACCTTTTCTTCCCACGCGGTTTTGGTAGGCGGGCTATTGCTTGTCTGGCTGGATAATATGCACTGGAAAGAGCTTAAGTTAGGCGCTTCTGATTACAAAAGCCGTGACTACGGCGGCAAAGAATCATTACGAGCTAAAATGCTAGATTTAAAAAGAGAGATTGATGAGCACCACGAAAACGTTAAATGCGGGCGGCCTGTAATGGATAAATTTAATGTTAGCGATAAAATTATTAATTATATGATCGATAATAGTATCAAAGTCAGAAAGTCACCAGCCACATAGAAACGTCATACAATCCTCACCCTGTCCTCATATAGCAGCACCTGCTCATCCGGCAGCTCCGCATTATGATGAAAATGCCCAAAGAACCATTTTCCATATTCCAGTCTAAACTTAATTTGGTTGAAATACGTATGCATAAGATCAACTTCCACATTCGTATTATAGCGCTCTTTGATCCACTGAAGCGCATCATAGGAGCACGTGTGGGTCAATACATAGTCAACCTTCCACTGGTTCATCTCCAGATTGCGGATGCCTTCCTGGTACTCTTCAGGGCTTGGCATTTCGCGTTCCCACCAGGAGACGCCAGCCTTCCTGTACTCCTTGTCATGAGAAGCCGCTCCGCCAAAGGTGAAAAAGCTCTTCCCTTCGATCTCAAAAACTTGCCCGCGCATTAGATGAATGATACTGGGAGTAATGTGATGTACCTGACCCCCATTCCATTCGGAGACTGGATAGGACTCCAGCAAATCAAAGTTCTCATGGTTCCCGTCAATGAACAGGGTGGTCCATGGTTTCTCTGTAAGCCATTTTAGCCAAAAACGATCCTCTTTGTCATCTGCCCACAGCAAGCCGAAATCGCCAACGATAATGACGTAATCCTGCTTCGTCAGCGTCCTGCCCTCAGGAAAGTTCCTGGAGTTAAAGCGGCTGGCCACACTGATGGAACCGTGAATGTCGCCTGTTATGTAGATCATGGGATCTCCTCCTATCAGAGGGCGTTTGATTGGACCGCAAAAGCATATTTCTTCTCCTGCTTCTCCCAGGTTGCATTTATGATAAACCTTCTAAATTCTTTTTTATCTTGTTCATAGTGAGAGCTTAAGTAAGAAGCGATGTGCGTTTCTAAATTGAAGCTATACACACCTTAACGCCAATGTCTGCCTGCCAGGACCATAGACAACACGCAGCTAAGCGAAGCCAGCCCCATCCACAGCAAGACCGAATAGGACATCCATACACTAATCATAGTGTAATTGTAATTTACCAATAAAGGCCAGCCCAGCACAACTAGCAGCAACAGTGCTCTTATAATCAGCGTAACACGCGCCTTGATTTTTTGACGGCTGATTCCCTTCTCCGTGGCAAAATCGCTTCTCCCTGCCGCCAGCCGGATGAGCTTAAACGTAATCCCGATCACAGTTAACACAACTAACAACGAAGCTATCCCGTCCATTAGGATATAGGTATCATCATACTTAAAGGTCTTCATCGGCTGCCCTTGCATCCGGTCATAGATATTCTGGGCAATGAGCGTGGGTGCGGTAGAGTTCAGGTTAGCCAGTACGAACACCCCCTCCTTCCGCTGCGGATCGATGATTACCTGGGAGGAATAATTCGGGTTGCTGCCGCTATGACGGATTACATGCGTCTCCGAGTTTTGGCTCCAGCCGAAGGCATAGCGCAGGTCTTCACTTTCATGCCTCGCTGTACGGAGGTCAAGCTCATGAGATTGCTGAATGGCCTTGTTCAGTTCATCTGGAATATCGCTGCTTCCCAGCTGGGCATTGACCCAGTGCTGCAAATCGTTCAGATTGGTGACCAGATACCCTGCGGCTATATTTCCGTAGTATCTGGGAGCATCGTAAGCCATGCTTTTGCCAAAAAACACCCGGTACCCCTGAGCAAGCTGCTCCGGCTTCCGTTCCCGCCCTGTAGAGAAATAGCTGTCGTTCATCCCCAGCGGCTTCAGAATGTACTCCGTCACATATTCCTGATAACTCATCCCTGTAACTTGTTCAATAATCCCTGCCAGAATATCGTAGTTCACTGTTGCGTACTGATACGCACTGCCCGGCTGGGTATCCAGCGCTAGGCTGGACATCTTATGTATGGTCGCTGTAAGCTGCTCCCTCCCTGAACCTTCAGGGATCAGGCGAATGCTCCACGATGGTATTCCGCTAGTATGTGCAAGTAGCTGGTTAATTGAGATCTTGGCCTTCTCCCCTTTATAGGTTGGAGCAAACTCTGGCAGATATTGCGAGACATCATCGGTAAAAGCCAATTCCCCTTGATCCTGTTGCATAATCACAGCCAGCGCTGTAAAGGCCTTGGTCGTTGAGCCTAGTTCAAAAAGCGACTCCGCTGTAACTGGCCTTCGCTTCTCCTTATCGGCATAGCCGTAGGTTTGGAAATCGGTCTTACCACCTCTGGCGGACAAGATCGCTACACCTGGGGTCGCTGTCTTGTCCATGATGCTCTGCACCATGCCGGACTCACTGTCAATCTTCCCTGCGGCCAAAAGAGTTCCAATCTCATGCCAGCATGCAGCCGTAGCAATGACTACAATCAGCAGCATCGCAATGCCTTTTAGCAGTATTTCTGTTCTACGCGTTGATCTCTTCATGGTTATGCTCCTTCAAGTAGGGTCATCTGGATCAATTTACACTTATCTAGTATGACGGCTTGCAGCAGCCTTTCCCTGCACTATACGTGATTAGTACTTTACCCCGACAAAAAGAAGTCCATTTACGGAGTATAAAGAAAAGTTTTTTTAGTTTGACCTTGCAGTATAGTTCAACCCTTATAGTGAAATATAGTTAAGGATGCTTTTAAACTAAATTTATAAAAGATTGTGAGAGAGGTATATTATGAGAAGTAAATGTAATGGAGAATTGTCGGGGATTGTATTCCTGCTTCTGGCACTTGGTGCCTCTGTATTTATCGGGAAAGAAATGTTGTTCGCTGTACTAGCAATAATCGTTCTATTGGCACAATTAGGGATATATACTTTCCAACGCAATAAAAGAGGTAATAGGTTCTGGGTCTATGCAGTTGCCCTGCTAACCGAGATTTTATTCTTAGTCACTAATGAACCTTGGATGTTTATACTCGCTATTTTACTGCTTATCGTCGCAGGGGTATGGAATGTGTTTTTTGCGGGTGAAGTGCGTAAGAGCGGGAAGGTTTTGCTAGTAGTTCGGAGAGTATTGTACGGTATTGTGGCTGTGATTGCCAGTGTTTTTTGGATCGTTAATATCTATGCTCAGCCGATTACCCGGTCCGTTACTCTGCCAGCTGATTTAAATGTTGAAGTCAACAATGACAAGCTTGATTCTCCAACCACCATGTTGAAAAATATAGAAATTATGAATTCCTTCGGCAGCCGTACAACGGGCTCAGAAGGTCACAATCAGTTCATTGCCTGGTTACAGCAGCAGGTGACGGATATGGGCCTTACGGTATACCGTGACGAGTACACTTTTGACCGCTGGGAAGAGAAGACAAGCTCTGTGATCATAGATAACCAGGAAATCCATGTATCCTCTGCGTTTCCATACTCCGGGGAGACCGATAGCAATGGAGTAACTGGAGAACTTGTCTACACCAAACCTGGTGAGTATGAGGATGCCAAGGGTAAAATAGCTGTCGTTGAAATCAAGAACCTAAAGAATTTCCCCATCGCACTGGTTATGAACCTACGTAATACCTTTAAAGCGCCGGACAGTATTCCTTCAGATGAAGGCGATCTAGTCCTTACCACAGGTTTGAAGCACGCTAAGTTGGATGAAGCAAAGGAACAGGGCGTGAAAGCAGTCATCATCGTCTGGGATGGCGTTTCAGATGAAAAGGCTGAAAAGCAATACCTCCCCTTCACCGAGCATTATTTCGGAATCCCGGCAGTTTGGGTCAATAAAACAGAAGGGAAAAAAGTGGTCAATGCAGCTAAGGAACATAAGGCGGGCACAGTGATTTTAGAGGCAGAGAAACAGGAACATGCGCCGACTGAATCTTTTTATGTGAAAATTGAAGGAAAGAACAAAAAGGAATCGATCATCGTTAATACGCATACTGACGGTGTAAATGTGGTAGAAGAAGACGGTGCGATTGGAATGCTCTCCATGATTCGTTACCTGCAGCAGCAGGAGCAACCCGAACGGACTATGATCTTCACCTTCGTAACAGGACATTTCCGATTGCCTGAATTCAAAGGTACCTCGCAGGCAACCTCAACCTGGATGCAGGCACATCCTGAGCTGTGGGATGGTACAGATGGGCACCTGAAAGCCGTGGCAGGACTCACTGTAGAACATCTAGGCAGCTTGGAATGGAAGGACAATGCTTACGGACAATATGGACCCACTGGAGAAATAAGCACTGAATTTGCCTATGCAGGAAATGAAATCATGGAAGCCATTTGGAAGAAAGCCGTTGAAGATAGAAGTAACACCAGGACCGTTATCCTGCGCGGACATAATAAGTTTCAATTCGGTGAGAGTCAGCCCCTGTTCAATGCCGGGATTCCAATGATTGGACTCATCCCCATGCCAGATTATCTGCTGGTAGATAGTGCAGACAGAGAAATGGATAAATTCGATGTGAACCTGATGCACGAACAAGTCGGGTCTCTATTGAAAGCATTACAGCTTATGGATCGTACAGAGACTACGGAGTTGGGGACGGCGGACCGGTATTCGTTTTTCTTGGGGCGGACGAAGTAGTTGCATGATAAATTTTGCTCTGAACCTGCCGCATTACCCCATTCATTGGCTTTTGCCCTTGATGGCGCAATGCTGGCAGGTGCCGTATATAGTGGCGGCAGGTAGACCTCACTATCTTATGGGCGTTAAGATACCCCCGTCCATTTCAGAAACAGTATCGCATAACACTTCAATATCCTCAGCATAATGCGAAGATAAAATGATGGTAGTCCCTTCTTTGTTCAGTTCTTTGAACACCTCGCGTATTTGCAAAACGCCCTGCTTGTCCAATCCATTCATTGGCTCATCCAGAATGAGCAACGGTGGCTTTTCCATAATGGCTTGAGCAATCCCTAGACGGTGGCGCATACCTAACGAGTATTTTCTCACATGTTTTTTACTGTCCGGGTCGAGTCCCACACGCCTCAAAGTATCATGAATTTCTTCTTCTGTTATCAGCCCACGAATCGAGGCAAGCAACTTTAAGTTTTTAAAACCGCTGAGAGAACCGATGAACCCAGGGTCTTCTATAATTAGACCAATGTTCTGCGCCACAGCAGGCTTGACCGGCTGTCCGTCAATATGTATACTTCCAGAGCTAAGTTGCATGAAACCACAGATACATTTGAACAGAACTGTCTTCCCCGAGCCATTCCGTCCAATAATTCCATGAATCCGGCCGGTCTCGAATTTGACTGTCACCTGATTTAGCGCTGTTGTCTCCTTGAATTGCTTGCTGGCCTCCAATACTTCAACCTTATATGGATTCACATCAACTTCTCCCTTCCTGTATATTCATATCGCGTCTGCAAAAAACAATAACTGAGACAACACTCATGAACAGAATCGCGATTACAAGAACGCTCACTGCATAGACCGGAGAGGGTAACTGGCCCGTACCGCCCCAATCCAGATAAAACATACTGCTCCAGTTAAGTGGTGATACATAATAGATGATACGACCATAAGCCATCTTCCCTACATAAACAGAAAAGTAGGAAATGAAAGTGAATATGCCTGCGGCGATTAATCCACTTAGTCTGCCTATAACAACCTGAAAACAGAAGATGAGGACACCGATGAATATGGATACGAGCCAAAACATCCCAAAACTAATCAGCATAGCCGAACTCGCAGAAAAAAGGGTAATCACAGGGGCGCCAATTTCCACAAATGGTGTAATTCCATATTTATTCAGGCTATTGCGATTGAATGCAATTGTCTTTAAAACCGCTCCCCAATCGGAACTAAATTGAACGTGGGGAATAAGCACGAGCATAGACATTACCATAAAAAAAGCAGTATAAACAAATGCGGCTAACACGATATAAAGAAGTTGTCCAATCGCCCAATCTCTTTTGCTCATGCGGATCATCAGGTAAGGTGTATGACTATCCATAAACGGAGCATCGCAAAATAGCAATGTAGTCAGACAGCCAAAAATGGGGAATAAGACAGGGACACTCATTAAATAGGGAAATACCCAGGGAGATACGGACGTATTCACAGCAGCAGCATAATCCGAAATCCAGGAAAACATCCACAAGGAGAAGGAGAAAACTACAATGGCAAGTGAATAGATTCGTGGGGTGACTATCCATTTTTTGAAGTTGAGCTGCGCACAGAGCCATATAGTTTTGACCTCAATCATGCTGCACTCTCCTCCCGATTTGTCCGATGGTTCCATACCCCATCAACCAAATTAAACACATGACCATTCCGAACTTAAAAAGTAATGAAGCCATCGGAGACCCCGCATGGTAAGTGCCTTCCACCAGCATCCCTGGGTTCAAGAAAGGCGGAATATCCCAATATCTTGTTAGCCTTAGCCAAACAAAATAGAGAACAACTGGGGCTGTTAAAGCCGTCCATTTATTCGGGATATATGCCGAAATCCATAGGGCTATCACCGCAAACAATGCAGAGGACAAGGACAAATGAGCTGCTGCACTTAGCAAGTAGGTCCATGGCTTCCCGGCATCTAACAAAACAGCGTAGGCATCACCGGTCTGAAAGGTTGTATACAAAGGTAACTGAATCCGCAATAGCAACACATGCAGCAAAATCCCAGTAAAAGTAGTCAAAAAACCTGACGCTGCACTCACCATTAGTTTACTAATGGCGTATGCCCTTACACCCGAGCGTATAATCCAGAAGCTAACCGCACGCTCCTCCCATTCCGAAGCAAAGGTAATGGCAAAAGGAAGTAAAGGTAAGATCCCGACAATTAAAGGGATGTTTCCACTACCGCTTATGATTGCAACGGATAGCACATCCGATTGGGGATTGATCATTCCTATCGAGGTCATCAGTAGTACAACTGTCACCATACTGACGCTGAGCAGAAAATTCCAAGAAAAAAGCGCTCGGCTAAATCCGACCCTTAATAAAGAAGAAATTGGTTTCATTAGGAAGAGTCACCTCATCCCTGAAATTTTGTCACCAGTTATCGCATTGACTACAAATTTGCTATAGTCCTCGAAAGGTAACGTTGTTTGGTTATTGGGATCAGACCATACAACGGGCTTGGCAATCTGGAAAACCCACGCTGGTATTAGCTGATAAGTCTGGTCGTCTGGCATAGACACGTAATTAAGCTCAGCAGACACTATCTTCGTCCCTTCATCTAGCAGCAGCTCCTTGTAGTCACTGAACAGCACCTCCAGAGCAGCGGCAGCACCAATAAGCGGCTTCTCTTCGGCTTCCTTTGTACCTTCAATGTCAAATAAATTCTGAGCAATTAAACTTATTATTCCGTTTTTGGTGAAGGTTACGCTGATTATAGAATTCTTCATTATATTTCCGTCAGGGCCATTTGCTGTTCCCTTCTTCCATTCCCAAGGTACAGGAACGAAAGGAATGTCATCTATCTGTTGTAAAAAGTGAAATTCGTACGCCTCGTCCTCTTTCGAAAAGCTCACTTGTTCCAGATTGTCCTGATTCTTATTCTCCTCTAAATAAAGTGCGTAATGCTTGCGCATCGTGTCTAAATCAAGCGAATAGGTTTCAGCCAGTATAAGCGGCGGGAAACCGATTGATTCCAGTTTCTTTTTGACTGTTGTTAACGCATCCGTATAACTCATGAAGGACAAATCGGCCGTGGAAGCGTAATCACTCCGTAATTTGCTTTTTAATAGCTGTTCGCTCATGTCTGGAGGACCCACTGTTTTGGCGATCACATAGGGATACTTCTCTTTTTGATTGTTGAGCTGTACTGTATAGGATAGTCCCCCGTTGACATCCACTTTTTTACCGAATGCTTTTCCTCCGTCATATACGGTAAGGTATTCTGCAAAAGAGTTGTCTCCGGTTTGGACCCACTGTCCGACTGCCTGTAACTCCGATGCGACGACTTCTTTGAGTAAAAGACCTCTTTTAACCATGTCAGGATCTAATTCCAACATACCGGTTTTAAATGTTTTAGCACTGGACCTATCTTTAACGCTTGCCACATCAAATGCAATCGTAAGATTGTTGGGTAAGGTTGCAGTTTGCAAAAAGGTGCTCAGGTCTACTCCTTCCGATAGCTTATTAGAGTCAGAGGAATCTTTACAAGCAGTAATAGAAAGTAAAAGAATTATACTTATTATAAGTGATGAAAGCTGTTTTCTCATCGTAAGGAAGACCCTCCTTAGACAAAGATTATGTTAGAAATGCAGGTAGCGAGTACACCTGCATTTAGAACGCCAAAACATTCGTATTTGTGCTACTTACGGGGACCACGTACCGGCAACTAAGTAGTCGATGAAATCAAAATTAGAAGGATATGCTGACAAAGCATAATAGGTGCCTTGTCCACCATAACCGGAGTTGTAAGATAGTCCTCTATATCCAGCCGTAGATACATTCGTCACTATGTTGGTTGCATTAATAGAACTATAAGGCTGTGGCGATAAAAAATAATTAGTCGGTGTTGCTGAATAACTTGGATTCACATAAGCTGAATTCGTTGTATCCACTCTGTGTAAGTCAGTAGAAACCAAACTGCCGACAAAAGGAGGCTGTAAATAGAAGGCGTAAGAAAGGGCAAATGCAGAAGTAGGTACACCAACACCAAGAAGCAAAGCAAGAACGGAACTGACAATG
Organism: Paenibacillus sp. FSL H3-0469; assembly: GCF_038051945.1. Lineage (NCBI taxonomy): Bacteria > Bacillati > Bacillota > Bacilli > Caryophanales > Paenibacillaceae > Paenibacillus > Paenibacillus sp. FSL H3-0469. Next base: position 1,407,748 of record NZ_CP150302.1, read on the forward strand.
CGCTTTTTCATGAGTACATTCCCTCCGTACTATAGTATTTGTCATATAATAAATTAACTTGTACTTAACTCGCATTCATCCAAGTTAACTATGACCACCTTAATTGGAACTATTCTCCTTAAATATATAGACAATCCTAATCTGTTTCTGCAACACTTTTCGCTAAAAAAAACATATATTGGACGATATTCTCATCTGTTTATTCTCATGTAAATCTCTTTAGGTGTTATTCGGTATATTATAGCCCCTCATTTTTCAGTATATTTAAAGCTCTCCGCCGGGCACGGGTTAAATATCCTCTAATATTATTTACCGGGATGTCCATAACTTGAGAGATCTCTTTATCACTCATTTCTAGGTTGTATTTATGATAGAGTAGGTATCTGTCACGTTCGGATAACTGCTCCAATAATTTAGCAATTTCTTCGTTTGTTTCTTTAGCAGTACTAATCTCTTCTACTGTAGCATTGACATCGGAAATAGATTCTATCATTTCATCTGACAACCCCAGAAACATATATTTATGTTTTTTAGCTCGCCTCTTAATATAATTAATAGAAATGTTTCTTATGGTGTAGGCAATGTATGTAGTCCTTTTGGAACCCTCAAGTAGCGATAAAGTTTCAATTCTTTCAATCAATTTTATAAAAGCATCATTAATCAGATCATCGACCACATTGTAATCGTATGTAACCTCATAGGCCTTTTTCTTCATTAAAGGGTAATATTGTAGATATAATTCGCTTATGAATTTTTTATCCTCTTCTGTCTCTAAAGTTGAGATGACATGTAAAGGAAGCATTTTTTCCTCCTTATGCAAATGAATTTTAAAATTAAATATTATTATACCTCTTAATCTTTAAATAATCTTCCTTTAATGGAATAAAAATACCAATCACTAATAAATATGATACACTGCCTCCCCCGTTCGCCTAGGATCGACAAAGAACCGAAGCAATTTGCGCCCCGGTTATTCGCTGTAAGTATGTTATTAGCATGAGTAACTTGTGATCCTAAACAAGATTTGTGATAATGAGCGTAACCTGTATCCCCCAAAATAAGGAAGAAGGTATACGTATGAAGCTTTGTGGAGTCTGTATCCTCACTGACAATGCGCCGCGTCTGGCTGAATTTTATGAAATCGTGCTTAAGGAGTCTCCGGTTGTGGAAGGAACGCATTACGGATTTGACTGCGCCCAGCTTGCGGTCTACAATCCGGGCCAAGTGAACGTGGTCAATGACAAAAATATGTCTCTAATGTTCTATGTCCATGATGTCTTGGCTGAATATAACCGTCTAATGCAAGCCATCCCCGGCATCGGGATCACCTCTCCACCTGAGCGCAGACCGTGGGGCGCCTACTCGTTCTGGTTCCTTGATCCCGACGGGAATACCGTAAGCTTCATTGAGCAGAGGTAGCTTGAAGGCTAGATCTATACAGCGATATACCAGTACACACCGAACTTATCGACGACTTCTGCACAGCAGGAGCTCCATGGAAGGGCGCCTAACGGAAATAGAACCGTGCCGCCCTTCGCCAGCATTTCGTATGCCCCTTTCACTTCTGCTTCACTCTCAAAGTTGATCCCATAACTCATCGTTGGGCGTGATTCCTCTAGTGATGATGCGAGCAATTTAAGCATCAGCAAGGAATAACAAATTCAATGATTTTTTTATTTCTGGAATGCTTAAATAGTTAGGAAGGTCGAAAGTGGAGTTGAACGGCATTGATACAGTGGTGGAGTGAACTGTAATAGTCTACCAATATCCACTGTCGTAATTCAGTTTTGCTTGATGCATTTGCATTAAAATGTAAAAATCCCGTCTTCCTCGTAAGGAAAAAATTCAGGCAATATAACCTGCACTCCGCCAGGCAGCAGGTTTAAATCTTCGATAATTTTTATTTCTGGTGGTTCCTTTTGACGTTCCCCTTTTAATTTCGATAAGTTCATAAGAAATTTGAGATGGGGTTTAAAAGCTCAATCTACAGTAGATGAAAACGAATTATTACTTTCATCGCAGATTAATGAACCTGTTTTATTTTTGCCTGTCCAACTTGAGTTGAAAATATGCTCTTTTCCTTTGCTGGGTAATTTCTCACCACATTGGTAACATTTCATGTTACCAATGTTCCCTCTGATCCCCTCCAAATAATCCATACCTCTATTGTTTAATAATTGCACAGATATTAGCTGACCAACGCCATAGAATCCAAAGACCTGTCTACAACTTTTTCTTACTTTAAAATGGGTAATACTGGGCTTGTCCATCGTATAGCAATCATTTTATGTTCAGCTTCTTTAGCTATACTCTCTTTGTGTTAATAGCTCAATCTATAATTCTAAATACCTTAAATTAATCTTCCAGCAATTCTGCTAGAATTTGATAATCATTGGCAGTTTTTAAAAACACACGATCAATGTTAAAACGATTATAGACCGTAAAGAGTACAATAATTATTGATAGCAAGCTATAAACAAAGGTTGCACTTATAATACCGATAAGAGTTGTTTCGAGGCCAATTGCGCCTTGTAGAAATGCACCCCAAAGAGCAAATAAAAAAAGTCCTGTAACAGCAATCGTGAAAGTTACTTTCTTTTTCGACCTTTCCGAATATCTCAGAAAGTCTTCCGACAATTTCTTTCTCTCTTGAACTGTCATGGTTAGCAAAGTCGGATTTAGTTCTTTAGCCAGATAAGCAACTAAAATCGGATGCCTATCTATTTCAAAGTATAATCTTAGCGGATTATCAGGTAGTAATTTATTAAAGGAAGGATCTTTTGCAACATTATGATATATCAAGAAGGTCGCATATCTCTGCAGAAAAAGACCAAGTAACAACAAAACAGAAACAACCACAGCCCATGTAATTGAATCCCATTGAGAAGCCATTGCCCATACTTCCAGAGCGACACCACTGATGATACTTCCCCACACCACCCATTCTATTATTGTTGTTTTCTTAGTTTTATATCTATGCCTTAGATTTCTTGCTGCCTTCCGATATTCACTTACGACCTTATTTACTCGTTGTAGCGCCAAATATTTCCTTGTGAACGGATCCATTAGCATTCTCCCATTAATACAGTTTTATATTTTTTATACGCATGTTAACTGATTTGGGTTTCATGTAATTCCTTCTCCGGTTCTTTCGGATTCTCGAATAAATAGTTGGCCAGCTGTTCATTATTCGGATAGCATAAAGGTTACACCTTAAATTAGAAAGTCTTCGTTTTAAATATGGTTTGATCGATGAAATTATCTTCAACCCACTGCTTCATAAAATAAATACAGTATTGCCTACCTCGTAAGGGCATGGTTTCACATTCATCCTCGATTTAATCGAAGTTATCCACTTTTTTTCATTGTATAATTCCATAACAACAAAAAAACCGAAGCGCATTGCACTCCGGTCCCTTTCCACCTTATTTCTGCCTTCTTTTAATAACTACTTCTCCCCCCTAAACACCTCAATCATCATTAACGCACCTATTTTATATCCTTGAATAAAAGACAAAGCCGACTGTAAAGAATTTGCGTCACTCTGCAAATCATACAGCTGCTCCACTTGGTTGAAATCTTCTTCGGGTAGTCTTTCTTTGAGCACCTGCAATAAATCAATGATATTTTGATCAATCTTCTGTACCTCAGGATTGCATGTATTGTTGAGTTCATTCGGACGCATTTTGCCGTAATAAAAATCCTCCAAAATAATGATCATCAGACCTCCTTCTGTGGACTTTCCCCCTAACATGAATTAATTTTATGCGAAAACCGCATAAATTACAATATGCAATTTTCGCATAAAGTACACTTGGCTTGGGTGAAGAGCATTGTATACAAAAATCCGCGACTTACGCGAAGATAAAGATCTAACACAGCAACAAATGGCTGATCTATTACATATTACACAAACTACCTATTCTCGCTATGAAAATGGGATTTTAGATCTTCCTAGTGCCGTTCTGATTAAGCTAGCTAATTTCCATAACGTTAGTGTTGATTATATTCTGGGGCAGACTACTATTCCTAAGCGTTATCCTCCTACAAATGATTAATCTGGATCAGAAATGAACTTCATGTGAGCAATCACTCCAAAACAGCACTTTCGTATACTAAAACTCAGTCAGGCATAATTTTTATGCGAAAACCGCATAAATAACAATATGCATTTTACGTATACCGTAAACTTGGCTTGGGTGATGAGCAATGTATACAAGAATCCGCGACTTACGCGAAGATAAGGATCTGACACAGCAACAAATGGCTGAGCTTTTAAACATTACGCAAGCCACCTATTCCCGCTACGAGAATGGAAATTTAGATGTTCCAAGTGCCGTTCTAATTACGTTGGCTACTTTTCATAATGTTAGTATCGATTATATCTTGGGGCAGACTGATAGCCCTAAGCGTTATCCTTCAAGAAAATAATAATCCGCAACCTAAACAAGTTCATGCTAAGAAGCACATGAACTTGTTTTTTATTTTTGCATTACCCCTTCCATTTAAAAGGAAATAGACTTTCATGAAAAGAAGCTATTACCTATATAAATTGAACTTGAAAAAACAGACAGGGAACAGTGGCGAAGGGGAATTTCGGAACTGTAGGAGCGGTAGCGTCCTCCTCACCTGATTTCTCTACCGCTACAAGCGGTTTAATCACAGTCCATCCCGAAATATAAAAATCATTAGTTCAATCTATAAAGGAATTAGATGCCTTCAACGATACGCTTAGAGCGCAGCGACACTTGCTCCAATAACTCGTCTTCATCAATGGTGAGCAGTTGACGGCCTTGCATTAACACTTTTCCGTTAACGATGGTGGTGTCCACATCCGCTCCGTTAGCGCTGTATGCGAGCAGTGAATGGATGTTGTGTATAGGCTGCAAGTGCGGTTTTCTCATATCAATCAAGATGATATCTGCCTTCTTCCCGATTTCCAATGTGCCCACCTCATGGGCAATGCGGAGCAATTCCGCACTTCCAGCCGTCGCCATGCGAAGAGTATCCATAGCGGGAAGCTTCGTGGGGTCCCCGTAATCCAACTTTTGCAGCCATGTTGCAGCCCGGATTTCCTCGAACATATCTAACGTGGTGGCGCTGCCCGCCCCATCCGTGCCTAAACCAATGGTAATCCCTTGGTCAGCCATATCCTTGATCGGCGCTATGCCGCAGCCAAGCTTGAGATTGCTTACTGGATTATGGGACACGCCACCCCGCATACTTTTCAAATACACAATATCACGGCGATTTAGATGCACGCTATGTGCGAGGAGCACATGTGCCCGTTCAAACAGACCGAGGTGATACAAATATTCGGTTGGGGTCTGATTATACTTTTCCCGTATCTGAATGACTTCTTCTTTCGTTTCGGCCAAATGAGTATGTATCGGAATGTTCTCCTGCTCCGCCCAGTCGATAATCTCTCTAAAGGGCTGCGGAGGAACTGTGTAAGGGGAATGCGGCCCCAGCATGGTCGTGATTCTGCCTTCTGCTGCACCGCTCCAGTGACGAACAAGATCGAGCGCCTCCGACATTCGCCGCCCTCCGTCATTTTCGAGGAAGGTGAGCCCCCGCGTTAAAGAAGCCCGCATACCGACCTCTTCTACTGCTGCCGCGATTTCATTCATATGGATGTACATGTCGGCGAAGGCAGTCGTACCCGATTTAATCATTTCCGCCATCGCGAGCTTCGCTCCCCAATAGATATCCTCTGGAGTCATTCGCGCTTCAGCAGGGAGCATTTTCTGGTTCAACCAATCCATAAGCTTCAAATCGTCGGAAAATCCCCGCAACAAGCTCATAGGTGTGTGTTGGTGAGCGTTGATTAGCCCAGGCATTGCTGCCATACCCTCGCCATGAATGACCACATCTGCCCCGGTGGAGATGATGGACTGAATGTCCGCTATGCGGTCCCCGTCGATGAGAATATCCCCGATATATGGTTCCTCGTTTCCCATGGTTAAGATGGTCGCGCCTTTGATTAACGTCTTCATCGTGACAGCCTCCTTTTCTAGGGTTTATACTAAACCTTGACGTTGAGTGAGGGTCAAGAACATAAAGGGGTCTGTCTCATGAAAATAAAAGAAGTCGCTGATATGCTGAAAATATCGCAGCGCGCGATTCGGTTTTACGAAGAAAAAGGTCTTATTGCTCCTTCCAAACAAGATGACAATCAGTATCGGAGGTTTGACGAAGAAGACATTTGGCGCTTGCAGACGATCATTGCACTCAGGGAATCAGGAATGCCGGTTAGTGAGATTCGGACAGCACTACTGGATATCGAAGACCAAGGAAACAGTCAATTACGATATTTATTGGAACTCCAGCGATCCGTCATGTTCACCAAGTGGGTCGAAATGCAGCAGATTATCGAGACAACAGACCAAATGATTGAAACCCTTAAGAAAGATCATACCCTTCCGCTTGACGACATTTACATTCTGGCGGAGGGTTCGAGAAGACTGAGAGAACAACGGACATGGAAGGATAAGTGGGGGTATGACCGTTTGGCCGGCGTTCACGATCAGTTGGTTCAAGAGGACACACGGAAATATGGGGACTATGATGAGGCGCTGCGCCTCGTCGTGAAATGGGTTTCGCCCATCCATGGAGAACGGGGCTTGGATATTGGAACGGGTACGGGAAATTTAGCCGGCCGACTGATCCATGAAGGCGTGGTGATGGCTGGGGTGGATCAGTCCAACGAAATGCTAAAGGAGTGCCAGCGTAAATTTCCAGAGATGGAGACCAAGCTTGGCAATTTCCTGGCATTGCCGTACCTTGACGGGAAATTTGATTTTATTGTTTCGAGCTTTGCCCTGCATCATCTGACGAGCGAACAAATGCTGCTCTCTATTCAGGAGATGCGCAGGGTCTTAAAACCTCACGGACGGATCTGCATCGCCGATTTGATGATTGACGGGGAAGGAAGCACAACGCATGAAGGTGATGAGGATTCTATTCTACTCCCCAAGCTCATTGATTTATTAGAGGATAGCGGATGCATCACGAAACACCTTAAAGTAAATCGATTGTTGCATGTTGTTTTAGCAGTACCAATCCGGTAAAAAACCTTACCCCTGCGTCAATGTTCACCATACTGCTAGGTCCGAGGTTGAAGCAAACCCTGGTAGATATTTCAGGACATCATCGGTATAAGCCAAAGTTCCCTGGTTCTGTAGCAAAAACTCTGCCAGAGCCGTAACGGCCTTGGTCGTTGAACCGAGTTCAAAGAGCGACTCTGCAGTGACAGGCCTAAAATGGAGGGTAGCAAAATGAATAAACCCCATGGAATAATTGTATTCGGGGCAAATGGAAGCGGAAAGACTACACTTGGATGTGAACTGGCGCACCTATTGAACTTTAAGCATATGGATCACGAGGATTACCACTTTAAAAAATCAGAAATTCCATATACCGCAGTACGTCCTTATGAGAACTGTTTGAGTTTAATGCTTTCCGATATTGAGAAATATCGTTCGTTTATCCTCACTGCTGTCACGGGTGATTTTGGCGACACAATTCCTAAGTTTTATGACCTCGCCGTATTTATCTCAGCACCAATTGAAATACGTATGAAACGTATAGAGCAACGTGCGTTTATCCAACATGGAGAACGCATACGCAAAGGTGGTGATATGTACGAGCAGCATTTGAAATTTATCGATTTCGTGGCTTCGCGTTCGCTGTCAAAAATTGAACGATGGGCGGAAACCCTAACGTGTCCTGTAATACATGTTGACGGTACCATTGATTGCCAGACGAATGCAACGAATATTGCGAAACGTTTTTATGAGATCGAATGGAATATGATCTATGTCTGAAAAAATTACGCACCATAAGGAGGAATGGGAACGAAATGAAGTTCGACCTTCGAGAATTAGCGTTGTTTGCAGAACAGACCGTAACCAAAGCAGGTGACAGAATTTCCGATTTGCGTAACCGTGAAAAAATTGAAGTGAATTACAAGGATGCAGGGGAACTCGTAACATCAGCTGATTTGCTGTCGGAAAGAATCATTCAAGAGGCCATAAAGGGGACATTTCAAGGTCATCGAATTCTTTCGGAAGAAGATGGAGTACATAACTGGGATAAGTTCAATTTTGACGGTCCGGTTTGGGTGGTTGACCCTTTAGATGGAACAGTTAATTTTGCCCGGAACCTGCCGCATTACGGCATATCATTGGCTTTTGCCCTTGATGGCGTAGTACTGGCAGGAGCCGTGTATGCACCCGATTTGAATAGTACCTATATAGGAATTAAAGGAGAAGGCTCCTATTACAATGGTGAGCTTTTAAGAATTCGTGAATGCACTTCACTACTAGATGCTGTCATTGGTACAGGTTTCCCGCATGATCCAGCTCAAGTTCAGCCAGCAATTGAAAGAGTGAACCGGCTCAGAAAAAACTGTCGTGACATTAGGCGTTTCGCCGCACCAACAGTAGACATTTGTTATGTGGCTTCCGGAAAGTTAGATGCTCATACAGAAAGTCTATCACCGTGGGACGTAGCCGCTGCTGGTTTGATTGCACGGGAGGCGGGAGCATTGACTTGCCATGTACAAGCGGTGCCAGATAACATCCCTGTAGAACTTTATGGTGAAGAGGTTGTATTCACGACACCTGGAATCTGCGAGGATCTCTTGACGTTATTGCGAATGGAATCTACTTGATAGAGTGGGCTATTAATGCAATGAGAATTTACTTGTATTGGATTAATATGGCATAATAAAGAGGATATAAGTTCTTGAGTGATTATTTTTTATAATGGAGGAATACAGCATGGGGATTTCTATTTATTACACATGTACGAGAAATCATAACCTTACGGGCAGTGAGAAGCAAGAGATTACGGCCATTATTGATAAATACAATGTGGATTTTGAGATGAAGGATATTGGAGAAACATTTCATGTGTATGACTATGACCAGGATGAACCAACAGTAATCTTTGCAGGTGCAACAAAGCTGCCCCTATCAGACAATTTTGAAGATACATTGCATGCGCTGTTTTATTGGTTGACCTGTTTGACGGATATTAGAAGAAGAATTTCTAACGGGGATTGGCATGTGCATCTAGATGATACGGATGTTATTTGGGATGAGGGCACGGGTTGGCACATGCCCGGCGATTAGTACTTGTTACAGGATACTATTCAAAATCTTGAAGATAATTGGTATGAAGAGTGCCGGTGAAAATAATGCTGTTACCCAATCTTCTTCCTAAAACTAAACCGCGCCCCGCCCAGCTCTGAGCGGGAATAGGTCAGCTCCCCGTTCAGCCGTGCCGCAATCTGGCGGCAGATGGCTAGCCCGAGGCCAGTTACTCCATTAGCTCCGGTATAGAAACGCCCGAAAACGGCTTCCCGCTCCTCCTCGGCCAGACCCGGGCCGTTATCTTCAATATGGATCGCCCACGCAGCTCCCGGAACCTCCGGCTCTACCCGGATAACCACCCGATCCTTTGTATGCCTAACCGCATTCTGCAATAGATTGACCAGGATACGGAACAGTTGTTCACCGGGAATCGTAACCTGCAGGCTCTCCCCTTCCACGGTGAGCTTCAGGTCCCGCTGGCTGGCCTCCGGCATGAGCAGCATAGCGGCTTCTTCGGCCATAGTCCGCAGGTCAACGGCGGTTGCAGGCCAATGCTCGTCTACGGCTTCCAGCCGGGAGAGCTGGAGCAGCTTGTCTACCATATCAATCAAGCGCTGCGACTGGGTGGTGATTACCTCCAGGCCTTCCTCCTGCGTGACCACCTGATCCTGAATGGCGAACACGAAGCCGTGGATGGACATCAGGGGGGTTTTGAGCTCATGTGAGATATTCTGCAGGAATTCAAGCTGGTTCCGCTGATGCTGCTGGATACGCCCCGACATGGATTGGAAGGTGGTCATCAGCTCCCCGATCTCGGTCCGGTCCCCCTGCGGAAAAGGATTGCCCTGCGCATAGGAAGGCTCATATCGTCCAACGGCTTCCTTCAGCCGGTTTAGCGGCCGCACCACCCGCGAGACGGCGAATAACCCGATGGCAAGAATCACCACAAAGCTGGCTCCGATAGACAGCAAGGTGGTCCGCATTAGAGAGCCGTACAGGGCTCGAAGCGAGGACAGCGGCGAATAGATGAAGATTTCATCGGACAACCCCCTCAGCTTTTCCTGCGCATATAGGACCTTTCTGCCGTGCAGGAGAGCGATTCCCTTTTTCCCTGTAGGCGTGTAGTGCAGTTGCTTGCCTTCCTCCTTCTCATTGCTAGCGTCAATAATCTTCTGATCTGCATCCAGTATCATATAGTCCGCGTTCATCATCAGTCCCTTGACGACATACTTGAACTGCGTGCTGCTCAGATTGTTGAGGTCACCGTCGCTGAGCAGCTTCTGCGCCTTCCCCACCTGTCCGTGCAGTTCAGCCTTCACCTGATTCATCAGGATGTCGTCGATTAGACGCACGAACAGCATCACCGTAATTGCTACAGTGACGAGCATGGCAATGCAGACCGAGAACAGCATTTTACCTCGAATGGTCCGCATGGCTACACCTTCCGCACGGCTGCACGGTATCCGAAGCCCCACACTGTATCAATTAGAAGCGTGGAGTGGTGCTCGGCGAGCTTTTTACGGATTCTTTTGACCACATCATCTACAACCCGGACATCCCCGAAAAAATCATATTCCCACACCTGCTGGATCAGATGCTCACGCCCAAAGGGCCTTTCCAGATGGGAGGCCAGAAAGAGCAGCAGATCAAACTCCCGTGAGGTCAAGCTCACTTCCTCTGCATTCACCTTCACTTTCCGGTAATCCGCATCAATCTCCACATTCCCGGACTTGCAGACTTGCTTCGCAGTCACCAACTGGGAGGTCTCCTCGGCAGTAGTATTACTCGCTCTAGCCAGACGCAGCATCGACTTCACCCGGCCCACCAGCTCACGCGGATTGAACGGCTTACTCAGAAAATCACTACATCCCAGCTCCAGCCCTTGAATCCGGTCATTCTCTTCCCCCCGCGCAGAGATCATAATAATAGGCAACTCGGTAAAAGTCCGCAGTTCGGTAAGCAGAGACAGCCCGTCGATGCCGGGCATCATAATATCAAGGATCAGGCAATCCGGATGCTCGGAACGGACATGGTTCACCAGTGTGCGGCCATTCGAGAACGAAGTTACCTCGTACTCTTCCTTACGCAAATATTCCGAGAGCAGCTGTAAAATGAAAAGATCGTCGTCTACGACTACTATTTTCGCCATCGTGTGTACCCCTTTACCGTCCTAATTCTAGCTTATATCCTACAGGGTAACATATATAGTGAAAAGACGGGACTGTTAATTAGCCCCGCCTTTCAAGGTGTTTATTCTGTTATTCCCTTAAAAATGTAATGAGGTTTTCTTATTTCTTTTTTGGTGCCACAGTAGTCTTGTTCACGACTTTAGCTGCGGCATGGTGTTTAACATGGGATACTTTTTTGGCTACAGCTTTGTGTTTGGCAGTTGTTGTTGCTTTTTTAGCTACGGTTTTGTGTTTGGCAGTTGTTGCTGTTTTAACTGCTACTTTGCTAGGCGTCTTAACGGTTGCTGTGCTCTTTTCTGATGTTTTCGCTGGAGTCGAAGTCGCTGTTTGGGCTGGTATTGCAGCCTTCACGGCTGGCGTTGTCACCTTAATTTCTTTAACTGATTTCACTACGGGTGCCGATGCTGCGAAGGCGCTCGTAGAGCCACCCACCACACTTACTACCGCCAACACTGACAATGCTTTCTTTGTCCAATTCATCATCTCAGGTCACCTCTTCCTTGAAAGTATCTTCATCTTAGCAGGCGATTGTGGGAATTTTGTGGAACAAATATGTGGAAAGTATATGAATACATCGGAACGTACTTGGGAGGTAGCTTATGATACGGTTCACCGCGCTGACTGAAACGCAAGTTTTCACTGAATGAATAAAGACGGTTAGAATGTGCAAAATAGATGCCTGATTTTCGGCTACGCGGGCTGTTAGCAAAGGTTATACTAAACTCATCCCAAAAATGTAGGTGTGATCATGATCCATAATGAAGAACGCAAAGCCGAATATTATAAAGCCCTTATCGAGAAAAGGTCCGACTACGAAGGTGTCTTCTATGTGGGCGTCACCTCCACCGGCGTATTTTGCCGTCCGACTTGTCCAGCCAGGAAACCAAAGTACGATAACTGCGAGTTCTACGAGACCGCGCAGCAGGCGCTTCTGGCTTCCTTCCGCCCATGTCAGCGCTGCCGGCCCTTGTCCCATCCGAATCAAGTCTCCGATATCGTCAGGCTACTTGTCGAGGCCGTTGAGCAAAACCCGGAAAAGCGCTGGAAGGGACAAGATTTCAGGGAGCTGTCCATTGATGAATCGACTGCCCGCCGTCAATTTAAAAAGCGCTTTGGCATGACATTCGTCGAATACGCAAGATCCCGTCGAATGGGATTGGCATTGAAGAGTATCCGATCAGGGGGCAAGATTATCGATACACAACTAGCTTCTGGCTACGATTCAAGCAGCGGTTTCCGGGACGCCTTCTCCCGCATTATGGGCGCGGCGCCTACGCGGTTAGAGGATAGCCGTATTCTTAAAGCATCGTGGCTGGACACGCAACTTGGCCCCATGATGGCCATAGCGGACGATAATGAGTTGTATCTTCTGGAATTCGTAGATCGCCGGGGTTTGGAACGCGAGGTTGAACGGTTACGGAGAAAATTGAAGGCGGCGATTATACCAGGACAAACACCCCCCATTCAGTCTATTGAGAGTGAACTGCGCCGATTTTTTGAGGGAACGTTAACTGAATTTTTGACGCCTCTCCACCTAATGGGATCACCTTTTCAGACAAGCGTGTGGGAACAGTTGAGGAAGATTCCTCCGGGCAAAACTTGTTCTTACGCCGATATCGCACTAGCACTCGGCAAACCCGCTGCATACCGTGCGGTAGCACAAGCGAATGGTGCCAATCAACTGGCGATCATCATTCCTTGTCATCGCGTTATTAACAGCAGTGGCGAACTCGGAGGGTATGGCGGAGGAGTCGCCCGCAAAGAATGGCTACTAAATCACGAGAAAAACGGAGGTCAACTAAATGAATAATCAACTTGAACAGGCACGGAAGTTACACGAATTGCACAGAGGCGGCAGCCCGCTGGTCCTCGTCAACGCCTGGGATGCCGGAAGCGCGCAAATGATACAAGAAGCGGGGGGCCAAGCTATTGCTACAGGCAGTTGGTCTGTAGCTGCTGCGCATGGATACGAAGATGGAGAGAAGCTTCCTTTCGACCTTGTTCTAGCCAATCTTCAGCGGATTAGCAATAGCGTAGACCTGCCCGTTACGATTGATATAGAAGGCGGTTATGGAGCATCTCCCGGGGATATCAAGAACCATGTGTTACAGATCATCGAGTGCGGAGCCGCAGGAATCAATCTTGAAGATCAGAAGATCCATGAACCGGGATTATACGCCGTAGATGAGCAAGCTTTGCGTATCACAGCCGTACGGGAAGCTGCTGAGCATACGTCGATTCCCCTTTTTATTAATGCGCGAACCGATATCTTCTTAGAGACCGCAGCACATGACCACGAAGAAACTCACTTGGAGGCTGCCCTGCAAAGGGCACACGCCTATGCCGAAGCTGGTGCTCACGGAATTTTCGTGCCGGGTTTGTGTAACGAGATACTAATCGAGAAATTATGCCAGCAGTCTTCAATACCTGTTAATGTTATGATTTCCCCAGATTCACCTTCGCTCCAAAAACTGGCATCCTTAGGCGTCGCCCGCATCAGCTACGGTCCTCATCCCTATTTATTATTGATGGATGTATTAAGACAAGCTACTATGAGAGCCCTAGCCTTACAGAAATTGTGAACAAAGCTTAGAACGTTACTTTGAAGCATTTAACTATACTTTGACATTACCTAAATATCTCATGCGGGGGGATCATTATGGGCCATATCATAATCGAACCAACGTCAATAAAGCCATATGTGTAATCCAATTGAGGGTCGTTAACTCTACTCTGGATCGCCCCCTCGCTTGTTGAGGCCCCACCGAATAGCTGCTCGCCGACATCCTGATGAATCAGGTGAAGGCTGAGCTGCACGGAATCAGGCAATCGGACATGCTCCACCAGTGTGCGGCCATTCGAGAACGAAGTTACCTCGTACCCTTCCTCTTACATATCCGCAGACTGACCGTCACAACATGTCTCACTCCTCAATAGTATAGAACTAAAGGGGGAGTGAATATGACTCGCAGGGTTAGCCGATTCCTCTCATGCCTACTGGCTGTTGCGGTTCTAACATTGGGCATCCATACCGCCGCAGCTTCTACTGTCAGCAAAGTATCCATTACATCCACGACGGTCACCAAATCTGGTATCAAAGTCCGGCCTTACACCAGCAACCCCGCATTATCCAAAGAAAAGCAAGCCGAAGCCTATCGTGATTATAAGAATCTGACACGTATCGTTATGATAGAGAAGTATGTACTATCTGGTCAAGGGACCAAGACAAAGATTGGCATTGGCGCAGGCTTCATGTTACCCGGCGGATACATTGTCACTAATAACCACGTGGCCCCCGCCAGCTATAATGGAAAGAAATTGCGATTCCAAATCACCTTTTATGCGCAAAAATCGGACGGGTACCTGCTTGGCACATTAGTGGCAACAGATCTTAAGGAAGACCTCTCACTGCTGAAGATTGATGTTAACAAAATCCCTAAAGCCTATCAGGACAGCTATTTCAAGGAGTTTAATCTTAAGCCCTTGGCCAACGAAAAGGTGACGGTCATCGGACATCCTACCAAGCCCATAGATAATTCAGATACTGGGAATACCAAGAGGTACGCCTGGACACCGCTCTACGGAACATTCACCGCCGATGATGTGGCCGTTATCCGCAAATCGAAAAATGCGTCAGCACCTGATGTGTACACCCACTCCATGGAATTCAATGTGCAGACCTGGCCCGGAAATAGCGGCAGTGCTGTCATAGATTCGAGCGATAAAATAGTCGGCGTAATCTCCTCCACGATCCTTGGTGAACCCCGGTCCTTTGCCACCAGTTCGAAGCTTATCTTACAGTTCATAGAGAACAATCATTTGTCAGAAGCTATTTTCGGACACGCCGCTGGCGGAGGTCAGAGTTAGTGAGGTGAACAGATCAAAAGCGGGACTCTTCACGAGCCCCGCCTTCTGTGGTTAAAAGTATGCTGCTGCGGAAGACTGCAATGACTGCATTATTTCTTCTTTGGTGTCACGATGATCTTGCTTGCCGATTTGGAAGGTGTTACAGCTTTGGATGCTGTTTTGTGTTTGGCGGCTCTGACTGTTTTTGCAGCAACTTTGTGCTTAACGGTTACGGCTGTCTTTACGGCCGCTTTGTGCTTGGCTGGAGTTGTTGCCTTGACCGGACTCTTAGTAGCTGCTGTACTCTTCACAGAGGTTACTGCTTTAGCAGGAGTGGAAGTTTTCACTGGAGTTACCTTGACTGGGGTGGAAGATTTCACCGCTGGTGCAGTTACCTTCACCTCTTTCACGGATTTCACAACAGGCGCCGTTGCTGCGAATGCGCTCGTGGAGCCGCCCACTACACTTACTACTGTGCTAATACTGCGATTACTCTTCTTGTCCATTTGATCATTTCAATCACCTCTTCTTTGAAAGTATCTTCATCTTAGCAGGCGATTGCGGGAATTCTGTGGAACAAGTATGAGTAAAGTATATGAAAATAGCGTTATAGAATGTGAACGGTGGCAACGTCCTTGCCTGCCCACAGATTGAAGCTGTAGCCCGGTACCCACAAATGCCACGGTGCGGCATCCACAATAAAAGCCACATCCGCATACGTATCCCAGGTTATTAGAGCTTTAGAATGTCTTATATACGAAGCATTCAACCGCTCTTCCCTGCTCTTGTCGTCAACATTTCCAGGATTTCCAGATAACCGCTTCTTCGGGCATGCTCAATCGGACTAGCGCCTTCGGAATCGGCCAGGTTCACATCTGCCCCATGATCCATCAGCAGTTGTACGATAGCCTGATGCGCCTCTCCCCCATCACCCAGCAGAACCGCTTCCAGCAGTGCCGTCCAGCCAAGATTGTTGATATGATTCACATTGACGTCAGAAGTGGTCAGCAGCTCTTCCACAACGTCCACATGACCGCGTTCAGCAGCCGGAATCAGTGCCGTTCCCCCAAACCGGTTCAGGATGGATGTATCCGCACCTGCGGCAATAGCCACCTTAACGAAATCAAGCATCCCTTCTGCGCCCGCATACAGAAGCGGATTGTCTAAGCGGTTATCGCGAATATCGATGTCCGCCCCTTGTTCAACCAACAATTTGAAAGCTTCCAATTGATTCGTGTGTACAGCGATCATTGCAGGTGTTCTGCCTGAGGAATCTGTAGCGTCAATATCAGCCCCCTCTGCCAGTAAACGGGTCACACGATCCCTATCGCCTTGCTGAACCGCAGCCCATAGCTGTTGATTTAACTGATCCATTTCCTGGTTCACCTCCTGAGTATTTCCCTGCCCAGACCGTTCATTACATAGGGACGAGCAATGTCTGTAAGCGCACGGGTCCCGCTCTTCTCCCCGGCATTTAACCAATAATGCGCAGCGCCATAAATGGCTGAACCTGTCATGGCCGCCATGATTTTTATACGATGAATGTCTATCCCATGGAGGGTATCCCCCTTCACAAATATGCTTTCTATGGTTTGCTGCAGCAGTTTCTTGATTTTGTCATCGACCAGCTTAGCCATCGGATTGGAATCTATTCTACAGATCCGGTAAAAATCCGTGATGTATTGGTGCGTCATTATGATCAACTGGTCACATATATCATCTGTGAACTCCTGTGCATCCGCCACTTGCTCAGGAATTCTCTCATGAAAAGCCTGTTCTGTGACTTCGTCCAGCAAAGCATATTTATCTTCAAAATGGGCATAAAAGGTGGCGCGGTTAATGGTTGCTTCCTGAGCGATATCTTTGATGGTGATTGCATCAAATCCTTTTCTCTGCAGCAAGTCTCTGAACGCGGTTCTAATTAACTGTCGTGTGCGCAATACCCTCGGATCTTCCTGATTTACCATCCCTATATCTCCTTGTTAAACATCAATATTCACAATGTGTTGCCTATGCAACTTTCCGCTAACTCTGCCGGTTGAACTCTCAAGTCCAGAATATTATTATCATATCAAACAGGTGTTGCTTAAACAATCTGTGAATCATTATTATGTTTAATTTAAGAGGAGGATTATCATGAAAGCTATTGCTTTGACAAGCTTTGGAATTCCCGAAGCGCTAGAAGAACTGGAAGTACCCATTCCCGAAATCACCGATACACAGGCTCTCGTCGAAATGCACGCCTCATCCATCAATCCCGCAGATGCTCTATTTCGCAGCGGCGCAATTCTTGAGGGTTCGTTGGCCGATAAATTTGCGGATCAAATCCAATTGCCGCTTGTTCTTGGTAATGAAGTAGCTGGTATTGTTAAAGAGGTTGGTAGAAAAGTCCGGCATTTCAAGCCGGGGGATCGTGTCATGGGTATGATTCCGCGAGGTTCCTACATGGACTATGTTGCCGTGGAGGAAGATCTCCTGGCCGTTATTCCTGAGAGTCTCTCCTTCGAAGAGGCCGGCGCCGCGCCTGCCGTTGCCCTGCCAGCCTGGCAAGCGCTGTTTGAGCATGGCCATCTTCAACCGGGACAACGCATCCTTATTCAAGCTGGCGCTGGAGGAGTCGGACACGCTGCAGTACAGTTAGCCAAACAGCATGGAGCATACGTTATCGCAACCGCCAGGGACTATAATCACGATTTCGTCAAAGGACTAGGTGCTGACGAGGTGATCGATTATACGAAAACCGACTTCGCCACCCAAATCACAGAGCCTGTTGACTTCGTGTTGGATACCGCTATGGACCCCGCCACTTTCGGTACCGGGTTACCGGGAGACATCGGAAGGAAGAACTACTCGGTCATCAAGGATGGCGGGACCTATATTTCAGTGGTGGCATTCGCGCTCAATGAATACCCCAAGGTCCGCGGCATTAACGCCTATTTCTTCCAGGCAAGAGCTAACCGTGCCGATTTTGAATCCATTGTCCGCCAGATGCAAGAGAATAAATTGAATATCCATATCCATGAGGCCTATCCCTTCACTGCCCAAGGCTTGCTTCAGGCGTATCGCAAAAGTGAAGAGTCCACCAAACGGGGGAAAATAATAATAACGAAAAATCTTGGATAAATGCCATGCCTGCCGGGATGGGAATTAGTAATCAGCACAAGTGGAAACGATACCGTCCTTTTTAAGGACGGTATCGTTTCAGCGAGAAATATAAGGATAAGTTATCGTGTGCAACATATAAATTCTTATATTTTGAAGAAAGCTCTATCCTCTAAGGGTTAGAGCTTTCTTCACGCATCCATCGTTCAATGATCGGCTGGCCGCTCAGATGGAGCATATCATGGTGATCTTCGCAGAGGAGCCATTGGACCTTTTTGGAGATCAGGTAGTATTCATTGAGGCGGCAACACTCAGGGATCACCTGGAGAATCGTCGCCGTCTTCCCCTCATACAGCCACAGCTTATCATAACAGTCCTCAGCAATGAACCAGATGGATTCATCTTGGATGATGTCTCTTAGTTTGGCATAGTCCTTGTCTGCAAAGCTTACACTATAATGGGGTTCTTTCAGCCGGTTCCAGCCCCAGTGTAGTCCGTGCGTATGGTGGGCCTTCTCCAGAAACCGTTCCTCGATTTCACTCAAAATGCGCCTCCACTGGTCTTTGCGGACTTCAAATAGCCTGCTCCGGTCCAGCTTCAGCGACTTGATTAGTTCTTCAATCTCTGTTCGGACAGATAGGGGATCCACAGCTTCACCTCATTTTCGGTTACATGGATTGACTTAGGCAGTCATATTGGCTTCTATTATCGTTTCTCCCCTCTCATCTGAATTACTTTATACTTGAACAACAGCGTAATCCCCAGATTCATGAAAAAATGGACCAGGATCGGAACCAGTAAATTATCCGTCTGCACATACACCCACCCGAAGACCAGACTTGGGATGGTAATATTCAGCAGCATCAGCGGCTTGCTATAGTACTGGACATGCATTCCCGCGAACAGCACCGTGGTGATTGCGATAGCGATCCAGGGGCTGGGCAGGTAAAGGGTGAGCACATTTTGTATAATTCCCCGGAACAGCAGCTCCTCGAATAAAGCTCCGGCGAACGTGAAGGATAGAATCGCTGCGGGCGAGTAATTCTGATAGCTCTTGTTCGTCTCGTCAATGTGACTGGCGGGCGTAAGCAGGGTCAGGATGATTCCGAACAACAGCAGGCTGATGGATGGAAGAACAACGTACATTGCCAGTTGCAGCGGATTTTCAAAGGATAACAGGTCCTGCAGCGTCAGGACCTCGTAAATAACAAGGGCAAAGAGAACGGTTGCGCTGATCAGGGCAAAAGCGGAGAAAACCAGCACGGCGTCTCTGGGATTGAATTTTTTTTTGGCTAGTTGCGGGGTCTCGGTTGGACGATTCATAACTTAGCTTCTCTCCTTGTCTTCCGGGTTCTCCTTCTCTAAGGACAACAGATTCATATATTTCACCACTTCTGCAATGCCCTTGCATTGAAGCATTAGCCGGGTGTTCAGCTTCTCCAGCGCAACCTGGAAGGAGCGTTCGATCTCCTGATGATCCCGGGTATCCAGAGTACTTAACAGATTCCTCATATTGTCTATGTAATAGACCGTCTTCCGTAAGCTGCTGATCACGAGGATCTTGCGCAGTTCAGCGAGGGAGAACATCCGGAAGCCATTCTCCGGGTTGCGCTCGGAACGGATCAGTCCTTCGGCCTCCCAGTGGCGGATCGCTGAAGTCTTCACGCCTGCTATAGCAGCGGCTTCTCCTATATTCATGGGCGTTTTCCATTCCGCATTCAGGGTACTTGGGATATCCGTATGTCTAATCATGGCCAGAATGTCCTGGACCCGCTTTTTCTCTAGGTGGATCTGGTATTGCTGCTCATTAATCATCCATAACGCCTGTTCCGCCTGCCCTTGCTTCATCCTTCTCATTACCTCATAGGCGACAGGAATATCATAACCTTGTAATAGAACCCGGATCGTCGTAAAAGCCTGAACATGCACCTCTTTATAATAACGGTGATTGCTTGGCGTTCTGGGCACAGTGGGAATCAGATCCTGATCCTCGTATCTTCTCAGGGTTGTGGTGCTCACCTGGAGCATACCGGCAATCTGGTTAGGGGTATATCTCTTCATATGATGAGCCCCTCCTTCAAGTCTAACCTTCAAGTGCTACGATAACATATCTTAGCTGCATTTCATATTCCATATAGGTCAGTAACACTCAAACCGAAAGATTGCATGAATGTTATATGCTTACTATATAAACATTCAAGGAGTGAACATATGGATAAAATGATTAGACTGCTAGACGGATCACAGCTTAAAGCTGGCCTGACCGGTCCTTCCGGCGCTCCAGTGCTGATGCTTCCGGTAGCCAAAGAATCTGTATACGGCCAGGAAGCGGATCACCTGCGGCAATGGGGTGTTGATCCTGAGCTGGGAGAACATTTCATCGCTGGTCTGCGAGACAAATTCCAGGTGCTCTATTTCGATTATGAGGGCCACCGGCTGCGCCAGCCTAATCCGCTTGATCTGACCGCTTCAAGTATCGCACAAGACCTGCTGACCATTGCGGGTGAAATGAATGTTAGCAAGTTCAGCTACTATGGCTATTCCTGGCTGGCGCTGGCCGGACTGCAATTGGCGATCCGCACGGATCGGCTGGAGAGCTTGCTGATGGGCGGTTTCCCGCCATTGGACGGCCCCTATGCAGAGATGCTGATCGTCACCAACCATACGTACATGATGGCTCTAAGCCAACCTGCTCCCGCTGATCCCGCAGAGACAGAGCAGAAGACCGCTGCTCCCGAGGCGACCGATTGGGACAATATCCAGATTCAAATGGACCCGGAGCAAACCAGGCAGTTCGTTACGCTGTACGATAGTCTGGCCGATTTCAGGGATCGTGACATTCAGCATTTACTGCGGATGCCAAGGCTGGCTTTTGCCGGGGAGCAGGACAAAATTGTATACGGGGACAACTTCGGGGGTGTAACGGTGGATATTGCCGGTAAGCTTGTCGAGCATCTGCCTCTTCTGGAACAGTTGGGCTGGGATGTAGCCATACTGAAGGGCAGCGGCATGGACCACACGAAAGCGATGCAGCCCGAGACCGTTCTGCCGGTGCTGAGGCCTTGGCTGATCCGAAATGTATTACGAGAGAGCTAAGCCATCCGCGTGAACATACTTTGGCGCAAAAAAGCTCCTGTGATCGCCAATCGCCACAGGAGCTTTCCTTCTTTTTTTGCAGCAGAATGTGATCCTCCGCTTCATGCTTAATAGATCATTGCATACCCTGCATGATGGCATTGATAATGCCTTGCTGGGTGACGGTGTTGTTGTAGCGGTTGAACAGGGCGAAGCCATGCTGGCCGTTATAGCCATTGTCCCAATAGACCGGCACGGCCTTGTACTTCTTAGCGGTTGCGGTTACGGCTTTGGCGTAGGCGGCGCGGTAGATATTATTGCTTGAATCGTAGGATGATTTGTCAATCGAACCGAATTCTCCGATCACCACCGGGTAACCTTGAGTCGTGAATTTATTGTACATGGATTGGAGCTGCGAGTTCAGGTAATCCTCCTGTCCCCAGGTGGATTTCTTGGCAGGGTTCGTCGCTGACGCTCCCCACTGTGTGATATTCCCCGACTCCTCGCCGGCAAAATCCCAGGGGGAATAGTAGTGGGCGGAGATCATGATTCTTTTTTCCGAGCCAGGTATGGTGGATGATCTGTAATTGTCGGTTGGAAGTACGAACCCGTAATTGCCGGCCGTGTAGTCGATATTCGTGTTCCAGCCCGGAATCAGCAGCCATCTGGCACTATTGTTGCCGCCCGTCTGTCTGACCGTGTCTACGAAGATCTGATTGTAAGCGTTCAGATTGGCGTAGTACGCCGGATTCGGATTGTTGTAGCTGCCGTCAAACACCTCGTTCATCGACTCCAAAATCAGCCGCTCGCCATAATTAGCGAACTTATTCGCGATCTGCTGCCACACCTTCTGGTACTTCTGCTTAATGGCCGTCTGGTTGCCGCTGTTGACCAGGAGCCAGCTGCCCTGAACGGAATTGAAGCCGTCCCCGTGAATATTAATGACCACATACAGGCCTTCATTGTAGGCATAATCCACAACTGCTTTCACACGGTCCAGCCATGCCGAGTTAATCGTATAATTGGGAGCGCTGCCGATATAATTCAGATAAGAGACTGGGATGCGGATCGTTTTGAAGCCTGCTGCTTTGACCTTTTGGATCAACTGCGGCGTAATGGCGGGGTTGTTCCACGCGGTCTCGCTGGGAATCCCGTTCACCGAAGCTTCGAGCGAGTTGCCCAGATTCCATCCGGCTCCCATCTCGCTGACGATCTGTGAAGCCTGCAACGATCTGAAGTCTGAAGTCAGCGCAGCTGACGCTTCTTCCGCAGATGCGCGGGAACCCGAGCTGCCAAGCACAACCGAGGCCAGTAATACTAAGGCTAGACTATAGACTCCATATTTTTTGAATTTGGCTAACATATTAGAACCTCCGTCCCTTCGATTGAATTCTAACTATCAGACAAGACACAAGCATCGCTATGGAAATTCCGAACATCAAAATGTAACCATTATAAAATAGAGTATTTGTGTACTGGTTAATCCAGCCGAAACGAAAGACTACGGAATCTTTATCATTTGTGAAGCCGTTTAAGTTCTGTTCTAACGCACTAATTGTGTGTAGTTCACCAAATATCATGAGCACTAAAGTGACAAGTGATAGAGCTGGAATGACTATTGATGTGATTGTGGGGGGCAGCTTTCTTAGAGATTCAATCGATTTCAACACCAAGTGTATGAGGAAAATCGTAAGCAATATCAGACTAAGGATCAACACTACTATTCCGGGATTCCCGTTACCTGATGTCCCTTTTCCAAGTTTATACTTAATAGTACTAATATCGACCGCAAAAATACAAAGTACATTTAGCGCCAGCAGGATTATTGTTGACCTATACCTTCTTTTCAAAATAACACCTCCGGTATAATGAAATCCCCCGCCCATCATATCATTTTATTATTTAGCGGAGAATGGGTCAACAACTACGGTTAAGGGCGGTTAAGGCTCAATCCCCCACACCAGTTGCCCGTTTACATATCCCGTAACCTGCTCGTGATCGGCGAACTGGGTGCTGACAGCATTAAAGGAATAGTCGTTCGCCTGATTGTAGCCCGACCAGTCTTGTTTGGAGAAGCGGGTCTGAATCTCGGCGCTCTGGCCGGGGTTCAGGGTTCCGGCAGCACTGGTGAAGCCAATCACCAGCGCATAATCGGCACCGGCGGCCGGGGTATCCAGCTTCACGAAGGTCCCGGTGACGTTGGCATTTCCGATGCTGGCCCAATCGGTCCAGAAGCTCTGCTGCTGCTCGCCGTCAATCGTGTAGTAATACCGGAGCTTCACATCGCTGAGCTGGACGGGTGCATTCCCGGTGTTGATTACTTTGAATTTGGGTGCGATTCCATTGGTCGAAGCACCGGTGCTGCCGTTGTAGGCCTGAATGGTCAAGTCGCCTGAAGGCAGCGGAACGCTGCTATCCTCTACGTTCACAGTAAGCACAACCTCTGGTCCGCCGCTGAAATGAAAGGAGATCGTATTCTGGCCGAGCGGCAGCGTGGAGAGGTATGCTTTTCTCAGAACAACCGCAGTGTTAGTCGCCGTATAATCCTGATTCTCGGTCAACACGGTGGTACCCGAACGAAGGGCCGTTAACGTGTTGCCGTTCAGATTCATAGTGACGGTCTGGTCAGTCTGATGCGCCGGAGCTTTGTCAAATTCGACCATGGATGGTGTAATAGTGGCGCCCGGATGAGGGTTATTCCCCTTCAGATCAGGCAGCTCGTCGAGCGTAATGACATAATCACTCTGGTACAGAGTGGTCAGCGTAGCCGGATAATTGAACGCCGTGCTCATCAGATGCTCACCGTACCATGGCAGGAAGTAGAGCCAACCCGCCTTTTCATCGGTCAGATTCTGCACACTGGGAACGGTGTCGTTCTCGGTCATGGCGACCATCTTCTTGCCCCCGGTCAGATCCACCAGCTGATAAAAGGTCGAGCTAATCGCGTCCTCATTCGGCACGCCGGACAAGCCGTCATAACGGTTGTAGATGGTGTTGTATTTATCGTAGCCGACAATATCCACCTGATTATCCCCTGGATACCAGGCTGGAGAAGTGCTGTACACATAGCTGTTATAGGTCCAGATCAGGTTGTGCAGGCCGTAAGTCTCTGTAAGCTCGGTATAGAGCTGATCCCAGAGCTGCTTGTACACCTCTGCCCCTGCTGAAGCCCACCAGAACCACGCCCCTTCCCCATTCAGCCCGCCGTTGCCTTCTGCCTCATGGTAAGGACGGAAGATCACGGGCACGTTATTGTCCTGCAGAATCTGTAATTGTTCCGCCAGATCCTGGATAGCGAGCTGCAGATACTGGTACTCTTTGGTCCCTGGAATCACAGCATTCGCGGTATTGAAATTGGTCTCGGTTGGTTTATAGGTCGCCTGCTTCCAATCCACAAATTCCCCTAGCTGATAGGCGGTGAAGTCACGGGGAACGGTAAGGTGCCAGCTATTCGTCGCAATCCCGCCCTTATTATTCACCCAGTCGATCATGCGGGCAGTAGTGCCATCCTCCCAGCCATACAGCGGATTGTAATTCATGAGGTCGAACCCGCGGACTGCCGGATATTTCCCGGTCAGATTGTGAATCCAGTCGAATTCCAGCTCGGAGTTGCCGTCATTCCCTCCGCCGTAAATCTCCTGCTGGCCCGAGAGCATGTGCTTCCCGTACACCTCCGTCAAATAATTCATCAGGAGCTGGGTTTCGGGAGTAGCCTGGGCGTCAGAGAGAACGGGCTGCACAATCAGCGGGTCCAGGTTCGCATGATCCACCGTGAAGGTGTCGAAATAAGCGAAGCCCCAACCTGCTTTTACCTGAATAGTATTGCTGCCTTGATTCAGCTTGTGATAGCCGAAGTTGAAATCCTTCCATGTAGTGGTGTAGGGCAGCATATACGAACCCTTCGCAGCACCGTTAACGATTAACGCCTGCTGTCTGCCGTCCGGGCTCAGCTCCTGCATATAACGGGTCGAGATCGTATACATGCCGGTTGCCGGGACAGTTACAGTGTAGGTTAGCGTACCGGAGTTCTGCATCCAGACAAAAGCGCTTCCCGAATAGCCGGGCTTCGGCGTTCCGTAAATCTGGGTCGTCACTTGCAAATCCGGGGTGAGCTGGGCATCCTCGCTTTCGATGGTAATCAGTGCAGGGTCAGCGCGGGCCGCAGGCGGTGCAGTAAACCCTCCAAGCAGCAGCGTACACGCCAGCAGCATTGTTCCTGTTCTTTTGAGCCATTTCTTCATTTTCTTCCTTCCTCCCCATGAACAAAATGGTAAAACCTTGGTTAACCTATCAGATCATGGTTGCGCTTTCATAGCAAAGATAGCATGTATTCCATAATTTGTAAATACAATTTAGCAAGTATGCCCAGTGGTATGAAATGCAGGAGAGAGAGAAGGTGAAGTTCATCTTGCGGGGAGGGAAGCTAGTGGAAAAAGTACAACTATTCGAGCGCTAACGGGGTAGTTGCGCAGTAATTTTGCAAAAAACATAACACGGTATATCAACAGGGGGCTGGTTACCTAAAAAGGATATCTTTCCACCTTCGTCTGAGGGAGATTTTGCTGGGGGAGCGCTCAAAAGACAAAAAAAGCCTTCTTCCAATTTAACGTTAACAACACCCGTTTTTTTGGATTGGTCTAGCTTCAGTTGTTTGTCTTTGTTAGTAAAAGAGAATGCGCTCTTTTGTCAGCCGTTTGGGATGGATCCTTGGCCTGCCACCCTTTTTCCTTCGCCCCTTGCTGGTTCGCGTCTTGACCCAGTTAAGATGGTTTAGAAAATCCGTGTATTCTCCAGTCAAATACAACCGGAATACTGCTAATACTCGCCCGATTCGCTGGTGGGGGGCATGGCGCAAACGAAGGTGCTCACATAGCACATAAGCAATCAGATTTAAATAAATCTGGTTCCATACCGCGGCCGGTGTACAACTGCTGTACAGTTTTTTGAGGTGGAGGCTCGACTTCATGAACTTAAAAAAGAGTTCCACCTTCCAACGATACCGGTACAACTCCGCCACCTCTGCCGCCGTCACATCCCAGCGATTCGTCAGGACACGAGCCGGGTGAGATTTTCCTTTCTTGTCCACATAGGTGTACTCCACGAGTCGAAACCTACCTGTTTCCCCGGTTTCCGGCGAAGTGATTTCCACCGTGGCATCCTGTTTCAGAAAAGGCTTCGTGACTTTCCGCGTCCGGAGAACCTTCGCCTTGCTATTGTTCTTCAGACGGGCAACAAACTTGATTCCACTGCGCTCCCAGGCTATAAATTGCGCATAATGGATGTAGCCCCGGTCCAGCAAATAAGTGAATGCTTTCTGGAGCACCAGGTGCTTCAGGACTTCCGAATCCAAGTCCGCCACCGTTCCAGTGGACAGCACCGAAGCAGTAGGAATGGCGCTAGATTCGCCGGTTAACTGCACGCAGGTGTGCAGTTTCACCGCATTCGTCCCGGCTTGCTGAAACGCCCACTCCCCGCGAAGCTTTCCCACGGTTATGGTGGAGGAATCGACGGCTGCTAAAGGACCGAGTTTCTGTAAGTGCTTGGGCAGAGGAGGTCCTTCTCTTTCCAGTAACTGCTGGAGGCGGGAGTGATAGAGGTCTCGCAGCTGTTCAGGTGGTAATTGGCTGAGCCTCCGGTTCAGAGACGATTGGTGGATGGAGGTCACCCCGGTCCACTCTTGATAGCACGGCGTCCGCACCAGAGTGTCTACTATATTTTGTACTCCGGGACGACGACTCAATAGGGCTTCTAAAAAAAGAAAGACAGTACTGCCCCAGTTCAGTTTTTTGGCGTATCGGTCACCGAACAACAAGCGACTCTTCGTTTCTAACCATGAAGTGACTTGACACAACAACCCTTTTTCCGCTAACTTATAAAGCAAGAGATCTCCTTTCGTGGGTGTCGTAACAACTTCTACGATAAAGGAATCTCTTTTTTTGTGCAATTTTTTGGACTTCCATTACATGGTAGGTTGTTTGCAAAATTACTGGTAGTTGCGGGTAGCAGTTGGATAAATAACACTTATTTTGTGCAAATCCAGCCGATTTCATAGAATCGGCTGAAAGAAGTGCCTTTTTTCCAACTGCTGCTTGAAAGGGGTATGATTTGGCGGGAACAAGTGCTCTTTATCCAACTGCTATGTTCTCTAGTGGGTAGGCTGCAGGAGGGTAGACCCCACTGTCCAGCAGCACACCGCGATTCTAGCGGAAACTTGTCTCTCTATCAGAGTCAGCCCTACCCTTCTCAGGGTGCAAACACCTCCGGGTTGTCGCTCGTCCAAGCGCCGACGCAGCCGATTAGGCAGGCGATATAGGTTCGTAGCACTCTACCTTCCCTGCCATACTCGTATTCTAATGCGATGTTTATGCCCTCGCCCCGCCAGGCGATAATGCGGCCGGAAAATCCGGGCCATTCACATTCTTCATCGAGCTGCGGAGGGCCATAGGCCGCGATCGCTTCCTCAGGCGAAGAGTTCATCGTAATGTCCTCAGGTAAAATAACGGGATAAGGCACTTCGATCTTGCCGCCCGAACCAGGGGGAAGGAAGTGGATAGCGCCGATGATCCAATCATTGGGATCCGTATACTGTAGTCCGGTCAGCTCATTGATTTTGGGGATACGGTAGAGATCCATCCTCAGAGAGGCTTTTGCGCACGGGATCATGGTGTCGTTAAAATAGCTCTTTGCCGCAGGCATGCGCTTAACGCCATAGGGCTTAAGCACGGCTTGGACCCTCTTGGGATCATACGGCTGGCCCAGCATGCCGATAAGCTGAACGGCCGGCTCTTCCACCCTATCCACATTCATATCCATATTCATATTCATATTCATATCCATATTCATGTCCTCCTCTTCACCTGGCTTGTACTCTGGTAACCCGTTCCCATTATAACAAATAACGCACTCCCCTACATATCTCAGGGAGCGCGTTAAGGTGTACCTGTATCGAAACTCAGGTCCGAAATTATGGACGTACCATAGACACTGTACCTTCACGGGAGCTTCTGCCTATCATCAGCTGCACCGCGATCATGAGCACAGTGACTACAGCTAAGCCGGTTAAGGCAAGCTGGAATGAGCCCGAAGCATCCAGGATGCGGCCCACTGCGAGGGGACCCAAGGCTCCGAGAATATAGCCGCCGCCCTGGCTCAGTGAGGACCAGGCGCTGGCCTCTTCCGCCCGCTGAGTCATGAGCAGCGGCAGCATGAGCGCCAGCGGGAACAAGCCTCCGGCTCCGATCCCAAGCAGGACTGCGCTCAGGAACGGTGAACCTGAGCCGAGCAGGAGCAGCAGCCCGCTTAGCTCGAACAGGCTGCACAGCACCAGCCATAAGGTTCGCCGCTGGAACCTGGCGACCAGGACAGGCACCAGAATACTCACCGGAATCTGAATCAAAGTGAAGAGTGTGAGCAGGTTGCCCGCATCATGGCGGCTATAGCCCATAGACATGGCTATCGGGGCCAGCCAAGCTGTCAGCGAATAGAAAACACTGGCCATTAGGCCGAAGAATACGGTCAGCAGCCAGGCCCGCTTGTTCGCCACGGGCAGCTTGGCGTGCACACTCTGAGCCTCCGGCTGCAGCGACTTTGCTGTAATTCTCCACCAAGCCGGAAGAGCTGCCAGGGAGAGTACCGCCCATACGGCCAACGACAGCTGCCAGGAACTGTCCAACCAGGTGAACAAGGGAACAGACAGCCCTGCTGCCAGGGAAGCACCCAGCACTAAGGAGGCAGAATACACACTTACCATAGCCGAACGCCCTGGGAAATAACGCTTAATGAAGCCTGACAACAGCGGACCGGCGATTCCGATTCCCACACCTGCTGCGAGTGCGGT
The DNA here is from genome assembly GCF_038051945.1 of Paenibacillus sp. FSL H3-0469. Classification (NCBI taxonomy): domain Bacteria; kingdom Bacillati; phylum Bacillota; class Bacilli; order Caryophanales; family Paenibacillaceae; genus Paenibacillus; species Paenibacillus sp. FSL H3-0469. The sequence goes on from NZ_CP150302.1 coordinate 1,436,895, forward strand.
CAGAATGAGCCCAGAGGCCGAGGATAACACGCCCCGCGCGGCAGTTGCCGCCCCGATGAGCACCATGGATGCAAAGATTGTACGTTCCATTCCGAAACGGCGGCTGATGCTCACTGCAACCGGTGCGAACAGGCCCATACACAGAACAGGCAGCGTAGTCAGCAGACTCGCTTGCAGGCTGCTCATAGCCAGGTCCCCCTGAATATTGCTAAGCAGCGGAGAGACGGACGTAATAACCGGACGCATATTTAATGAGGCAGCCAGTAGGGCGATGAATAATAACAGGAAAGGCAACGATATCAACTCCAAGCCATAATTTGTGTGTTTCTTGTCTAGCTCGAGTATATATGCGCGCCTTTCATTGTTCAATACTATTATTTCTATTATTATAATAGTATGTAACTATGATTATTCTCTGAACGGAGTGATTCATTTGGAAACCCGCCATTTGCATTATTTTCTGGCTGTGTGTCAAGAACTGCATTTCACACGGGCTGCCGAGAAGCTGGGAATCAGCCAGCCCACGTTAAGCCAGCAGATCAAGGTGCTGGAAGGTGAGCTGGGGCTCCCCCTCTTCGACCGGATCGGCAAAAGAATTGCTCTTACCGAGGCCGGAGTACTGTTGAAGGAGTATGCAGTCCAGATGGTGCAGAATGAACACAGCGCCAAGGCGGCCATGGACGAGCTGCGCCTGGACAACCGCGGCACCATCCGGCTCGGGCTGCTGCCTTCCGACCTCGATTACCAGTTAACACCGCTGCTGGTTAAATTCCACGAGGATTATCCAAATATACGGCTTCAGGTGTTCGCCTCGACGGTCATTCAGCAGGAGGTGCTGGATAACAAGCTGGACATCGGGATCTGTCTCCAGGGGCCACGCGATGAACTGCTAACCAAGGTGGATCTAGGCTGGGAGCCGTATCATCTGATTGTCCGGGAGGATCATCCTTACGCTGCCAAGAGCCATATCGAGCTGTCCGAGCTTCAGCACATCCAGCTTGTGATGTACCCGCGGACTTTTATCGGCAGAGAGCTGGTGGAGAACAGCTGCCGGGAAGCCGGCTTCGCGCTGGAACCGATCATGGAGACCGGATCGGCCACCTCGCTGATCCAATTGGTCCAGGCCGGAATCGGCGGTACCGTACAGCCGGGAAGCATCATGGACGCCATGAAGAACAGCGGACTGTGCTCCATTCCCATCCTGAATTCGCCGCCGATCCGCAGGCTCAACTTAATCTACCGGGCAGACCGTTACATTAGCAGGGCAACCCATACTTTTATCAGCTACCTGAAGGAGTTCTGGATGGATCATTTGGACAACCCGGCGGGTTCAGGATAGCTGATGAACGCTTCACGATGAACAGCATCCCACTCCAGTGAGCCGCCAATCGCATCATTCACGAAGCGCAGAGGGATATAGAGCTGCTTGTTCACCTGCTGGAAGGCAGCGGAATAAGTGATCTGCTTCCCGTTCACAGAGGCGTTAGTGCTGCCGATCTTCATGCTGCCCTGTGTGAGCAGATTCTGAATGGTGAGCATTCTGGAATGCTCGTCGTATGTAATGGCCGCCCCTCGCACATACAGCTTATCCAGCGAGAGCATGACTGTATTGTTGATGAGCGTAGCGCCCCCTGCGGTTGAAGTAATCCGCTCATTGTTCAGATAGACCTGAATCGCGGATGCCCCGGCTGTGGCGGACCGGGTTGTAGCGGAGGCAGCAACAGCCGGGGCAGGAGAATGAGTCACGCTCGTGACAAGAACACTAAGTCCGATGATCTGCATGAGTTTTTTGAATGTAATCATAACGTACCCCCTCTATTTCTCAGAAAATACCATATTTCCTATCATAGCATATTACAGATGGAACAGCCGAATACTAAATGGTAGACTAAGCAGAAACGGCTTTGCTGTCCTTTTAGGGACGGCACCGTTTCAGCGGGAAATATAAGGAAAATACACTACTCAACCGTTAACGAATTGAGAACTTAGGAGAGAATAACCCGATGGCCAAATGGGATAATATGCTCGCAATGCTGTGGATGCTGAGGTCCGGTAAGAAGCTTACTGCCGCACAAATCGCAGACCAGCTGGAGATCAGCGTCCGCACGGTATACCGGTATATCGATGCCTTATGTGCCAGCGGGGTACCGGTGGTCGCCGAATCAGGACATGACGGCGGGGTACATATTCTGGAGAGCTTCAGTGAGACGCCCCTGTTCTTCAGCTCCATGGAGCTGAGAGCGCTGCTCGATGCCTATAAATTCGCGCAAAGCGCTGGCTATCCCTACGCCCTGGAGCTGGAAAACGCACTCAAAAAGGTAGAGAACGGGCTGCATGATGAACAGCGCCAAGACCTGTCGCTGCACACAGGCAGTCTCGATGTGATCGCTCCGTCCCGTCCCCCGTCTGTGGTCCCTTTGCTGCGGGAGCTGGAGCAGGCTGTGAAGGCAGGCCAGACGGTCCACCTCACCTACCGGAAAGTGAATGCCGTACAGGACGAGGAGCGCGAAGTCGATCCGTATGGTCTGGCTTACGACCGTTCCGAATGGTATATGGTTGGGTTCTGTCACCGTTCACAGGCCATGCGGACCTATCGCGTGGACCGCATTGTCAAGCTTGCGTTAACGGAAGCCAGCTTCCCTAGGCCGGAGCCCTTCTCGGTATCTGACTATTTCCGCAGCCAGCTGGAGCCGGAGCCCGAAGAAAATGCCCCTCTGCTCGTGATCCGTATCGAAGGAGAGCCGGATGCGCTGAACAAGCTATGCGGCAACTGGCATCTGCGGCACTACCTTACAGAGCGGACCGACCGGGAGGCGAGGTTCCTGCTGGATGCCCCCTCTATGAATAAATACCTTCCCAAATATCTGCTCAGCTTCGGCACTTCCATACGTATTCATGAGCCTCTGGAGCTGAAGGAGCAGATTCAGGAATTGGCCTGTGCGATTAGCAGACATTACAGGAACGATGGTGAATGAACTTCACTTACAGCCTCTTCCAGATTTCCCCGCGAACTGCAGAATCGAAGGACATTCCGGTGGATGGAATGCAACAAGAAATGACTAGGGTATTCTGCCAAAAGAAGCAGCTCCTGCGGCATAATTGCGGCAGGAGCTGCTTCGTTCACCTTATGTGCTGAGGGGTTGTTGCCATTAAGCGCCGGCCAAGGCCGTAACCTGAACCTTGAGCTCATTTACCTGCTTGCGCATGTCTTGAGCTTCCTTCTGCTGCTTCTGAACTACCGTGGTCAGTACGCCGATAATGTCCATCAGTACTACAGACTTGTGATCTGCAGTGGAGAAAATCTGTGGCACATCCTCGGCGATGAAGCCGATATTCTGCTGCTTGCCGTTCTCCGTCTTGTAGTTGAAGGTCACCGGCTTCAGCTTGTTCAGCAGCTCCAGCGCCTTCTTCACCGGCAGACTGGCAATGTTCTCCTTGTAGGTCCGGGAGGAGGTCTGTGCGAAGTTCGTTGCCCGCAGGTTGCCGTTCACATCCAGCTTATAGTTATCTGCGGGCGCTTTGCCAATCCCGACATTGCTGCTGGAATCTAGCGTTAATGCTCCCGCCACCTGGACCAGTTCATCATAGACGGCATCCTGGCAGACCAGCTTCTGCATACTTCCCTCAATGCCCGCCTGCCATGCATTTGCCGTAGTATCCCAGAGAATCTGTGCCTTCTTATCCTTGCCCCGGTCAAGCTCGATCCCCCGGCTAACCGTCAGGCTGCCGCTGATCTTGGCATCCTTCACGTTCAATGTATCACTGAGGGTTAGTTCCTTCGCTGACAATGTACCTGTGAAGGCGGCGTCCTTCGCGTTGAACGTTCCTGTAAATTCGGCATCCGCTGCCTTTAGTAACGTGTTGATCACTGCGTTCTTCACGGTTAAGGCCCCGTTCACAACAGCGTCAGTGACGGTTAATTTCCCGGATACCGCCGCATTACCGTTCACATCCAGCTTGGCGGCTGGTGCGGCGGTGCCAATCCCGATGTTGCCTGAAGCCACCTTCAGCACAGCACTCAGATCCGTAAGCTCCTCATGCGAATGATCGCTGTACGAGAGCTGCTTCAAGCTGCCCGCAAGTCCCAGCTGCCATTCAGCCATCGCTTCGTTCCATACAATCTGTGCATTGGCACCTGTGCCTCTGCCCACATCAATCCCCCGGCTAAGCTTGAGGCTGCCGGTAACTTCAGCATCCTTCGCGCGGAGCATTCCGCTACATTCGGCATCCGCAGCCGTTAGCTTGCCGCTGACTGCCGCGTCTGTAACGGTCATACGTCCGGATACCACCGCATTGCCGTTCACCTCAAGCTTGGCGGTTGGTGCTGCGGTGCCTATTCCAAGATTCCCGGAAGCAATCTTCAGCACTCCCGTCAGTTCTGACAGCTCTTGGTGCGTATGGCCATTGTAGGATAGCTGCTTCATGCTTCCAGCCGTACCAGCCGTCCAGGCATCCAGTGATTCATCCCAGAGCAGCTGTGCCTTCTGCTCCGTTCCTCTGTCCACTGCAATTCCCTTATTGACCGTAAGATCGCCGGTGATGGCGGCATCCTGAGCTGTGAAACCTCCGCTGACGGTGACCTCCTTCAGTGCAGCCAAGCCGCTGATCTTTACACTTGCTGCTGCCAAGCCGCCGCTTAGCGAAGCCTCTGTAACCGTCAATGATCCGCTGACAACGGCATTCCCCTTCACCTCCAGATTAGCGGCCCGGGCATCCGTACCAATCCCGATATTGCCTTCGTCAACAGTGATCGCTCCTGACAGAGAAGCATACTCGGGGTGGGTATGTCCCTTGAACTCTATGGCCTTCAGGTTATCTGAGACTCCGGCCAGCCACACATCGGCAGTCTCATCCCACAGCAGCTGGGCTGGAAGCGCAGTGCCGCCGCGGAATACCTCCAGACCGGCATTTTGAACAAGCGGAGTCTTCTGAGGGGTATACTTGTTGACTCTTATGATGTTGTCTTCAACCTCAAGTGTAGCCGCATTGATCGTCACAATGTCGCCATTCACCGTCAGATTCCCGTTCACGGTCAGATCCTTGGATATGGCGGCGCTGACTGCGTTAAGTTCCCCATTGATTGCCGCATTGCCTTGTACATCGAGCTTGAATTTAGGGTTGAAGGTCCCTATACCGACCTCTCCGCTGCTGGTAACGCTGAAAGCACTGCTTCCTCCCGGTACCTGCACATCCAGCAGGGCCAGCGGATTCGTTGTTCCGATGCCGACATACCCCTTCGCATCCGAGAACAGGGCAACCGTATTGCCGAGTGAATTGAACAGCTTGTTCTGGCCGCCCTTCCCGGTGCCGAATTCAGAGAAGGTGACCCCATCGCCATAGAACCAGGCATTCTGCTCATTGTTCCAATAGATCCGGGCATTCGGCTGAAGAATTCCGTCTTTGTTCAAGCCGCGCGGAGCTTCAAACCCTCCGGCAGTAACATTCCCGGAGATAACCGCATGCTTGCTAATCACAGCGCTAGCTGCATCAATCCCTTTGTTAAAAGAAGCTGTCCCTTCAAATACAGCATCACTATGAGCCGTCAGCTTGCCTGAGAAGGAAGCCGCTCCAGAGACCTCTGTCTCTGTCCGGAAGACCGCCTTGCCTGCCACATCCAGCACTTCAGTGGGATTATCTGTGCCCACCCCCATCTTGCCGCTGCGGGTCAGGCTGAGAACCGTTCTGCCGGCAGTACCCAGCTTCCAGCGGTCCTTAGCCCACTTGATCTGCGCATTAGTCTCGGTGCCTTGCAGCACCTCAATGCCGTCTCCGACCGTCACTGTTCCTGCAATTGCCGCGCTGGCAGCAGTGACTGCTCCTGTAATCGCAACACCTGCAGCCTTCACTGCACCGGACGCCTGAACATTGCCTGATGAATCCACTGCCAGCGCAGCACTATCCGTAGGTGTAGCAAGCAGCCACTGGGCCTTGACCTCATCCCAAGTAAGCTTGGCGGCAGGCTGATCCGGGCCGCGATAGATCTCAAGTCCGCCGCCCGCAAGCGACTTGGCTGTTCCAGCATCCTTATTAAGGGTAATCCAGGGGCTGCCGATATCCAGCTCATCTGTGGCAATTTTGGCCGAGGTCCCCCGGATCTCCAGCTCTCCGGCTACCGTCAGATTACTGCCCACAGTCAAATCATGGTGAATATCCACATTCCCTTCGGCGCTGGCGCTGAGAGCCAGGATGTCACTCTTCGGATTGTACAGCTGGCTGTGAAGATGCAGAGCATCCGCACTCGCCATCTGTGTGAGCTTGTCCCAGGAGCTGCCGCTGGCAACATTCTCCAGTGAATTTCCGATACCCACCTTCCACTTCCGCTCGCTTTCGTTCCAGAACATCCGGGCAGGCGGCTGCGATTCCCCCCGGAACACTTCGATGCCGCTCTCGGCGGCTGGCGGGGTATCCCCTGCGAATTTGTTGATCTCAATGATGTTATTGGTGACAACCAGATCTTCACGGTTCAGCGTGGTCGTGGTGCCTTTGACGATCAGGTTGCCGTCTACCTTAACCAGGCCCTGAACCGCCAGACCTCCGCTGACCTCCGCCCCGTTATTGACGGTCAGGGAGCCCTGCACCTCAGCATCATTAATCATTTCAAAATCACCGTCTGCTGTAATCTGGACAGCCGTGTTGCCCGTGCTATCGCTCAGGGAATTGTGCCGGTGCAGGCCATCTGCATCCGAGCTGACCCCTCCGGTCAACGCGTCCCAATTACTCCCGTAGGCAATATTGGACAGTTCATCGCCGAGTCCCAGCTTCCATCTGCCATCCGTCTCGTCCCAGAGCAGCTTGGCGCTCGGGTTCAGCTTGCCCCGGTAGACCTCAATGCTGCTCTGCTTCAGGGAGGAACTGTTCCCCTCGAATTTATTGAGCTCAATCCGGTTGCTGACCACCACCAGATCTTCCTTTTTGACGAAGGTAGTGGTGCCCTTGACCGTCAGATTGCCTTCAATCGTAGCCGATCCTCCGACACTCAGGTCGGACTTCAGCGTGGTACTGCCCTTGGCCAGCAGCGTACCGCCGAGCTCCATATTCCCGGATGCGGACAGCCGTCCCTGGGCGTCTGCCGACAGAATCGTTCCGCCGGACGGCGTACTCAGTGTGCTGTGCTTGTGGGAAGCATCCGCCACAGACCCGCTGGTCAGTGTGTCCCATTTGTTCCCGTAAGGAATGTCGGACATGCTGCCTTCAAGCCCGATTCTCCACTTGCGGTCTGCTTCATTCCACTCCATGCGTGCTGCCGGAAGCTGGCTGCCCCGGTAGACATCCAGCCCTCCCTTGTTACCCAGAGCTGTGTGGTCTTCCGCCTTATTGACCGTAAGGAAGCTATCTGCCACCTCCTGCTCAACCTTCCGGATGACCACCTCTTCTTCCCGGACAATCAGCTTATTCACGGTCAGGGTCTCGCCGACCATCAGCTCATGGGGGATATTCACATTACCGTCCGCACCGATCTCCAGCGCAAGCAGGCTCTTGTCTTCGTTATGGAACTGCCTGTGGGTATGCAGAGCATCTGCATTCCGGTTGCCGCCGGTCAGCTCCTCCCACTGCTTCCCGTCAGGAATATTGGTCATATCCCCGCTCACGGTGCCGGTCTGCCAGGATTTCGCAGCTTCATTCCAGGCTATCTTGGCATTGGGCAGCGTGGCTCCCCGGAAGACCTCCAGGCCATCCTTCTGGGATACCAGTGTACCGGATACGCTCATTCCCCGGTCAACCAGGACCGTCCCCTCGTTGTCCGTGCGAAGTGACGGCTTGCCATCCGCAGCCATCAGCTGGCTATGGCTATGCAGACTATCCGCATTCGCACCGTGATGCAGCTGCTCCCAGTCTGCTCCATAAGCCACCTCGAACAATCCGCTGGCCTCGTCACCCGCCTGCACTTCGGTTCCAATCATCCAGCTCTTATTCTTCTCATCCCATTGCAGCTTGGCGCTGGAATGATCCTTGCGCAGGATCTCGATCCCCATCCGGTCATCTTCAGCCGCATTCTGATTCAGGGTGACCTTGCTTCCGCCGATGATAACCTGGGGAACATCCAGCATCGCCATCCCCCCGCTGACTTCAATCCCTTGCTTCGCGGAGAAAGGCCCCTCCATGGTTGACGCGCCGGAGACCTCCAGATCGCCGGACTCATTCACCTTGAACACCGCTGCGCTGCCCGAGGTTACAGATAACGTGCCGTCTATATCCACTGATCCATAAGTGCTGATAGCTCCTGCCTTGATGTCGCCAGTGAACTCTGTCAGCACAGCGTGAACGTTAAGCCGGCTCCCTTCCTCGCCATCAAGGTCCTCCGAGTTGCTGAGGAAGGGCGTTTCAGGCTTCTTCTCTTTGCCGATAATGATCTGATCCGCCTTAAGCACCGTCCCGCCTGCGGCCCTCGTCACCAGCTGAGACCCGTCCACATCCGTCTCGTAGATCCCGCCGATCGTTAAAGTGCCATCCTGGGAATGCTTCAGATTCACCCGGGCCAGCAGGATATTCTGGTGTACATCTGCGGGCTTCCGGGAGCTTACTTCTATTTTGGCCTGCTCCAGCACATGGATGGGATTATCTCCTCCCTTGAGCACTTCGGCGTCAGTTAGCTTCTCCTGATAGCTGATGGAAATATAGATCTGATCCGAAGTGCTGTACCCCGAGAGGTTAATCACCCGATCCGGCTGAGTATCACTGACCATAATTTCCTGGCTGATCTCCTCATTGTGCTCCGGGTCGGTGACACGGTTGAGAGCAAAGCCCGGAGCGATCTCAACGGTTATCCCGTCCCGCATGGTGACCTTAAGCCCATCCACGACTCCCCAATCATGGAAATGACGGTTATGCAGCTGCCGCACACGCTTATGGTAATTCTGATCCAGCGTCAGATCCTCTTCCTTCAGCAGCAGCCCGTTGAAATAATTCATGCGTTTCATATCCTTTGGCACAATCCCACTCCTCCCGGCTCTTCATAGTTACAGCTTGATTAGGCCTGAACGGACTCCTCTTCTGCGGCAGCCAGCTCCTCCAGCACCTGAATAGCCCCGCTGATGCGTGTCAGGGTATATCCCAGATTGGTACGCTTCTCGTCCAGCTCCTGGATCATTTGCCGCCCGGATTCCAGCTCTGCCTTCAGTTCGTTCATACGTGCTTCCAATTGTTCTTTCATAAGTTCATCCTCCTAAGGTTTAGGCACCCTGCAGGGTGTCGATTTGTTTTTGCATTCTTGTAATTGCCTTCTGCTGATCCTTCATCACGCTGGTCAGAACGGCAATGATATCCATCCCGCTGATCGCCCGCTGCTCCGGATCGGCCAGAACAGCCGGTACTTCCTCCGCAATGAAGCCGAGGGTCTTTGGCTTGGTGCCTCCTTTGTATTTAAAAGAGACCGGATTTAGCCCATCCAGCAGCAGCTTCGCTTCCTTGACCGGAATATCCGCAATATTGTCCTTCAGCTCGCGCGAGGACCACCAGTACATGCTGCCGTTGGCATAGACCCCGCCGCTGGCATGAAGATAGATGCGGTCGCCGGCATCATTAGAGACTCCGATGTCCAGCACGCAGTTCTCCCCGCTGGTTGGATAGTACTTAATCCAGGCCGAGTCGCCGCTGCCGCCGCCGGGATCGGACGGGAAGATAATCCCGTTGTTGCCGCTGCCCGCGCTCGGGATCAGGGCATTTCTCACTTCCAGGCTGCTGTGGACAGAAGCGTAGGACCAGTCGTTGCCGTAATTGAGCACCAGATGGCTGCCATTGTCGACTAGCGCCCGGCCGGGAGCCCCGCGGCGTCCGGGATAACCGATGTAGAAATCAGCGCAGCGTACAGTGGCGGCGAATTCCTCAGCCACATCCAGCTTTTTGAATTTGCCGGCGAAGTTGAATACCTCAGTCTTGATGCTGCCTTTGATCTCAAGATCACCGCCAATATAGGCGCCCCCCTTCACCTGCAGGGAGCCATTAACATCGAGATTATCCCAGATGGAGACTCTGCGGACTCCCGACATCCCGTTACCCGCGATCATCAAAGAATTGTAGTTCGTGGTATCGTTACTGATCTCGGCATTCTTGGGGGATTGACCCGTGAAGCCTGTCCATCCAGCGGTGAAGCGGACCGGATTCTGCCCGCTCAGGATACGCATTTCCCCTGCCACGTCCAGCTTGTCCGCAGGCTCCAGTGTGCCGATGCCCACGTTGCCGGAAGCTATCAAAGAGATATGGTCACTCCTGTCATTGGAGGTACCAATCTCCAGCGTGCAATCCTCGCCTGTACGGGGATAGTACTTGATCCAAGCCTGATCATACCCGCCTCCGCCCGGATTGGCCGGGAATATAATGCCGCTGTGCTCCCCGTTACCCGCGCTAGGAATAATCTCCTGGGAGGCCTGCATTGTCCCGTTCACATACAGAAATCCGTTCACATCCAGCCGGTCCCAGATGGCGACCTTTCTCTTCTGCCCGGCAGAGTTATTGCCGACTATCATCAGGGCCTTGTAGTCTGTAGTATCGTTACAGATCTCCGCACCGTTCGTCTGTTTGTCGGGAAAGCCCGTCCAAGCGGAGGTGAAGCGAAGCGGGTTCCGGCCGCTGAGCAGGCGTACGCTGCCCTCGACATCCAGCGAATCCTCCAGCAGCTTCTGCGAACCGATACCGACATAGCCGTTCTTGTTCCAGGAGAGCGCCTGCTTATCTGTGCGGGAGCCGTCGGCGTTAACCGTCCGGGTACCCAGTGCCCCGCCGCTGCCGCCGAATAACACCGGACCCTCTACCTCTGCCGCAGCGAAGGGCTTCCCGGCTCCGAACCAGCCCAGGCCATGCGAATGGTCAACCGTGTCCGGGTTCGTCCCCTTCAGCAGCAGGATTCTGTCATCCTGAAGGGCAAGATCGGCATCACTGTACAGCTTACCCGCCCCGGTGAAGCCGAAGCTTAGGCCTGATGGCGAAGACAGCTTACTGTGCCGGTGCAGCAGATCAGCGAATTCAGACTTGATCAGGCTGTCCCACTCGTTGCCGTAGGCAATGGTCTTAAGATCGTTGCCGAGCCCGGCCTTGAAGCATTTATCCTCCTCCACCCAGACAATCCGCGCATCATGCTTGCCCCCGTCGCCCCGGTATACCTCCAGTCCGCCATCACGCGCACCGGGAAATACATAGTTCGGATCATCCGTGTTGGGGCTGTTCACCTCAACGAAGCTGTTCATAATCCGCATCTCGCTTTGGGCCTTGTCCTTGCTCTTCAGAATCAGCTCGCCCTCAATCGTTAACGCTCCGGCTACGCTCATAGCCCCGGTGAAGCGGGTCTCGGGAGCTCTGATCTCCAGCACTTTGCCAGCCTGCAGTGTAGACATGGACGGCATCGCTGCCAGAACGGCTTCACTCAGCCCCGCACTGTCCATGCTGTCTTCACTCTGAACCGGGATCACCAGCTTCTCCGTGACCAGCTTCTTGCCGGCGGCACCGGCATAGGTTCTTAAGGGCGTCCGGGCCGCATCGCTGTCGTAATCGTATATACATGTACTGTCGATGGTCACTCCCGCCCCATCGGTACGGGGAACCACCCGGGCCAGAAGGATCGTGTCCGTGCCCTCAGGCTTTGTGGTCCCATAACTGATTTTCCCGCGCTCCCAGATATGGATCTGTTCCCCTTGTCCACGCTCGATGCTGTAGTCGGCCTTCACCTCTTCATAGCTGACCCAGATGTAGATATTCTCATTGGCGTTATACTCGGAGAGGTTGACCGGATTATCCGGATGCCCCTCATAGATCAGGATTTCCTGGCTGATGCTCTCATACTTGTCACCATTCTTGACCAGCACCAGATTCAGGGCCAGCCCCTCCGCAATGCTCACCTTCATGGATTCCCCCGGCTTCGCAGAGGGCAGTACCTTGAGCCCGCAGACAATCCCCCAGGTATGCAGATAGCGGTTATGCAGCCGCTGCAGGCGCAGGTGAAACTCCTGATCGAGCATGTAATCCTCAGCGTTCAGGAAGAGCCCGTCAAAGTAGCGCATTCTTCTTAATTCTTTTCCCATGATTCGCTTGCCTCCCGGTCTATAATCTCTATTGCTCTGTCATACCCCCGACTAAGGTCTCCATTCCCACACGCCCATAGACCCCCAGACGCATAGACGGGACTTCAATATTCAAGCTGGAATTGGTGTAAAAGGGCCGCTCCTTCCGGATCACCTCCTGCAGATTGCGCACCTTCTGCTCCAGCAGGCTCCGGCTGTACGCCGGGAGGATGATATGGACGGAGAAGTAGCTCGGCTCGGCCGCCCCGACCATCGTATTAATGCCTATACGCCGGGCATTACCGAGACGGACAGGCTCCTCGTAGCTATAGATATGGATGGCCGCCTCTTCACCGGCGTGAACCTGCAAATATTCGGCCAGACCGCCCAGAGTTCCGCGTTTCTTATAGAGCTGGACGATGCTGCTGATCAGCTTGCGGTTAACGGTGCTGCGGGTGTCCGCAAGCGGAAGAATCTGCGTAGGGGCAAGTGTGCGCTTCTGATTATCCTCCTCACCGTCATACTCCACGCCTTCGGCCAACTGCAGGCCTACCCAGCCTGCAAGCCAGGGCAGAAACTGTGAGGGAGCAGTCTGCGGATCGAAGTATTGATGCAATCCGTCCAGCAAAGCCTCCATGCCCACAGATTCCGCGCCTGCTGTCCCCGTATTGCCCGAGAGCATGGCTTCGAAGGCCTTCAGGAACCGTCCCAGAAAAAACTGTTCATCCGTCTCCCCCGCTTTCTGCTGGAACACCCGGGGGAGATACTCCACATAACTGTACCCGTCTGTCTTGCTCATGCTTCCACCTCAATCTTCAGGTCCTTCAGCTTAAATAACTGGAACGGCAGCAGGTCAGGCGAGTCCAGGTTCACGCTGGTTACATGATCAATACCCGCGATTCCCTCTACCAGATGATACAAATCCGAGGCGTACAGCTTCCTCCCCGGAAGCCAGCCCTGTCCGTGCTCCCCCCCGTTAACCGGGTCCAGGAACTGTACAATGCTGTCATGAACGATGCTCCCGATGCTCTGATTCCTGGCGGCAACCGTCATCTCAATCACAACATCCCGATAATCCGGCTCAACAACATGGACTCGGGTCGTCAGCAGCTTGCTCTGCTCCAGGATGGCTTTAACCTGCTGCTTGATCTCCGCCATGTCTCTGCGCAGATCCTGCTGATTCGCGGTCTGGAGCACCAGAATTACGGACACATGCCCGAAAGCTTCTTTATCCCGCCCGGTGCCGTTCTCCATATCCGTATTAATCAGACAGAGCGTACGGACCGCAAGATCAGGATACGTGGTCCGAAGCCCCGGGATATCCAGCAGGCTCTGCCTCGCCAGCAGCTGGTAATCTTCTGCCGTCACAGCCCTGTAGCATTCGGAGAACTGCTTCGCCCCGCGGGATATTCCGCTGGCCAGCTCCTCCCCGTCCTCCAGGGTGATACCCAGCAGCTTGAGGAACTGCTGCCTGCTCTCATCGGTCACCTGGTCAAGTCTGTAGAGAACCATCTCCGTGAAATAGGCGAACAGCTCCACCAGGGTAATGCCGGGATCGGAGGGATTATAGTTCGTCCAATCCGGATCGTAAAGCGGAATCAGCGCAGTGGCATCGGCCACAAGCTGGTCAAAGCTAAGATCATCCAGCTTCAATACTGGAAGCGGCATAGGTTCTTCCTCCTTTCTGTATTTACGGCTCCAAAGTATTACAATGCGGACACCGCACCACTGTGTCCGGAATACCGGACAGCCCCTTCAGATACCTCCGCTCTTCCCTGCGGATTGTCTCCAGCCCGCACGCTGCCGTGGTTGCGGTCAAATCATGCAGCAGGCCCGCCCGCTTATCCATAAGATACGGAAAGGGATGTTCCTCCGGCTTGTTCACCAGATGCAGCCCGCCGCAGATCAGCTCATCCTCTTCCAGATGAATATTGCCGCTGGCGAGGGTACGGATCTTGAGCGGTGTGGTGTTGATGTATTCATCCGTCCGGCTCAGGAAGACAATATCCTTCTCCTCGAATACAGCGGTCTTCACAACAAAGGTTACCGCCCCCGAATCCAGCCTACTCAGGATATACGTCCGGACCGTCAGATCATCCGTCAGATCAAATTCCAGATCGCTGCCCTCGGGATAGCTCTCTGCAAGCGGTTCTTCGTCAAGGGTCTGGCATTCGAGCATGTCACCGTCGATGGTGAGGACAATCAGCTCTACCGGCTTACGGGATCTGTAGCGGAGCCTGATGATTCCGTTCTCCTTGAACCCTCTGAGCACAAGCGATTTCACTTCATCCCCGGCATCCACCGGCTCGGCAAGAGCAAATTGAAGCGCGTTGTCCTCAGAACGGACCAGACTGTATTTCGGATAAGCGGCCTGTGGTTTATACGGTCCGTTCTCAAGCGGCTCCAGCTTCAGCGTGAAGCATTGCACTGAAGCTTTGACGATCACATCCGATACATAGTCAACACCCGGCGTATTCTTAATCACGGCATAGACCTCGGAGACATACAGGTTCTGTCCCAGCTCCCAGCCCTTGTTCCCGTCTGCGCCCTTCAGCGGATGAAAAAACTGCTTCAGGTTGTCGATGATCCGTCCCTCAGCTACCTTCCGCTGGTCCAGAGAGGTAAAGACTACGGTTGCCTCCACAGCCGTGCGGACATAATCCGGGCCAATAACTTCAATCCCCGGCTCTGCGGTGTTCAAAGGGGCCGATATGCGTTCACACAGATAGGCTTCAATCTCACTGCGCAATTCCTGGCTCGGGAACGGCCTCGGATCATCCGTCTCCGGCACCACGATCAGGGTAGCTCTACCCGGGGTGAACTCCAGCTCCCGGTTCATAGCACTTAGACATTTCACCTTGGCGATCTGAGGCATCGCCTCACGCACCAGCCATTCCATGTCCTCAGCGGTTACGCCCCTGTTCCAGCTCTTCAGCGTATGCGGTCCGCGAAGCTCAGCCTGCTCTGCTTCCTCCTGATCGAAGCCGCCGTCCGCCGCCACCGGATTCGTTACGGAATCCAGCCAGCTGTAGCTGTCCCATATCCGGGATACCGAGCCTGCGGCAACATTCCCGGACGCTCCGCCGCCATGCTTGTAGTCACACACGATGTTGTCTATGCCCATAGGCGGAATCATGCCGCTGCGCCCATCCCCGAACATGATCATTCCGGTGCTTCTGTCCAGCATATAGTGCCTTGAATCTGAACCGGATACGGAGAACGTATTGACTTCCTCCCACGGTATCCATATCCCCTGACCGGTGGCTTCCCAGACCTTGAGAAGCTGGCCTGGCAGCACGGGTATTTTGGACAACTGAACGGTCTGATTCTCCTCACCATTGCTGGAGCCCAGAAGCTCTGCCGAAACCGTATTGGAATTGCGGGCCCAGACCGCGTTAGCAAGAATGGCATTCACCTGCGGGACTATCTCGAACCGGCCTTCATCCAGCCGGGCACGTATCCAGTACTGCTCCGTGCCGAACAACGGCCGTCTCGCAATATCTCCCGGCACGGCAAACTGCAGAATCTCCCTGCGGGTGAAGCCTCTGATCTCATCATTCACGCTGAGCGTCAGCCATCTTCTGCCGTCCCAATACTCCCACGCCACTACCGGACGTCCCAGCTGTTCACCCGTTAGCGGAAAGAAGAGCGACACGGGCAGATCGCTAATATCACGGTCAAAGCCCAGGTAGAAGGTCGGCTCCGTCTCGGTGCACGGATAGAAGGGCTTGAAATATTCACCTTCGTTGCGGCAGGCCGCCGACTTATCAGCGAAGCTGAAGTTATTCTCTTTAAGCACGGTCTGCGGGTGCGCCTCCAGTGTGTAGCTGTAGGCTAAACTGAGTTTACGGATGGAAGGCGGCGCGTATGTCGCCTGGGTCACCTTGAGCTTGGCTACATTGATGCTTCCTTCTCCCAGCTTGACCTCTTCATCCTGATATTCGTATTTCGCATCCTCGCCGTAATTCCCGCCGGTGATGCGGGCCCGGACCCAGTACTGCTCTTCACCGCCCAGCGTCAGCTTCTGGATACCCGGACAGACGAAGCTCAGCGTTCCGCTGGCAGTAAGGCTGCTCACCGCACGGAGGGCAGCACCGCCATAAGCTGCACCGCCTTCGTCCGTTCTCTCCTCAAGACCGGTGATCGCAAGCCATTCCTGCCCGTTCCAATATTCCCAGCCGAGTCTCACATACGGTGTGTCCGGCAGCTTGCTGATCTCCGGCTCTGACAGCTCCACCCTGAGCGTAATCCGGGCACCTGGCTTCGAGAAGGCCTCTTTGCAGGCGATGTAGAACGTATCATTGATTCTGGGCTTGTCCCCAAGCGGATAATAATCCTTGCCCATATCCAGCAGGTTCCCGTTATTCACCGTCACATCCGGCGGGAGCGGCTGCGGACTCACCACGTTAAGCTCCAGGCGGATATCTTCAATATCCGGCATTCGCGTACCGGCGGTTATAGGCTTCTTCAACTCGGCGAAAATCCACTTACCAGGCCATTCCCGCAGCGCCCCGGACGGCTCGTACCCGGCCAGCGTCTTCGTATGCACGCCAGTCAGCCGGTCGAACCGGACCACTGCCCTCCACAGAGCATCTTCGTCCTCTCCCGCTTCGGCTATCGAAGAAGGATACAGCTGCATAGAATTCCCTTCTTCATCGAAACAAAACCAGTCGATATGGTTCAGCAGATCCCCGGTTCTGTCCTGCTCCGGCGCGGCCTTGCTCAGCGCGGCTGCATCCGGCTTGTTGAAATAGACGGATAAGCTGCTGCCCGCTTCCTGGAATCCGAGCAGCTCTGTGTGTCCCAGATACAATCTGTGGACAACTGTCGAATCCCCTCTGAACAGCCTGGCAGGTCTGCCGGCAGCTCCCCCAGCTAGCAGATGATCCTGATTGCTCCACTGGTCCTCCTGCGGATCGAGACTTACCGCCCGGACAGGCTGCGCCATAATGACGGTCAAATCCTTGTCCGTCTCAAAAACCACCTCCGCCCCCTGCTCCGGCTGGGCGGATACCCGGGTTCCGGCCGGAACCGTGTTATAGCTGCCCGAATCCGGCTTCAGCCGGAAGAGCAGCGGAACTTTGGCAGCACGGGGCGGAGTAGGATGAATGCCGATCAGATTCAGGAAGGAGGTGAAATTCTTCGCAGGCGCCTGATTCAGCCGGCTGATCACTTTGCCCATCATCCCGGTGAAGATATGGACCAGGGCATCTGCCTTCTTGTCTGCCTCAAGCTCCGGCACATCCGTCCATTCCCGGCTGCAATATTGGTAGATTAAGCGTCGTAGCTCGGGAACCAGCTGTTCCTGTTCCCGTTTATCAATAATAGGCATTTGGTTTGGCATTATTTCCCCACGCTTTCAAGGAAGAATGGATAGACCAGATTATATTTGCTGTTGCTGGCCCTGATCGAATAGTCAATGGACACCTCAAGCTCAGAGCGGTCTGAGCGCGGGGTGACCGTAATGTCGTCCACTTCAATGCGCGGCTCCCAGTTCTGCAAGGCTTCTTCAATGAAGCTTCGCAGCAAGGTTGCAGTGCTCATGGTATTGGGTGAGAACACCAGCTCGTTCAGTCTGCAGCCGAAATCCGGCCGCATGACCCGCTCGCCGCGGGCCGTTGACAGAATCAGAATAATGGATTCCCGGATGGAGTCTTCTCCACCGGAGGATCGGACGCTGCCCCGCTGGACAGCAAGCGGATACGTCCAGCCCCGTCCCAAAAAATCTACAACTTCCATCTCTCAGCCTCCTAGTAAGACCGTCCCCGCAGCAGACACTTTCCCTGCCGGAAGGTCGGCCGGATCATTGCATGTCACCGCCGGATCCCCGTTTCTGGCAGCCTTTTTCCCGTTGATGAATACCGTTGCGCTTCCGGCGCTGATGGTCCCCTTATTGGTCGGCGGCTTCTGAAACGGGCCTCCCTGCGGAACATGGGCCGGCGTATTCGTAGCCGTAGAATCCATAGTGGCGGCTGGCTGCCCCATAATCTTGACATTCGCGCTTAGCGCACCGTCCAGAATCCCCGTGAAGGGATGAGGCAGCGGGGTGGGAACCAGTCCCCCTCCGGCCGGAAGCATGACGATATGTGTATCGGTATTCAGAATCCGGTCCCCTTGCTTTGCTGCTGGCTGGCCCATAGAGGGCACCCCCTCTCTAATTAATGTTGACCACAGATCCTTTGATCGTCATACTGGCGGCGGCTTTGACCTCCATCCCGGCCGAAGCTTCGATAGTGGTGCCCGCCGATGATTTCATTGCAATGGATTTGGCGGACAGGGACAGCTTGCCTCCCGCCGAGATTTCAATATCTGCACCAGCGGATACCGATACCTTATTTGCCTTGCTGTCCAGAATGATCCGGTTCTTGCCTGATTTGTCGCTAATATGGATCTGCTCCGCGCCGCCCTTGTCATCCAGCTTGATTACGTGACCCTTGGCGGAGGTAAGCGTAATGCTTTCTTCCCCCTTGGTATCGGCGAACTGCAGAACATGCCCGCTGCGGGATTTGAACAGGCGGATATTATTCTTGCCGTCCTTGTTGGTCTCCGGCGGTATGTCTTTGCCATTCCACAAGGAGCCAATGATATACGGGCGGTTGACATCCCCGTTCTCAAAAGCTACCAGCACCTCATCCTCCACCTCCGGCAGGCAAAAAGCTCCCCGCTCCTTCCCGGCCATCCAGGACGCCATACGCGCCCAGTTGGATTCCGGCATTCCCATCAGCGGGATCTTCACCTTCACCCGTCCGGGGCCGGGCTTGTCCGCATGGTTCGCAGAGTCATTATTGATGACAATCCCCACCATTACGCCGAAGATCCGTCCCTCATTCATGATGCTGTCCATAAAATTGCTAATTCCGGGTCCTTCACTCATAGGCCAGTCCTCTTAACCTTGAACGTCGTGGTATAGCCCTTGCTGTCGATCTTGTGAACCGTGGCTACAATGTAATAAATTCCGCTGAAGCGCTCGCCCAGCCCCATCAGCTTCACCGTCTGTCCTGCCCGGAGCTTCGGGTTCCCCCAGCACATGCCTTCCCCGGCAATGAACTCGCGCAGGCGGCTGTTGTAAGCGGCGGCGGCCAGCACCTTGGCTTCGTTCATATCCAGCAGATTCTCGGCCATAATGACAATCGGTGATTCCCCGACCGCTGCTGTGCTGATGGTGAAGCCGCCTTCCTTCCCGCCCATTTTGGTCGTCTCTTCCCCGCTCTTAGCGATAGCCTCAAGCTCCTTCTTCTCCTTCACATCCCAGCCCTTAAGCGTCACCTTACTCCCCCGGGTAAGGGCCCTCAGCTCCAGGTTCAGCCGTTCGAAATCCTTCTTGAAGCTCATCTCCGGCAGCACCGGGGCCTTCACGGACCGCGACTTGACGAAATGCAGCTTCTTATCTGCCGCGAACAGCTCATAATCAAGCAGGGCTGCCCGCTCCAGCAGAAATTCATAGTTGCTCTGATTATTCTGGAAGAGGTAGGGATACACCGTTCCGGTATCCTCCACCACAGGGGTCAAACCATGCTCCTTGGCGATTTCCCCCGCAATATCACTATCCTTCTTCTTCAGAAAAGCTTTGCTCCTCGTCCCCATACGCAGCCTGTGCAGCAGATCATATCCGCGGATATCCAGCACCGAGTGCTCCGCAAAGTTCAGATCCAGCGAGGTAATCTCCCCGCTGATCATCGGCTCCGGCTGATCGAGTCCAAGGGAGAGCTTCAGCTGGTCGCCCGGCTTCAGGCTCGTCAGATCTGTTCCCCGCCACATCCCGCTTCCGGCATTCACCATATTCATCTGGATGGAAAACACCGCCGGCAGATTAAGCTCATCCTCCAGCGTGACGCCTTCCACCGCCGCTGTCAGTTCAGCGGACAGCTTGCTGCCGTTTAGCTCAATTTTGTAATTTGCTACACTGGTGCCCATGCAATCCCCGCCTTAATCCGGGATAACCAGAGTTCTCCCGATGTCATTTTTGCCAGGAAAGCCAACCGGATTGGCGATCCTGTTCAGCTCGGCAATTCTGCGCCAGGCCAGCGGCTCCTTCAGCGCCTCATTCGCAATGAGGTCGAGCCGGTCCCCGCTTTTGACCACCCACAGCTTCCGGCAGGCATTCAAGCCCTGGCTGTCCTCCACCGACTTATCCGGCTCATCTGTAATGAAGGTCACATCCAGCAGCGAGCGGACAGGCGTGCCGTTATCCATGAACATCGTGAACTTCTGCTCGATCTTGCTCAGCAAGCCGCGGTAGGTGAAGCCGCCCCAGACGAACATGCACACCGGCGGTTTTTTCGTGCTTTTGCCGCTGACCTTGGGATCAAGCAGCGACGTCAGCTGCCGGGTCTTCTTGCGGACATCCTTGCGCTGTTCATAGGTATCGTAGAACAAGGAGACCTTGAACTCCGGTGTCTCTGTGATCTGGAATTGCTTGTTGTTCTTCTCCCCGGTATATTTGCCTTCAAAAGAAACGGTGTACTCATTGGGGTTGAACATCACCTCAATGGCTCCGACGGGCATATCCAGAGGAATGATCTTCGCTTTTTCCGCCATTATCTTAGCCCCCTCCGATCCTTGCGTATAGCCATTCTCTTCTCCAGCACCTGATAGACGCGCTCAGCCAGCTGATCCAGCTCTGCTGCATTCATGACCGGCGGCGGAGCGGCCTTGGTGAAGGTCTGCGCCGGAGGCTGGGCCGCTTGTTTCTGCAGCACCCGCTCCAGCTGCTGCTGCATCGGCTCCGGCAGAGTCGCGCGCGGCGCTTCAGGCTTCCGCAGCACCAGGCGGCTATGACTGGCGGAAGGCTGGAGATCCGGTTCATAAGTCGGGCTATCCGCCCTAAGCGGACTGCCCGGCCTTCTTCGCTGCGAAGCGGACGGAAGCTCTGTCCGGTCCGCAGCGTAGATCAGGCTGGCCTCCACCGGCGCCGCAGGCCCCGGCCCTCTTGGAGTAGCCCGTCCTGCGGCTGCGGCCATTTGAGCGGAAGCCGCCTGCCCGGCCAGGGCTGGTGCACCTGACGCAACCCCAAGCGGTTGAAGGATATGCGGCAGCGTAAGCTGTAATGACTTCATCGCCTGCCTCTGATGAACCGTACCAACGGCAGCGGGCAGCGGGCTCAGAAGCTCCTGCCTGCTCTCCAGCTGCTCAAGCGTTGCCGTAAGCTGCTCACCTAAGCCGAGCTGAAGACTGGAACTTACGCTTGTATGCGGAATCAGCAGACTACCGGGCTTGAAGCTTAGGTTAGGAGTCTTAAGCTGTGCTTCCACAGCGGTCCCGGCTGAGCCTGGGACGGTCTCCCGTTCATGCTTCAATGCCTGCGCGCGTACCGGATGCCCTAGCTGCTGCCTCAAGCGCTGCTCTTCCGCTCCGGTATCCCATTCTTGCTTAACGCCATAGGTCCGCAGCAGCTGCATCACCTGCACCAGCTGCTGCTGGTGATGGACTGCATGTGCTTGTCTGCCAGTCATCCTGTCTCGCTGCCCTGGAAGGACAGAAGCAGCCGGCAGATCGCCTCTGTTCTGCCTGTCTCCCTGGCTTCTTTCACCTGTAGCGCCTGAAGGCAGCGGCTTCAGAACAGACAACCCGGACGGTGCAGAGACTTGCGCCGGTCTTGATCCGACAGGCTGAACAGCTACAGGTTCAGCCGGATGAAGTGCTGTATTTTGTATGCGATACTCCGTTGTTACCTGATGTTTATTGCTTCTATGCTGCCAGACTCTCTCTTGCAGCACCTGTACCGAATTCAGTCGTCCGGCTGCTGAATGAAGCCCGCTCCGCAGATCCTCAGCTTGACCGGGAGAAGCAGATGGAGCGCTTAGTCCAGGCCTGATGCCGCTTTGAGTCACCAGCAGGATGCGGCTTGCCGGTCCCGGCTGTACCTTCTCTGGTACTGCCAGTCCATAGAATGACTGGTGGATATGATTGACCACCAGGTCCGTACGCTGCAATGTCTCCGGCTGCGCACCATATAACGGATTGTGCCGCAGGATCAGACTCTTCGGCTTGCTCCGCCAGCGGGTCAAGCCGTATTTTGCCAGAATCGATTGAATGAACCCGGTCTGCTTCTGATTCGCAGGAGCCGCCGTGCTCCGGATCCCCCGGCTCATTACCGGTACCTGTACAGCCCGTTATGCGTCAGAACCAGGCTCTCGACGGCTACCGCGCTGCTGCTGGCGTTGAACGCAGGCCCTTCCCATTTGATGGGACAGGCTTCGATGAAGTTCCACCACACCTTGGGGGTGCCGGAATGATCCAATAGACAGATGGATCCGCTGCGCCGTCTGACGACCCCGTTCACCACATTCTGATACCAATTCCACAGATACTCATCATTCGTGACCCCGTTTTTCAGCGTCAGATCCGAGTACTTGGTCGGTCCCAGGAACACAAATTCCTTATGATTCTCACCACCGAAGGTTTTGCGCTCCACCTGTGTCTCCACGCTAAGACCTGAGACCTCAGAGAATCCGGCGACGGAGATCCCGTCAATTTCCACGATAAAGTTATAAGCAAGAAAGGGATCTTCCCGGTACCCGGGGACCCAGCTTCTTTTGGCGCCGATATTTAGCATATTTGCCTTCATGTTATCCTCTCCTAAGCCTCAAAGAAGTTCTTCTTCTCTTCCCCGCCACTCAGCTTCTGGTTGATCCGGCTGACTTCACTGCACCAGCGATCCCGTTCAGCATGCTCCAGGTTCAGCACTGCCGTATAGTCCCAGTGCAGATAGTAGGTCAGAAAGGCTACCTCCTCGTAGAGGCGGTCAAGGGGGTAGCCGACTATTCCCCCGGCGGTTCCAGTTCAAGCTCGAAGCGCTGCTCGCACTTGGGACACTGCGCATGAACCGCATTGCTGCCGTTCTGGTTAATCCGGTTGTACAGATCCTGCAGATAGGCAAAATCCGAGGTATACAATTCTTCGATGACTCTCGGCGTAATCATGCCCAGTCCACCTAGTGCGGTGACTACTCTGGAGAGCAGAATGACTGTCAGATACGCAGGGTTCTGCTGAACCCGGGAATCCCGGAGCGGTGTAATCTCATCGGCTGCGGTAGCCAGACGCATGGTGCCTTGTTTATGCAGCGTGCCCGCTTCATCCACGTACCCCTTGGGCAAGGTGAAGCTGAATTCAGTTTGTAATAGTTCCATATTCTCCCTCACTTCCTCATCAAAACCATCCTAATACCTTCGCTTCCTTCCGGCGTCCCCGGCCGTGAATATGATGTCCATACCGTCCAGCTTATGTTTTGGCGTATTGCATCACATCCACAGTGACGATGACGATAAGCGGGAAGGCTATTTCACTCTGCGAACCCCTTCATGCACCAGCTCCATCGACTCGACAGAGACCTCGTTGCCTTTAGCGCTAAGGGCGCTGACATCATACTTGATTGGCCAGGCTTCCAGGATATCCCACTGCGCCTTGTCATTGCCTTCTTCATCCACCAGGATGATGGACAAGCTCTTGCGGTTTTTCAGCGCGCCTTTGTCCTCAATCGACTTGCGCCAGTTGTAGAGCTCCAGGGAGTCGGTCAGTCCCTTTTTCAAGGTAATGTTCCCGAATTTGGTCAAGCCCGACAGCTTGCGCGCATGCGGGGCGTCGATACCCTCCCGGTAATCAACAGCCTCTGTGGATGTATCCGGAATCGTTGCGTCCGCAAAGGCTGCGGTCTGAATGCCGTCAATTACAACGCGGAAACGGTAATTGCGGTAGGGGTCCAATCTTTTGCCGGTTGCCATAGCATAAATCTCCTCTCAGTCTCTTATTTGGATAAGGTCTTCTGGCTGACCCGGATGACTACAAATTCAGCAGGTTTGACCGGGGCTACGCCCACTTCGATAATCAGCTGGCCGGCATCCCGCACAGCAGGCGGATTGTTCTCCTCGTCCACTTTGACGAAAAAGGCCTCTTCCTGCGTGGTTCCGTAGAGTGCACCGTCTCTCCATACGCGGGTCAGGAAGGCGGTGAGATTGCGCTTGACCTTACCCCACAGGCTCGGATCATTCGGTTCAAACACGACCCACTGGCTGCCCTCATCCAGCGACTCTTCAATATACATCATCAGCCGCCGGACGTTGACGTAACTCCATTCCGAATCGGCGGACAGCGTTCTGGCTCCCCAGACACAGATGCCTTCCGGCAAAGAGCGGATCACGTTGATACCGCCGGGATTCAGCAGCTCCTGCTCCGCCTTCGTGATGATCTTCTCAATCCCGACTACGGAATCCAGATAGCCGTCGGTGGTGCCTGCCGGTGCTTTGTGGACACCGCGAACGGCATCGACATAAGCATACGTACCAGCAATTGCCCCGGACGGTGGCACAAGCTTCTGCTTCCCGGTCAGCGGATCATTAATGTAGACCCAAGGATAGTACAAGGCGCCATAGGACGTATTGAATGAATTGCCCGAATAATCGCCCGCCCCCTCCTTGAAATCCTTGACCTCCATCGGACTTAAGCCATGCGGAGGATCTACGATGAAGATGCAGTCTTTTCTCAGCTTGCAGTAATTCAGCATATCCAGGATGGTGCCCCGGCTGTACGCCATATCAGCAAGGTCTGGAGCTGCTACAATGTTGATGCCGTCAATCGTATCGAATGCGTGGATACCGGCCCGCTTGACCGCATCCCCCAGGAAGTCAATCGGGGACATCCCGTTCACACCGCCGCTGAGGGACAGGGCTGCTTCATTGAACGCCGGCGTTTTCTCCATATTCTCCAGAATGGTCAGGTCGACCAGCGGCTTCACACTGACAAAGGCAGATACCTGATTCACCTTTTCTTCAAAATTGATCAGCAGCATGTTGTCGAAGATTTCGACGATCTTACCCTCTTCATCTTCTCCGCTGTATTCATCATTGAAATCACTGTCCAGCAAATACTGCACAATCATCTTGAAGCCGAATTGCTGCTTGTTGGAGGACGGACCGATCTTGACCGAAATGCGGTTGCCCCACTCCCCTTCCGAACGTGCAACTACCTTGAACAAATCCAGATTATCGGTATCGCGAACCGCAAGCGAAGCCGGCCGGATATCGGTGGATGCGGCTCTCACTACATAGCAGGAGGTGCCTCCTTCCGCAAAAAAGTTATACACGGCATAAGCGAGATAGCCATTGGGGATAAACTGGCCGAACTCATTGACGAACTGGCTCCAGTTGGTGACCAGTACCGCTTTGCCGATAACCCCTTTCTCTGCGATTCCGACGAAGGCCCCGACTGAGGTGCCCACACCGGCAATCGGCTTGACCCCGCTTGAGACTTCCTCAACATACACACCTGGCGATAAATAATTTGCCATCTCTTACCCTCCTAAAAAAGTTAAATTAGCTGCTGCTTCTG
Source organism: Paenibacillus sp. FSL H3-0469 (assembly GCF_038051945.1). NCBI lineage: Bacteria > Bacillati > Bacillota > Bacilli > Caryophanales > Paenibacillaceae > Paenibacillus > Paenibacillus sp. FSL H3-0469. The sequence goes on from NZ_CP150302.1 coordinate 1,462,208, forward strand.
AAAGAAACCTTCGGCACATCTGGCTAAGGAAGCATAAACTTAGGTTGATCAGCTTACACAATCCGCTTAGGCGCAGCTGCCATTGTCTGCGGAATATCCGCTGGTACGGGTGCCTTGCATGTCATTCCTCCATGAATCACTCCCTTCACAGAAGCCCTCTCTGCCAGCTGTGTCTACAGAGGATGAACGCCCAGCTCTTTCACCTCAACCCGCGGGATCTGGATCGTCTTATCCGCAGGCAGCCGCACCGGCGAAACCAGATAGGACAGGCTCACCTTAGCTGGCTTCCCGGGGAACACCTCCCACAGCTGCTTGATATCCTGAATCGTCAGGTTGTTATAGGAGATCCGGATCTTCTCATTGCCGCATTCGGCCAGGTTGCCCCGCAGATCGCTGCCGCTAAGCACCGGATGCTCATGGAACAGCTGAAAAATCCGGCCCAGAATCAGCTGCTCGGTCTCCCTGTCCTTGGCATACGGTGTAAGCAGATAGTACAAATCCAGATAAGCCGGCGGATACATGAACTCATTCTTGCCGCCGGTCGCTTCCTTCTCACTGTTGCGCATACTCGGGCTATGGCTCAAATAGTACAAACACATGGACAGCTTCATCGTTGAGCTGTCAATGTCACTTGGAGAGCCGAAGCTGATGAAGCTGTCATCGTTCAGTTCAGGCACATGTGCTTTCAATAACGCCTTCAGGCTGGTGCTGACATCTCTTATTACCGTACCTGTATCCACAGCCATGCTTATTTCACCTCGATCAGTGTGTGATAGGGCGCATAATCCGATTGCAAAAAGGTTCTGCCCAGCTTCAGATACTCCCGCTTGGCTGCCAGCATGATCTGCTTCATCCCGATGGAACAGCCCTCATGCGCCGCATAAAAGGCTGCATTCAAGGCAATGTTCTTGATATTGCCTCCGGCCAGAATGAACTTCTCCGCCATGAAGCCGTAATCCAGGCCAGGATCAAGCGGCGCTCCCGCCGGGAACATTCCCCGCCAGATCCGGCCGCGCTGCTGCTGCTCCGGGAACGGGAATTCCAGCTTGAAGTGCAGCCTGCGGGCAAAGGCATCGTCCAGGTTCTGATTCAGGTTGGTCGCCAGAATCACTATTCCCGTATACTCCTCCATCTTCTGCAGCAGGTAGCTGATCTCCACATTCGCATACCGGTCATGCGCATCCTTGACCTCAGAGCGCTTACCGAACAAGGCATCCGCTTCGTCGAAGAAGAGAATGGCGTTCGAGGTCTCCGCCTCATCAAAAATCCGCGACAGATTCTTCTCGGTCTCCCCGATGTACTTGCTCACAATCTGCGAGACATCGATCTTGTAGAGTTCCAAACTCAGCTCAGTTGCAATCACCTCAGCGGCCATCGTCTTCCCGGAGCCAGGCGGCCCCGAGAACAGGATGTTCAGCCCTCTGCCGAGCGACAGCCGTCCTGCAAAGCCCCACTCTCCATAGACGAGTGCGCGGTATTTCACCTGACGGCAGATTTCCTCCAGCTGATTCAGCTGCTCTTCGGGAAGCACCAGCATGTCCCAGGTATACATGGCCTGGACCTTCGAGGCCAGTGCCTGGATTCTGCGGCTGGACTGGAAGTAACAGGCTTCGTAGAGATCCTTCGTGCTGATCCCGTTCTCCCTGAAGCCGTTCCAGACGGCGATGTTCTCACCGCCGTTCAGCGCGGCCCGAATCTGGCTTGCCGTGAAGCGGAAGCTGCCGCTGACTTCATCCAGTTCCATCTGCGGAGACAGCTTATACTCCTCACCCAAGGCAGTCCACACAGCCTTACGGGCCGCCGCATCCGGAAAGGGCAAGTCGATCTGCATGAAGTTCAGCGGAATTCCGGTGAAGCTGATTCCCCACTGCGCTTCTCCAAGGATGAACGTCAGGGGTGCATAGTCTGCCAGCATCTCCATGAGGAGCCGGATCTGCAGACTGTAGCGGTCATCCTCTGTCACCAGGCTGTCGAAGCCAGTGAAGCAGAGGGCCGCCTTCATCAGCAGCGCATGCCGTCCAAGCAGTCTCAGCATTTCGCTGAAGTCAGCCTCAGGGCGCAGCAGCTTCTCCAGATCGGCAACCAGGACAGAGAGTCCCAGGGTGCCGCAGACCTCGCGGATACCGCCCAGCTTCAGAGCCTCATCCGGGCCGCTGATGTATAGCAGGCTGCTGGAGCTACGGGGGCTGCCGGCTCCGCAGCAGCTGTAATGCTTCACGAACCGCAGCAGCTTCTGCTCCAGCTCAGCCGGAAAATGGATCTGCTGCGGAAGAGGCACCGTGCTAAGCTTCGCCGCCTTCGTCAGACGCTCATCCAGCACCTCATAGCCGAGCAGCAGGTTCACCGCCCAATCCTCCAGCTTCAGCGGCCGGGCGATTAACGGAATGCGGCTGTCGCCGTACTCCCCTCTTCGTTCCAGCAGCAGCTTCATCAGCGGCGCACGGACATCGAACAGCAGGCGGGCCGCCTGCCGCTCCTCCTCTGCCCCGGCGAATACCTCCAGGATCCACCCCACCGAAGGGCGCTTGTCCGACATATCATTCTGCAGGTAGGCATAGATTCGCCCGTACTTGCCGTCCAGCTCAGGCGCCAGACAAGCGACCAGGATGCTTACCTCCAGCCCTGACAGGTTAAGTGCAGAAGCCACCTCCGGGAGCATGAGCCTGGGCGCGGGACTGCTTACCTCCAGCCCCGGCAGGCTAAGTGCAGAAGCCATTTCTGTGCACGTAAGGCGGAGAGCTGGACTGGGTGACTGCCCTGTTGATGGGTGGAAATTAGTCCTCAGTCTGGCAGCGATCTTCCGTTCCAGATGAGCTATTTCCGCTGTTAAGAGATTGATGTAACGCTCGTCTTCAGGCTGGACATCCAGCAGACTGCGGATCTCCTCGTCCACAAGCTCCAGCTCTGCGTGCGGCTGCGGTCCTTCAAGGTACCTGAGCTTAAGCCGGAGCTCCAGCAGTTGCAGCTCTTCTGCAAGATGCTCTTGGTTCGAGCTGTAGGGCGGAGCGGTTTCGCCGCTCTCCTCTCGGGGAGCTGCTGCTTCGGAAATTGCTTCAGAAGCAGCTGGTTCATGAGCGGAAGCAAGAGCAGCAACATAAGCAGCACCTGTGCCAAGCTCGGCTGCTTCGACCCGTTCCACATCATCAGCAGCCTCCGCTGTTTCCTTTCGATAGCTTCTGGCCAATTTTTTGAATTTCATCGGCAGTTCTGTCCTCACTCTATATTTTCTTGTTCATATATAAAGTAAGTTTTGGGAGAGAGATTACAACTGGGGGGTGGGGGAAATTAAATAAAACCTTATCAACTGAATTGAATTATGATGAACTATATAAAAAAAGAAGCTTATTAACCCCTTACTTTAAAGGGAATAAGCTTCAATAATTGATATTGTCATTCTTTTAGAATTCCTAAATCTTTTTCATTCGCTTCCCATTAGCTCTTGATGAACTTGACTCCAATGCTGCTGAGAGCGCGATTGCCGCAGGTGTCTGAAAAGAGATTTACTGATTTTGGTGATTTAATTAGTAAAGAGTCTCCCTACAGCTTCCATATTCAGCCCTTGCCCTTTTTCTTGTCTTTTCTTTCTTTTTCTTTTGCCTCCAATTCTGCTCTAGCGGCTAACATATTAGCAATAAAGTCACTATTCATTCTTTCTCTTACAATTTTCAATTCAACTTTTTGTTCTTCTGGCTGTTCAATTTCAAGACTACTAATAAAATCAGTAAAAGTATTTGAAATTAAAAATATATTATCCCAATAATCATCTAAACCAATATTTCTATATTTTTTTTCATTAAGCATTAAATTTGCACTCAATTCATCTTCGTGATGCCAAAAATAAATTTTCTCATTGTAATTACCCTTTACACCGATACATATAAGATTTCCGTTCCCATCGTCCGCAATAGGCATTAAGGAGCTGGGAATTCTTTCATAATACTGATTAATTTTATTTTCCAGGTCATCCACGCCACCATCAAAACCAAAAAAAGAATCAAAAGTACTAAGGCCATTCTTATCTGCACAAGGAGATAATTCTATTGATTTATAGGTAACACTTTCATTGAATATAGAATTTCCGTATTTAAGTACAAAAAGCCTATACAATTCAGGAAATGAAATATTGTATTTATTCTCAATATTAGAAACACGAACCATGGGATCAACTATATCTCTACTTGGTAATCCTATAGCATCTAAATGTTCTTCCATACGATTAAAGGTTTTGTTTATCTCTTTCATTCGTTATCTGAGCTCCTTTAAGTTTATATTTGCTATTACTTTCTTCTCTTTAGATCTTTTTGATGTGGTTTAATCCATTGCGTTTCTCATTTCAGATGCCGAACCCTTATGTGGTATATTTCCATGAAGTTTTGACGGAATCATTTGTATTTCTGTATTACTTAAATGGTGAGGCGTCAATCCTTGAGACTTTAATAGTGCCTTGGCTTGAGTTTTATTTTTAGCTAATCCCAGTTCTACGAGCCTATTATAAACAAGTTTAAAATCAGCATCAGTTCCATTTAATTGTCCCAATTCAAATTCTAATTCATAATTTGACCATCTTGAAAAATCAGGCTTACCATCTTTGAATATTATAGGCTCGTCTCCTATTACTTGCTTCACTTCTGAATGATCAGAATACCATTTCCCGTTCCCAGGTTCTCCTTCCCATTTACCACCTGTTCTAGGAAGTCTTTCTTTCGGCTTATTTCTAGATTTTTTTCAGGAGTCGGTTCTTTAATACTATCAAAATCAATCTTACTTTTATCTCCGTCAGCATTCTTTGAGATTTCGATTCGCTTATCGCTATCTAATTTATTTAGTTTGCTATGTTCTGCAGCATTAAGCTTAACCGGTAGCTTACCCTCTTGCTTTAATCGCTTAAACTCCTGTTCGAAGTCTTTCTTTGGGATGTCCTGCATAGTCCCGTCAATCAGCAACACCCAAGGATTAACCTCGCCATACAGACGAATATGCTTGCCCTTGCGCACCAGCTTAAACTTCTTGAACTTGAACTTCTGCAGAATCCGGTCCAGCAGGCCCCGGAGATTTTTGGCCCCCTTCATGAGCCCCTTTTGCAGGCTCTTGATCACGATTTTACCATTACGTATGATCATGCTGCCGCTCTTGGAGGCAAGCTTGGCCCCGGATTTCAGCAGGCTCTTGATGCCTTTGCCTCCTGCGACTACAACGTTCTTCACCCCGCTGGCTGCCGCTCCGACGCCCTTCTTGACAGCTTGTCCGGCTTTCTTGAGGTCGGCTCCGACAGCTTTGAAGCCGCCCGCCATCGCCAGCTCAACCTGTCCCATCGCCAGTGCAGTAGCGAGCGCAATCGCGGCAGGTTCGATCATCTTCTGCCAGCCCTGGCTCAGGTAGGTGCCAATATAGCCGGAGGCTTGGACAATGGTCTGTGCTACGGATTTTTTGGCATCTGCTTGCAGGTATACGGTGATGATGTTGATAATCATCGGAAATGCGGCGGTTATAGCCCCACCGGTCACAATCTCTGCGACAACCAAACCGGCCAATATCACAATGACTGGCGAGGAATTTTCAAATTTCGAGATAAAGCAGAAGAATTTAATAGAAAAAAGAGTGCATTATGGATTATCCATTAATGCACCATTTTACATATTACGAGATATTTACTTCAGCTTATTATTTATTTCTTATGAAACAGAAAAAAGGGTAGTTAAATTGCCACATCCTGATAACCGACTTTTAAAACTTGTTCATTAACTAGACGAAGACCTAAACCATTCTCGTTATCCCAAGTGCAGTCAAACGTAATCCCTATATCTCTGCCTTCATTAATATCTGGAAACGGAATAGTTATTCCTGACAATGATATATGGTTTAATAATTGATCTGTCGTTGTAATTAACGGATAACTTTCATTAACTTCCACATCATAACCAAGCTCATGTCTCTTCTGAATATAATATTTCAAAATTGCATCTATGAAACTATGCTGCAACTCTCCCCAATGTTGCAGCAATGAAGTATATGATTCATGTTGCTCTTCATCAATTTCTTCATCTTCTTCACCATCAATCATTATTGATATCTCATATTCCTTTCCAAAAAAATTAATAGTGGTATCCTTTGTCCAACCAAATTCATAGTTTAGTTCTCCAAAAACCTCATCGTTTATAATCATTTCACAGCCTCCTCTTTATTTATGAGCAAATCCACCAAACTCAAACGCTCCTGCATTTATTTCTCCTACTCCACCTAGGTGTCCAAATGTATCATTGATCTCAGTAGGAACGAGCTGTAGAGTTTTTACATCATTTAGCTCATGCCAAGTTAAACCGTTTCTATTTCGATATTTTGCTACATCTGCTCTTTTAATTGATCCCGCTTTCATTCCAAACTGACGTGCCAATTCAGGGGAGGCATTAAGCTGATCAACTAATTTCAAATCTGCTTGGGCAAAATTAATTCGTCGAGCTTTTTTCCCCATATCCCCTAATCCCCCTAGCATATGATCGACTTCCACCTGAGCTTTAGCAACAGGAGAGAAGTCAGGAACTGAGTTCTTGTATTTGATTCCCTTAACTCCAGCATCATCTAGTATTTGTTTTAATTTTGGATCTGCGGGTTGCTTGAGAGTAGCCAATGATTCACCTCTAGTTGCCTCAAAACTAACCTTTACATTCTTTTTACCAGGTGTTTGATGTAATCTATCTTGATAAGAACTAGCAAAATCTGTCTGTTTGAATGCTGTAGGAACATTAGTATCAGGCAACTTAATACTATCAAAATCAATCTTACCGTCAGGTTTGGTAACCGCATTATTATAAACATCAATTCTCTCAGATGGTTTCAGGCTCTTTATCTTATCGAGTTCTGCCTGAGTATTAATCCCTGCTTTTCTTCCATCCAGACTATCAACTTCTTGAATCGTTCCATCAGCCAGCAATACCCAAGGATTAACCTCGCCATACAGACGGATATGCTTGCCCTTGCGCACCAGCTTAAACTTCTTGAACTTGAACTTCTGCAGAATCCGGTCTAGCAGGCCCCGGAGATTTTTAGCCCCCTTCATGAGCCCCTTTTGCAGGCTCTTAATCACGATTTTACCATTACGTAAAATCATGCTGCCTCTTGGATGCAAGCTTGGCTCCGGATTTCAACAGGCTCTTGATGCCTTTGGCTCCTGCGCCTACAACGTTCTTCACCCCGCTGGCTGCCGCTCCGACGCCCTTCTTGACAGCTTGTCCGGCTTTCTTGAGGTCGGCTCCGACAGCTTTGAAGCCGCCCGCCATCGCCAGCTCAACCAGTCCCATCGCCAGTGCAGTAGCGAGCGCAATCGCGGCAGGTTCGATCATCTTCTGCCAGCCCTGGCTCAGGTAGGTGCCGATGTAAACGGAGGCCTGGATAATGGTCTGCGACCACGATCCCTGCCAAGATCCCGATGACTGCCCTGAAAGTTTTAAATATTTTCATTTAATCTGTTTTATTACATATCTGGACAGTCAAAAGTTCTACAGAGCTAAGAAACCAGCGAATCGCGCTCCACTTCAGCGTTTCCTTGCTTGGATTTAATTATTTGGGTTATAGATACATGCGGATTTTGAGTAAACATGCGAAAAATAGACTTGCGTAAATAAGCAGCGACCGTAGCCTCGGACTGGACGGCGTGGGAAGGTGTACGCAGATAGCGAAAAAGATGCTTTGGAGTTCGGTCCGAAAAGCGTAAAGCCACCAGTTGTAGCAGTCCCATCGCAATGCATTGGCACATCACAAATCCCTCGATGGCTTCAACCGTTTTTTGGATGCATTGTCGATCGGGTTCGTTCGTTACGGCTTCGAGAGGATGGGCTTCCTCTTTTTCAAAAACCGGTTCAGTTTCGGCATGGACTTACTCCAAAAATGGTAGCCGAAGGCGTGAGTAACCTGCTTCATTTCCCGAAACATACTTTCGATCTTGAAGCGGTAACCGTACAACATAATGATGTCCGTGGCAGGTAAAGTCAGATCGGTACTCACCAAAATCGAATACCGGCCCTCATAAACCACCAGCACAAAGCGCAATTCCAGATATAAACCTTGGCCCCAAAGCAGGTCCAGACAGAGAAATTGAACTGTCTTTTCCTCTCCGTACAGCCGAACGGTTGCGGTTTGAAAATCAGCCGCGCGAGTCGTGAACAACTCCTTGAGTTTGACCGTTTGGCCTTTTTTCGGCGGTCGACCACGTCCTGGCTTCTTCGCGGAGGGACGTTCGTAGGCGACCGCATTGGATTTCGCTTGGGTCACCAGGTGCATACGGGCTTCGGAAGCCAGGTGGCACGCCTGTAAGCGCTCCAAGGCCGGAACGGACAAGAAGTACCGATCCAAGAGCAGCAGTGCCTGACCGAAACCTTTCGCAGCCTCGAATCCTTGTTCAATCATTTGAACAACATGGGAAGGCGTCTCCCCTTCACTCGCGGATGTCTTCCAGCCCAGAACAGTCTTAACACCGTCTTGTAGATTCATGAACAAAGGCAGGCAAAACCACTTTCGGGAGTCGCCGACCAGAAGGCCAATGGCTCCGAACAAATGCCCAAAGATATAGGCACCCTTGGACACATTTTCAGATTCCTGATAGAGCTTCTTGATTCCGGGCATTCGTCGACCTTCCTTAGCCTGCTTCATCCCGTCGCCAATGAGAACAACATAGCCATGGACTACCAGAAGAGGTGCAGACCGGCGAACGATCTGAAGCCAGGCCTGCCGTAAGGATTCCGTCGACCAAGCCGAGGAACGGAAGAAGTGAATCAGCGTTTCGTAACAGCGATGATTCAAAGAGAGATCGCGAATAATGGAAGTTACCCCGAGATGATCCGAGCGCAGCATGAAGCCGATGGTAATAACGACAAACTACTCAAAGGTGGCTTGCCTAGAGAAGCAAGAACGGAAGGGAAGTAAAAGGTCATTCAGGTATTTTAGCATCGGTATGGTGAATCGCTCACGAATGGGGTAAACTACTACTTGTAACCCATTTGGCGATTATTCCTTTCGTGTGAGAACTAAAGGATACCATAATTCGCTCAATTGGGTTATTTTTCTATGCATCTATTTTCGACAAGAACTTTTGACTGACCAGTACATATGATTTTAGTGAGTTTTAGTCGGGGGAGTACAACTAGGGGAGGAAAAAAGGTTAATCACCGGATACTAAATCCTTTAGATTAACCTTTCCCCATTATGTTATCCTAATATTCTTGGAAGCGGAGTATCAGCTATACCTCCGTCCCCGTGTAGTATTGGATATATCTTTCTCTTGGAGGAACCAACTCATCATCTAGCAGTTCTGCACTGGTTAATACCGCTTTATTCTCTAATCGGAAGATGAACAATACATAATAATCTCCCAGGGATGGTAAGGCAAATAGAGCGTAGTTGCTATTTTTTAATAGGCTGTTCGTTTCCCGGATCTTATCAGGCAAGTATTCATACTCCATTTCACCGAGCGCTTCCAGTTCATCTTGTGTTGCAAGCTCAATTCCACGCTCAAACTCATAATCCAAAATGTAATTTACAATTTCATTGTCTTCCTCTCCTTTATAATCCAGAAAAAGAAAGGCTCCGCTCGACAAGCCATATTTTAAGACTCTTTCATAATGGCTTGTACGATCCTCCCCTTCCAGAATCGCTACTGCATCCTCCTGGCCCGGAAATAGGACTTCCAGTATTCCTTTATCCAACATCTGCTTATCCTCCGTTATGCATTATTGGAAAAGCTCTTCCCCATATTGATTCAAGAAATAATCCGGATAATTTTTACGATAAAATCTATCAATTTGCACCAGTAGAGGATCTTGCTCCGGGTATGGCTCTGGCTCCTGAAACACCATTTGCGCCTCAGGTGTATTCATCAACAGCTCTTCAAAATGTTGTGGAACCGGTAACCCCTTCTTCTTCCTAACATGGAGCAGAAACAAGATTTCATATGGATAGAATCCATACCGGTAGTCACCAAATTCAATAGATTTCCCCAGTTCAGAGGCCAGCTCGGAATGATAATTGATCATTTGTCCTATCAAAGCGGTTATTTCTTCTTCTATAGGAGTTGACCAAGATTCCAAAACTCCCGAATAGATGTCTAGATTTTCTGGAATTAAAGCATACTTCATTTCAGATTCTTTCATTTTTTCCTTAACGCTAATATTTACATGTTGATCAATTTCAAAAATGGTTTTTTTTCTGTATTGTAGGTAGAGTTCCAGCAAGAACCATGTATGCTTGTTCCAATCATTTGCAGACATAGAATTCTCACCAAGATGTTTAACAATAAAATCAAACAAAATTGTCTCTTCTTTCTCCCACCCATACATCGTGAAATGAATTAAGGCAGCGACTACCTCCTTAAATGTATAGATAACCATCATTCGCGGGTAACGAATTTTATATAAGTCTTGAGCTATACATTGATAAAACAAGGAGATTTGCATCATTTTTAATCCTTCAATTTGCTTGTTCTCTAAAGAAAATACATCCTCCTTCCACACTGAATTGTAATACGTAAAAATGGTTCCAATACTTATTAATAAGATATGGTCTCTTTTTGTGTCATTTAAATCTATTATTTCAGATAATATACTTTTGATATCTTCGTATTGTTCTTTGCTATCCTCATAAAAGCTGCTTTTTTGAAAGTTCTTAGTATACTTTTTAAGTGCGATCTCTAGTTTTTTTTGGTTAAGCATTTTATCCTCCTCTATAGTTCGCTCCAAACTTTTATTTTCAAGTAATCTATCCCAAATCCTGTTCCGGTTTTCTTTACGGCTGTCTCTACTCTAATGTAATCAAACTCAAGTCCAGGATTCTCAAAATTTAGTTTTTTGTAAGCTTTAATGAAGCCTGCATATCTCGGATCATTACTATTTATCATTTGTTGGAAATATGCTTCCCCACCCATTTTTTGAGCATCAGAGTATGAAAAACTTCCTATACTCGAAGCTTTCGATTCTATAATCGTTAGCTTAGGTGGCGAACCTTGCGAAAGAAATGTTCTATCAATGCCATTCCTACCCTTTTGAAACATAGATGAAATGTCTTTCCCTAAGTTGTTCTCTTTAGCCACAAGCTCAACTACCTCTTCTCCAAAATCTCCCATATCATGATTAAACACTTTATTTTTACCGATTTTTCTTTCATACTCTTTTGTTAGTTTTAGAGTAAACTTCTCGCTTATCTCCCCTTTAGTATCTAATTTGTGTGCTGTTATATTTCTTTCGTTTGTTAGTCTTTTAAGTTCTGCTTTATTTCCATTCGCTTTTCTTACTATCGTTTCCAGTTCTGCACCTTTTAGCTTACTAAGTTCTCTGCGTTGTGACTTAGTAAGTTCAACCGGCTTCATTCCATCTTTCTTTAATTTCTTAAATTCTTTATTGAAGTGCTGGTCATCGATCTCCTGCATAGTCCCGTCGATCAGCAATACCCAAGGATTAACCTCGCCATACAGACGAATATGCTTGCCCTTGCGCACCAGCTTAAACTTCTTGAACTTGAACTTCTGCAGAATCCGGTCCAGCAGGCCCCGGAGATTTTTGGCCCCCTTCATGAGCCCCTTTTGCAGGCTCTTAATCACGATTTTACCATTACGTAAAATCATGCTGCCGCTCTTGGATGCAAGCTTGGCTCCGGATTTCAGCAGGCTCTTGATGCCTTTGGCTCCTGCGCCTACAACGTTCTTCACCCCGCTGGCTGCCGCTCCGACGCCCTTCTTGACAGCTTGTCCGGCTTTCTTGAGGTCGGCTCCGACAGCTTTGAAGCCACCCGCCATCGCCAGCTCAACCAGTCCCATCGCCAGTGCAGTAGCGAGCGCAATCGCGGCAGGTTCGATCATCTTCTGCCAGCCCTGGCTCAGGTAGGTACCGATATAACCGGCAGCTTGCGCTAAGGTCTGCGCAATAGACACAATTGCCTGAGCCTGCATCACAACTGTGATAATATTAATGATCGGGGGAATCAGCACCGTAATAGCCCCGCCCGTGACGACAAAAGCTGCGCCAACAGCCACTAATGCTCCCGCTATGCCCGCAAGCAGCTGTAATCCATGGGCCTTCATCCATTTTATTACAAATGATTTAATTTGGTCAAACAACATTTTCGCATTATTCGCACGTAGCTTGACACCATCAGCTATTTTGCCGCCAAGGCTCTGGTTGGCTGTTCCGGTGTCGAATTCCGCCATAATGCTGTCCATTGTAGCCGGGTCGCGGCTGCCGGACATCTCCTTCGTTTCCCCGTCCTTGAGATTGGCTTCCTGTATCAGCGCCGGGTCCATTTCACCCTGCTCCACCGATTCCATCTCGATATCTTCAGCGCTCAGCTTCTCGCCCGCTGCCGCACCAGCGCCAGCTCCCTCAGCCTGCTCTACAGCTCCCCCTTCAGCTGCTCCAGCCCCCATTGGCTTGGAGATATCTACTCCGAGCAGATACTCCCACATCTTGCCTTCCAGATGGCTGAATGAACGTTTTGCCGCCTGGCCGAGCGCTCCAATCCGGGACATCACATCCAGGAACGTGGCAATCAGCAGACTGCCTAGGGTGGAGATCAGCTTGGAATAGAAGTTCTGTACTGCTGCCAGCGCCTGATCCACCTTAGCAGCCAGGAAGTCCATCACCTGAGTAACCTTGGTCTTGAGCTTCTGGGCCAGCTGGTTGACCGCTTTAATGGCCTTATTGACAACTCCGTCAATCTTGCTGCATATCTTGGCCGCAATGCCGGGGAACTTAGCAAATACAACGGAAACCAGCTTTTTAGCAGCACACCCAGTCCCTTGATCAGGGTTGTGATCAGCTTGCGGCCCAGTTCAATGATGCCCAGTACAGCCTGCTTCGCTTTGTCAAAAATAAATTTAACCGCTTTGCGGAGACCCTCAAAAATGAAGTTAACTGCTTTCTTAACGAGTTCGACGACAGCTTCCAGCTTACCCTTCACCCAGCCGAGGAAGCCGCCCTTCTTCTCTTCCTTGGCCTTCTCCTGTTCATGCTTGCCGTCTGCTTCCTTCTTAGCTTTACTGTAGGCCTGCGTCGCTTCCCGCTCCGCTTCAGACTGCTTCTTCTGAGCTTCCCGCTCTTTGTCTGTGCGGACGCTGTTGATCTCCTGCTTCTTCTGCTGGGCGGCTGACCCGGCCTGTTTGGTATAGTCCGTCTCGGCAGCATCCAGCTCCTTTTTCCACTCGCCCTGCAATTGGGTGACTTCTGCTTTGGCTCCAGTCTGCTGGCTAATCTGCTTGTTCTTCGCCTCGGTCTCGGCCTGCCGGATTTGCGCCTGGCTGTCGGCTTTGGAGCTCAGCACTTTACTGTCGAATTTGGCTTGTTCCTTCTTATATTCCGCCTGCTTGGTACCAAGCTGCTTCTTCATCTCTGGAGCCAGACTACGGTTCAGTCCGGCAGTCATATCTGCAGACAGTGCCAGCGCAGGCAATTTTTTGGCCCCGGGTGCCTGCCCGCCTTTCAGCCCTGCAGCAGCCTTCACCACGGTGCCATCCGGCTCGGGATAGATCTCATTCTCCCCGAACGGCTGCTTGATCTGCCCCATCTCCGCCTGCTTGGCTGCGCTCACCTGCTGGGAGGCCTCCTGATGAAAACCCTCCAGCTGGGAGGGATCTGCCTCCCCGGTCATGCTGATTCCCGGCGGCTGGGCGGCTGCGGAGCGGATCTCGCTTAACATCGCCTCCGGATTGCCCCCGGAACCGGATGAACTAATGTTCATTTTATCCAGCTTGCCTGCAGGAACAGCCCCGCCGGTACGCTCGCTATTGAAGCCTTCCTTCACAGTGTGCTTCAGCGCTGCCGGTTTCTTCCGGGCCTGCAGGACCCTCCCTTTCAAGCCGGTCGGTACAGGAACAGCAGGCAGCCCTTGTTTGGTCTTCTGCGCCTGCTTCGCGAAAGCACCGGAGGATACATTCACCGCCTGGGCATAGGCATCCCCCAGCTCTGTAGGCTGAACCTGTGTCAGCTGATCCAGAATCTGCCCCGGATCTTCACCGCTGATCTTCACCGTCTTGCCCTTCGCCGGCTTCTCCTTCCCCTCTCCCGCTAACGCACCGAGTGCTGCTCCAAGCGATGGCTCCTTGGACGCTTTCTTCGGTTCATCTGCTCCTTTGGAGGCGGCGGACTTCTTGGCTGGCTCCGGCGCATCCTCTCCCTGAGCTGCTGCGGACTCCTCCGCCTTCCCGGGTTTCAACGGTTCCGCAGACGGCTCTTCGCCGGCTTCTTCTGCAGACCGAGCGACGTCCTCTCGTTCTGCCGCTTCAGCTTGCCCCTCTGCAGCGGCCTCAGCCCTCCCCTTTGCCCGGGCAGGCGCTGGAGTCTTTTTGACGGCTACGGGACCTGAAGAACTGCCGCCACTAGCAGGCTTAGTTTGTGTGACAGACGCAGTAGCGCCTCCTGCCTGCCCCAACGGCTCCTGCTTACTCTGCATCTTGGCTTCAGCCGGAGCGCTGGCTTGCTCTGCTTCTGCTTGCACCGGTTCCGGTGAATCCGTATGCTCTTCCACTTGAGCTTCTGCGGCCAAGCTCTTACTTGGTCCATCCGCCTGTGTTCCATTGTCTGCCTGCTCTTTCTTCTTCCCGTCCTCCTTCAGACTCGATAACAACTGAACCACGGCCCGGTTGCCGAGTGTGCGCTGGAGCGCCAGCTTGTCTTCACGGCTTAAGGAAGCCGGATTCTGGCGGACACGCCGGATAATCTCTACCGGGTCTGGTTGTTTCGCGGCTGCCGGACGAATGAATACCTGCGGATTGCTGAATGGTTTATGGCCGCCGAATGCTTTATCTTTCTCCTTACTTACGGTTGCTTGGGTCTGCAATGGATTCCCCCTCTGTAAAAAATCGATCCTATAGATAAAGTAAAATCCATAGCGCTTTTTACAGCCGGAGTTATAAATAAATCCATTTATTCTAATTTTTACTTATAATCACATGTCAAAAAGGCCGCCCTTAGGCAGCCTGTAACCCTTCCTCCTGATTAACGATTATTCGGGTCTGCCGCTTGGCCCGAGGCTTTGCGCAGCTCATTCGCCAGACGGTGAAATTCTTTTCCAGACTCTGCACTACCTGCTGCCATATAAGCCGCTTGAAGAAAAGCAATGATCTTGCCCGTATCCTCTTTCTTCATCATATAGTCTTTCCCCTCTCCGTTTGCATTGCCTGGTACAGGAACCGCGGCAGACTGCGTGCTCCACCAGCCGGCTTCTCCGCTGGACTGGTTGAGGTCTACATTCACTCCGTGAACCGGTTGACCTAATCCCTTGGGACCGTTGTCATATTGATACAGGTGGATCCCCTCCGCTTTCCGGCCTTTACTCCAGGCATACGTCTGCCAAAAACCGGTGCAGGCCTTAGCGGCCATTGCAGCTTCAATAACCGTAACGCTCCCGTAGACACCCGACTGGTAATTCCGGGCGGCTTCTCCCGCTGCCGTAATATACTGGATCACCGTGTCCAGCTGCTTCGCAGAAGCGTCGAAATCAACGGCAAAGTAGATCCGGCTCCCGGCAGGTTGTCCAACCGCAAGGGCTGTCTGTGCGGCAATCGCCCCGTCTGTCAGGCCGGCTGCACGGCCTCCCAGCGCACGGCTGGCGGTCGTTTCATACACAGAGACAATTTGCAGCCCGGCAGCGCTGATAGCAACCGCCTCCGCCTGGGTTAACCTTTTCCAGCCGGAGGGCACAAGGTAACGGCATACGAATTCGTAACCATCCTCCTTGAATTTCTTTGCCAGTGTGCGTGTTAGCGGTGCTGCGCAATCAAAGCCTTTGGCCATTCCCCCATCTCCTTCTTCCTGTCTGCTACCCGATTAATATTTTCATCAAAAGTCCCGCTGCGGCAATACACATCCCCACGCTGCTAATGATCGTTCCCACCAGCCAGCGCTGATTCTCACCTTGCCTGAGCTTCAATCTGGACAGCTCATCCCGCATCTCATCCACCCGCAAATGCGCTGACTTGCTGCTCTGCATAGCCTCAAGCGCAATATCCCTTGCACTGTTCATGATGTCGAGCTTGGTTTCCACCCGAGTCAACCGTTGAAGGATTTCATTCATGTCGTCTGGCATATCGTACCCCCGCTAATGGAGCTGGTTGATCTCCCGTTAATGAATAGCTCCAAGCTGCAACCACTGATCCGGCAGCAGCCTGGAAGCTGTGCAATGCTGTACTTAGCCGCTTACGGTTCCATGCCTGCAATCAGATTGCCGTAGGAGTAGGCCGTAATTTTGCTGGTATCTGTGAAGCCCGTTGCGAGTCCATTGAAGGAATAATCATTAGTCTGA
Source organism: Paenibacillus sp. FSL H3-0469 (assembly GCF_038051945.1). NCBI lineage: Bacteria > Bacillati > Bacillota > Bacilli > Caryophanales > Paenibacillaceae > Paenibacillus > Paenibacillus sp. FSL H3-0469. The sequence goes on from NZ_CP150302.1 coordinate 1,478,483, forward strand.
TAGTAATTAGAGAAATCCGATTTCCAGAATCTGCATTGAATTTCTACACTTTCTCCAGGCTTAAGACTTCCGGCACCACTGGTGAAGCCGATTTCCAGGTAATAATCACTGCCGGTTTTGCCTGTTGTCTTCTGGAAGCTTCCTGTGACATACGATTGAATCACCCTGGTATTCGAACCTGCTACTCTGGCATAATCCGTATAGAAGCTCTGGAATTTCTCACCATCGATAGTGTAGTAATATCTAAGCTTGATGCTGGAGAGCTGCAAGGTCGACTTGCTGGTATTCTCAAAGGATATTCTCGGGAAAATCGTATTCGTCACGCTGCTTCGGCTCGCATTAAACGATTGAACCTTGAACGTCTGAGTGACAGTTACATTCTGCACCGCCGTCGATACATTACCGTTCACATCCGTAGCCGTCCAGGTAACCACTGTTTTCCCTAACGGGAAGCCGTCAGCCGGAGCATCATTCTTCAGCACAACTCCGAAGATGTCGCTCGCTGTAGCTTGGCCCAGGGTCACAAGCGTTTTTGTTCCAGTTGCCGGAACAGCAACATCTGCTGGAGCTTTCAACACAGGCTTCGTGGTATCCACCACCGTGATCTTCTGCACACCCGTGCTGACATTGCCGTTCGCATCCGTAGCAGTCCAGACCACTTCGGTCACTCCCAACCCATAGCTCTCAGGAGCATTACTGGTTACTGTTACCTTGAAAATGTCAGTTCCTGTTGCCACGCCGATCTCCACTGGAGTTTTCAGCGCCGTTGCCTCGACCGTCTTGTCAGCCGGTAGCTTCAACACAGGCTTCGTGGTATCCACCACCGTGATCTTCTGCACACCCGTGCTGATATTGCCGTTCGCATCCGTAGCGGTCCAGACCACTTCGGTCACTCCCAACCCATAGCTCTCAGGAGCATTACTGGTTACTGTTACCTTGAAAATGTCAGTTCCTGTTGCCACGCCGATCTCCACTGGAGTTTTCAGCGCCGTTGCCTCCACCGTCTTGTCAGCCGGAAGCTTCAACACAGGCTTCGTGGTATCCACCACCGTGATCTTCTGCACGCCTGTGCTGACATTGCCGTTCGCATCCGTAGCGGTCCAAGTGACCTCAGTCGTTCCTAGCGCATAGCTCTCAGGGGCATTACTGGTTACTGTTACCTTGAAAATGTCCGTCCCTGTTGCCACGCCAATCTCCGCCGGAGTTTTCAGCGCCGTTGCTTCTACCGTCTTGTCAGCCGGAAGCTTTAACACAGGCTTCGTGGTATCCACCACCGTGATCTTCTGCACACCTGTGCTAACATTGCCGTTCGCATCCGTAGCGGTCCAGGTAACCTCAGTGGTTCCTAGCGCATAGCTCTCAGGGGCATTACTTGTTACTGTTACCTTGAAAATGTCAGTTCCCGTTGCCACGCCGATCTCCACCGGAGTTTTCAGCGCCGATGCCTCCACCGTCTTGTCAGCCGGAAGCTTTAACACAGGCTTCGTGGTATCCACCACCGTGATCTTCTGCACACCTGTGCTAACATTGCCGTTCGCATCCGTAGCGGTCCAGGTAACCTCAGTGGTTCCTAGCGCATAGCTCTCAGGGGCATTACTTGTTACTGTTACCTTGAAAATGTCAGTTCCCGTTGCCACGCCGATCTCCACCGGAGTTTTCAGCGCCGTTGCTTCTAGCGTCTTGTCAGCCGGTAGCTTCAACACCGGCTTCGTGGTGTCCACCACCGTAATCTTCTGAACGCCTGTGCTGACATTGCCGTTCGCATCCGTAGCGGTCCAGGTAACCTCAGTGGTTCCTAGTGCATAGCTCTCAGGCGCATTACTGGTTACTGTTACCTTGAAAATGTCAGTCCCTGTTGCCACGCCGATCTCCACCGGCGTCTTTAGGGCTGCTGCTTCTAGAGTAATGTCAGCCGGAAGCTTAAGAGCAGGCTTTACAGTATCTACAATAGTGACCTTCACGATGCCCACTGCGGAATTTCCGCTGCTATCTGTAGCAGTCCATTTTACAATCGTAGTACCGATAGGGAAATTCGCGGTTAAGATCTCTTCTGAAGTGATCGCGCCATGCTCTCCTGGAGCATCTGTTGTTAGAGTGACCGGGAAGAAATCCTGCACCGCTGGCACTTCCAGTTCTACCGGGGTTGCCAGAGCCGTTGCTTCCTTGGTCAGCTGCAGTGGTCCTTCGAATTTCAGCACGGGCTGTGTTGTATCCACTACGGTAATCCGCTGTACCCCGGTTACCTCGTTACCATTGATATCTTTGGCCTTCCAGGTAACTGTCGTTGTTCCCAGCGGATAAGCAGCCGGAGCATCCGATGTCACCGTCACCTTGAAAATATCCGTAGCCGTTGCTTGACCGGTCTCCACCGGAGTCTTCACTGCCGTTGCTTCTACGGACAGATCCTCTGGCACAGTCAGCGTCGGCTTCGTCGTGTCCACTACCTTAATCTTCTGTACCTTCGTAGTCATGTTGCCGTTCGCATCGGTTGCCGTCCACACTACTTCTGTTACGCCCAGCGGATATGCTTCAGGGGCATTGTTCTTCACCGTCACCTTAAAGATATCCGCAGCTGACGCTTGACCAATCTCCACCGGAGTCTCTACAGCTGTTGCTTCCACGGTCTGATCTTCTGGCACCGTGAGTGCCGGCTTCGTGGTGTCCACTACCTTAATCTTCTGTACCTTCGTAGTCACATTGCCGTTCGCATCCGTTGCTGTCCATACTACTTCTGTTACGCCCAGCGGATACGCTTCAAGGGCATTGTTCTTCACCGTCACCTTGAAAATATCCGTAGCCGTGGCCTCGCCGATCTCCACCGGAGTCTCTACCGCCGCCGCTTCTACAGTAATATCTTCCGGTGCAGCAAGCACAGGCTTCGTCGTGTCTACGACCTTAATCTTCTGTACCTTCGTAGTCACATTCCCGTTCGCATCCGTTGCCGTCCACACTACTTCTGTTACGCCCAGCGGATACGCTTCAGGGGCATTATTCTTCACCGTCACCTTGAAAATATCCGTGGCTGTTGCCACGCCGATCTCCACCGGAGTCTCAACCGCAGCCGCTTCTACAGCTATATCTTCCGGTACTGCAAGCACAGGCTTCGTCGTGTCCACGACCTTAATCTTCTGTACCTTTGTAGTCACATTCCCGTTCGCATCCGTTGCCGTCCACAAAACTTCTGTTACGCCCAGCGGATACGCTTCCGGGGCATTATTCTTCACCGTCACCTTGAAAATATCCGTAGCCGTGGCCTCGCCGATCTCCACCGGAGTCTCTACCGCCGCCGCTTCTACAGTAATATCTTCCGGTACAGTAAGCACAGGCTTCGTGGTATCCAAGATAGTAACCTTTTGCTTACGTGTGGATACGTTGCCGTTCACATCCTTCGCTGTCCAGGTGACTTCAGTCACGCCCAGGGGATAGGAAGCCGGAGCGTTGCTGCTCACCGCAGCAATTCCGAAGATATCGGTGACCGCAGGCACCGGCAACTTAATCTGCATCGTCTGCCCGGTAGCTTCTGCAATGTAGTCCGGAATGTCAGCGATTACCGGGGCCGTTGTGTCTTTTACCGTAATCGTCTGCGTGCCGGTGCTGAAGTTGCCGTTCGCATCTGTCGCCTTCCAGGTAACAATGGTCTTGCCGAGCGGGTAGCTGGCCGGAGCATTGCTGACCACCGTGACCGGGAACAGATCCGTAGCCGTAGCCTTGCCGATTTGCACCGGAGTATTTACTGCGGTAGCCTCCACACTGATATCCTGCGGAACCGTCAGGATCGGCAAGGTGGTATCCACTACAGTAACCTTTTGTTTGCCGGTAGTTACCAGACCGTTGGCATCCTTCGCTGTCCAGATGACCTCGGTAACGCCCACGGCATAATTCTCGGGAGCATTGCTCGTTACAGTAACCGGAAAAATATCCGTAGCCGTGGCCTCACCAATCACAACCGGAGTTCTGATAGCTGTAGCCTCTGCCTTGACGTCTGCCGGGATAGACAGCTTAGGCGCAGTAGTATCTTCAACCTTCACCTTCTGCTTCGCGATTGCCACATTGCCGCTTGGATCACTGGCCATCCAGGTAACCAGTGTGGTACCAACCGGGAAATCAACCGGAGCATCGTTAATGATCTCAGTCTCGAACAGATCGAAGACCACCGGCTCACCCAGAGCGACCTTGGATCTGACCTCCGTAGCCTCTACCGTTAGATCCTCCGGTGCTGTAATGACCGGTTTGGTCGTATCTACGATCTTGACCTCTTGCGTACCTTTAGTTGCATTGCCATGCTCGTCCGTAATCGTCCATGTTACTTTGGTAGTTCCGAGCGGGAATTCCGCCGGAGCATCATTCTTGACTGTCACAGCAAAAATTTCTGTAACCACCGGCTGGCCGATGTCTACCTTCGTTTGTGCTCCAGTGGCTTCTGCCGTTATACCGCCTGGCAGTGTAACCAGCGGCTTCGTCGTATCTACGATCTTCACGGTCTGCGTTGTCTTGGTGGTATTGCCATTCTCATCTGTAGCCGTCCAGGTAACGGCTGTTGTCCCGAAGATGAAGCGTTCCGGGGCGTTATTGGTTACAGTAACACTGAAAATATCCTTGGCAGACGCTTCCCCCAGCTCCACTGGAGTCTTAATGCCGGTTGCCTCGGTGGAGATGTCTCCAGGCACAGTTAACTGTGGAGCCGTTGTATCTGTAACTGTAATCTTCTGCACTTTCTCGGTGACGTTGCCATGCTCATCTGTGGCGGTCCAGGTAACCATGGTTACACCCACCGGATAATCCGCAGGGGCATTCTTGGTTAACAGCACATCGAACAGATCGCTGGCTTCGGCTTGCCCAATATTCACCTTCGTCCGTCTAGCCGTAGCTTCTACGGTAATATCCTTCGGTATGGTCAGTACAGGCTTGGTGGTATCGGTAATGCGGATCAGCTGATCTGCTGTAGAGATATTTCCATTCTCATCCTTAGCCGTCCAGCTTACCTTGGTTACGCCCACCGGATAATCCTCAGGCGCATTATTCGTAATATTTACCTTGAAAATATCTGTGGCGGCGGCCTTCCCCGGATCTGCCACAGTTCTTCGGCCTACAGCTTCTTTGGTAATATCGGCTGGAACCGTCAGTAACGGCTTAGTTCTGTCTACTACAGTGACCTTCTGGGTTGCTGTAGTCACATTGCTGTTGGCATCGGTCGCCGTCCAGGTGACGGTAGTCGGACCAATGGGGAATTCCTTCGGCGCGTCATTCACCACAATAACCGGGAAAATATCCGTAGCAGACGCTCCAGTGACCACAAGCGGCGTTTTAACCGCTGTAGCTTCCACAACCATATCTCCCTGCACGGTTAGTACCGGCTTTGTCGTATCTTTTACAGTAATTCTCTGCACCTGTGAGGAGGTCAGTCCTACCGGGTCCACCGCTGTCCATTTTACGGTAGTTGTCCCGATCGGATAGTCCGCAGGGGCATCATTTGTCAGGAGAACATCCGGGACCGAGATATCCTGAACGGAGGCTTGTCCAATATCGGCAGGGGTACGAACCGCCTTCGCTTCCATCGTAATATTCGCCGGAACAGTAATAACCGGGACCGTCTTATCAATCTTCACTTCGGTCTTCTGTACAGCGGTCACATTGCCTGCATGGTCAACGGCCCAGAACTCAAGAGGGATAATTCCCTCCACCGGGACGTCAAAAGCAGCCGTGCTGCCTGCCACACTCTGTTCTTCGCCATCCGCTCCAAGTCTATAATGGATCTCCTTCACTCCGGAATGGGCATCTGAAGCGGTAAGAGAGACCGTAACATCTGAGCTGTTCCAGCCCTTCTCATTCGCTTCAGGACTGAGAATACTGGCGATCAGCGGACCGCTCTTGTCAATTTGCACTACTACCGTCCGGGGAGCTTCTGCATTCCCGGTTCTGTCCGCAGCCCAGTAGCTGACGGTAGTCGCTCCTTCCTGTTCCAGCTCCAGCGCCGCGCTGGAGCCGGATGTTCTCACTGCTGCATTCTCACCCAGCTTATAATACACAGCGTCCACACCAGAATATGGATCTTCAGCGGTAAAATGCAGCGCAACCTTCCCCCGGCTCCAGCTGCCGGATTCAGCGCCTGTTACAGCTGCTTCTGTAACCGGAGCGCTTTTATCAATATGGATGGGACCGAAGGTTGCGATGGAATAATGGTTCTTATCCTCATCACTGGTAGCCGCACTGTCAACAGCCTTGCCCGTTGCCGTCTGACCTGCTCCTTCAGCGGTGAATTTCTGATCCGGGGTCAGTGATTTGATCGCTGACAACGTATCCTCTGCCGTATAATGTACAGTCACGGATTGACTGGTCCAGGTCCCGGCAATGTAAGGCGCACCGTTATCCGTCACCGCCGTGGCCTTAATGGAAGGCGGGGTTGTGTCGATCAGGTTAGAGCCTACGGCACCGACCTCTACCTTGAAGGTAACCGGCTGAAGACCGGGAACGGTAGCTTTTACCTCCATGGTCTTAATGACCCCGGTTCCCTTCGAATAGACCTGATAGCCTTCACCGATATAACCTGTATAGTTGTTAGCCGCAGATGCATATCCGTTTGCATCCGACACCACTGTAATTCCAGTACTGTTAAGCCCGCGCATGACCGCAGTGATTGTACTGTCCTCCGAGACGGTGAAGGTGACGGGAATACCCGGCAGCGGATTACCCGCCAGATCCTTGACCGCTACCACCTGTGGAAGCATGAAGCCGCGCCCCCCTGGAACCACACCCGAGGCCTGCGACAACCGGATCTGCTGCAGCAGCGGCGATACCGGGCTCATCGCCCCCTCGACATTACTGAGCGCCATCAGACTCATCTGATAGGCTCCATGATTTAGGATGACTCCCAAGGTAGGATCTAGCTCATACACCGATTGATACACGGAGCGATAGACCGAATCCTTAACTGTTGCCCCCCGTTGAAGCTGCGGCTCCGGTACTGGCGGCTCTGCCTCATACACTGCTGCAGAGGCAGTGTCCGCTTCAGGCCCCTGAACAATGTTGCGGGCTATTATTCCTGACCCGAACACAGCGCCTGGCGCCAGCATCAGAATTAGAAGCGAGAGACACAGCCATCTGCTGATTATGCCCAACCGTCCTTGCTGCACATGCTTGCATTTCCTTTTTGAATGTTTCATCATACATCCCCTAACTTTTTAGTAATGAGCACAGTGATCATGGTGAAGCCTGGACCTCCTTTACTAATCAAAGGGAAACCTGGACGGGTTTTTACAACTGTTTATTCCGGTTCACACAAACTTCGATTTTCGTTTCGAGCCAGGCTTCGAGGTCGCCGATCACAAGACTCAGCTCCTGTCGGGCGGACTCCCCCAGGATCGCTATCGCCTTCTCTTTGGCCAGCAGAAAAGATTTCTTCATCGCTTCCGTGTCGAAATCACCTTGTTGCTTGAGCGTCTCCACGAACGTCTGATTGACGGCAATCACGGCGGATTCAACAGCATCCCCCGCCCGCTGAAGCAGGCTGTTCAATGCCTCACTCTCGATTCTCTGCTCAAGCCCGGCAATTTCCCGCTTAATATAAGCAATTACAGACCTCGCCAGCAGCCCCAGCAATGGAATAATCAGCACGGTCATCAGGGTGCTCATCATCTGAGGTGTTACATAGTCACTCATCGTCATCGCCTCCTAAATGGATAATTCGACAATCTATTATTCTTTATTCTCGTAATACTAGGTAACCGGGAATTAATTTTTACAACTTTCGCTAGAAATATAGTAATCATGTAAATTTTTGTTTTTGTCAGTTGTGGAATCTATGGAATATTTTACTTGTTATATGAGAGGACTAGCGATGGGTTAGGCCCGGCCTGGGGGAACAGGCTCCGCTCCTTTCGGGAAAGAAGGCATAACTGAACATGGGGAGGGAAATTCATGGTTACCTGTGATGACGAATTAGTTGAAACCTGCAGGAAATTATTAAAACGCTCAGCATGGAGAATTCAGTACAAGACTCGCATTCAACTGATACGTGAAAGTAATCCGCTCTACGATAATGAAATCTACGACAACAGCTTTGAAAGTATGGTCGTATCTGAGTTGTTCGTCGATGAGCTTCTGGATATGCTGCCTTGGGAGAAATGCAGATATATCATCAAAAAAACAGTCATAGAAGGAATGCCCGAACAAGAAGTAGCAGCCGAGCTGCAAATGACTCAACAGGGGGTTAGCAAATGGAAACGCAAGGGACTGGAAGTCCTGAAGGAAAATCTTACCCATTCATCGAGACCGTAAAAAAGGCGCAAAACGGCGATAAGGCTTCTATGGAGGATATCCTTAGCCTGTTCTCAGTGGACATCGAATATTTATCCCGGTTTATTATGCTGCCGCGGGAAGAAGCGATTCAGACCTTAAAGATTGAACTCATAAATATAGTTTATCAGCACTTGTAAATTTAGCAGGAGCACCGCTTGGACATACATATTTTTCCTAACTTTTTATATACAATGTCTAATCAGCAATAGTCGGGCTTTCATATGATAAACAGAGGAGTATGACTAGCAGCTATTTAAGAGAGAGGAATGCAGGAGAGTATGAATACATTCGATCCTACGAGTGAATATCCTATAGTATTTTTGAACTCGGTCCCCAAGAGCGGTACCCATCTGATGAAGCAGATTTTAGAAGGCATTCCGGGAATGACGCAGAACCCTCATGAATTCTATGAAGGCTACCCGGAAGACTCCAGCCTCCACTACCAACGGCTCCAGCTCGTCCACAGCGGACATTTCACAGCAGGGCATGTGTACTATTCCCCCCGGTGGTCAGGCATGCTTCGGGAGCTGAAGATTAAGCCGTTATTTCTAAACCGTGACCTAAGAGATATTGTAGTCTCGTATACGTATTTCATAACAGACAAATATCCTAATCATCCGCTGCGACCCTATCTGCTCTCTCTACCGGACCGGAATCAGCAATTTCTGGCTTTAATCCAGGGAATACCAGAGCTTCAATACCCTAGTATCGCCGCGTGGTATGGGCAGTTCGCCGGATGGAGCGGAGAAGCGGACTGTTTACAGATCGCCTTTGAACATTTGGTAGACAGCCACAGCTCACGCCGCCGGACGATGGAGCAATTGATTCATTATCTCTGGGCTGACAAGCCGCTGCCATTGCCGATGGATACGATCCTGGACGCTATGGAGCAGAACATTAACCCTAAGGCCTCCTATACCTTCCGCACCGGCACAACCGGGAACTGGCGGACCGAGTTCAATGAAGAGGTGAAGACTTGCTTCAAAGAGGTGGCAGGCCATCTGCTCTTCCCGATGGGCTATGAGACAGATTACAACTGGTAACCTAATCGTTCGACATGGAAGGTGGGGCTGCACATTGCATACCGGAGTAACACTATGGTTCACCGGCCTGTCCGGCTCTGGAAAAACCACGCTCTGCCGCTGCCTGAATCAGAGATTGCAGCAAATGAACGTGAGGACAGAACTGCTCGACGGTGATGTCTTGAGGAATCAGCTGTTCCGGGGGTTAGGCTTCTCCAAAGAAGACCGGTCGCTGAATGTAAGGACCGCAGCCTATATGGCGCAGCTCCTGACCCGCAACGATATCATCGTCCTGGCCTCCTTCATCTCCCCTTACCGGGACATGAGGGCCCAAATCCGGCAGAGCATCCAGCCTTTCGTGGAAATCTACGTCAAATGCTCCTTCGGGGAATGTGCAAGACGGGATGTCAAAGGCTTATACCGCAAAGCGCTTTCCGGCGAGATTCCGCATTTTACCGGCCTGACTGCCCCCTATGAGGCACCGCTCCAGCCCGAGCTTATTGTGGATACCGAGCAGCATAGCGAGGATCAATCCACAGAGCTGATTCTCGCCTACTTGAAGAAGCATCGTTATATCTATTAATTCCATCCGTTGTTACATGAAGAAGCCCCTATCCTGGGTGAAGGATAGGGGCTTCTTCATGTACAGCTGGCTTACACCTTGAACAGAATAACAATCTCAGTAAGCAGAATCAGCCCAGCCGCTGACACGCCCAGTGAATTAATAATAGTCAGCGCATCCGGGTAGTTCTCCTTACGGAACTGGGAGCAGAGTGACACTGTCCATAACACGCTGAAAAAAAGTCCGGTGCTTCCACAGCCCCTCTCGCTCAGAGCCCGCCTTCTGCGCCGAAAGAATCTGCCAAGCCCGGCAAAGGTAAGCAGCATATAAATGATAAGCTCAGCGGATGAAATCACAATCACCTCACCTGCAGACAAGAGATGCATCAATGCATACTGAAGGCTAAAACCCATAAAGACTAGCATGTTAAAGGAAACCTTCGGGACACTCAAGCCGTCTTCCTCCTTTTACATCTAAATGTACACCGTTAATAGATAACGCTTACATTATAAGCTTAATTGCTCACATGTTCTGTGACATATGACGCTTTTGGCCTATTGGATACGATCCCAAGCAGGTCCTCCCGACTATACGGGAATGCCAAAAAACCGGACTGCTCTAACGAACAGTCCGGCTACTCTAATACAATTATAATGGCTCCTTAAATTTACAAGGCTTTCAGATAATCAATAACAGCCTGTGTGCGCTTATCGCCATTGTCCATTACAAGCAGCAGGAAATCATCCAGCTGAGTCAGCAGCTTGCTGCCCTCAATTCTCTCCGGGCCAGCCTCCGACAGTGTATTCTCATAAGCGATGGCTGCCTTTTCAAGAATGACCTGTGTCTTCTTGTCGAACAGCGGGGTCTTGGGTGTGCCATTAAACACAATCTGCTTGGTACGTTTCAGCACTTCTGTCATCGCCGCAGCACGGTTAGAGGTCTTATACGTCTGCACAAAAGCCTCATATTGCACGGCCCGCTCAATGACCTGGTACCAGTCCACCATCAATCTTTCGCCAGCTACCATCGGCTGTTCCGACTCTGTCGCCATCAGGTCAATATAGACCTGAAGATCCTTACTGACATAAGGTTTGAAGACTTTGAAACTCTTATAAGGAATGGCAGGCGCGAATCCTCCATCCTCTACCAGCTTGTAGCCCATGCCCTCCAGATCCTGGAGAACTATTCGGACCTCAGCCTGTCTCACCTTGGAGCGTGCCAGCGCCATAGACATGCCAGTCGTATATATATTTTTGATATTCAGTTGAACGACAGGCGCATTCATACGTTTGCTTGCCACAGGCAGGTAAGCTTTCAGTGCATTCTCCAGATGCAGCACTGCCAGATTCGCCTCTTTCTGCGTCATCTGGCCGATCCGGTTAACCAGCGTAGCCTGGGCCAGGCCAAGGGAAGACGGCTTTTGCAATCTCTGTTCGAATAAAGTAAACGCTGCTGTAGGCTTCACCGCCGCCGCCTCAATCTTCTGCGGGAAAGCGCCAAGAACGGTAATCCCGGTACTTGTCAATAACAGTGTGGAGGCAAGCGCGGCTGCCAGGCTTTTTGTCCATCTGGTTGGCCTCATAGGTACACCCCTTTCAATAAGTTGACGTAGTGCTTATTTTACCATACATTAACAGCCGGTTCATGATCATAGACAGCCCGATTATAGGATCGCATAATGATAATATGAAATATTGCCCATGAATAGGAGAATCATCAATGAATCTATCCGAACCCATTAACACGACACGTCTCCACTTCCGCCTACTGAATCAGTCTGACATCGACGCAGTCTACCGGCAATTCTCGGACCCGGATATGTGCAGATACTTCAGTGAGCCGCCCTGCGATTACAACGAAGCTATGGAGATCATTGAGCATTACGCCCAGCCTGAGGGCAAAGGCCATCACCGCTATGGAATGTTTGACCGGGAGACCCATGCCTTGATTGGCACCTGCGGATATCATTATTGGGACGCTGAGCGGAAGCAGGTAGAGATCGGTTATGACATCTGGAAGGACTATTGGGGGCAAGGTAATATGTCGGAGGCCCTGCCCGTACTTCTCGACACGTGCTTCACACAGCTTGATGTGGATTGTATCTATATCCTGACTCATCCGCATAACGCTGCTTCGATGGCAACTGTGCGAAAGTTTGGGTTTGAGGTGTGTGCGCCTTGCAGGGAAGTGGAGGAAGAGTCTCAGGTGTGTATGAAGCTAATGCGGGAGAACGCAGCTGCTGCCAAATAACAAGTGGAAACGGATTTGCCGTCCTTTTAAAGGACGGTACCGTTTCAACGAGAAGGGCTCCCTCCCCCATGGAGCTTTTCCAGATAATCTGTCATTTGATAGGACATATATAGCCTCAATACCTGATCGATCTGGCGCAAATCAAGCTGAATCAGTTCGTCGATCTGGCGTAAGCGGTACCGCAGGGTGTTGCGGTGGACGAATAGTGCGTCGGCGGTTTTTTGCAGCTGCTGGTTGTTCTTCAAATAGCAATAGAGGGTATGATACAAGTCGGCATGATGCTTCTCATCGAATACACGCAGGACCGTAAGCGCCGGATGGGTGACATCCCGGGAATCATGCTGCGCATGCGGGGACAACAGATCATACAGCTGCACATCAGCATACAAGATGCGCGGTTCCGCAGGCCAGACGATCCGCCCGATCTCCAGTGCCTTGAGCGCCTGCAGATAATATTTGCGGCAGTCTGTAAGGTCGGTGAATTCCCGGCTGATCCCCAGACGGAGCTGATGGCTGACGAGAAATTCCCGCAAGCTTGGATCATACTCTCTTGACCTGGACGATGCAATATCACCCTCACTGACCCCCACCATATATTCATGGTAAAAAATCAGGCGCTCTTCCCCGAAATACAGGTGCAGCTGATCCCTTAAATAACCAGTGTGTTTGCCGGAAGCGGAAGCCTCATACCCCGTAAGCTCCAGCACCAGAATAGACAATCTGCCCTTAGGCAGACGCACTCCGCTCCGCAGGCTCTCCTGAATAAGTACCGGTCCGTTCTCCTCATTCTCCAGTAATCCATAGATCAGCTCTTCATATTCCGCCTGGCTCGAATTCCGGTAAAAGCTGTTCTTCGCCAGCTCCGCTGCCACCAGCCCGGCCGTAAAACCCGCCAGTTCATGATCCTTCTGTTCAATCGGGCGTGTATCGCCCAGCACAATCACATTCCCGACAGGCTTGCTGCCGATCCTAATCCTGGCGACCAGCTTGGTCACCTGGCTTCCGCTACATTCCACTTCGTAAGCCTCCAGCGACTCTATGCCGGTCTGCACACTCTTCAGTTGGTGGACGGCAGCTATGAAATCATAGGAACAGTAGCCTTTGTGCAGATTATCGCTCCAGATGGGATCGCTAACCCCGCTACAATCCGAAGAAGCCAGAACCTTATAGCTTACATCGATGATAATTACCGGATTGCCCATCAGCTCTGCCGCCGCACAGACGATTGCATCCAGTCCTTTGCCGGCGACACAGGCCTCAAGCATTCGGCCCTTAGCCTGCTCCCGTTCAGCCTCTTCCAGGAACAGCCCCCGGATTTGATTATAGAGCTCGAATACATCTTCCCCTGCCCCGAATTCCATACGGTTCTGTCTGCTATATATCTGCTGATGCTGGCCTGAAGCTGGCTCCACAGTATCATTAATTAGCATCAGGCTGGCTTGCTCCAACCCTTCTGCGTAGCCCGGCAATCCGGACTGGTAGCCCACATAGATATATTCAGGTGAAAAATGCGTCAGACTCTTCGTAATCAGCATCGTATCTGCATAGGCTGTCGTTAATGCTTTGTTCCACTGGATATGTACGGCATGCTTACTAAAATGTCTGCTAATCTGTTCAAAGGTAACACTCATTGCTCTCACCCCCTGCTTATTATAGTGCGCCGCGCACAAGATTCCCATTTATTTTTATATTTTCCATATATATAATCACTGGAATAGTCATGTTACATTATTCGTGACCCTATAACACAGGAGGAGATTCAGATGAGCAGCTTCGTAAAAGATGTGAATGAAATTACCAAAAGAATCAATACACCTACGACCTTCTATAATGCCGAGACCCTAACCGTCTATTGGGAGACTTCGCCCGAAGTGATCCGCAGCATTCTGCCCGCCCCGCTTACGCCGGGACCAAGGCCGCTTGTGCACGCGTTTGTAGCTAACTATCCCCGCACCAGCTTCTGCGAGCCTTACCGGGAAGCCGCGGTCTTCGTCCTGGCAGCCTACAACGGACAACCGGGCACCTACTGCCTGTCCATGCCAATCAGCGATGATATCGCGATGGGCCTGGGGCGTGAGATTTACGGCTTCCCCAAGAAGATGGCCGACATCAGTCTCCAGAAGGAGGATCAGCATGTGGCAGGCAGCGTCTCCCGGCGGGGCACTGAATTCTTCCACGTAGAGGCTGCGCTTAGCGGTAAAATGAATGCCGCAGACGGACAGCGCATCATCTCCGGGCATTACGGCGAGGGTCTGCCTGTCTTCAACATGAAGTATTCCAAATCTCCGGATGGCCGCGGCTTCGATCTTGGACCGCTGCTGATCCGGCAGACTGCCTCTATGGATGTCAGCGTGCGCACAGCGGCAGAAGTAGAGATTCACCTGCATGACTCTCCACATGACCCCTGGGCCGAGCTGGAAGTCGTCCGTATGCTGGGCGGCATCTACACGGTCAGCAATACCGTTCTTGAACGCGGTGAGGTCCTGACTGCTGTAGACCCTGTGCAGTTCCTTCCTTACTCCAACTTACGTTGGGACTGGTGGAATTGATGGAGGTGTGCCAGTGAGAAATCCATTTGATTTGAGCGGAAAAGTAGCGGTGGTGACCGGAGCAGCCGGGGGGATAGGCACAGAATTGGCCCAAGCTCTGGCCGGACAAGGGGCGGATGTTGCCCTGCTGGATGTAAGAGCGGACGGGCTGGAACCGGCGCGGCAACAGATTGAAGCCCAGGGCCGCCGGGTGCTTCCGCTTCAATGCGATGTAACCTGCGAAGCAGAGATTGAACCGGCGGTAGCAAGCATTCTGGAGCATTTCGGAAGGCTGGATATCCTGGTGAATAATGCCGGAGTCGCCTCCGCAGGCTCTGTCGAGGAACTGGACGAAGCGGAATGGGACCGGGTGATGGGTACCAATGTAAAAAGTATTTTCCTCATGTCCAAAGCGGTGATCCCGGCCATGAAAGAACGCCAGCAAGGCCGCATTATCAACCTTGCTTCCATCTGTGGTGTAAAGGGCAGCAAGCTGGCCGCTCTGCATGCCTATAATGCCTCCAAAGGCGCAGTCGTGAATCTGACCCGCGGCATGGGCGCGACCCTTGCTCCTTACGGAATCACGGTGAATGCAGTCGGACCCAGCCTGTTCCCCAGCGGAATGACCCGCGCGCTCTATCAGGACCACTTCCTGGAGCAGTATAATACGCTATGCCCCATGGGACGTCCCGGCAACCCCGATGAATTGAACGGCGCTGTCCTCTACTTCGCCTCGGATGGTTCCAGCTACACGACAGGCCAGACGCTATATGTGGACGGGGGCTGGACAGCCGTCTGATTCTAGCCTAAAGAGCTGTCTTCCTAGCCTGGAATGGCTGGAGGACAGCTCTAGTACAGCATCAGATTTAAACTAGTGGAGCAGACGCAATCCCCCTTCAAATTACATCTTTTTTCCAAGCGGCCATTGTTCTTCAGGGGCGTTTGGTTTAACGTAACGGACTAAGGTGCACTTACTTGGGAAGAAAGTCGCCTATTGGGCGAGTAACGGACTCCACAGGCCTTATCCTTTGCACGTTAGCTCCGAAAGGTCTCATTGAGAGACTGTAAGGTCGCCTGAGTCCGTTACGCTGCAAAAAGTGGCGTTTTCGCGGGCATAAGATCTCTCCGGTCCGTTAGATTTTGGGTGGATAGGGTTTAACAAGCTTATCCATCCTTTCTAATCTGATGCTCTGCTAGTAACACTGGTAACTAAGCACAACGTAAAACAACGCACCCTTTACAAAGTAGGGGCGTTGTTTTCTCATCTAGTCCTCAAGGTTCGCAATTCCAGCATTCAAACTATATATAATATAAAAATGATTCCATTGCTGCGTAGTGACTATTTCTTCCCTACCGTCTTTCTTAAAAAAATAACCCGATCCCTCCTGTTGGGTATATTCCCACCCTTCTCGTTCCATGCGTGACTTCAACCGTTCCTGTGGATCACCCTCTTCTTTCGTGAGGTAGCGCTCTCGGTCAGGCATATCGCTATCTATCCTAATAACAGATTTACCGGTTGATTCTAAACGATACATGTGTTTCACATTATTATATCCAACATTATTGACGTATAATGCTCCTAACACGACTAAAAGAACCATAGCCCCAATAAAGCTAAATAAAATGATCTTCCATTTCTTCTTCATCCGTTCTCCGTCCACGTTCTCATACAACTCCGTCAAATAGTACGTGACCTCCTTTCCCTTCAGATCATAGTTGTTGTTCCTCAGGTCCCGCCCAGATTAAATGCACCATATTCAGCGAATAGCTCTCCACTCTAGTGATTTGCATCCCCGACTTCCGGACCAGGCCGAGAATATCCCGGGTCTGATGGCAGCCATATATACGATAGAGCAGCGGATTCAGCGCCCGTTGCAGCGTAGTGACCAAGAGGTTAGAACCAATTCCATGCTCCAGGAGCAGGATGGTGCCGTCCGGCTTACACCAGCGGTTAAGCTTCTCCAGCAGGTTCAGCGGGTTCTTATAGCTGCATAAGGACAGCGTGGACACAATCGTATCGAACGAATGCGCAGCAAAGCTCATGTCTTCGATATCTGCACATATACAATCCGCGTCCAGCCGGTACTGTCCGGCGGCCCGTCTGGCCTTCTCAACCATGGCTCCGCTGAAATCCGCAGCCGTGATCTTGACGCCTTGAGGATAGAACGGGAAGTTCGCACCGGCTCCTACGGCAAGCTCCAGCACCTCACCCTTCGCAGAACCGATTAGCTTCTGGCGCCAGCGCCGCTGCTTCGGATCTTCTCTTTTGCGGTCATAGTCCGTGGCCTGCCTGTCAAAAATCCGTATCAGCCGCTCTGTATCCATCCCCGCTATTCACTCCCCTTCTTAATACAGCCGCTTCTCGTAGCTCTCCTCTATACCGCGCCGCACCACTTCCTCTGTGAACTCCGCTGTATTCACATGTGCTGCGATGATGGCCGGAGCAGACGGTAGTAAGGCTTCAGCAGGCCAAGTGCCGGGGTCCCAGACCTGCGATCTTTTGAAGGCCTTGGCACAGTGCATATAGCATTCCTCCACCTTCACTCCAATTCCCAGCGCAGGCCGCTTGCCTCTGGCACGCATCCGGTCCAGGATAGGCTCATCCTTAATGATATAGGCTTGCCCGTTAACCCGCAGGGTCTCTTCAAGTCCCGGGATAATAAAAATCAGACCAATCTGCGGATTAGCCAGGATATTCAGCAAAGAGTCCAATCTGCGGTTCCCCGGCCGCTCCGGAATGACCAGATGTCCTTCATCCAGCACCAGCACCGAACCAGGCGCATCCCCGCGCGGAGAGACATCGCAAGACCCATGTTCATCTGCTGTGGACAAGAATAACAGAGGGGACATCGCTATATAATCTCGGCAGTGATGATCCAGCTGATGGATCGATTTGCGCTTCACCACTTCACTCGGATAGCCCAGAAGCTCTCTTAGCTCATTTTCCGATGTCAGCATGTCATGAAAAGGTTTATTCATCCCGCATCCCCGATTCTTATTATTTATGGTGACTGTACTCCGCCTAACGCCAGACCTTCATCCGTTCATCCAGAGTGGAAGTATGCAGCTCCAGCTGAATCCCATCCGGGTCCAGGAAATTCACCGACCAGCCGGTTCCCCGCTGAACAGGTCCTCTGACGATCTCAACGTGATGCGTGTTTAAAATAGCTACAGCTTCCTTGAAATCATCCTCTGCAATATAAAAAGCTACGTGATCCATCCCGGCGAATCCGCCTAAAGGCTCCTTGGTAACCGTTCGTTCAAGCAGACAGACCCAAGCGCTGCCCCATTCCAAATAGGCATCTATTCGGCCATGATGTCTAACGTTCATCCCCAGAATACCATGATAAAACTCTAATGAAGCCTGAAGATCCCTTACCAGAAGTGTGATGTGACTGAATCCGGTGACTCTCATATGAGCAGCTCCTCCTATCTTGTATTACCTCGGTTAACTACAACCATCTAACAAATTTCTTATGTACTACTTCGATCTGGTGCCGCTCTGCCCATTCCGTTAGCGCCCGTATCCCCTGATCTTCCTGCTCGGGAAAACGAAAACAATATTTATAACTAACCAGCAGATAGGCTCTGGGCTTTACTGCGATCACGGGCATGAAGTAGCCTTTGATGAAAATACGCTTGATAGCAGAGGCTTCGATCTCTATATTCTTGATCTGCAGGGCTTCCGGCCTTATCTCTATGTTGAACGCCCGGTTGAAGGTCAGTAAGCGATAGATCATAATTCCTATATTAACAATAGCGATCCCGATGACGAGATAGACCAAAAAATGCTCCAGTGGAGTAGTTCGGTCAAACCGAAGGATATACCATATCCAATATACCATCAGAACAATCACGCTTATAGTTACCGGCAATTCAGCAGTACGCTTGCCTTTGAACCCGGTCCTCTCCTCCATCCCATAACCCCCTTCTAATTATCTTGAATTACAACAAGCTTCTTCTATCATACAGGGAAATGCTGGAATGAGGAAGGGAATGGTCGAGGGGCTGCTGGAATAATAAAAGGGAGCATCCGCTCATTGGACACTCCCAAAATTTCTATTTTTGCAAATCATTGATTTCCTGTTTCGTTAATCCTGTGGCTTTTACAATTGTTGCTATATCAATATCCATGTCAAGCATATTTTTAGCCACTTTTTTAATTCCAGCCAACTCTGCACTACCAAGCATGGAGGCTTCATCGTGTAAATATTTCTGTCTGGCTTCATACAATCGTCTGGCCTCTGAATCCTGACTTAGATATTGCAGAGTGTCCATCGCTTTTTCCAAACCCGGCTCATTCATCTTCAGCACCTCCCATTGTGATGTATCAGTACCCCTTAGAAATAACAGCCAATTAATTAATCCACCTTCCGAGGAAACGCCATGTTCATCCAGCTTCAGCAATTCCAAGAAATGAAATTCAATATCATCATTCAAGGATAATCCCGTTCGATCCTCCCGCAGATGAAATACATTATGATACTGATCGTTTTTCAAAAACGAATAGTTCAATATATTGATTGTCACGCATTTCTTCAACTCATTATACTTCTCGCCCTCATTGAGTTGACTGGCATAACGCTTACTCCAATAAATAAATTTATTCTTTAAAATTTTTGACTATCCTGCAGCTACAAGATATTATGGATGGCATAAGCGCGGCTACTGATCTGGAGGGATAACCATGGATGTGTTTGCAGAGTATCTGACGAAGATCGATAATCCGGTTCACAGGGGAACGGTGGAGGAAGTGCTCGCCTGGGTATTGCAGGAGTTCCCGCAGCTCGAACCGAGAATTGCCTGGAACCAGCCGATGTTCACCGATCACGGAACGTACATTATCGGCTTCAGTGTTGCCAAAGGGCATATGGCTGTCGCCCCGGAAAAAGCAGGCATGGATCATTTCGAAGAGGTCCTGAAGCAAGGCGGAGTAGATCACACCAAGCTGCTGATCCGTATGAAATGGACGAATCCGGTGGATTACGGCCTGCTGAAACAGTTGATCGAGTACAATATTGCCGACAAGGCGGATTGCACAAGCTTTTGGCGGGTATAGCTGCGGCTAAGTACCTGCTCCCCAGGTACAGAAAAGGACATGCCATATAGCATGTCCTTCTTTTTTTGTCACCAAATCACGCCACTGCTAATCTTGCGGTGATCTGACACATACGCTCTGAATTTATGCTCCTGTGCGGCATCCTCGAACGATTGCTTCGCAACGAACCAATACTCCTGCGGCCCATGGAACAGCAGATAATAGCTCTGGTTCTCCCATACCCGGGTGAAGGAGTCCCATGTCATTACGGATGCGTCCTTTTCCGGACTGAAATTGATTCCCTCTGCATCGAAAAGATATTCAAATTCCTTATTGTACCTTGTATCTGCCGACAATATCTTCGGTAAAAGCAAGGTTCGCATCACGATTGACATTCCCATGGTCAGAACCAGCGTAATCGATATGCCGAGCAGAATGACCGATTGGTTCTGAGTATACAAAATCATGCACACCACTATAAATACCGCTTGAACTCCAATGGACAATATAGATTTCCACGAGTGGAAATATAATGCCCGCGCCACCTTGGAAATATGCCGTCCATAATGAAAGCTGATTGTTTCCATCCTGCCACCTCTATCTCTTTACTTTAATCCGTTCACACTTCCCGTGTCTCTTCAGGATGATACAGAATCCGCTGGTAATCCCAATCCTTCGTATCCATATCGCCCAGATACATCCGTTCATGCTCCGGCACCAGCTCATATTTGATTCTAAGCTGCTCCCGGTAGTATTCACTCGGATTCTCCAGATAAGCATAATAGGCAGCCCGGCACGCTTCATGCGCCGTTTGTTCGCCATTAAGCTGCTTGTGGAGGTTATGCAGCTCTTTCAGCTTCTCCTGTGCATCGGCCGAATACAGCGAAGCGCCAAGCGTCACCTCACCCAATTGCAGAATTCGCACCGGAGTAGGGGCATCAATGGCCGTGAAGAGCGTCCCATCCGCAAAAAGCCCGTCCAGCTCTTCCAGCCGATACTCGGCCTCCGCAGGCAGATTATATAAGACTACCCGGCCATCCTTATACACGACAGCAGCGGCTAAGTAATTCTGACCGCCGTACTTCATGAACAGGTGAATGCTTTTGCCCTCAACAGTCTGGTAAAAGATTTCGCTGGATACATAGAACTCTGTAGCTGTCGGAGAATGGGCAATGCGGCGCGCTTCATTCCGCTCCTGCTCCCGGACCGAAATCTCATAGATATTCGTAAGCTCAGGGTTCAGACAGGCCACCGTATCCTTCACATGCTGATAATAACTCGCTTCATTATAAGTCCACTTCGCTGACTCTACGGTGTACGCCCCCAGACCGTGAATGGACAGCTGCTCCCCGGCGGGGACAGCCGGCGTTAGCCAGCCCGATTGTATTTTGCCGGATAAACCCTTAAGATCTGTAAGCTCCCAGCAGTTGACCATGCCGTCTTCGTACACATCTACATTAATATAGAAGTAACTTCCTCCGTTATGGATGATTCCGGGAATGGATGTCCCTTCAACGGTCTTCGTTCTTCTAATGGCTCTCATGCGAAATCCCCTCCTATACTATGACTTGGCAGGTTCCCCCACCACCGGCTCCGGTCCCAGCTTCACCGCCAGCGTAGCAATGAGCGCAATCAGGAACCCGGTAGCACATGCGATCAGGAATCCTCCGAACCCGTCTCCCAGATAAGCAGGCAGCGTAGCCAGCCCCGGAAAAGCGAACGAAATCGCAGACGAGCCGAACATCCCGACCATCCCGCCGCCAATCGAGCCTGCACAGCAGACAATAATCATCGGCTTACGCAGCGGCAGATTAACCCCGAACATGGCAGGCTCCGTTACACCGAACAAGGCCGATATGGATGCCGACAGGCTTAGGGTACGGAACTGCTTGTCTTTGGCTTTGATAAATACCGCCAGCGCGGCTCCCGCCTGGGCGAAGGCAGCAGGACCCATCAGAGCCAGAATCGTATCTGAACCGCCCGTACTGATGTTGTTGATCGCCAGCGGCACCAGACTCCAGTGCAGTCCGAAGATCACCATCGGCTGAATGACCGCCCCCAGCACCATTCCGGCGCCGACTGAACTGAAATTGTACACTGTACGGTACCCGTCTGCCAGGGCATCTCCGGCCAGCGCCCCCATTGGTCCGAATACCAGCAGCGTCACCGACGAGACGACGACCACAGAGATCAGCGGAGTGAAGAAGCTGCGGATGACCTCCGGTAATATTTTGACACAGAACCGCTCGACATAGACCAGCAGGCCTACCGCCAGAATGATGGGAATAGCGCTTGCAGGATAATTCACCGGCCTGATGCTCATGCCCATAAACTCAATGATTTCGTTGTTCGCAAATAATGTAGTCAGACTGGGATATAGCATAACCCCGCCTATAACGACCGCAGTAAAAGGATTGGCCCCGAATTTACGGGCTGCCGTAAACGCCAGCAGCAGCGGAAGGTAATGGAACAAGCTGTCCGCCATCGCATTCAGCACCGTGTAGGTGCCCTCCGTCTTGCTGACGAGCTCCAGTGCAACCGCACCTGCAAGCAGCCCCTTCATGATGCCTGCCGCGCTCAATATATTAACTATGGGAAGAAAAATACCTGATATACCGTCAATAATGATATTGACCAGACTGCGTTTGGATGGCTTCACGACTGTCTCCTCATTCACTACGTTCATATGATCCCCCTGCATTCTTACTCCACTGTAATACGAATGACCCGTATGAGTCACTTTTTGCAAAGTGTCCCTCCTACGGGTCAAGCTCAACACCGGCGTTATTGCCGGTTCGGTTCTCTAGAAGACTTTAGTCGTCCATGATTCGCAGTTCCAGGTATCGGTCACGATATCACGGTAGAATTCAGGCTCATGGGAGATCAGCAGAATGCTGCCTTTATAGGCTTTGAGCGCGCGCTGCAATTCTTCCTTCGCATCGACATCGAGATGGTTGGTAGGCTCATCAAGTACCAGCAGATTGCTCTCCCGGTTAATCAGCTTGCACAGACGTACCTTGGCCTTCTCGCCGCCGCTCAGCACAGCAATTTTACTCTCAATATGCTTGGTGGTCAGGCCGCATTTCGCCAGCGCTGCACGAATCTCGAATTGGGAGTAGGACGGGAATTCGTTCCAGATCTCCTCGATACAGGTGTTGTAATTCGATTCCTTCATTTCCTGTTCGAAATACCCGATCTCCAGCAGATCGCCAAGGCGGGCTGTGCCTGAGATAGGCTGAATCTGGCCAAGAATGCTGCGCAGCAGCGTGGTTTTACCGATACCGTTCGCACCGACGAGGGCGATCTTCTGCCCCCGCTCCATGCTGAGGTCCAGCGGACGGGATAATGGGGAATCATACCCGATGACCAGATCCTTGGTCTCAAAAACCATTTTGCCGGAGGTCCGCCCCTGCTTGAAGTTGAACTGCGGCTTCGGCTTCTCCTTGGCAATCTCGATGACCTCCATCTTATCCAGCTTCTTCTGCCGGGACATGGCCATATTGCGGGTAGCTACACTGGCCTTGTTGCGGGCCACGAAATCCTTCAGATCGGCAATCTCCTGCTGCTGGCGCTTGAACGCGGATTCCAGCTGCGACTTCTTCGCTTCATACACCTGCTGGAAATACTCATAGTCGCCCACATAACGCGACAACGACTGGTTCTCCATATGGTAGATCAGGTTGATCACGCTATTCAGGAACGGAATGTCATGGGAGATCAGGATGAAGGCATTCTCATAATCCAGCAGGTAGCGCTTCAGCCAGTTGATATGCTGTTCATCCAGATAGTTCGTAGGCTCATCGAGCAACAGAATGTCCGGCTTCTCCAGCAGCAGCTTCGCCAGCAGCACTTTGGTCCGCTGACCGCCGCTGAGGTCGTTGACATCCTTGTCCAGACCGATATCGGTCAGACCGAGGCCGCGTGCGGTTTCATCGATTTTGGCATCGATCATATAGAAGTCCTGACTGGTCAGCATGTCCTGAATTGTTCCGACATCCTCCAGCAGCTGCTCCAGCTCCTCAGGGGTCACATCCCCCATCTTGCCGTACATGTCGTTCATCTCTTGTTCCATATCGAACAGATATTGGAAGGCCCCGCGCAGCACATCCCGGATGGATTGCCCCTGCTGAAGCACCGCATGCTGATCCAGATAACCGGCGCGCATCCGCTTCGCCCATTCCACCTTGCCTTCGTCCGGCTGCAGCTTACCGGTAATGATGTTCATGAAGGTCGATTTCCCCTCACCGTTGGCGCCGATCAGACCGATATGCTCGCCCTTCAGCAGACGGAAGGAGACATCCGTGAAGATGGCCCGGTCGCCGAAGCCGTGACTAAGCTTTTCTACATTTAATATGCTCATGAAGTTACACCTTTTCCTTTATTCTATATTCTCGTCATATTATAAAGGCTAACGCGCCACAACTCCAGAAGGTTTCTGAAAAAAGTGCCTTCATTTACTCTTTCTCCACATATCCAGGTAATTTGGAGGGAATTTGTAGCGCTCGGGTCCCTTTAGGTGTTTGCATTCGATAAGCTTAACTTGTGATGATGAGATTCACTGTTCATTCATATAGGGAAGCAATTGCAGCACAAGCATGTCTTGCAGCTGTAGCTCCCTGGAATCTGCCTGCGGATTCTGTAGCTGTGATGGCGGTTCTGCTGCGGTACTTGGAGCCGGTGCAAGCCCGTTGATGATTAGCGCGATAATTAGCAGTATGGTCATAACTTGAAGTTTTCTTTTCACCAGATTCTCCCCTTGGTCAATAGGTATAATATTAATATTAATTTGCCTAAAGGGGGAGGAAGTATGTGAGTTCATGTATTATATTAATTATAAGTGACAATGAACTACGGGAGAATCAGCCAAGTTAGCGGAGGTAAAAATGCTAGAACTTAAGGAAATAGGAATCAGTACCGTTAAATACGCACTCCTGAATTTGGTTCTGGTCATAGCAAACTTACTATTATATGCTTCAGGACCGGATGGAGGCGGGACCGGGGACCGGGAGGAAGGGCTAATGTTCTATCAGATGTACTTCATCTGCCTGCTTGCGGGATTTGTCCTCTATGGAGTATGGTCCGTTACAGCAGGTAGATTCGTCAAAAAGACAAGAGGTCTAACTGCTATTCCTGTGTTATTATCCTCGGTTTGTATCACCGGTGTATTAATTTATGCTAACCGAAGGTATAAGAATCTGTATGATGGCGAGTTTGTGAATGACGCAGGGTCCAAGGTCTTGGCACTCTACGCCGACACTTCCCTGTACCTGGTATCCTTCCTTCTGCTGTTTGCTGTTCACATCAGTGTGCTTGGAATTGTTAAGCGGAACAAATTATCTATACTGGGGCTGTTGCTGAATCTGTCGCTGCTAGTGCTCATAACCCTGGTGCAATTTGTATAAAACAATGCTCTCCATTCTCGTGTAAATCATGGCATGTTACGATGAAGCTATGATGATCCGGAGTCAAGGAGTGTACAAAATGTATATGGAACAAGGAAACTTGGTCATACGGGATGCAACTATCGCCGATACAGAGCTGTTATGCAACTGGTGGAACGACGGAGAAGTCATGGCGCATGCCGGATTTCTTGAGGGCTTAGGAATCACTGAACAAGAGGTGTTAACCGGATTGCTGACCGGGACAGATTCTGAACGTAAAGGACGTCTGATTCTGGAAATCGATGGTGTTCCCGCTGGAGAAATGAGCTACAGTGCTGTTTCAGAACATGTGGCGGAGATGGGTATCAAAATCTGTGATTCTAGCCAACAAAACAGAGGGATAGGCACACGCTGTTTAGGAATGCTGATCCGCTATTTGTTTGAAGCACAGGGGTTTCACAAGATCATACTGGATACGAATCTTAAGAACACCAGAGCACAGCATGTGTATGAGAAACTAGGCTTCCGGAAAATAGCGGTGCGCAAGAATGCGTGGGCAGATCAGCACGGGGAATTACAGACTTTTATAGACTATGAGCTAACCTTAGCAGAATGGACTCAAAGTCCCTGACCGTGACTGGCCACAATGTGTTCAGCTTTTCGCATGAGCAAAATCATCCTAACGGATGAATAAGATTACCTTCGCGCGATCTGAATGTATGCTGTTTTTCACATACATTCAGGCCGTGTGCCTGCTTTTTAGCACAATGTATACTGTTTTCCACATACATTTGGTCCATATTCCACTGTAACCCTCAGCCTTCAGTCATATTCAGCATCTTAGTTACAGCAAAAAAAACGCCAACCGATGCATCCCTGCATTCGTTGACGTTTTACTAAACGAGACCTATGTCCGGCGCATATATGCACGCACGGTAATCGGAGCGAAGACCGCCACAATCACAGCGGCTCCGATCAGGGAGTAGACCAGATCACTGCCTACCGTTCCATGGTTGACCAGTTCACGGACAGCAGTGACCAGATGCGAGATCGGATTGTTATTCACGAACCACTGAAGCCATTTCGGCATCGTTTCAACCGGCACGAAGGCATTCGAGAGGAAGGTTAGCGGGAATAACACGATCATTGAAATCCCCTGTACACTGGAAGCCGTGCGGGCGATCACACCGAAAAAGGCAAAGATCCAGCTGATGGCCCAGGAGCAGCCGATGACCAGAACCGCCGCCAGGGCAACCCCGCCGATGCCGCCTTCCGGCCGCAAGCCCATGATGTAGCCCATTACGAAGGTGAGTACCGTAGCAATCGTGTAGCGTATAGTATCTGCTAACAGTGCTCCTGCGAGAGGGGCAATCCGGGCAATCGGCAGCGATTTGAAGCGGTCGAACACCCCTTTCTCCATGTCCTCCCGCAGCTGGACACCGGTGACGACAGAGGTCGTGATTACGGTCTGCACCAAGATTCCCGGAATGATTACCGGCAGATAACTTGCCACATCACCGGCAATCGCCCCGCCGAAGATATATGTGAACATCAAGGTGAATATAATCGGCTGAAACGTGACGTCAAACAATTGCTCCGGTGTACGCCGGATCTTGAGCAATCCTCTGTAGGCCATCGTTAAGGAATTACGTACCACTTGGCCGAAGCTGGTATGGTTTTTTAAATTACGGTCTACACCCGGCTTGATTAAAGTACTCATGCTAGTACCCCCTTCTTCTGTGCGCTATCCGTGACAAGCCCCGCATCTTCCTTGACGCCATGACCGGTTAAGGTCAAGAATACTTCATCCAGCGTTGGCTTCTGCACACTCATCTCAAGCAGCGGTATGTCTGCCTCGCGAAGGGCAATCAGCAGATCGGTTACCCGGTCCACGTTCCCCATCGGTGCGATAATTTTGGCTGCTTCTGCGGACAGGTTAGAGCGTACCTGAAGCACCTGCTCCACAATCTGCCGCGCCTTCAGCAACTGCTGCGGTTGGACCACCTTCAGGTGAAGCGAGGAGTTGCCAACCGAGCTCTTGAGTTCATCAACGGTTCCCTCTGCAACCACCTTACCGGTATCAATCACGGCAATCCGGTCCGCCAGTTGATCCGCTTCTTCAAGATATTGGGTCGTCAAGAGGACCGTTGATCCCGTATTCACCAGCCTGCGGATCGTCTCCCACATCTGATTGCGCGTCCGGGGATCAAGCCCTGTTGTCGGCTCATCCAGGAAGATAAGCGGCGGCTGCGCAATCAGACTGGCCGCCAGATCCAGCCGCCGGCGCATCCCTCCGGAGAAATTCTTCAGCGGGCGCTTCGCTGCTTCCGTCAAGCCGAATTCCTCCAGCAGGTCAGCGGCCTTGCTGCGCGACTCCGCACGTCCCAGACCATGCAGCCTGGAGAAGATCACCAGGTTCTCCGTTGCGCTAAGTGATTCATCCACCGATGCATATTGACCCGTCACTCCGATTAACTGACGCACGATCTGCGGTTCTTTTGCCACATCATGTCCGAAGATACGCGCCGAACCTGCGTCAGGCCGAAGGAGGGTAGCCAGCATGCGAATTACGGTTGTCTTCCCGGCGCCATTGGGACCCAGCACCCCATAGATCATTCCTGTGCCTACCTTGAGATCCACACCATCCACGGCCCGGTTGCTCCCGTAGATTTTGACCAATCCCTGCGCTTCAATGGCATAGCTGCCGCCCTGCCCTGCTGCTTGTGTCTGCTTCATGTTTTATTCCTCCTTGATTGCTTAATCTATAAGGATAGTAACCGGCATATGTAAACTGAATTTAAACCTCCTTCTACTCTATCCGGTTGCTGTTTCCACTATCCCATTAAAGCAAAAATCCGATCCCTTGGGATCGGACTTGCGGAGTACGCTTGCAGGCGTACCTCTATATGCAGTTCTCCTTAGTCATAGCCGCCGTCAGCCTCGGGCAATGCCTGGTACTCTTCTTTAACGGCTACGATCTCCGCGATGAAGGTCCGCAGCTCCAGCAGCTGCTCTGCATCTTCCGTAAGCTCACAGTTCTCGCCGGACCAGGACCAATTTCGCGTGAACCCGTTCACTGTGATCCTCCAGCTGTCTTCCTCATAAGGGACTACCGCGCAGCTCTGCTTAAGGGGCACAAGCTCCAGCTTCCCCATGATACGGATGTCTCTCATCCGCTCATAGATGCTGCGCATTTCATCTTCGGTCAGCGTAATATCCGCTGTGGCTGTTCCGTTCATGATCAGATCTTTTACCACGGTATTGTGATACGTATTGATCTCATTCTTAGTGACCTCCCCATACCCGTACCGGACGAGAAAATCGAAATCCGCAGGCATCTCTTCAGGCATCTCTCCCAATAGCTCCGGCTGCTCAGGGTTAGGTTGAGTATCCTTATTCGTGTTACAGCCAGCTAGGAGCAGTACGGCCAGCAGCAAGTAATATATGGGCCTCAAGTTGGTCACCTCCACCCTAATCCGACAGTGCCCGCATGATGTTGGATTTCGCCTCTGCCGCAATCGCTTCATTCCCGTCATCGACCGCTTGCATGAAGATCAGCATGGGGATGTATACCGCGATCAGCCGCGCCAGCAGCTTCGTGTCCTCGTCCGCACCTCCGTACGTTTCGAAAAACACGCCGCGGGCGTAAGGTGGTAAAAAGCTATACGCAACGCTCAAATCGCAAGCCGGATGGCCTACGCTCAGATCACCCCAATCAATGATGCCGGAGACGATCCCGTTCTCATTCACAAGCATATTTTTGAAATGAAGATCGCCATGCAGCAGTACATTTACCTCCTCCACACGGTCCTGTTGCAGCCTGCTGATATACGCTTCGATCATACCCGACTCCGCCGGCGATAAGTGTTCAACCAACTTCGATAGAAAACCTTCCATTTTCACTTTGCGCGATGCGATGTCCGTCAGGCTTCGATGATCTTGCTGAACTCCGCACTTCAGCGCCGTCTCCACCGGAAACTCATGCAATCTCCGCAGAAATTCCGCCAGCGTCTCTGCCGATAACGCCCGGCGTTCGTCCGTCAACCCAATTGGGAAATCTCCTGGCACGTGGGCATAGCCAAGAAATGGCGCCGGGTATTCGTCACTTGCTTCCCCATAAAACAACGGTTTCGGATAAGGGATGGTCAAATAAGCCTCCAGCTTCGGCAGCAGCTTCCCTTCCATACGAATCGCGCCAACGGCAAACGTCCTTCTTGGAAACCGGAACACGTACTCCTCACCGATGAGAAAAACCGTATTGTCCCAGCCCCACCCTAGTCGCTTCACTTGCTTTGAGGACAGCTGCGGGAATTGTCTGCCGATCAGCGTCCGCGCCTGCTCTTCGCTAACCTCCCACTCCGCATCCCATACATTCGTTCCTCCCATGAATTGTCTGCCTCCTTGTTCCTTAGGTAGTATAGTTGTAGGTGGCTAAATATTTCGCAATGACTTCTTTACTCTCATGCCACCACAGAATAGGAACTTCGCCTACCTTCACCAGCCCTAACTTAGCGGCCAGATGATTGGAGCCAGTATTGCCGGTATCGCAATCCCAATACGTTGTCAGCTGCCGCTGACGGCCAAGCGCTATGAATTCTTGACACAAGCTGAACGCCAACCCTTGATTCCGGTATTCCTTGTGCGTGATGATATCCGGTTCAATATAGCCGCCGCCTACATAAAAAGTGTTACAAGCGCTTACAAACCCGTTCTCGTTCAAATAACAATAACCAAAGGCCTTGTCCAGATACGTCTCAGCAGAAGTCCACAGTAACCGGTAACTATCGTCCATCTCCCGAATGTAGCGTTCAAACAATTGCTCATCGATTCTAGTTAAAACAAATTCTCCAGCGTCTTCCTGGATATCAGCAGGAGCTTTAGCGTTGCTGTTCATCTTATAATGTGTTCTACTGAGCTCTACTGTGTTGTCTTTCAACGGTTCTTTCAGCAGCGCAAGCCATTGATTCGAGGAGAAGTACAAATCATAGAAATTCGCGTGATTGGCCGGATTAGCTAAGAAATCAAGCAGGCTTCGATTGAACTGCTCATCATCTTCCTGCCCGAACAGATAATATTTTCCGCCTCGGCTTGTGACAAGCCCGGCAGTCGGCTGTTCTAGCTTATTCACATATATTTTGCCTGGCTGATTAAGATCTAGAACCCCATGAACAAATACAAAGATGAATTCTCCTTCTCTATGCGCTAGAAGATGCTTGATTCTACTATACTCACTAGATTGTAATTCAATCATTCTAATCCTTCCTCTCAGCTAATTACCTGTTATGTATATCTGCCCTCCTGCCCTTTTCCGGAAAAAAAGCCGGGGCCACAGTCACCTGTGTCCGCCAGCCCAGTATATCATGCTTACCGCCAGTTCTTCACCTCTACCCAAGCGGCGTCCGGCCCGCTCCGTTCAAACGCTGTACCCACAGCACCTTTAAAAGGCTCCAGCAGGCTCGGGTCCCGGTCAATTAGATCATATACATTCATGATGGCCGTATTCTTCGGGTCGCTCAGATAAGCGTTATCTTCTTCTCCGGTGAACAGCCGCCAGCCGCTGTCTTCTTCACGGGTAGCGGCCTCCCGGTACATCCAGCGCACACTGCTGCCTGGCGTCAAGCATTGCCTGGTGACCATAGCCGCCTTCTCACCGGCTTCAACCCAGGCGGGGTCCCCTTTTCGAAGGATCGTCTGCGCAATATGTCTTGGCTCGAATTCCACCGAATCTCCCACCCGCAACGACTGGATAACCCCGGGTACATTAGTCAAAAGGCCGGTGTACCGTCCGGTAACCGGATCTTGCCCGGTAATCTCCACCCACATCCGTTCAGCCCGCGGCTGCCCTTCGGCCGGGTTCGTCAGCATGAAATGCAGCCGCACCATTCTCCCCGTACCCTGTGACTCCCGCTCCTGTCTGGAGGGAACATAAAACGATTCCGGATGCAACCTGCTCGTCTCTTCCACATCTTCCAAAGTCCATTCCATGAAGTACGCCTCCTAGTCAGTTATGCTAGACAACCATTACCCGATTATTGGAGGCACTATTCATTCTGACAGGAAGACCCATCCGCTCCGGTTAGATACGTGCACCATTAAGGTCGCTTAACTTCCCGCACCGGAATCCATATTTCACTTTTAAAAGTTGGCGAGCCGGTATCCTTGCCTTCATTCCACAGAAGCTCCGGCCCCTCGACCTGCTCGTAATTGGAAGAAGGGAACCATTCGGAGTAGATCCGGCCCCAGATATTCTGAAGTGTGTCCGGGAATGGCCCCACTGCTTCAAATACAGCCCACGTAGACACAGGAACCTCAAGCTTGGCGTAGGATGGCGGAGCTTCCAGAGTGGTGGCAACACCAATATAATGATCCAGCTCCCCGCGTTCCTCCATCCGTCCTTCCGAGAAATTCACCGATGCGCTGATCATTCCCGCCGGAATGATATTCGACAGCCCCTTCAGCTCATCGATCATCTCCATATTCAAACTCTGCCACATGGCGGCGATCTCCGGGTTCACTCCACTGAACTGGATAGCTACACGTTTCTTGAGTCCAACGATCCGAAAAGCCTCTTTCTCCTCAATGCGGTAATTCATTTCACTGCCTCCTCTGATAGTTAACTGAAAAGTCATTCGAGG
Organism: Paenibacillus sp. FSL H3-0469; assembly: GCF_038051945.1. NCBI lineage: Bacteria > Bacillati > Bacillota > Bacilli > Caryophanales > Paenibacillaceae > Paenibacillus > Paenibacillus sp. FSL H3-0469. Next base: position 1,510,194 of record NZ_CP150302.1, read on the forward strand.
AAAGGCCTTCAGGGGTGTCCCTGCCGTTCTTGCTTCTGAAGGCGTTACGCCGTGAAGCTGCTGAAAGGCTTTTGTGAATGCATCCGGCGAAGTGTATCCATACTCCAGGGCAACATCAATAATCCGGTGCTGGCTCCCCTGCAGCTTGAAGGCAGCCAGTGTAAGACGTCTGCGGCGGATATATTCGGAGAGCGGGATACCGGCCAGGAAGGAGAACATCCGTGTAAAATGATACTCCGAGCATAACGCGTAGCCAGCAGCCACTTTTACATCGATCTCGTCATCCAGGTGCTCTTCAATGTAGAAGAGTGCAGCATTCATATCTTCCAGCAGGTTCATCGTGTACCTCCCTTTCCTCCCCCTCAGATTAACAGCTGTGCCGGGGCAGCATCCGACAGTTCCTGCACCATATTAACGGCCTCCTGATCCGAGAATTAAAATCCGGTTCATAGGCTTCTCCTTGTGCATTTTGACATCGTAGTGATCCATCAATCCAGGCCCAGATTGAAATCCTTCTCCATACGTCCGCTGACAGAGACTGCCCCTGGATCTTCCCCGCCGTGCCCCGGATCTACGACAACCTTATAGACCTTGCCCAGGTAGGGCTGGCTGCTGCTCTGCGGCTGATCCGATCTGGCAGCAGGTGCAGGGAGAGCAGCCCCCTCAGCCGGACCCGCACTGAGACTGGTATCGGCAATGTTCCCGCCTGATCCGCTGTCTGCCCCATTACTGCATGCTGCCAGTACCAGCAGGTTGAGCCATGCGGCAGCTATCAGGTACATTTTCCTCATTCGGGTAACTCCTTCCCGCTCACTTCAGAGGTGCTCTCCCGTCCGGCCTTATCCGGTGAATTCAGCAGCACCAGCCCCCCGATGATAATCAGCAGACTGATGCCGGTGAGCAGATTGAACGGATCATTCCAGATGAGGATGCCGATCAGCGCCGTCAGTGCTGTCCCCACGCCAGACCAGATGGCATAAGCCAGGCTCAGAGGGATGGTGCGAAGACTAATCGATAAGCAGTAAAAAGCCAGGCCCATTCCAAGCACTACTCCGATCGACGGCAGCACACTGCTGAATCCATCGGAGAGCTTAAGCATAGTCGTACCGAAGATTTCCGAAATAATAGCGATGCTTAGCGTGAAATAACCTCTCATTTCTACACCCCCGTTGACAGCTTCAGCAGAACCACACCGCCGATGATGAGGATTAAGCCTGCTATTTTCCGCACATTCAGACGCTCCTTATAGACCAGCACGCCAACCAATGCGGTTAACGCCGTTCCAACGCCGGACCAGATGGCATAAGCTGTCCCGAGAGGGATCTCCTTCAGCGCCAGCGACAGATTGAAGAACGCCAGGCCCATACCGGCGGCCACCGCAATGGAGGGAAGCAGCTTTTTGAACCCGTTCGATGCCTTCAGCATAGAGCTGCCGAAGACCTCGCTCACAATGGCTAACGCTAATAACACATAAGCATTCAATGGTTTGCCTCCTAATTCATGACCCTGATAAAAGTCCCCGGATATAGCCGCTTAACTCCCCTGCTGTCTGCTGATGGGCAGGCAGCCCCGGATGGGTCCGCGCTCCTGCTGTCTCGCTGGTCGTATTCGGCAGCTGGAACACCGACACGTTCTTGTCGCCCGTTGACCTCATGTATCCATCCACCGCACGGTAGATCGACGGCATCAGGGAGAGGCCGAGCATCCCATACACCCAGAGAAGATGCGCTCCGGGGTTATAGCTTCTCAGCTTCGCCAGGAACCTCGTGACTGCGGCCTCGAAGGCGGCCAGATCCTCCTCATGATAGCTTCCGTCTTCATTCAGCCGCTGCTTATAGATGCGCCCGGTGTCCTCCTCCAGCCACTCCGGGGAGTTGAACGCGCCGTCATCATTGGTGCCCAGGTTGACTACCACCACATCCGGCTGCCAGGCAGCAAAATCATTCATCTTATGAGCCCCAAGCGCTTCATTACGGGGACCGGTCAGCAGACCACAGACCTGCTCGTAGATGTCAGGGATATTGCCCTTCGGATTATTATCCCAGCTGGAGAGCACGCCCCATCCGCTCTGTGAGATCACCCGGAATTCGGCCTGCACGGCCTCAGCAGTTAGCGCTGTATAGTTATGAACGCCGCTGAACCAGGCGGGAATCCAGTCCTCTTCACTTTTGGCACCAATGACACCCTCACCTGATGTGATACTGTCACCGATGAACTCCAGCCGGTACGGCTTCGCTTCAACAGGCAGGAAGCTGCCGTCTGTGCGGACCGCATGGAACTGGAGATAGGCGCCTGGGTCGCCGCTCATCGCCTGAACCTCTTTTACAATCCGGATATTCTTCACCCGCTCAGGGTTCATTCCTCTGAATATGCAGACCCATTGCCTTCCGGCATTCACCATCTGTCTGCTGACGGGAACGGAGTTGATCAATATACTGATCCAGGACTCGTGATGATCGTAACCAGACTCCACTTCAAGCCACAGCTCGGAGGCCCGGAGGTTCACCTCTATCGCACTGCCCGTCCAGAATAACGTCAGCGGGTTAAGCTCCCCGGTCGTTCTGCCGTGAATCTTCAGATGCTCTATCTCTGTCAAAGGTTGTACCTGTAACTGCAAATGAGAATTGCTGCTCATTCTAATCCCTCCTGTTTGCTGGCAATCGAGAAGCTGCGGACCTTCATCCACTTCCCGCCTACCCATTCGTCAACGGTGCCCTTCCGCGTTCTGACACAAAATTTATGCGAGGTGCCGCGGTCAAAGCCCGTTGCTTCATATAACAGGTCCTCGCCCTGCTGTCCCTTGAAGTACACCTGCTTCAGGCCGAGTCTGTTCAATAGCTCCTGCTTCACACTGTCTGTATATTGGCGCGAGAATTCTTTTGTCATCATTGTTCCTCCTGCTTCGTTTATCAACGGTTCAACTTCCCGGATGCTTCTTAGAGAATAACGTATATGCGGCGAACTTTCACCTTTATTTTTCACTAAACTGCCCTTAAATACCGGTTGATTTTGAACTCGGCCCTGTAATAGAATTAATGGATTATATAGAAAAGGATGCGCATACGCAATGCCTTATAAGGAATCACGTTCGCTTCGAAAAAGGTCGATTCTGTTCTTCTCGCTGATCATGCTCGTGAAGAGTTATTTCGCCTGGTATTACTTATTCGAGGACGGCCCGACCTGGACCACCTGGCTGAAGGAAATCCCGTTCGTGCTGCTGCTGTTCTGCCTCATCGAATGGTTCGCCACGAAGCACAAGGTCGCCATCTATCTGCTCGTCAATCTGCTCATTACCATACTGTTCTTCTCTCTCATCGTCTATCATAATCATTTTGGAATGATTGCTACGTCCCAAGTTTTCGGTCAGGTCAAGCAGGTAGGCGCCGTCAAAAAAAGTATATTCGCCGTCGTGCATCCGCAATATATGCTTATCTTCGTAGATATCATTATCATCAGCCTGATCATGCTCAGACGCAAAAAAGCGCTCGCCTGGAAGCATTCCATGTCCCGCCCCAGCAACCGCAAGGCGGTGGCTATCCTGTTCTGCATCTCGCTTATGCTGTGTATGATGAATATCTTTCCCAACAAAGCCAGTATGAATGAGAACGTCAAGGCAGAGCAAATGGGCATTCTCAATTATGAAGCCTACGCCCTGCTGCGTGAACCCGCTGAAGAGCCTATGGACCCTGCGCAGATCTCCCAGGCCGGCATCGATATGACGAAGGGCATCCAGCAGAAGGCTGATCCAGTCCTGTTCGGGGCTGCCAAAGGCAAGAATCTGATCATCCTGCAGATGGAGTCGCTCCAGAATTTCCTGATCAACCTGTCGGTGGACGGAACCGAAATCACGCCTAACCTGAATAAGCTTGCCGGCGAGAGCTACTATTTCCCCCGGTTCTTTCAGCAGGTAGGCCAGGGCAATACTTCAGATGCCGAATTCATCGTCAACACTTCCTTTTATGTGCCGCCGGACGGTCCGGCCACAGATAAGTATGCTCCGAAGGAGCTCCCGAGTCTGCCGAAGCTGCTGGAGGCACAAGGCTACGATACCGCGACTTTCCATACCAATAATGTGGAATTCTGGAACCGCGGGGAGCTGTACAAGGCACTGGGCTTCAATCAATATTACGACAAAACCTACTTCGGCGAAGAGGATGCAGTCTTCTATGGCTCCTCGGATGAAGTCCTGTACAGCAAGACCTCTGCCGAGCTTGCGCGGATGGATCAGCGTGAACAGCCCTTCTATGCCCATGTCATCTCGATGTCGTCGCATAATCCGTTCTCGATCCCGGAGAGCAAATACAAGATGACCTTGCCGGAACGTTACGAGGGAACGCTGGTCGGCGACTATATCCGGGCTGAGAACTATGCGGATTATGCGCTGGGTCAGTTCATAGAAGAGCTTAAAAGCAGCGGTGTGTGGGATAACAGCGTGGTGGTCCTTTACGGCGATCACCGGGGGCTCCCGATCTTCTCACTGAAGGATGGGGATAAAGTCCTGCTGCAGGAAATTCTGGAGCATGATTATAATGAGCGTGATCTGATTAATGTTCCGCTCATCATCTCAGCTACTGGTGTTACGACCCCGGCACTGAAGGAGCAATTAGGCGGCCAGGTAGACATTCTGCCGACCGTTGCAAATCTGCTCGGGGTCCCGCTGGACTATCATATACACTTCGGACAGGATTTGCTTAACCAGACAGCATACAACCTGCTGCCGCAGCGCTATTATCTCCCTACGGGCTCCTTCGTTAATAATGAAGAGCTGTTTCTGTCAGGCAGCGGGTTCGAGGACGGCCAGCATTACACCCTGTCCGGTAACGGAACAGATCTGACTCAATCGACGGAGGATGAATTCACCCGGGCGCTGGAGCTGCTCCGCATGTCCGACAGCTATGTGACGCAATTGACTGACCGCCCGGTGGAAGATGAGCCTGTGAGCGAGTAACGGCAAGAAGCCCGGTTTGGGGGATCTCCCTTAACCGGGCTTCTTTTGTGTATAGCTAGGGGTTAGCGCTGCTTGCCGAGGAAATTCCGCACAGCCTCACCCGCCTGAAGCGGAAGCTGCATCCAGACATACGCATGAAGCGAATCCGGGATCAGCGCAATTTCATAGCTGTCCAGCAGCGCTGTGAAGGCATTCAGACTGCTGCGGACCCGTTCATCGTTCCATTCCGCCTCACTGGGCAGGAACAGCACCGGGCACTGTATTTTCTGATAATAGTGTTCAAAAGTCAGCTCCCAATACTTCTCTATGTATTCGATTCTGATACAGTTCGGATAACAATAGATATACTTACCGTCTGGATGCTGCTCCAGGCTATGCGTATAGAACGCACAGAAATATTCATTCCACAGGCCCTCCGCAGTCAGCTCATCCCTCTGCTGGGCTACATATGATTCAACGCTGTCATAGCACGGTTCCTTCCATTCCTCCAGTTCTGCCCGGAGCTGCACTTTCCTCTGCTCCACCTCTTCCGCCGTGCCGTCAAATAGACCATATGCGCCGAATTCGTTATTCAGCGCACCTTCGCACACCAGGGACGCTACAAGCTCGGGATGGGATGCCGCCAGACTGACCGCTACCTGTGCCCCCATCGAGCTTCCTGCTACGTGGCACTTGTCCACCTGCAAATGCCTTAGTAACTGATACATATCCTCTGCCATCTCGTCAATGTGATAGCCAGTCTCCGGCTTGTCCGACCGGCCGTGTCCCCGGAGATCCGGTGCAAGGATGCTGTAATCCTGTTCCAGTTGCGGGAGAACTCCATCCCACATATGCAGGTTTCCGCCGCTGAAATGAAGCAACAGGAGGACAGGCTTGTCTTTTAAAGAATACTTAGCGTTAATGCTTATCTCCCCAAGCAGGATACGTTCCTCGACCATTTCGATTGCTCCTTTGATACCAACACACACTTTCGTTGCGCCTTATTCTGAGTTACATTCACTTGTCGATCAGTTAGAGATTACTCTAACTGTCCAGCCCCTAAATCTCCCGCAGCAAGTCCATATTATGGGTCTCGTACATGGCCACCTTCAGATCAATAATGTTCAGACTTTTCTTCAGTTCCTCCATCTGCCGCAGCACTTCCTTCCGGTGTGCAATCATCATCCCGCGACGCGTTTCCCGGGTGCTGTCGCCTTCCATCACCAGTTCAATATACCTTTTGATCTCTTTAATAGGCATACCGCTGTTTTTCAGGCAGCAGATGACTTTAACCAGAAGCAGATCCCCCTCCGAGAAGCTCCGGTTCCCCGCCTCATTGCGTCCGACAAACGGCATCAGCCCTTCCTTATCATAAAAGCGGAGTGTATGCGCCGTTACCTCACAAATCGCCGCTACCTCATTGATACTGTACATCAGCTCTCACCTCACCCTGGGTTTTCAAAGACGGCTTGACTTCGATAAATCTCTAAGTATTAGCATGGAGTATAACAAACGGCGGGTCAACTATGTATTGAAGCACCTGGCGGAAAACCAAAGGAGAGAACATAAAATGGACAAATTCCCTACATGGACGGCTGCCCAGATTCCATCCCAGCAGGGGCGTTCGGCCGTTGTTACCGGTACAGGTGGACTCGGCTACGAAACTGCACTTGAGCTGGCACGGCACGGGGCAGAGGTTATCCTGGCGGGCCGGAATGCTGCGAAGGGAGCCGAAGCGGTTAAAAGGATCTCCGGCAGTGTGCCTTCAGCCAACATCCGTTTCGAGCTGCTGGATCTTGCCAGTCTGGCTTCAGTGCAGGCATTCGGCACAAGAATGCATGCTCAGCGGCACAGTCTTGATCTTCTGATTAACAATGCGGGAGTCATGACTCCGCCTGTACGCCAGGTCACCGCAGACGGGTTCGAGCTGCAATTCGGTACGAATTACCTTGGACATTTCGCGCTCACTGCGTACCTGATGCCCTTGCTGCGCAAAGCAAAGCAGCCGCGGGTAGTCAGTCTAAGCAGTATTGCCCACCGGAGTGGCTCCATTCATTTTGACGACCTGCAATTTGAACGCCGTTATCAGGCCGGGCAGTCTTACGCCCAATCCAAAATTGCGATGATTATGTTCGCTCTGGAGCTGCAGCGCCGCAGTGACCTGGCCGGATGGAACCTGCTCAGCATACCGGTTCACCCGGGTATCTCACGTACGGATCTGCTGCTGAATGGCGCAGGCCCGAACAGTGCTCCCGGCATTCTCCGCAGGCTGCTTGGGCCAATCCTGTTCCAGCCGGCGGCCCAGGGAGCACTGCCTGCACTGTTTGCCGCCACATCACCGGATGCCAAGGCCGGAGTCTATTACGGTCCCGGCCGACTCTCAGAAACCAGAGGCCTGCCGAAGCCCGGCAAGATGGCTCCGCAAGCGCTGGACCGGGCTGCCGCATCCAGACTGTGGGAGGTCTCCCGGCAGTTGACACAGGTGGATTTCGAGACCATTGCGAGTGGCTGACGTTCTCTTGAGCCGGATCCCGCTGCCCGCTAGGCACCAATCCCGCCTTCCGATCATACACAGATATAAAGTGGAAACAGCTATGCCGTCCTTTTTTAAGGACGGTATCGTTTCAAAAGAAAGGCGGGATGCGAAAATGAGTACCGTGACAGGTGAGGCGGAATGGGCGGTTTTTCTGGCGGCGGTCTGCGGGCAGACCTACACTCAATTCGACAATGCAGAAGGGGCATTCGTGGTACCGGAGGGCTTCTCGGCCGTGCACAGCTTCCAGGCGAAATCGATGGGGAATGTCTGGGAGCTGTTCGGCTTCATTCTGGAATCTTCGCAGGAGATCGTTGTGGCCTGGCGCGGCAGCATCTCCACCAATGACTGGCTCTCCAACATCAATGCCGCGCAAAAAAAATTCAAATACATCAAAGAACCCTGCCTGACTCACAGAGGGTTCACCGATATCTATGCTTCCGCCCGGGATGCCATTCTCTCCGTGCTTGGCACCTTGTCCCCGGAGAAGACGCTATATGTAACAGGCCATAGCCTGGGCGGGGCGCTCGCCACCCTGTGTGCACTGGATATCGCTGCGAATTCCGCCTTCAACGTCCCGCGGCTATATACTTACGGTTCTCCGCGCGTCGGCGACCCGGATTTTGCCAGAGCGTTCAGTAAGTATGTCCGCAGCAGCTACCGCTATGCCAATCTGTTTGACGTCACTACGTATGTCCCGCCAACCGTGTTCAAGGTGCCCAAGTCGAACACCAAATACTATTACGCACATGTTAAGACTCTTAAATCCTTGTCCTTCCAGAATGGAAGCCCTGAGCTAAACCATGTGATCCGCAGTTATTTCGCTGTGCTGAGGCAGACACGGCCGGAATTCACCAAAGCGATGTGTGCCGCGAATCCCCGCTTCTGCCCGGTCCCGGAGCTGATCTCCTAGTTCGCCAGAATCTCGTTCAGACGCTCCTCCAGCTGCTGAAGTCCTGCTTCCGGCTGAATCCGGCTGTGGATGATATGCTGCAGCTCCTCGGACACGGCCGTGAACAGCGCCGCATATTTATCTGTCTGCGGTGCCGGTTTCACCTGGTCTCTGGCCTGAATGAACAGCTCCCGGTAGGGCAGGGCGCGGTATGTCCTGCTCTGTTCTATCATAAGATTCGCCGGGACATGTCCTGCTTCGCCCCAGATCATACTCCCCACCTCTGAGAAGTATTTCATGAAGTCCATGGCAGCCTCGCGCTGCTCTCCGTTCACATAGGCTGGGATTACAAGCGTGTGGGAGCTTCCCCACTGACCGTTGCTGCCGAAGACAGGCGGAAGCGGCATCATACCGATATCCTGTGCCTTATTGTCCAGATGATGGCCCGCCTCCCATACCCCGCCGAACCACAAGCCCGCCTGCCCTTTGTCAAAAGAATCCCAGGGCGTATTATCGCCCAGGTCGCTTAATCCCTCGTCAAACAGCCGCTGATAGAAGCTCAGCACCTGCACGGATTTCTCATTATAGATGGCGGCCCGCTTCCCGTCCCGGCTAAGCAGTTCCCCGCCCGCCTGATAATACAGATCAAGGAAGGATTCCTGGAAATAGGGCGTATTGACCGCCATAGGCTGCACACCCGGCACCCGTTCCGCGATCTGCCGCAGCAGGCGGATGAATCCCTCTGGCGTGTCCGCTTCAAGCAGCGGCTGCCCGTCAGGAGATAAGACGCCAGCCTTCGCCAGGATTGTTTTGTTGTAATAGAGCATATGGAAGTGGGTATCCAGAGGCACTGCATAGTATTGCCCTTCATAGCTGACACTCCGGAGATTCTGTTCCCTGATGCCGCTAAACTGGAATCCGGCTTGTACAGCGAGATTATCCAGCGGAGTGATCTGCTTCGCCTTGATGAACGGCGACAGCCGGTCGGCATGGATGACCGCCACATCCGGCCCCTTGCCGAAGGACAGAGCGGTGCGGAGCCGCGCATAATATTCGTTCGATTCCAGCCTGAGCTGCTTGACGAATACTTCAGGCTGCGAAGCGTTGTAATCGCGGATGATCCGCTCCACGAACTCGCCTTCCCCTCCGCCAAACGGATTCCAGAAGGACACCGTGACCGGCGCTCTGGGCTCCGGGGGCTCCGGGTCCCCGGAAGAGAGGTCTGTGCAGCCTGTGATCAGGAGCAGGCTTAACAGCAGAGCAGCAGGCAGGAAAGCAGGCCGGAGGGCGGGCCGTTGAGCGCGTGGATGGGCCGGCAACATTGATTTTATTTTGTTCATCCTCTCCTCCTTAATTCCTCTGATTTCACCATATAGCCCACTTTCAGCTCCACTAGTTCCTTCAACTGATCTAGTGGAGCACCTGAATTAAATAAGTAATTTTATTCCATAAATGAGATTAAGATACCCACTAAAGCATCAGCTTTAAACCTGTAAGATTGAAGCTCAGGGATGTTAAAGGCTGGAGCCTGAACATAGAGCTGATATTGGACTGATCCTGCACCCGTTACCGATTTCTGCTCTTACATTCCAATAGGTGATTGTATTTCCTACAATAGAAAACGCATAGCTGACCATAAAATGAGATTCTATTGTAGTTCATACAGTAGAATGTTGGGTTTTGGGTGAAAAATAGCCCTTTTTCAACATTCAATTGTACGGAATACAATAGATTCTATTTCGACGCCTTTTTTACAGCATTCTATTGTATAAACTGCAGTTACTATCGTTCCTGCGCCTACAGCATCTGAATGACTGCTCTGCGAATGAGACGCTGGCATGTTAAAGTCCGGTAATGGTCATATTCACAATGCTACAGTAGGGTTTTGTGCTTTTTTTATTTGACCGCTTTGCGCCAATTCGAACGGTACATCAGGTACAGGAAGTAGGGTGTGCCTATGATTGCAATCAGAATACCTGACGGTATTTCGGTTGGAGCCATTACCGTTCTGCCTATCGTATCGGCGAGCACCAGCAGAACGGCCCCGGCCAGTGCCGACAGGAACATGGACTGTCTCAGCTTGTGGCCTGTTAACAGCCGGACCATATGCGGTGCAATCAGACCGATAAATCCGACCGTACCTACACAAGCGACGGCGCCAGCCGCAAGCAAAACACCCGTTGCCATCGCGAGCAGGCGGGTACGCCGTACGTTCATGCCAAGCCCGGAAGCGCTGTTGTCATCAAACACCAGCAGCTCGAATCTGCGGGCAAGCCACCAGGCGACCGGAATCAGAATCAGCAGGAAGAGGCCAATGACCTTGACCTGTTCCCATGTACGGGCATACGTACTGCCTGTAAGCCAGATGTAACCGCTGCTGCCGTAGACGGCTCCGCGTACAATCAGAATTTGAATGCCCGCACCAGCTATAGCTGACATGGCAATCCCCAGCAGTACAACTGCGGATGGATTCAAGCCTTTGGTCCATGAGAGCGAAAATACAACGGCTGCCGCAAGGGCTGCGCCCGCGATAGCCGCAGCAGGCAGCATATACATCGGCAGACCAGGCCAGAGGATGAACACCATCATTGCTCCCAGCCCTGCACCCGAAGATACTCCGACAATGGAAGCATCAGCCAGCGGATTACGCACTGCCATCTGGATCAGTACACCGCTGACGGCGAGAGCAGCCCCTGACCCTGCAGCCACCAGCGTTCGCGGGATGCGAAGCTGCACAAGTGTAGAGAACATGCCATCGGACTGGAACAGGCTTGGCAGCAGCTCTGCTAGAGGAATACGCATTCCGCCAAACATCGTACTAAGCAACAGCAACAGAATCGTAATCGCTGAGAAAAGAATAGCCAGCGGCATGAAGGCGAAGCGGCGCACACGTCCGCCAGTGCTCATAGATGTGGTCATGCCCCCGCCATTCCCGGCTTTCATGCGGGTAAGCACCAGCCAAATCAGCCAAGGCGCACCAATGATGGCCATAACCGCACCTGTTGGCAGCTCCATGCTGGAGTTGTGTATCATTTTGGCAAGCACATCCGCCCCAACCAGCAGCGCTGCCCCCCAGATGAATACACCAGGGATCAACAGCCGATTGGAGCGCACACCACTCAGACGGACCAAATGTGGAGCCACCAGACCGACAAAGCCGATGGGGCCAATGACACTGACAATCACAGCAGCCAGAATAACCGCAATGATGAGTCCGCCCGCCCGGGCAAGTCCAACTCTCTGGCCGAGCGAGGAAGCAGTAGATTCATCCAGCTCCAGCATATCCCATTGCTTGGACAAAAGCAGCGCGAGCAGCGTTACTCCCGTAACCCACGGCCAGGCATATTGAACACCCGTCCAGTCATTTTGAACAAGTGTCCCTGAACCCCACAGAAATAACCCCTGTGTCTCCATGGAGTAAAAAATATGTAATGCGCTCGTAAATGAACCCAGTATCATCGACACAATCATACCGGACAATGCCAGTCTTACCGGAGTGGATTTCCGTCCGCCACCCATAAAATAAGCGGCAAACGCAGCGAACAGGCCACCCATGGCAGCAAAAAGAAATGGCGACTGACTGAGTACCCCCGGAAAAAGAATAGCGCCGAGCACAACGACAAAGTAAGCCCCGGCATTGATACCAAGCGTGTCTGAAGCAGACAGCGGGTTTCGCGTAATCGTCTGCAGCAATGCTCCAGCAACAGCAAGCGCTCCACCGGCAAGAATGCCAATAACGGTACGCGGCATACGCAAATCCCAGATCATATTATGCTCAAGCGTCCCTTGTCTGTTCGTAAGCGCACCCCAGACGTCCTGCAAAGAAATGGCGGCCTCACCATAACATAAACTTACAAAAAAAAGCACGATAAGGGCGGTCAGACCGCCCCCATAGATGCTTAACATACGCCAGCTCACTGCTGGCTTGGCTCCTTGAAGCGAGCTCATTTGGTAATCGCCTCAACTACACCGTCAACCAGCACTTTGGAAGAAACCGGTCCGCCAAAGGTCCATGTGGTACTCCCCAACTGGTACGTCCGTTTTTCCTTCACAAAGTTCAAACCGTTCCATACTGAATTATTCTTCATCGCCGTTCCAAACACGTCATCATCCGGTTGTGTAATATAGATAAAACTACTGTCCTGTACAGCGGATAAGGATTCGATGCCCACAGTAGAGAAACCGTAATTTTCAAGCTTGTCCGGCTGCCAATCATTGACCATGCCGATCTTGTTCAGGGTACCTGCTACGACCGAATTATCCGAGAACATCCGCAAGGAAGCCGCGTTTTGATAGGTGAATGCCTGTGTCAAAACATAGTGGAAATTTTCTTTACCGGCTGCAGCCAGCTTTGCTTTGGCATCCGCATAGTGCTGATCCAGACCGCTCAGAACTTCCTTCGCTTGATCTTCTTTGCCCAGAACGGCTGCAATGGTATTAAAAATGGTCGTCATCTTATCATAGTTATAGCCTTCACCATCGTATGGATCAAATTCGAGCGTTGGAGCAATCGCGTTCAGCTGATCATACACATTCTTATTGTTGTCCGCATTAGCAATAATCAGATCCGGCTTGAGTGCAGCAATAGCCTCCATATTCGGTTCACTGCGTGTTCCGATATCGGTTACGCTGTCATCCAGAGCAGCTTCATCGGTTACATACACTTTATAGTTTGCATTATCGGCATTGCCGACAGGCTGAACCCCCAGGGCAACAACATCCTCTGTATACGTCCATTCCAACGTGACAACACGTATAGCAGGCTTGTCCAGTGTAAACTCTCCACGCTTATGCTGCACCGTAATCGGACCAGCAGTCTCTTCAGCAGGCGCACCGCCGGAAACAGTCTCTTTGCTCGGTTCCGGTGCAGTAGCTGCCTTACCGCAACCTGCCAGCACCAGGATAAAAGTCATCATAATCAATAGTACGTGAATCCCTTTTCTCATATCTCTTGTCTCCCCAGTATGTATGTATTTAATTGATAACAATTATCATTATCACTAACGAGTGCTATTTTGTCAATACTCTTGCCTCTGTCTTTCCACTGTTTCACCACAGCAAAAAAGGAGAGGCATGGTTTGCAGTACATCCTCTCCCAGCCCCTCCTAAAATATGCAATCGCTTTCAGTTAGTTCCGCCGGCCCCCGCCTCACTGCTCTTTCCGGGCCAGTGCGCGAAATTCCGAGGGAGACAGGCCGGTAATTTTTTTGAACACCTTGGAGAAATATTTCGGGTCCTGGATACCGACCAGGCTGCCTACGTCCCCGGCCTTCAGCTCTCCTGTCAGCAGCGTCATGGCCTTCTCGATGCGGATGCGGGTGAGATATTCGAGGAAGCTCTCCCCCACTTCCTTGCGGAACAAATTGGCGAAATAGTTCTTACTGAGATGGACCAAACGGCTGATCGACTGCAGCGTGATCTCCTGGTGATAATACTGCTGAATATACTGGGTCGCCTTAATAATGCTGTTACGGTCGCTATTATACATCTCTTTCATATGCGAAATAAGCGCCTGAAAAGCCTGCAGGAACCATAAACGGTTCTCTTCCAGCGTCTCCAGCTTCGACAGCTCGTCGAAATACTGCTTCTTCAGCTCCAGCACCTGCTCGGCGTCTCTTGACACATCCGGCCACAGAGTGGTTAGAATCATCAGCAGCTCCAGCGTAATAATCTGCACCAGCTCAGCATCCCGGCGCATGGCAAGCTGTCCGAATAGCTGCTCCAGGTATGCTTCCAGCTCCCTGGACTGGAATGCATAGACCATCGACTGAATCTGCAGACTGCTGATTTGAAGCGATTGAGCCTGCGGCTGAAGCTGCGTTGCGTCAGGGTGCGATCTATGGATATGAGTCTGTTGCGCTTGAGGCTGTGCCATTTGGAGCTGTGTCCCCTGCGCCCCAGGCCCCTCCTGCGCCAGCAGCTCCGGACTCCCGTGAACCAGCACACGCCCGGTCCCCAAGAACAGCTTCATCCCGGCAGCTCCGGCGGCCTCTTTATAAGCGTCCTTGAGCGCTCCCCACTGCTCTATAGGCCCGCTAATACCGATGGTCACTGTCCAGCCGTATTGTTCGCACAAGCGCTGAATGAGCTCTTCCCCCAAGCTCCGCAAGCGCCCGAGAACAGCCGGGCCGTCCGCCTGCCCGTTCATCCCGGCAGTCACGATCAATTGAACGGCGCCCTGCCTGTCAGGGATCAACTCGTACCCAAAGGCAGCATCCTGCCAGAGCTCTGCCAGAACGCTACGGATAGCGGCCGCACCCCGGGCGTACCTTAGCTCAGAGCCACTGCCCGGCACCACATGCAGCAGATAGAGCGGCGGCACCCCGGCCAGCCCCGCCTTCACAAGCGCCTCACGGCTGGCCTCCAGCCCATGGACTGCCCCACGCTCCAGCAGCTCCAGCAGCAGACTCTCCTTGTGCACAGCTACGGCCTCCGCCTGTACAGGTGCGGCATGAACCAGCACAGGCTTCAGCGCTTCATCCAGTCCTTGCTTCAGCTTCAGCAGTACCTGCTCGAAGTCACGCGGCATCATATCCGATTTGATAATATAATCGGATACGCTGTGCCTGATCGCTTCCTTGGCATACTGGAAATCCTCCAGGTTACTGAGGATAAGAATCTTCAGGTCCGGGGACAGCTTACGCACCTCGGCAATCAGCTCAATGCCGTCCATGACAGGCATTTTGATATCCGTAATCAGGATGTCGGGCAGTCCGGCGGCCATCAGCTCCAGCGCCTCCCGGCCATTCCCGGCCTCTCCGGTGACCTCCATCCCGATGGCTTCCCATTCAATCATCGACCGGATGCCATATCTCACGATAAATTCATCTTCTACGATAATGACCCGGTACATATCAGAGGTTCCCCCTTATATCATCTGTCATGAGCGGCAGCTTGACCCGTATCGTCGTACCTGTGCCCGGCTCACTGTGAATTTCGATCCCGTACATTTTGCCACAAATCAGCTTGACCCGTTCATCCACATTCGCCAGCCCGATGCCCCCCGGCTTCTCCTCTTCCCCTGCTTCCCCGTCTAGCAGACTGCTGGCCAGCGCCGGGTCCATGCCTTTGCCGTTGTCCGTGACCTCGAACCACAGCAGATTGCCCGCCGCCTTGGTGCAAGTGATGCGGATGATCCCGCCGGACTCCATCTCTCCAAAAGCATGGATGATCGCATTCTCCACAATCGGCTGAAGAATCAGCTTCGGTGTCCGCAGGTTGCGCACATCTTCATCTATCTCAACCACGGTG
Organism: Paenibacillus sp. FSL H3-0469; assembly: GCF_038051945.1. Classification (NCBI taxonomy): domain Bacteria; kingdom Bacillati; phylum Bacillota; class Bacilli; order Caryophanales; family Paenibacillaceae; genus Paenibacillus; species Paenibacillus sp. FSL H3-0469. Next base: position 1,525,797 of record NZ_CP150302.1, read on the forward strand.
TCAATATTGAAGTTGAAGCGGAATTTCTGAATCCCCAGATAACACTGGACATGCTCGATCTCTTCCTCCACCGTCACCGTCTCTTCCCCCCGGCCCAGGCTGATCCTGAGCAGACGCGACAACAAGCTGACCATCTCTGCCGCGTTGTGAGCCTTCTGAATGAGTGCCGTCCATTTAATAATATCCAGCGTGTTGTATAGAAAATGGGGGTTAATCTGCGCCTGCAGCGCCTTCAGCTCTGCCATCCGTTTTTGCTCCTGCTCCAGATATACCGCCTTAAGCAGTCCGTCGATCTGTATCACCATCGTGTTGAAATTATCGCCGAGGATATCAATCTCGTCATGTCTGCTTTTCGCTTTGTAGCGCACGCTGAGCTCACCGGACATGACTTGGCGCATCAGCCGGATCATTTTTAGAATCGGGTTCGTAATTGAATTCGCCAGCACTAGTGCAGCAATAACGGAGAACACAATGCAGAGCAGCCCGACGAAGATGAAAATCTGCAGAAGACGGTTGGAATCCTGAAACAGCGCAGCCTTGGAGATCACATTCACAACCACCCAGTCATTCGTATGCAGCTTCTTGGCATTCACGATTAGACTGTCTCCCTTGTAAGCGAGCGGGAATCTCGTTTCCTCCTGTCCGGTACGCACGAGCTGCTCATATCCGGTCTGACCCAGCACCTCGCTCACGCTCCGGCCGATCAGCCCGCTGTCCGGGTACGAGACGAGCCTGCCTCCGCCATCGATCACGAAGCTTTGCAGATCACGGTTGTTGCTGACCGCCTTGGAGACCAGCTCCTTAATCACATCCTCACGGATATCCAGCACCGCTACAATCTTCAGGGGACTGTCATCGGATATTTTATAGAGCTGCTTGGCGACGGAGAAGACATGGGTGCTCTGCGAATTGAGACTATCCACATAAGTACCGTATCGGGTCGGATACCAGCGGAAATTGCTGCCGCCTGTAAGGGTCTCAAGGAACGGCTCCACCTCGGCGGGCGTACGCGTGCTCCAGCGGTAGATGCCTTTGATATAATGCTTATCCGATACGAAGGAGATGGACTGCACATCCTGATTAATCGCCACAATCGTGGACAGCTTCGTCGTCAGCGACAGACTATCCACATCATAGCTGGCCGGACCGGCCCCATCGAGGGCCCGCAGCATCCCCACAATCTCATGATTGTTCAGCACCTGCATCAGCATATCCTTGTAGATGCCCAAGCGCGTATCGAGATTATCAGCGGTTTGATCCAGCAGATGCTCCGAATACTCGGTGGCCTTGTCATTAATGGTAGATTTCGAGATGGAAAAAGAAATAATCCCCATGACCACCAGCGGTGTCAAGGAGAAGAGAACAAGCAGCAGCATCCACTTATAGCGCATGCTGCTCTTCATTTGAATGATCCAGGATATCAAGCGGAGCCGCAGGGACCTGGCAGAACTCTCAGGAGATGTACGCATGCTCTATATCCTTTCCCGTTATATAATCTGGTGGTTCAGGCTAACCCTTAACCCCTGACATGGCAACGCCCTGAACAATCTGACGCTGGAGCAGGATAAAGACAACAATCGTCGGAATCGCCGCAATGGCACTGGCTGTCATAATGAGATTGAGCGACATATTATTATTCGACAAAAAGGTGGGCAGCCCTGCCGACAGAATCATATTCTCCTCCGAGGTAATCGCCAGATAAGGCCACAGGAAGTTGTTCCACGAGAGGATGAAAAAGAAGATCCCCACCGACACCATCGCGGAGCGGGTCAGCGGCAGGCAGATACTCCACCAGAGCCGGAAGCTGCGGCTGCCGTCGATTTGAGCGGCTTCAATATAATCCTTAGGCACGCCGTCCATGAACTGCTTCAGCAGCAGAATACCGATCGGGTTGGTCAATCCCGGGAGAATAATGGCCCAGATATTATCGATCAGCTCCAGATGCAGGGCAGTTTCATAGAGCGGAATCAGAATGGCTTCTGTCGGAATCAGCAGGCCCGAGACAATCAGCACATAGAAGATGCCCCGTGTGCGGAATGGCAGCTTGGAGAACGAGAAGGCCGCCAGCGAGCTCAGCAGAATGGAGATCAGGGTAGTAAGCACGCCGATCACCAGACTGTTCCAGGTCCAGAGCAGAATCTGCGAATCCCTTATGACTTTTACATAATTACCGGTATTCAGATCCGACCAATCCACCCAATCGGCCAGCGTATAGACATTCACGCCATCGGGCTTCAGGGAGGTGAGAAACATCCAGATCAGCGGAAAAACAAACAGCAGGGCAAGCACCGTCGCCGCAGCATTTAAACCAAGCTTCTTCATGAATCTTCTCCTCTCCTATCCGTCCTTGCGGTCTGTAATTTTGAATTGAATCACGGCGATCAGCAGCATGATGAGGCAGAACACCATGGACTGCGCTGCAGCCATGCCGAACATATCCTTTTTGAACCCCGTGACATAAATGTATCGGATCATCGTATTCGTGGAATCGCCCGGACCTCCGCCGGTCATAATCTGTACCTGACCGAACAGCTTGAGACAGTTGATAATCTGATAAAAGATCTGGATCTTCATCACACTGGACAGTCCCGGCAGGGTAACGCTCCAGAATCGCTGCCAGGCATTCGCGCCGTCGATCTTCGCCGCTTCATAATGATCGGTCGGGATCTCCTGCAGCCCGGCCAGAAAGAGGACCATGACAAATCCCACGCTCCACCAGTCGGTCGCCAGCGTAATCGCCCACCAGACAAACCGGTGATCCGTAAGCCAGTTAATGTCTGCATGAATGCCAAGCATATGTAAGGCTGCATTGACCGGGCCGTTCTTCGCATCCAGCAGCCGCAGCCAGATGAAGCTGACCACGGAGACTGACAGCACATACGGCAGAAAGAACACCGAGCGGATCAGGGTCCGCAGCCAGATTCGCTGATTAATAATAAGGGCCAGCAGCAGCCCCAGGATAATGACTGTAGGCGCGCACAGCAGCACGAAATAGAACGAGTTCCACAGGTACGCATAGAAATCTGAATTCGTCAGAATTTTTGCATAGTTCGTTAGAGCCACGTACTTCTGCATCCCTTGAATGCCCCACACATGCAGGCTCATCCAGGCTCCGCGGATCACCGGCCACAGATAGAACACCGTGAACGGAATCAGGAACGGGATCAGATAAAGAATCGCCTTCAGTTCAGTCAGCAGATGTACAGGCTCTGCTCTGCGAAGAGCCGCAGCCGACCTTTTCTCACTCAAGCTCCGCTCCATTGTTATCTCTCTCCTTCAGGTGAAATGAATCATGAGCCGGATCGGGGCTGACCTGCCTCCCGGCAGGAGTTCCTCCCAATCCGGCCGGATAAGGCTAGTTCTCCAACACCTCGTTAATCTGTTTCTCCAGCTTAGCCAGGCCATCCTCCGGCGTCTCGCTGCCGAAGATAATGTTCTGCAGTCCTTCCGACACAGTGGTGATAATCGTCGTATATTTATCGGTTGGCGGCGCGAACTTCACCGTCTTCTGCGCCTCGATGAATTCACTGCGGTAAGGTAAGCTCTTGTAGGCTTCGCTCTCCGTAATCTTGCTGTTCGCCGGCACATGGCCCGCCTGACCCCAGATCTCCCCGCCCACTTCAGAGAAATACTTCATGAACTTGGCTGCGGCCTCTTGCTTCTCGGGAGTGACATATGACGGGATGACCAGCGTATGGGAGCTGCCCCAATGCGTCTGGCTGCCGAAGAACGGAGGCAATGGCATCGCGCCGATATGGAGTGATTCGTCTCCCAGCAGCAGCCCTGCTTCCCAGACCCCGCCGAACCAGAAGGCGGCTTTGCCGTTATGGAAGGTATCCCATGGCGTCTTGTCATTGAGATCGGCATATTTTTTATTGAAGACATCCATATAGAAGTTCAGCACATCCAGCGCCTGCGGGTTGTTGATGCTCGCCTTGGTCATCTCCGGGTTCAGCAGCTCGCCGCCGGCTTCATAATACAGATTAAGGAACGGCTCCTGGAAATAAGGCGTGTTCACCGCCATCGCCTGGACATCCGGCACCTTGGCTTGAATCTCAGAGAGCGTCTTCTCAAAGCCTGCCGGGTTTATATCGCCCAGCTTCGGCGTACCGTCCTCTTTCAGCAGATTGGCCTGTTTCAGAATATCTTTATTGTAGTAGAACATATGGAAGTGAGTATCCAGCGGAACTGCGTAAGGCTTGCCTTCATAAGATACGCTTTTAATATTGGAATCCGAAATCTGCTTCAGGTCGAATCCTACCTTGGAGGCCAGCTCATCCACCGGTACAATCTGCTGGGCTTTCACGAACGGCGAGATCCGCTCCACGTGAGCGACCGCGACATCCGGGCCTTTGGAAGACGATAGTGCTGTACCAAGCTTCGCGTAATACTCATTGGATTCCAGCCGGAGCGGCTTAACGGTCACCTCTTGCTGCGAGTCGTTGAAGTCCTTAATAATCTGGTCCACGAACTCCCCTTCTCCGCCGCCGAACATATTCCAGAAGGAGATTTCCACCGGACTGCTGCTTGTGCTCCCTGTTGCCGCCGGTTCATCCGATGCCTTGGCCCCTCCGTTCTCTGTATTTCCGGAAGAGCATCCCTGCAGGACCAGAGCCAGCGCCAGCCCGGCCGTAGCCACACTTGTTAAGCTTTTGTTCATCCTCATCTGTACAACCCTCTTCTCCGTAAAGTTTATGCAAGGAAAGCCGTCACCGCTTGATGTAAGGGCTTTCTTACCTCTAACTTTACAGCGAACACTGCTGTGCTTGAACCGACAAACCGCCGCTCCTTGGTGAACAAACGACAGATGTTAACCGGGCTAAATCCGCGGACAGGTAGACGATCTTACTGAGGGTGGAGAATCGACCGGTAGAGAACGCTCGTGTTCGCATGCAAAGAGGGACCTCTTGAGAGGTCCCCCTGAATTTCCAGTTAATTCACTGTAAAATTGTCGAAGCTGACGCTGTTGCCGAAGCCGCCGCGTACCCCAACCGTGCCTGAAGCGTATACCGCTTCATTGCGTTCAATCTTAGGCACCGTCATATCTCCGACATATACCTTGATGTTACCGTTATTGACCACAACCTTCATGTGGTACCAGGTATTGACGGCAATAGGGGTATTTACGGTCTGGAGAGAGGTCCAGTTATTATTGAACCGTCCAAGCCAGACCTCACCGGCAGAGTCAATCCCTGCTGCGTAACCCTTTTGCAGATCGGCCCCGGTTCCCGGACCGGTTACATTGAACAGAAGACTGCCCTGGCCTGCATTATTCAGCCGGATGTCGCCCTCCAGCGTATAATTCATTTTGGAAGGATACGGGGTGAGCAGCGATTTGTCGGCATTCACTGAATTCAGGTTATAGGTGCCGCCGCTCACCGCCCATGATCCGCCATAACGGGCCCATCCGTTGTCATTCGCCGAGAAATCATTGCTGTACGCGCCGCTGAGCGTCCCGAACCGCACCTGGACATTATGCCCGCCGACACTCCGGTCGACCGAATCCACGAAAGCGATCTCATTCGCGCCCGTCTGATACATCGCGGTCCACCATGAATTGCCAAAGGCCGGAATATCATTGTCCACCCAAGTATTCCCGTAATCGTTGCTAAGGGACAGCACGTTGGAGTTGGAGCTGAGCAGGAGACGCCCGTCCGCCAAGGACAAGATGTAAGGACCGCCCTGCTGGTTAGTGGAGACCTGGGTGCCGATGCCGCTGGACCAGGTCTTGCCGTCCGCACTTTTTTTGGTGAAAATTCTGCAGTTCTGCGTCCCGCACACCTCAAAAGCTACAATATACTGCCCATTCGCCATCTTGGTCCAGACCGGCATCCCCGGGCGTGCCCCGGAATTGGACGGGTCCCAGGCCACATAGATTTCATTCCCCCAGCTCGCACCCCCATTGGTGGAGATTTTCTGGGAGATGATCTGGCTGTACGACGGATTCTCCGTCACATGCTTCTCGCTTGCATACATCACGGCGACCGAGCCGTCATTCAGGAGCTGCATATGCGGCTCGTACACGCCTTTGTCGGGATTCCCCAGCGCGCCGGGAGCGCCGTTGTTCTCGTCGATGGTGCTGAGGAAGCTCCAATTCGCCCCTCCATTCGTGCTTTTATACACTCTTAGCTTGTACGATTCCTGCCAGCGGACAGAACGCATCGCCAGCAAAATATCGCCGCTCGGGAGCTGCACGAACTGCCCGTTGTCCAGGTCACGGCCGTCCTCCCACAGTGTGGACATCAGCGACCAGGTGCGGCAGTTGTCGGTGCTGCGGAAGACCTGGAGCCGGGTGCCGCCCCAGGACACCTTGGTATATCCGTTGTTGTCGTAGATGGCGGCGACCGCCAGCCAGTCCCCGTTGGCCAGCTTGATCATCCGCGCATATTCGGAACCGAAGGTTCCGGGCCTGATTCCGCGGGCATCGGGACCCGCATCGGTGAACGTGTTAATGTTGGTGATGGTGGACGAAGTCCCCCACACCACGGGACCATTCGCGGCCAAGGCCGGAACGGCGGCAAAAACCAGCAGCAGACACAGGGAAGCGGACAGCGAGATGAACCATTTTTTGAACACGTAAGCCCTCCTCTTAATCTTCATTGGTGAAGCCTGTTGAACAGCACCAGAATGAATGTAAGTGCTTTCACCAAAGATTCTAAAGGGCATCCCGTTGTCATTGAACCGATAATTCACCGCTATTTAGGCCACAATGTTACGATTATCTGCCCGCCTGCCGGTTAATCTTACGAATCTCTTCCAGTGGAATCTTCGGTGTCCGGTCCGCCGTCAATAGTCCGTTCACTTCCTGCTGCACATCCGTAACTTGGGTATAGCAATAACCGCAGATGTATGGGGTATCCTTGATCGCTTGTGTGATGCTGCGGAACCGCTCGATGAACGCCTCTGTACTGCCCACCTGCTCTCCATAGCCCCACCCTTCGCCGGTGTCGAAGGCAATACCCCCGAATTCACTGACTATGACAGGCTGACCTCTGTATTCGTAGCCCTGGGCCATCGCGTATTTCCAATTGTTGAACGAGGAACTGCCGCCAAGCAGACTGCCAGAGTCTGCATAACGTTCTAGTAACGCAGCACCGCTCTCCTCATAGTCATGTAAGGTTATAATATCGCTGATCGTATGCTCCCAGCCGTCATTGACGATCACCGGACGATCCGGGTCCATCGCCTTAGTCAGATGATAGATGCCCTCAGTGAATTGCTGCTGCCGCTTATTCGTGTAGACCTGCGGAATCCCCCAGGATTCGTTAAAAGGCACCCAGGTAATCACCGAGGGATGATTATACTGCTGCCGGACAATCTCTGTCCACTCCTTCGTGAACTGCTCCACTGCCTCATCGCCAAACTCATAGGTGGCCGCCATCTCTGACCAGACCAGCAGTCCCTTCACATCACACCAGTATAGGAAGCGCGCATCCTCAATCTTCATATGCTTGCGGACCCCATTGTAGCCCATCGCCAGAATCGCGTCGATATCAGCAATCAGCGCCTCCTCCGAAGGCGGGGTCAGATGGCTGTCCGGCCAATAGCCCTGGTCCAGAATCAGCTTCTGATACACTGGCGTATTGTTGAGCAGCACCTTGCCCTGTTCGATGGAGATTTTGCGGAGTCCGAAGTAGGAGTAGACCCGGTCTATTACCTGCTCTGCCTGGTACAGAACGAACTCCACCTCGTACAGCACCGGTGCCGCAGGCGACCAGGATTGGAGCTTCCACGGCCCGTTTGCTTCATGCGTCAGCTCTATATCCAGTTGCAGCGAGGCCCGGTCTGCCTGCAGCGAGACCTGCTTGAAGGTCTTCTCCCCGGTGCTGATCCGGGTCTCCAGCCGGAGATCAGTGCTTGCCCCATGGGTGTTGTATTCAAAATGGACCGAGCGGTTATCGAGATCCGGGGTGATTTTGACAGACCTCAGGTACGAAGGGGATACATACTCCAGCCACACACTCTGCCAGATTCCCGTGGTCTGCACATAGAAGCACTCGAAATTCTCATCCACCCAGCGCTGCTTGCCCCGTGGTTGTGTACAGCTCTGGCTATCCTCAGCCTTGACCGTCAGACGGTTCACTGCTCCGGCTCCCGTGTTGAGATAATCGGTAATATCCAGTGTAAAAGCCGCATACCCGCCTTGGTGCCCCCCGGCATAGCTGCCGTTCACCCACACCTTCGCGATGTAATCCACCGCCTGAAAATTCAGCAGCACCCGCTTGTTGCCCAAGCTGTCAGGTAGTTGCACCTCCCGCTCATACCATACATATGGATGGAACGCGGTCTCACCGATTCCGCTCGCCTCCGTCTCATACGTGAATGGAACCTGAATCTTCAGATCGCCGTGCAGCTCCTCATGCCATCTCTCCCGTTCCCCCGTGTTGTCATCGTCATAGCGAAAATCCCATTCTCCGTTCAGGCTCTGCCAGGCGTCACGGACGAACTGCGGCCGCGGATAATCCTTGATATAATGCCGGGTTGTCATGGAACAATGCACGCTCCTTATAAACAATAATTTTGTTTTAATACAATAAATATGTATTAATTATTGCAGAATCCGCTGAAATGTCAATGCACAATGCTTATCAGAACAAAATGCCTGCGCCATCGCCAATTTCTAATCAACAACGAAAAAGAACCCGCCGGAAGCAGCAGGTTCTTCACAATAAGCCCAATTCGTATTCCTGTTAGGCCTTCACACTATAAAAAATCTTCATCACCAGGTCCTGCTCATGGTCGCCGAACTTCTTGCCGAACAAGTTCATTCCGCCCTTGTACCTGGCATCCTCCTTCACGCCCAGCCGCAGATCCACATGGCTCCGCCGGGGGAGGTTAAGCTGCTTCAGAGTCACAGCGGATAGCTCCTGATGGTCAATGGCGCTGCGGGTATGGTCTACGCTCCAGGTCTTGAGTGCACCGAACTGGGTGCCCGAATCGATCCACCAGGCAGGGTTCAGCTTTCCGCGCCTGCCGCCGAAGTCGCCCGGTGAGGTCCAGGTGCCCACCTCAACCCCGTTGATCCAGAGCGTAATATCCGAAGGCCAGTCATTGGCATAATTCGGCGCTTCCGAACAGATCTCCATTGAGAACTGGATCTCGCGGATCTCTGCCCCTGACGGAATCTCCAGCGGGTAGCGGTATTCGAGATAACCCTTGCGCAGCCAGAGTAGCTGGGCCTGTACCCGGTCCGGGTGAAAGAACCCCGCCGGCGAGTCCTCCGTAATAATCGGCCCCGTCTCACTGACCATGCCGCAGGTCGGCGCCACCTCGCAGGCGGTGAAATTGCCGATCGGCATGGCAATCTCGTAGCAATACTCGCCCTGGCCGGCCTCAGCCAGGGGCTGCGGGGCATTGATGATGATCTTGATATCATCATAGATCCGGCTGCAGACCTTCATCGCACCGCGTGAAGCAGGCAGCAGCTCAGTCACGATTAGCCCGGCCTGCTCCAGCACCTTCACATTGGAGGCCGCTGTCGATACCGGGATCTCCAGCGCCTCCGCCAGCTCCGCCACATTCATTCTCCGGGTGTTGAGCAGCGCAAGCATTCTTAACCTAAGTTCCGTAGACAACGCATGTGTCACCTTCACCAGCTCATCCGCATGTTCCATGGATAGTTCCAGTATCTCGCTCACCCCCTTTAACTGTCCATAATTACATATCCTGCAATCCTGCACTAATTGCAACATTCCCCGGATCGAACACCCGCTAACCCGAGAATATTGCATAAAATGCAGCAATTCCTTCGCATAAGGCAGCTATTCCGGACAGTTCCTGCAATCTGTGCAACAATTCTCCCAACGGTGCCGCTGCTGAGATATCAAAGTTGTAAAACTTACAACATTATAGTCGCAAGAGTCATTATGTAGGTGACCGCTCACCTTTGACAGGAACGTAGGACGTCTGTCCAGCTTAGCTATCCAGCATCACAACCTGATCACCGAGCCGAACCTCTCCTGGAGTGATGACTGAAGCATAGACGCCGAACTGCTGCTTCAGCTCTTTGTAGACTTGCTTCAGCAGGGAGCTGTCCCGTTCGAGGGTATCCGGGTTCGTGGTAATCATCACACAGCGTTCACAATAGCTATCCACTTGCAGTACTGTACTGCCTATCGACAGACGGCGGCCGAGCCACTCTTCCTCCCCGAACGAGTCCTCACTTACTTCCACGAGGAAGTTGCCCCGGAAGCGGCGCTGATCGACCGGCTTGCCCCACAACGCCTCCAGCTTCTTCAGGCTCTTATCGGTCACCAGCAGAATACTCGCCCCATCTACCGATAACAGCTCCGGGTGCTTCTCCTCCGGGTGTGGTGCCATGAACTCAGACATGGTAATTTCCGTGGAAGTCAGGCTTTGAATTTCATCCAGCAGCTCCTGATCCCAGCCGAACACGCGGCCGTCCGCAGCCGTCACCCGGATATCTTCACCCGTATATTCCGCCTTATAGGACATCATCTTGGGAATCTTCCGGGCAGTGACATACTGCGACCAGTCTTTTTTGGTCATATCATAAAAGGAACAATACCGGTCCCCCTCCACTCCGTAAGATACAACCTTACAAGACTCCAGCGCCTCCCCCGCAAAGGATTTCACCGGATAACGGTTAATTGATTTAATCTCCCCAACTGTAACTGACACGCCCCCACCTCTTCTGTCTATAATCTACAGTCCCTGGCTACTTTTACTGTATCGTCCTTAACTTCTGAATCTCTTCTATGGAAAGGCCCGTTACCCCGGCGATTACAGATAGCTCTATACCTAGAACAAGCAGTTTATGAGCTGTTTCTTTTTGAGCGTCTGCTTTGCCTTCTGCTATTCCCTTAGCCATTCCCTCGGCCTTACCCTTAGCCTCGGCTACCTTAGCCGCTTCATACATCGACGCTTCGTCATGCAGATAGCGTTGACGCGCTTCGTATTGTCTGCGCGCCTCCTCCTTCTGACTCAGAAACTCCAGCGTGTTCATGGCTTTTTTCAGCACAGGTTCGTTCATCGTAAGCACCTCCCATTGGGATGGGTCTGCTACGTTTCAGTCTTATTATACCATTATCGCTGCCTGTTTTGCGTAAGACAAGAGGAGGACACTTATGGATAGCAACTTTATGATTGCACACACGCAAAAAGAAAAGGACAGCCCGAAGGCCATCCTCTTTAATTCATTTTTTCACTTCATCTCTTTACAGCGACTCCCGGATCACCCGCTTGTAATACAGGACCGACAGGAGGCCGAAAATCGAATACAGCACGGTATATAGCCCCATAACTACGAACATCGGGGTCAGCATCTCGGTTCCAAACAGGAACCAGCCGGATTTTACCGCAAAATAACTGTGACATAAGCCGACAATCAGCGGAATACCGAAATTGAACAGCTGCTTGAACTGGATACCTCGCAGAAGGTCCCCTTGGGTGAAGCCCAGCTTGCGCAGGATCGTATATCCCTCCCGCTCCTCCTCGCTCTCGTCCATCTGCTTGAAGTAGAGAATACAGCCGGAGGTAATCAGGAACGTCAGGCCCAGGAAGCCGACAATGAACATAATCAGGCCCATACTGGTCCGCTGGTTGAACTCAAACTCATATTGCGAGAAGCTTTGCAGCTCTGGCTTTTGCTGCTTATAAATCTCGTACGCCTGCTTGGCCTGCGAAGATTCCCTAAGGTTTAGACCGTAATAAATCCCTCCGCCTTTCACTCTTTTTTGCTCATCCGGGTCTTTATGCTGGAGTAACTCCTGGAAGACAGAATCATCCACCACGAACACCCCCAAGACTCCCCCGCCAAAATAGAACGGCAGCACAGTCTCCTCTGATAAACCCGCCAGCTGCTGCTTAATCACACCATCCATAGTGGAGAATTCGAGTTCTCCCTTGTTCTTGAGCTGATGCATGGTTTGCTTCGTAGTTGTATATCCCATAATTTTTACCTCACCTGGCTGCAAATCCATGTCCTTCAGACTGCTGTCACTGATCACAGTTGCAGAAAGATTGGTGTCATTGTTGGGGTAATTTTTAGTCTCCAAAACTTCCTTAAGATCCACTTCTACCTGAACCGTTGGAATCTCCAGTGTGGTATAACCTATGCCGGCCTTGTCGAGCGCCCCCCGGAATCCGGCCTCATCCGCCTTCTGAAGGAAGCCGTAATCATCCGGTGAACTCTCTCTGGCAGAGGCTCCCACCGAATAATAAGAGATATAGCTTAGAGAGAGCAGGCCGATCGCCAGCGCAGATACCGTGGTGATGACCGTCAGCAGCAGGGCGTTCGATTTCATCCGGAACATAATGGAAGAGAGCGATAATACCTCCCGAATGGACAAGTAGCCCTTTTTGCTGCGGCGGATGAGATTGAAAAGAAAGCTGACCGAGCCTTTGTAGAACAGATAGGTTCCGATAATTACCAGTGTGAGTATGGCAATCATTGCATACATCAATCCGTTCATGCCCGTGAATTTGCCGCTGAACAGCTCCCCGGAGATATAATATCCCCCGAATATACTGCCGATCCCAAGGACGCCGATCACAACCTCCCACAGCGACATTCGCTGAATACGCGTCTGGGAAGTGGCCCTAGCCTTGAACAGCGACAGAATGCTCTGGGCCCGGATGAAGGTGTAATTCATGATCATAATCAGCACGTACACGGCGGCAAAAACCAGCACCGTCCGCTGCAAAGCCTCGGGGGAGAAGCGCAAGGCCGCCAGCCGGTCGACCTCCAGAATTTTGAACAGAATCATCAGGATCAGCCTTGACATCACAAACCCTGCACCGATTCCCGCGAACATCGATCCGAAATACAGAATCAGATTCTCGGCGCTCAGCAGCATGAAGATTCTGCTCTTGGTCAGCCCGATTAGCTGGAACAGCCCGATCTCCTTACTGCGGCGCTTGATGAAGATGGTGTTCGCATACAGCAGAAAGATAGCCACAATCGCAACCAGCAGGACGGAGGATGCGCCGATGGCAGCCCCGCCTTTGACGGAACCCTTGACCTCATCCATGGAAGGATCGAACTGAAGAGTCACGAAGGAGAAGTACAGGGCCACACTGAAAATAAGCGCGAACACGTAGAGATAATAGTTTTTAATATTCTTTTTGAGATTCCGCAGGATAATATAATTCAGACTCATTGCGTGACACCACCAAGTACGCCCTGCGTGCTGATAATATCACCCAAGAAGGATTGCCGCGATTCCTCCCCCTTGTTCAGCTGGGTGTAGATTTGCCCGTCCCGGATGAACACCACGCGGCTGCAGTAGCTTGCGGCAACGGCATCATGCGTAACCATAACAATGGTAGCTTCGCGCTTGCTGTTCATGGCAGCCAGCTTGTTCAGCAGATCGGACGCAGATTTGGAATCCAAGGCTCCCGTAGGCTCATCGGCAAAAATAATGCTCGGATCATGCACGAACGCCCGCGCCGCCGACGTACGCTGCTTCTGCCCGCCGGAGATTTCCGCCGGATATTTGTCCTTCAGCTCATGGATTCCCAGCTCACCCGCTACCTGGTCGAATTTCTGATGCGCCTCCTTCTTGGACATGCCTGTAATCGACAGCGGCAGCATGATATTCTCCTTGACCGTCAAGGTGTCGAGCAGATTATAATCCTGGAAAATAAACCCGAGATGATGCTTGCGGAACTCGGCCAGCTGCTTCTCCTTCATCCCCGTGAATTCCTTGCCCTCAATTTCGATCGTGCCTTTGCTCACCCGGTCAATTGAGGAGAGTACGTTCAGCAGCGTCGTTTTACCTGAACCGGAGGGTCCCATAATTCCTACGAACTCGCCCTTGTCGACCTGAAGATCAATGCCCTTGAGAACTTCCTGTTTATTGAATTTGTTGCCATAGGTTTTATAGATTTTGTTAGCCTGCATGATAAGCATCTGTTCCCCACTCCTTTTCTATAGCTCTATCATAAGCGGGTGGATGATCATTTTCCTGCGCTTCGCCGAACAAATGGAACAGGCATGTGACAATAGTGTCACATGCCGGTCAACCGCTGAAAGTCATTCTCCCTTGGAAAAGTCAGCGTAAATACACTTCCCTGCCCAAGTATGGAAGCAGCGTGAAGTCTGATCATCAGCGGCTCCGCAACCTGCCGGGTCAGGTACAGTCCCATGCCGGTAGCTGCCCCCTCCTGGCGGAAGCGCGATGAGGTGAAGCCCTTATCGTAGATCCGCGGCAGATCCCTGGGATCAATCCCCTGTCCGCTGTCTTCAATGACGAGCACAACATGGCCGCCCTCTTCACGACACCTGATCACAATATCGGAAGCTTCGCTGTATTTCACAGCATTGGTCAGGAGCTGCCGCAGCATGAAGGCCAGCCATTTGCCGTCTGTCAGTACAGTCTCGGCTTCAAGCTCCACGTCGAACCCGATGCGTTTGGAGATGCACCAGGATTTCAGTGCCCGGATCTCCTTATTAAGAATAGGAGCAAGACCGACCTTCTCAATGAACAGATCATTGCGGATGAAGGGGATCCGCTTCTGATGCAGCTGCTGGTCAAGCAGATGGTGGATGCGCAGCCATTCGTACATCATCTGTCTTTGCAGAGTCTCATCCGGCAGACGCTCTATCATGAGCTGCATAGCAGTCAGCGGAGTCTTGACCTCATGTATCCAGGCCAGCAGCTCGTCCTTCTCCGATTCCAGCAGCTGGACATTCATGGAGGATTCACGCTTGTAGCGGTCCGTCTGGGCGCTCACCGCCTCATGGACCAGCCGCTCCATCGGACTACCCGGCTCGAGGACCGCCTGCAGCTCATAGATCTGATCCCAGGAGGCAAGGCTCTTATAGAAACGGGTCTCCCGGGAATAGCGCAAGAAAACGAAAGCCAGGCAGAGCAGCGTATTGAGGAGTACAATGTACAGGACCGGCAGCAGCGGAATGGCAGAGTCAATATAGGCCACGAATAGAATAATCAGCTGGAAGACTGCCAGCAGGAGCAGCCAGCTCCGCTTCTCTGTGATGTATTTCCTTATCATTGCTCCGCCTCTTCTGTCGCCATATACCCTTGCCCGACCTTGGTCTCAATGTAAGTATCCAGGCCGAGCGGCTCCAGCTTCTTGCGCAGCCGGTTCACATTCACAGTCAGCGTATTATCGCTGACAAAATGCTCGTTGTCCCACAGACTGGTGATGATCTCCTCACGCTCTACAATGGTGTTTTTGCGCTCCAGCAGGATTTTGAGAATCAGCATCTCATTCTTCGTGAGCAGCGCCGCTCCCCCGCTCCCCGTAACCGTATTCTTCACGAACTCAATCGCCGCTCCGCGCCAGGTCTTCAGCTCCGTGCCTTCCATGCTATAATTATAGACCCGGCGGAGGATAGCCTGAATCTTGGCAATCAGCACCTCGAAATGGAACGGCTTCTGTATGAAATCATCGGCCCCCAGCTGCATCGACATCACCATATCGCTCGGATGGTCCCGGGAGGAGAGGAAGATGATCGGCACCTTGGAGTGGCTGCGCAGAATCCGGCACCAGTGGAAGCCGTCGAACTGCGGCAGCTGGATATCAATCACCACCAGATCCGGCTTCACCTCCGTGAATTCCTGCAGGACCTTGCCAAAATTCGTAATCCCGTACACCTCGTAGGACCACTGGGCGAGCCTTTCTTTAATCTCCCCGAACAGGGTGATGTCGTCTTCGATCAGCATAATTTTGAACAAACCGGACTCTCCTTCAGAAGAATTACTATCGGACTATTATACTTCACATGTATTACTTTTGTGAAACCTGCCCTATGCCAAGTAACGTATTAGATACTGACATCCAAAAATTTAAACATATCAGGGAGCTGATTATCATCGGAACGTTTAGCGCAATCTTCTTCTTGTTATTCGGAATTGCCATCAACTTATTTAGCTTATATGTACGCCGAAATCCCACTTTCACCTGGCAGTCGAGTGAAAGCTGGAAAATGAAAGGCGACGGAGAACCCAGTGACGCCTACATCAGCTCCATGCGTTTCAGAGGGGCCGTGGGCTTATGGATCGGATCATTCGTGATGGTGATGGGGATATTGACACTGTGGAGTTCTCTTAGCTAAAGGAATAGCAGACTGCAATAATGTACTATAGCGATTCGCAGACCCGGTGTATATTCATAGAACTACTTTCACCGGAGGTCATCATGAATATCCTTTCCTTTATTATCTATTGTATTGTGGTTACCTTCACACCGGGCCCGACCAATATTGTGATCCTCTCCTCTGTGCAGCACCATGGGGCCAGAAAAACAATGGGATACGTCGGCGGAGCCACACTCGCGTTCGGACTGCTCCTTGCCGCATCCGCTCTGCTGAACCGCCTGCTTACGGGCATTCTCCCGCATATTCTCGGTGTCATGCAGATCATC
Source organism: Paenibacillus sp. FSL H3-0469 (assembly GCF_038051945.1). Lineage (NCBI taxonomy): Bacteria > Bacillati > Bacillota > Bacilli > Caryophanales > Paenibacillaceae > Paenibacillus > Paenibacillus sp. FSL H3-0469. The sequence continues at coordinate 1,542,147 of NZ_CP150302.1, forward strand.
GGCAGCTTGTACATGCTCTACCTCGCTTATCAGGTGTACAGAATGGGCCGTTCTGACGCGGCAGGCCGGCAGGCCTCCGGTTTCCGCTCCGGGCTGCTGATGCAATTCGCCAATCCGAAGGTGCTGCTGTTCACGCTGACCGTGATCCCAACTTATGTTATGCCCTATTATAGCTCACCCGCAGCAGCCTTCATCTTCGTCATCGTCATTACTGTGATTGGTTTCCTGGCCTTTATGGCCTGGGTTGTATTCGGCTCCGTATTTAAGAGCTTTCTGCAGCGGCATCAGCGGGTGATGAATAGTATAATGGCTCTGTTTCTTGTATACTCTGCTGTAATGGTATCCGGTATTTTATAGAACGGCGGTGATTCAGGTGGAGCAATTCAATTATAAAAAGTCAGCAGAGATCCTCGCCTTATCGGCCAGCATGACGGATTTCACCTACAAAAAGCATTGCCACGAAGAATACGCCGTCGGCGTTACCCTGCGCGGCATTCAGCAATATACACTGGACGGCAGCCGGCAGGCTTCGCACAGGAATGGGGTCATGCTGTTTAACCCCGAGCAGATTCACGACGGAAGCTCCTATGACCGTGCAGGCATTGACTATGTCATGCTGTATCTTAAGCCTGACCTGATGGCAGAGCTTCTGGGCAAACAGGAACTGCGCTTTACCACTCCCATCGTCTATGACAGAGAGCTGGCGCAATGCATCTGCAACCTCAGTCACGCTGTCCAGAGCGGGGCCGATGAGTCACTGGGCAGCGAGCTGCTTGTTCAGCTATCCAACCTCTTGTCCCATACGGAAATTCAGACCCCGCGGCGGATGAACAATGCTTTTGTCACCAAAGCCAAAGAAATGATGTACTGCAGCCTGGGCCAGATACTGCGGCTCGATGACCTGGCGCGGGAGTTCAATTTATCCAAATATCAATTCATCCGCGAATTCAAAGTCCATACCGGAACCTCCCCATACCAATTCTTCCTGAACTGCAAGGTCGAACATGCCAGGCGGTCCATTGAGAAGAATAAGGATATCTATTCTGCAGTAGCTGCATTCGGCTTCACAGACCTGACCCATCTGAACCGTCATTTTAAAAGTGTCTTCGGCATTACGGCTTATGAATATATGTCGCAGTTGACATAACTGTTCCCTGTCTCCTCCATTAAAACTCTTCATAATCCGCAACTCAGCGGTCGAACTGGCTCATCCAAGTCCTACGTAGGGCTTACGGTGAGGCAGTTTTTTGGCGTTCCACCCGTTTGCTGAATGAAACACACCTAATATCCACTTTACAAACTTCTTTTTTTAGCTTATTTTAACATTAAGTCATAACTGAATGTTGACGATGAATAATTAATATTCAATATTTTTATTACAGAGTACAAAAGGGAGGAACAAATGAACGATTCTTTGCAAGAGACACTACTGAAAAATATCCGTTTTGCGTACAACGAGGCTATTGAGTTTATTCTTTCCATGGGAATGTTGGCCTGTGAGGATCAGCTGGCAGATCTGGCAGCGGAATATAAAATCGAAATTGATGAGCTGCTGGGAACCTATTTTGAAGATGCCCGCAAGTTATTGTCACCTCATTTCACTCGTGAGCTGATGTTTTTTTTCCGTCACAACTTTTTTCACAATGCACTGGATTTCCCGTTATATGAATCCGCCTGTTCCTATCCAGAAGCGCAGACTGCCGAAGAATGGATCAACAGACTGGAGAAAAGCCCTGCTGAGCATATCGTTTCAGAGATGGTCTATGGCGTCTACCACGATAATTTGGAGGCATTGTTGAAGGGCAACGATTGGGAGGTGGTCAAAAAGGATCTCAATAAGCTCTTAGAACTTGCTTCCGACACGCATCCTCAGCCTGAGGTGGTAGAAGCCCATGGTCCCCTGCTTGAATGCCTTGCACGTCCGCAAGAAACCAAGCTGCGTTACATACAACTCCTGCGTCAATTCCATCAGGATGTTTTCATTCACTGGAAAGACCGGATTCAAGCAATTTCTGAACAGGCCTCATTCCGTTATGAGGCCCAGTTCCGTAGTAATCCGGAGGTTTTTATTCGTGAACTTCATAAGAATGAGCCTGCAATCTTTGACTTCCCTGCCACCTTCCATGTCAGCTTTGTTTCACAGGTGAACAACAGCTTCTACAATTTCCATACAGAAACCGGGCAGATAGGCTGGGTCATCTTCGGCGTACACAATGACCGCGTATACGGACCCGTTGCCGACCGGGAGAAGACCGAACTGTTCCTCAAAGCCTTCTCAGATAAACGGCGCCTGGATCTCCTGCTTCTGCTCAAACAGCGGCCGCACTATGGTAAGGAAATTGCGACTGCGCTCGGTATCACACCTGCTGCTGTGAATTATCATGCCAACTTCCTGTTTTTCCTGGATCTTCTGGACATCGAACGGGTGGATCACCGCCTGTATTATGTGCTCAGAACCGATACTTTGCGCAATCTGCTTGCCTTAACAACAAAAGTCATGCTGGACTAAGACCCAATTATTAACTGGAGGGGTTCCCCTTGATTCGGACCACTAATACCGGAGCAGTACCACTAGATAAACAGCCCGCCGCTGCCCAGAATATCTTTATCCGTATGCTGAAGCTAGGCAAACCTTATACTGGCTGGTATATCATCCTTTGTTTTTTTGCAGCCATCACCTCACTTACAAGCGTAGGTATTGCTGAAATTCTACGGCGTATTATTAATGCGGCTACACACCATGACACTTCCGGTCTTGCAGCCGCGATGACTTTGGCCGTTGTCATTATAGTTATCGATGCTGGAGTCCACTTTCTGAATACCTATCTCTCAGGACTGCTGGAGATCAAATCCACCTCCAGGCTCCAGGTCTCCCTGCTGACAAGATTAATGAACATTCAGATGAAAGAGCTGGACCGTTATCATTCCGCCGATCTGATCAGCCGGATGAACGATTCTGCGCCAGCCGCCCAGCAAGGAATTAACAGGAAGACCATCGAACTAATCAGCAATCTATTGCAAATCGCATTTCTGCTGACTTATCTTCTGTCTCTGCAGTTTGTTCTAACCCTAGGTACTATACTCATCTGTTCGCTAGTCCCGCTGGTCATGCTCCCCTTTACCTCCAGGCTTCGCAGGATGAATGAGCAGCGCCAGAGTATCGAGAGTGAACAACAGGCATTCGTTCAAGATTCGATACAGGGCGCTGAGGTCGTGCGTGCTTTCTCCCTTGCTTCCCGCCTGCTAGGGCAGTTCAACTATAGAGTCCGTCAATTTAACACTGTTCATTCGTCAGTCTCACGGGTTGAAGCCGTAGGATACAATATGCCTCTGGCTGTTACCCTCGGCGGATTACTCTATGTTCTCTCTTATGGTGGCTATTTGGTAGTCGGAGGCCGGCTTGATGTAGGGGCCGTTGCCGCTTTTCTTATCTGTTTTGAGCAAATTTCTAACCCGATATCCAAGCTTGCCAATCTATGGACTGAATTACAAGCTTCACTGGCACAAGGTAAACGTTTATTTGAGATTATGGATCTGCCCTTGGAAGGCGAGAGCCCGGCTAATACAGACGCTGCAGAACAGCACTCTGAAGCATGGACTGAAGATAATCAGCCTGTAGCCGGTCAGCTGCCCCTTGTATTCCGTAATGTCACCTTCGGGTACGGACAACACAAAGTATTAACCGGCATCCATCTGCGGATTGAGCCCGGAAAAGTAACTGCCTTTGCAGGTGCGAGCGGCAGCGGCAAAAGTACCATTCTTCAGCTAATGCTTGCAGCTTATGTGCCTGATGGAGGGAGCATTCATCATGGCGGCATGCCTTTACATACGATTCCACCGCATAGCTGGTGCAGACATATCGCCTACGTATCTCAGGAGCCTTATCTATTCTCCGGTACGCTATACGAGAATATTGCTTGGGGACGACCCGGGGCGTCCCGTGAAGAAGTTATATCCGCTGCCAATAATGCGGGTATTCACGAGTTCATTATGGGAACTCCCCTGCAATATGAGACGATTATCGGTGAAAGGGGGCTTACTTTATCAGGAGGTGAACGTCAGCGGCTATCCATTGCCCGGGCCTTCGTCCGCGAACCGGGGCTGTTGCTGCTTGATGAGCCTACTGCTGCCCTTGACAGCCATAATGAGGAGGTTGTTCAGCAGGCTTTGCAGGTGCTGATGATGAACCGGACCACGGTGGTGATTGCTCATCGGCTGTCAACCATCAGGCATGCGGATCATATTTACTTCATGGAAGCAGGAGCGATTGCTGAACAAGGGACACATGAAGAACTGATGGCCATGCAGGGCAAGTACCACGCTATGGCCCAGGCAGGTGTCCAGACAAAGGCAATTGCCGGAGGAGGATTACAAAATGAATGCTAATTTATCTTCAACTGGGCGAATCCGGCTTCGGGAAGCGCTCAAGCGGCTACTCCCTTATATCAAGCCATACCGGCTCGGATTTCTGACAGCTGTAGTATTGCTCACAGCCAAGCTTGCTCTGGATGTAGGGTTTGCAACGATTCAGCAGGTTTTCATTGATACTATTAACAATACCGATATGCAGTCCTTGACAAGGATAACCGTCATTTGTTCTCTGGCTTGTCTAGTGACTATCATCTGTCTTATGCTGCAGCATTACCTCCGCTTCACCATTCACAGCCGTATGTCCTGGGATTTCCGGGCAAAGCTCTTTGACACCAGTCACCGGCTGCCCTATAGCCAGCTGCAAGCTATGCACTCCGGCGATCTGACCTCGCGTAATACTAAGGATGCGGGAACAGCCATGGGAATGATCAGTAGTCTGGTTTACGATCTGGGTTATAATCTATTGCTCTGCCTGGTAGCATTTCTGTATTTAGCCAGTATGGATGTATGGCTCGCACTGCTTGCCCTTGGCACGGGACCCGTGGTCTTTCTGTCAGGACGTTTCTTTGACCACAGACTACGCAAGCTGTTCACGCAGATCTATGCCCAGGAAGCTCTGTTACGGGGAATTCTGCAGGAGACTACCCAAGGGATGAAGGTCGTCCGTTCATTTTCACTGGAGAATATGCTGCTGAGCAGGTATGCCACTGAGCGCAGAAAGCTGAACCAGCTTCAAAAGCAAAGAACCTTGCTGAATGCCCTGCTCTGGCATTCTTCCGCTTTCATCAACAACGCTATAATGATTGGCTGTGCTGTACTTATTGCAAGATCAGCGATGCGGGGAGAGACCACGGCAGGTGAAGTGCTTGCCTTCATCCTCCTGATGGGACGAGTTCAATGGCCTTTCGTCGAAATGTCGCAGACCTGGGGCGGGGTACAGGAATCACTCGGTGCAGCTGATCGTGTATTTGAAGTTCTTGATGCTGCTTTGGAAGGAGAAGCATACAGCGACCGCTTCTCTTCCCCTGGAGAAGTTGCCACTACTGAGGGGAGTGCATTAAGAATACAAGGGCTGTGCTATAGCTTCGCTGGGCCTCAGTCCAAGGAGAAGACCGGCTTATCAGAGATTAATCTCCAGCTACAGCATGGCGAGACCGTCGCTGTTGTCGGACCCAGCGGCTCGGGTAAAACAACGCTGGTGCGCTTATGCTGCGGACTGTATGAACCGCAAGCCGGCAGTATTAGTGTGTGCGGTTATGCCGTAAACGGTCAGTTAGAAGAGGCCCGCCGAATGATTTCCTATGTGCCGCAGAACCCCTATCTATTCTCTGGCAGTATCCGGGAGAATATTGCATTCAGCGTAGCTGAGACAAGTGACGTGGAGATACGAGAAGCTGCCCGTTTGGCAGGTGCAGATGAATTTATCATGCGCCTGCCGAAAGGCTATGACACAATGATTGGTGAACATGGCTCCTCGTTATCCGGTGGTCAAAGGCAACGCCTGGCTATCGCCAGAGCATTCCTGCGTAATGCACCGCTCCTGCTGCTGGATGAAGCTACATCAGCACTTGATAATGAGTCCGAGCGGCTGGTGCAGCAATCACTTGAACGGCTAATGACAGACAGAACAACCCTCGTGATAGCCCATAGACTGTCAACGATACGGGATGCCTCACGGATTATAGTTCTTGACCAGGGAACAATCGCCGAGGAAGGGACACATGATGAACTTCTGGAGCAAAACGGACTCTACGCTGGCCTCTACCATAAACAATTCAGCCCTACAGAGGCTGGAACCATAGGTTCGGGACTACTAACGGAATCTCTTACTACAGGATGACTCGGAGTCTATCAACATTCCTCATTCGGAAATTGATTCATTCACCGGCTTGAGTCAATCGACCCGCTGCCCTGGACATCTGTAATAACCTTGGCAGCAATTATTTTCCCGGTCTGGTCCAGTCCTTCGATCTCGAACGGAACACCCGCCGTCGCCGCTTGAAAAGCAAACCAGATCGTCCGGCCGGATACCGTCCTAATTAGCTTAGCTTCGGATTTGTCAGTCCCGGCTTCCTTCTGCTGAACAATGATTTGCTGAATGGCCGGGTCCGGCACCTCTCCGAATACCATGGGAAACGGCGTGGACACCTGCTCAACTTCAGGCACCCTCATATAATTCATGGCCGCTGGGGAAGGAGCTTCGCCCTGTCCATACCCTGCTCCCCAGACCCATTTCCATCCAAGCCAAGTTTTGCGGACATACTCTACCTGAAGGTCGCCGCCTTCCTGCTGGCCTGACCGGGTAAGGAACACAAGCTCTCCCCTGCCGACAGTCTCCTTATGTACCACCGTCATGGAATCCGACTCACGGAACAACCGCACCGCTTCCTCCGGAGTGCCGCCAAGTGGAATCTGGAGGGTCTGCGCAAGTCCTAAGGCTTGCGACATCCGCCGGTCAGACCAGCCGCCTGGTTTTTCATACATATATAATAAGATATAGAGTACCGCTACCGAAGCAAGAATCACTCCGGCTGCTATCCCCCATCTGCGGGTAGTTTTCATCTCTTTATACATCCCCAATCCCAAGTGATTGCGCTTACAATGGCTTCCATCTAACTATAGAATATTTCCGGACAGATTACAAAAGTACCCCTGCAGCAAGCTGTAAACATTTATTTATTCATCAAGTGGAAACGGATTTGCCGTCCTTTTAAAGGACGGTACCGTTTCGGCGAGAAATAGAAGGATAATGTATAGGGTGAAACATATACATTCTTATATTTGCAAAAAGCCAGCAGACCAGGCTCCAAGTGGGCCTTCATCTGCTGGCTTATGTCATTCACATCTATGCTGTGTATTATATTATTTAACTTCAGTAGCTCCGGTTACTTTACCTTCAAGTACAGCCGTTGCCTTCACATCTTCGCTGGAGAAGTACAGGTTGCCGTCGATAGTAGCATCCTTGTACACGTTGAAGCCGTTAGCTTCTACATATACATCACCCTTGATCGTACCGCCTTGAACGCGGAAGTTCTCGCTCTGTACAGTTACTTTCGGTGCTGTAAGGGTGTAAGTAGCTGTAACTTTGTGGTCTGCATCCTGTGCGTACAGGGCCAGCTTACGGTAGATTGGCTTAGCTGTATCGTTCTTGTCGTGGAACTCGCCTGCTACCACTACATCCTTGTCCACAGTCAGATCATTGAGGATAGCAACGATCCAGGTTCCCTTATCGCTTACTGCACTGATGAAAGCATCTGCCTGGTTCACGATTGAAGCGGTGGTAACTGCATCTGTCTGTTCTGTTGCTGGTGCAGCTGTCGCTGCTGTCCCTTTGTCTGCATTGTTTTTATCCGATCCACAACCCGACAACAAAGCTACCGATACGCCTGCTACTACTAATACTTTAAATAATTTCATTTTAATTCCCCCTGTTTCTTTAAGTTAACTTTATTATATATTAAAATTTTATGAATACAACGTGATAATTTTCACGAATTTGTGTCTTTTTTCACAAACATTCATATTTACTCTTTCAAAGTATCCTCCCACTCCTCTCTAAGCAGCCCCATCCGGATAGAATCATAGAATATTCCGTTATAATATCGGCATTTTCTCAGCCTGCCCTCCATGGTCATGCCCAGCTTCATTCCTGCCTTCATCATGCGCTCATTCCCGGACCAGGTGGTGTAGCCGACACGGACTAGCGGAAGGGCAGTGAATAAATGACCGATCCACAGCTTCAGAGCTCTAGTCCCGTAACCGCTGCCCCAAAAGGCAGGATCATAGATGACAATCCCCATTTCCAGCCAGTATGACGGCTTATGCTCCCAATAGTAGCTGACATCACCTATAATAGCGCCCTCTACTTCTATTACCCAATTGTTCCCACATCCAATAATTTCGGCTCGCTTCTCGTAATACGTCTCCCATGTAATGCGTTTGTGTTCATAATAAGGCGCATCCCATTTCTTCCATTCCGGGGTCTCCTCTTTATAAGCGAGCTCCCATAGCCTGGGCAAATCCCCTTCAGCTATTGGACGTATCCGTAATTGGTGATCCTGAACCATAAATCTCCTCCGCTCCTGTAGGCCTGTCGTTAACTTCTTGGCGCTTATTATATATTCTTATAATAACTGATTATGGCAAGCCGTGACTGGTAATAAATGTGTATAAACAAATTGGACTTCCCGGTGTCAGATTGAGATAATACAGTACAACTAAATCTTCCCTAAATGGGTTCGAACTAGTAGCTCATCAGATTAAAAAGGATGGATAAGCTTGTTAATCCCTATCCACCCTAAATCTAACGGACCGAAGAGACCTTATCCCCGCGAAAACGCCACTTTTTGCAGCGTAACGGACTCAGGCGACCTTATAGTCTCTCTATGAGACGTTTCGGAGCTGCCGTGCAAAGGATAAGGCCTGTGGAGTCCGTTACTCGCCCCATTGGCGGCTTTCTTCCCGGATAAGAGCACCTCAGTCCGTTAAGCTAAGCCAAACGCCCCTGAAGAACTACGCCAGTTTGGTAAAAACGTACCAACATATGTATATATAGAAAGGATAATCCCAATGAACCTGTCCACCCTATCAGCCTCGCTTGCGCCGCTGAATCTGCGGAGCTGTCTGATTCAGCAGCAAGGCAAGCTGATCTTCGAACATTATAGAGATCAGCGCACGGCCTCCGAGCTGGCGAAGATCAACTCCTGCACCAAGAGTATCCTCTCCGCGCTGATCTGCATCGCCATGGACCAGGGGCTGCTGCCCGGCCCTTCAGCACCGCTGAGCGGCTTTTTCCCGCAGGTCCTACGCGATAAGGACGCACGGAAGCCAAACATTACGCTTGAGCAGCTGCTGACCATGTCTGCAGGCTTTCGCTGGACGGAGTTCGGCGGGGCTAACTCCTTCCCGAAGATGACCCGCACCCCGCACTGGGTGAATTATGTGCTGGAGCAGCCGCTCGCGGATGAGCCGGGTACCCGGATGGAATATAATTCAGGAATCTCGCAATTGCTGTCTTCGATTCTGGTACAAGCCACAGGACAGAGCACAGCCAGCTATGCCGAACAAGTTCTCTTCGGGCCGCTCGGCATCAGGGACTATGACTGGGAATCCGACCCCCAGGGCATCCATACCGGCGGCTTCGGGCTGAAGCTGCGGCCGGCAGACCTGCTGAATTTCGGACAGCTCTATTTGCAGCAGGGGGTATGGAAGGATTCGCAGATCATCTCCGGCAGTTGGGCTGTACGTTCGGTTCAGCCAGTCATGCACACGGAGCCCCCCCGCCATGGAGGGTATGGCTGGCACTGGTGGACAGATGCCCTGTCCCGCAGCACAGCAAGCGGAGAATTCAGTCTGGTAGACTACTATTACGCCCGCGGATACGCCGGACAATTCGTGTATGTAGTGCCGGAGCTTCAGCTCGTCGCTGTGCTGACCCAGGATAACAAGCGCGGGAAGAATAATCCTCCGCCGGATGTGTTCCGTGACTATATCGTGCCTCTGCTTGGATCTATTTAGGCTTGCTTCTGAGCTTGCTGGCTGCATACCATATTAACGGGCACAGCAGGTTGAAGAAGAATACATTGAGATACCAGATTTCATTCAGCTCGGCAATCACCGAGGGATTATCCCAGACATTCATCGCCAAGGGAATGCTGGCCAGGGCCAGAGGAATCAGCAGTTCCTTGTATTGCTTAATTCCGAATAGATCAGCACAGCCATAGGCAACGATGAAGAGGGTAAGAATCAGCCGGTAAAAAATAACGATGAACCAGATGATTGTGACGATAGTCTCAATCCGCTCATAGAATCCGCCTATCGTTACTGTTTTGGCCGCAAACTGGCTGACATAAGGCATGTTCGGCGGCAGGCTTTCGCCCAGCACCGCAATAATCAGCACCGTCAGCAGAAGCAGGGCGATACTGGTAATCCAGGTGCTGTGGACGAGCGCTTTTCGATAAGAAGCTTTGTCCTTGAGGAAGGGAACCAGGAACAGGCTTAAGGCTACTTCGCTGCTCGGATAACCAAGGAACATAACCGTGCCCTGAAATACGGGCTGCCCCCCCTTCTCAAAGACGGGCAGGAAGTTCGTCCATTCCGTACCGTGCAGCAGGGACAGTAAGAACAGCAATAGCAGAGCCATTGCAACCGGGAAAGTAATCTCAGCAGACCGGCCGACCGCAATAATCCCTTTATACAGGCAATAGACCAAGGCGAACAGGATCAGGACATAGATCGCTGATGGCGGAGTCTCAACAAAGAGGTCGTTGCTGGTAAAGTCGCCGAGGCTGCGGAGCGTCAGAATAAAGATGAGAAAAGGCACACAGAATATATATAGGGCCAGCATGATTTTACCGCCCGCATTCCCCAGTACACGGCTTAGAAATTGCCCCAGGGTATCGCCGTTCATCTGGGAATACAGCGCCACGAATAACCGGATGACCAGCAGCTGAATCAGCATGCCCAGCAGGATCGGCGCCCAGGAATCTTTACCGGACAATCCGATGACCATGGAAGGCAGCCCCAGTAAGGCACTTCCCCAATAATGCAGAGTCAGCAGCATCATTAACTGCCGGGAGCTCATCTGTACATCCCCTCCTTTGTTGAATCTACTCCCAGTTAGCCTAGAATGTCGCCCGGCTTCAAGAATTGCAGCAGGTTAATGAACGGCCGCAGCAGATCAGGGGTGAACCCGTCTTTGGCCGACACAATATTTAAGCCCAGTGCCAGTGCGTACAGAGCATACACAAGCGTTTTCTCCCGGAGTCTGCCCCGTCTCTTGCGGTAACGGCTGAATTGCCACATCCATAGCAGCACATTGATTGAGATTAGAAAAGCATTCATGCGTCCGGTTCCTTTAATGGCGGATTTACGATTCTTCCCCGGCCCTTAATGATGTACTCCACAACCACCTTCACATCCATCCTGCTGAATTTCTCATTCCACTGATCCTTCCATTTACTCCAGTACCGGGGATGCTTCTGATGAAATTTATTTCCGAACCCAAAGATATCGACGCCGAAATTACTCTGCACATCCCGGATTCCAGTGGCAATCAGGGCCTCCGTACGTGCAATGGCCATCTCTTTCATCTTCTCAAGCGTCTCCCTGCTATTCAAATCAAGGTTACACTCCACCTCTCCCACATTAGCCTCAATTCTCACCTTGACAGTGGCTGATGGCTCCCCGTTTCGCAATTCAGGCTTAATCGAGGTCTTGGCATCCAGTACCTCCATCACAAAATCTCCATCCAGGTCCGGACAATCCACCTTGCCTACAGTCGATTTAACCTTGCCGGTCACATAGTTGTAAGCCTTACTGTCCGATTCATTCAGCCAGCCGAGCAGAACATCATCCTTCATCACTCCGATGCCCCGGTACTCAAATTTGAGCGGGCTGTTAATGGAATCGACGTTTTCCTTCGTCTTTCCCTTCTCCAGATCCCCCACCAGATGCAGACCGGTCAATACGGCCTCCTGGCCGTCCAGATCGAACCATTTCATCAGATCAAGCAGACGTACCGCCGAGGTTGGTGCCCAGTTCCGCTGAGACCCGTTAAGTGAATCATATAGATCTCTGGCCGGCAGCCGCTCCAGCGGGGTCATGATGGATAAGGCATCGTAAGCCGTCCCTTCCCGTACGATGGCCACATCGAAATCCGGCCGGACCTCGTGATCCCTGAACAGGAAATCCAGCGGCTTGCGGATGCCCTCCCTGGCCATGCTCTCGTCCAGCAGCAGCATGCTCAGATGGGATAGATATACCTTACGCGGCAGCATGGTGGTCAATTTGCGCAGAGCTTCCATAATGGTTGCCGACTCCGTGGCAACTACAAGAGCCGGAGGCCCGCCCGCGCCTCCGCTGCTGGCAGCCGCCAGACTGGGCGCGACAATCTGCACGGTTACCCGGTAGCCCTTGTCCGTACGGTCAATGCCAAGACCGATGGCGACCGCCAAATCACTAAGTTCTTTGCGGCTCCAGCAGCCCGTTAACGGTATACTTATCAGAACCAGCACACAGATTAGGATTACCATCCTTCTCATGGCTAAGCCCCGTTCCTGGTGCGTTTATTCCGCGAGCCGGACCAATAAGGACTACGGAAGACACCATCTCCCTGCTCGCTCTTCAGATAAGGTGCATAAGGCCGCATGTAAGGAACGCCAGCAGACTCCAGGCTGCAGATATGCACGGTCAGAATGACGAATCCTACAGTAATCCCGTATATGCCGAAGGAAGCTGCCGCCCCCATGAACAGAAACCGGATGAGCCGGATGGGAATCGACATATTATAGGCCGGAATAACAAAGCTTGAAATTCCGGTAATCGCCACCACGATCACCATCCCTGCCGATACAATTCCGGCGTCTACCGCCGCCTGTCCGACAATCAGCGTCCCCACAATGGATACCGCCTGGCCGATGTTGCGGGGCATACGGATTCCGGCTTCACGTATGATCTCGAAGGTGATCTCCATGAGCGTGGCTTCAACAAATGCCGGGAACGGCACGCCCTCACGCTGAAACATAATACTTAGCAGCAGCCGGGTGGGCAGCAGATCCTGGTGGAAGGTTGTAATGGCAATGTATAGTCCGGGAGCAAAGATGCTGATAATTACAGCGGTGAGCCGCAAGATCCGAATCAGACTGGAGAACAAATAAGGCTGATAGCTATCCTCCGCCGACTGGATGAAATCCAGGAACAGGGAGGGAATAATCATGACAAAGGGTGTCCCATCCACTATAATGGCAACCCTGCCTTCAGCCAGGCCTGCCGTGATGCTATCCGGCCGCTCCGTGTTCAGCACTGTCGGAAACACCGTGTATTTGTTGCTCTGCAGATACTCCTCGATGAATTCGCCTTCCAGGACAGTTTTCAGCCCGATCTGATCGAACATCTCCGTTATCCGGTTCAGCACCTGCTGATCAGCCACCCCCTCGACATAGAGGATAGAAATATCCGTCTGTGTCACCTGCCCCACCGAGCGGGTTACAATTCTCAGACGCTCGTCCTTCATTTTCCTGCGGATCATTGTAATATTAGTGCGCAGATCATCGGTGAACCCTTCTTGAGGCCCCCGGATGACTGTTTCCGTCTTGGTTTCATCAATACTCTTCTTCTCATAGCCCTGGATCGCAAGCGCAAGCGCCTTATCGCAGCCATCAATCAACACCAGGACACAGCCGGATAAAATATCCTTGACCGCTCCGCTCACGGTCTCAGTCGTTTGAACCTGTCCCGCACTCAGGATCTGGTTGCTGAAATAGTCCAGCAGACTGTGCCCTTCCGGGGCAGGCGGTGCAGACTGAATCGCTGGAATGAACGACTCCTCCAAGACCTGATTGTTCACCATTCCGTCCAGGAAAATTAATTGAATAACGCATTCCCGCTGTGGATGGCCCCAATCCAGACGAAGCGAGCGGACGCTTACATCCGAGCTGTTCCCCAGTCTGCGGCAGATCAGCTCCGTATTGATGTGAGACTCCCGGCTCAGGCGCTGTGGATGCTCATTATGCAGATGACCGGGTTGCTGTTCATGAAATTTCATGTGTAGACTCTCCCTGCTGTGTCGTCGCGTAGTTATGTATCCAGTGTTGCCTAAATTGGTTTATTTCTAAACCATGTAGCAGCGGGTGCAACTTGTATATCAAAAAAAGCCCCTTCCCCCGGCAAGGAGAGAAGGAGCTTATATGTACATACGCACGAATCCCCGCTGCCTGATTGCTTAAGGCCCGGGGATTCATGTGTTGATTACGCTATTCAATTCAATCATTTCCTCCAAGTAACAAAAGCCATATCCCTGACATGGTGATTGTTCTCAATTTCATGTTCACTTCATACTTCCGTGTTGCCCGTTCGCTCCATTTCGGAGTGTTGCTCCATGTCATGCATATGGGGTGGATTCCCGCGTACACGATTTCACGAAAAACGTTTTCACGGACGTTTTCCCTACTGTGATGAATCGCAGTTGTACGCTTCGCTAACCTTTTTCATTGGAATCACGCTCTTTCTTCCGCAAGAACCTTCTCTTGCTTGAATAATTAGCTTCGTTCTTCTTCCAATAAAGATTTGCTCCTTGGGTTCCCGCATACCCACGATCTGCCAGAAGATGTTATCATCCACCTTCTCCATCAGCAGCCGATTCCGGCATGCTTCGCTAACGCTAGTACATCGGGGCTCTCTCCTTTCCTTCATTCATTGCTAAATTTAGGAATGAGACTATCACCTGCAGTACCACTTATAATGCTTAGTGCTCTTGTAGCTTGTGGTTCCTGTGGTGATGTCTACATTATACCTGAGAAACACCCAAATTTAAACTTTCAAAAACCTGCATATCCCCGCTTAATCTGCGATATTAGAGGAGGACTGTAAATAAAATGCCTATCCCTAATAATTGCTTGGTTTACGGAATATTTGCTCCCGTTAGCTGCTTTTTCTCATGTATGCGCTATCATTCCTTCAGAAAAATACCGGCCAGACTGAAGATTTGTCTACAGGCTGGCCGCGTAACTCACCGGGCGAGACTATGGCCTTTATATTTGCGGATTAATACCACTAACAGATAAATTCCGTATAGAAGATATAGAATATTAAGAATAGCGACGATAAATACCTCATGCTCCAGATTCTCATTGCTGACCATGGCCAGGGCATCGTAGATGAAGTGGAACGCGATCAGCGGAACAATATTCCTGCCGGTCTCGATCAGCAAGGCGAGCACACAGCCCAGCAGCAGGGCATTGATCACCTGGAGAAGCGTATGTATAAGATCATTTCCGCCAAACGCGTTAGCCATATGTAGAACCCCAAAAACAATAGACGAGAACACAATATAGAACAGCGGGCCTTTGGATTTCAGAGCATTCCAAATCACTCCTCTAAAAATGGCTTCCTCAGTATAGCCCACCAGCAGTGTCATAATGACGATACTGATTACTTCAGGCGCTCCCAGCTCTACGTTGATTCCATTCATCAGCGGCTGGGCCACCGCAATAATGAGCAGCGGGATATAGAACAGCACCGCCCGGGACGGACCAGCCTCCAGCTTGCGGAAGCCGAAGCTTACGAGCGAAGAATCCTTTCTTTTCATATATACCGTTACAATAATGCCCATAACCAGGTAAGCGCAGGCTTGAGCATTCCGTATCCCCATGTCGCCAAATTCCATAATCGTGGCTACAGCGGAGGCAACGGATACAACCAGGGTCAGGACCACTCCCCATACCAGCGAATAAACGATAGGACGTCCTTGTGCAGCAGTGTTTTTCATTTAAGATCTCCTTTATAGTAGGCTAACGTATTGCCGCTTCAGGACAATAATGGATTAATTGTATGCTATGATGCCAAATTATACGATTTCTATATAAACTTCCAGTGGGCATTGCAGTCTGTACATGCTATAATCTCTGAATCCTGCAATGAGAATGGAACAACAACATGAACAGTCCTATCAAAATCTTCAAAGTGACCGTGCAGCTGGAAAAGGATGAATATGGCCTTGAGGTAAGCCATTGGCGTCTGCTGGTGGAAACCAACCGCTATTACGAAATTAAGCCGGAGAGCGGACCGGTAAAACGCATCTACAAAGAAAAACTGAATACGGTGATGGATGATACCAAATTCTATACGGACGGCTATCTGGCTTGTTCAGCGTTCTGCATAGAGGACCGTATTAATGATATGCATACAGAAATGCTGCATACGCTCCAAGTTAAGATCAAGGCATATATGGCGGAGCTTCATTTGAACCAGCAGGCCATTGAGCTGCAGTTCAAGAACCCCGGGCCTATGAGCGGCCTGAAGTAACCTGTTCCCCCTTGTGCTCTAACACCAAAAAACCGGGAAGGCCGCAGCGGCCCTTCCGGTTTTTTGGTGTTGTATATTCTGTTACAGCAGTCCAGCATTCTTCACGGCGTGTTCCCAGCTTGGAAAATAATACAGCGCACTTCTCATCAGCTCGGGCTCCTGCTGCTTGATCTGCTTCTTATTCATGTTGCCCCCACCAGATTGAAGCTGCTTGATCCTACTGATAACTTCATCGGAAGCCATTGTAATATCCAACTCTTCACCCCTTTCCGGTGTTTCTTTCCATATTTTTACCAATTCATTCAATTCTATACCCGCACCCGGCCATGGAATGCCTTTAATGGCTGACCAGATAAGAGGCATCCAGAATCAGAGCGACCCGCCCGTTGCCCAGGATGGTTGCTCCGGAGAGATGGTTCATCGTCCCGAGATACGCACCCAGAGATTTAATGACCACCTCCTGGTTGCCGATGATCTCATCGACCGCGAAGGCGGCGATCCGGTCAACAGATCTTACAATCACGAGCGGAATCGTCTTGGAATGGCGCTCTGTGCGCGGATAATGCAGCTTGTCTCTGAGCCAGGAGAGCGGAACAATCCGCCCGTGGTTAATAATCGCCTGCTCCCCTTGAACGACCTGAATCTCTTCGGGAGCGATCCGTACAATCTCGGCCACATTATACATCGGGACAACCAGCACACGCCCGGAGACCTTGACCAGCAGCCCCTTGATGATAGCCAGTGTAAGCGGCAGACGGATCGTAAACAGAGTACCTGCTCCCGGCTCGGTCTGAATATCTATGATTCCGTTGAGACGTCCAATCTGACTGCGGACAATATCCATCCCCACGCCCCGCCCTGACACTTCGCTGACTTCGGAGGCTGTGGAGAAGCCCGGCTCGAAGATCAGGCTAACGGCTTCCTGCGCGGTTAAGTACCCTGCCTGCTCTTCCGTAATGATCCCTTTACTGAGCGCAGAGGCTGTAATTCGGGCGGCATCGATGCCTTGTCCATCATCCTCCAGACGAATAACGACCTGATTCTCCTCATGAAAAGAAGTAAGCGTAATTCTGCCCTTCGGAGCCTTGCCCTGCTGTACACGCACCTCTGGACTCTCGATTCCGTGATCGGCGCTGTTACGGATCAAGTGGATTAGCGGATCACTTAGCTCTTCAATGATCATCCGGTCCAGCTCGGTCTCGCCTCCCTGAATCTGCAGCTCAATATCCTTGCCCAGCTTCTGGGCCAAATCCCTGACCAGCCGCGGAAAACGGTTAAACAGCTGATCCATCGGCAGCATCCGGGTCTTCATGACCCCTTCCTGTAGCTCTTTAATAATCCCGCCCATATGATCCGAGATCGAGCCAATATCCGGCAGGACCTTGGCGGGATCATTACGTTGTCCATTAGCGCTCAGATCGGCCAGAGAGGTCTGCTCGATCAGCAGCTCTCCCACCAGATTCATCAGGTGGTCCAGCCGTTCCACACTCACCCGGACCGTTGACTGTACCTCGTGGGATGTACCTTTGCCCGTAGCTGAGGTCGAAGATTCAGCTGGTGCCGGTTCAGCCGTAGTCTGGATGTCAGTCCCGGCAGCAGGTGCAGGCACGAACGGTGTAATGACAATGCTCTCGACATCTGTCTCCCCTGCCAACTGATCCGACACCTGCCGGATCTCGCGCGGGGAAGCAGCGACTACAGCAAATTGGCTGTAGCGGGCGTCTTCATCGGATCCAGGCGCCGCCGGGGGCGCTAAGGCAGCAGCAATCACCGGTCCGCAGACCTCTTCCATACGCTGCAAGAGGATATAATGCCGGGCCGCCTTCATCTGGCAATCCTCTCTTAAAGTAACTACCAGAGCCAGCAGTGTGTAGCCCGCTGCGACAGCCTCTTCCGCCTGAAGCAGCTCCGCTGCATTGAGGACCGGGAGCCGGACCGGCTGAAGTTCAGCCGGCTTATTAATCAGCGCCTTGATCTCCGCAACCACAGCGGAGCAGTCTGTGAAGCCCTCTCCGCGGACATACTGCGTGCGCAGCAGCTTCATCGCATCCAGCGCCCGGAAGAGTGTGTCAATCAGATTGCCGGTAATTTCCGGCTTCTTCGCACGCACCCACTCCAGCGCATACTCCACCTCGTGCGTGAGATCGCTCATCTCGCGAAAGCCCATAGTGGAAGCGGAGCCCTTGATCGTATGGGCTGCGCGGAAAATCGTCTGAATCAGCTCAGCGGTTGGAGCATGCTCCAGCGCAAGCAGGGACTGGTCGATCCGCTCTAATTGCTCGTTCAGCTCTTCTATGAATATATCGCGGTAAGCCGACAGTTCCATCATCATTGCTTGTTCCCCTTTTTACCCGCCCAATATTTCTTCGAGCTTCAGAATACCGATCAGCTGGTCATCCCGCTGCCCCACTCCGTGGAACACTGCATCGCGGCTGCGGTTTTGTCCGCCTGCCGGTGGATGAATCTCGGCGTACGTAGTCACCTTGTTCACCTTATCTACAATCAGTCCGACGAATTCCCCGCGGTAGTTGACCACAATAATTCTTGTGCTCCGGGTATAAGGCTCATCGGCCATTCCCAGCAGATTGCGCAGGCTCATGACACAGACCACCTTGCCGCGCAGATTGACTACACCTTTGACTTCATTCCGGCTGAAGGGGATATCTGTAATACTGAGCATTTTGATAATCTCATGAATCTCTTCAATACGGATGGCGCAGGTCTCGGCTCCTACCGCAAGCTCGATATATTGTTCCTTCTGTAAGGATGACATGACTTCACCTTCCGTCTGTTGAATTAATGGGTCTTGAACGCCGCTGCCGATTGGGCTAGATCCTCGGACAGCAGTGCTAAAGCCTGGCAGGTTGTCGCCGTCTCCTCAGAAGCCGCTGCCGATTCCTCACTGGAGGCCGCAATGGATTGAACCGAGTCCATCACTTCCGCAGCCTGGGCGGATTCCTCTTCACAGGCGGCAGCAATCTCGTTCACCTTGAGTGAGGAGGTATTGACCATCTTAATAATTTGCTCGAAGGCCTGGCTGGTCATCGAGGCCTGATCTACACTCTCAGCCACCGCGCGGACGCTCTGCTTGGTATTCTCCTGAATGACCTTGATAATCTTTGTAATCTCCTTCGTGGCATCGCTGCTGCGTTCAGCAAGCTTGCGGACCTCGTCCGCCACCACGGCGAAGCCGCGTCCCTGTTCTCCGGCGCGCGCCGCTTCAATCGCTGCGTTCAGGGCGAGGAGATTGGTCTGCTCAGCGATATCGTCGATCACTTCGATGATATCCCCGATTTTGCTGGAGTCATCTTCAAGCTGCTTCATCTGGTGATTGACGCTCTGCATCCCCTGCAGCGAAGTCTCCACCACATATCCGCCTTCCCGGGCGGTCCGCACGGTATCATTGGACAGCTCTGCCGCTTCCTCGGCGCTGGAGGCTACAGAATCAATCGCCAGCGACAGCTCCTTGAACAGCTCGGTGATATTGCCTGCCGCCGCCGACTGGTTCGTGCTGGTACTGGCAATCTCCTGGGTGCTCGCTGAGATCTGTTCGGAAGAGGCCGCAACGCTCTGCGAATTCATCACAATTCCGTTGATTAGTTCCTTCAGGTTATGAACCATCCGGTTCAGGGCTGTAGCTAACTGTCCGACTTCATCCTTAGTTGATATATCCGCTTGCTGCGTCAGATTGCCATTAGCCACTTCAGTAGCCACATGCAGCATCTGCATCAGAGGTCTGGAGATTGATCTTGCGATCAGATAGCCGATCATAATACTAAGGATAACTGCCGCGATGACCACTGAAATCGTAAGGGTGAACGCCGAGGAATAAGCGGACTGTGAATGGTTGTTCGTCGCCTCTGCCAGCTCCACATTCACCTTGATCAGACCATCAAGACTCTTCAGCACGTTCTGCCCCTGGACGGTCAACTGAGTAGTCAGAAATGTATTGAAAGCAGCAACATCGTCTTGCTCCGCCAGAACCAGCGCCTGCTCGAACAGCTTCTCATAGCCCGCATACTCCTGGTCAAAAGAGGCCAGCAGCTCAACTTCGCGGGGAGTCGTCGCCAGTGGACGGTAGTTATCCACCTTGCGGGTGATTTCCTCGCGGCCAGCAGCAATTTTTTGTTTAAAATCAGCAATCTTCACCGTATCTGTTGTATTGCTCATATCACGGATATACACCCGGTTAAGCTGATAGCTTATCTGGGCGGCAGACAGATCCCTGACCGAGATCAGGTTATTGCTGTACATTTCCTTCATATTCTGATTGCTGGTGCGCAGGGATAAGACCGAATAGACTCCAAGTCCTGCCAGGATTAAAGAGACGATCAAAAAAGCGGAGATAATCTTTGTAGCTGTTTTCAAATTCCCGAACCATTTCATGTGGCTTCCCCCTGTGGTTAACATCATCGTGTCCATCGTGCCCGGCGTTATTTTCACACTCCCCTATCAGCCGGCGGGACATCATTAGCTATATTTCGACATTTTATATCAAAAAAATTATATTCTACTTTTAGTTTTTTCATATTTTTTTCGTTAAAGCCGGTGCAATCCGCTCTTTACAAATGGAAATGTTCACTATTCCGTAGTTTGATGCAGAATCCGCTTGACAGAACATAGAAATAAGTTATAAATAAACATAATTAGCAATCGATTCAATCCTATTTTATCCACCGCGAAAAGAGGCTTGTCATGTCAGCAAAAGTACCTGTGGCCGAAAAACTGGTGTTCTCAGGCGGTCTGCTGGGCCAGAATATGCTCTACAGCTTCATGTCGATGTACATCCTGTTCTTCTATACGGATCTGCTGGGAATTCCGGCAACCACCGCCAGTGTCATTCTGGTAGCCGCAAGCATTATCGATGCTTGTCTTGATCCGCTCATGGGCATGATTACCGATAAAACACGCTCCAGATGGGGGAAATTCCGGCCTTATCTGCTGTTTGCCCCTTGCCTGATCGCGCTGGCGACCATCCTCTGTTTCTGGGACTTCGGCGGCTCCCGGACGGTGACTGTTGTAATCGCTACCGTCTCTTACCTGTTATGGGGAATGCTGTACACGGTCTGTGACACACCGCTCTGGGCCTTGTCGTCCGTAGTCTCCACCGATCCGGGGGAACGCACCTTATTCGTCACACTGGGCAAAATCGGCGGAACGCTCGGCGCGGTCGTCATCACCATCGGCGGTATCCAGCTTCTGCTCGCCTTCGGCGGTGAACGGAATACGCAGGCTTATCTGTACTCGGCAATCATTATCGGGGTCATCGCGGCGCTGTCGATTGTTCTGACCGGGATACTCACCAAGGAACGCGTCATCCCTTCCGCTGAGAAGATATCCTTCCGCCAGAACCTGCAAACGGTGTACAAGAACAAGCCGCTGCTCACCCTGCTCGCCTCTCTCTTGATTATCAACCTGGTGAACGGCATCCGGCAGAGCATTCAGCTCTATTATGTGGTCTATGTCTGGGGAGATGCGGGGTATGCCACACAGGTCGGGATCGCTCTGGTGGCCGGTATGCTGCTGGGGATGATCGCTACGCCGCCGCTGCTGCGACGCTTCGCCAAGAAGAAGGTATTCATTGTCTCCTGCATTCTGGGGAGCGCAGCCTGCATCCTGCCTTATCTGCTGGGTGACCATAACGTATTGAACACCCTAGTGTTCTTTGGGGTCAGCTTCTTCTTCTCCGGCATGACGACGATTGTCAGTACCTCGATGCTGCTCGATACGATTGATTATTCGGAATGGAAGCTTGGCTTCCGGGGCGAGGGCATTGTGTTCTCGACGAACACCTTCATTACCAAGTTCAGCGGGGCGGTGTCACGGATGATTATCGGAGCCAGTCTCGGCCTGCTCAGCTACGTGGAGAATCAGCCGGCTACTCCGCAGCTACAGCACGGCCTTAGCTTCGTGATGTTCCTGCTGCCTGCCCTCTGCTTCCTGGCCGCTATTCTGCCAATCCTGTTCTACAATATAACGGAGAAGCAGCGGGTGCAGATCCTGAGCGATCTGAATCACAGCCGGTCCTTATAGTGGGGCTTGTGGGGGGATGAGCGGATGGAGGAGAGATACTTTTCCCTGATCGAATCGTTCATGCTCATGCTTTGGGGTGCGGCTAGGTGTAACGGACTCAGCTGCGCTTATTTCTGCCAAAAGACACGATTGGAGCAAGTTACGGACTCCATGGCCCTTATTGCCGGATTTTCCGCGCCGTAACATTGATTATGGAGCAATTAAGGGCGCCTTAGTCCGCAAGGCAACCAAATAAGTCTGTTTCTTGTAAATAACGGCTCCCTGGTCCGTAAGGAGCAGGCCCGGTTGAGTAATTTCTCTTCATCCAACCTTGAGAGGGACTAACTGTACCCTTACCCTAGATTAATAAGGAGGTATTTGGAATATGGATGCATCCACAATAGCCACACTGCTGTCCCCTCCCGACCTGTCTCAATGCCGGAGGATTTTATGTATACAACCGCACCCTGATGATAATGAGGTTGGCATCGGCGGCACCATTGCCTCCTTCGCGGAGCGAGGCTGCGAGATTCATTATCTTACCGTCACGAACGGAGATCTCGGCGCGGTGGACGAGCAGTTGTCTTCCGCCGGGATCGCCGCAATCCGTGCAAACGAGCTCGAAGCAGCAGGAAGGTCGCTGGGAGCTACGGTGTTCCACCAACTGGACCATGGCGACGGAACACTGGAGCATATCCCTGCCCTCGCGGGGGAGATAGCCGAGGTGATCCGGAGGGTTCAGCCGGATCTGGTTCTATGTCCTGATCCGTGGCTGAGCTATGAAGCGCATTATGACCATATCGTTACCGGCAGAGCCGCAGCCCAGGCTGTCTTGTCCTCCGGGCTGCCCCTGTATCCGCGAGGTACCCTTACCCGGCCATGGCAGCCGAAGGCCATAGGCTTCTACTTCACCGCTGAGCCTAATACGGTCGTCGACATCACGGACCACTTCGAGCGCAAGTTCGCGGCCATGGCCCTGCACATCAGCCAGTTCAATGAAGAGCAGCTCGCCATGTACCGGTTCTATTTCGGCGAGCAAGGCCGCCAGCTGGCCGAAGGCAGAGGCTTCGGACTGGGCGAAGGGCTGAAGGTGCTGTCGCCGCTGCACCTGCACTGCTTCGTGGATGCCCGGCGGATTTAAGCCGGGAGCTAGGCGTTGTGGCTGGGGCATTGCAGCTTATGGCGTTGTGGCATACGGCGGTGAGGCATTGCAGCTTATGGTGTTGTGGCGTACGGCGGTGAGGCATTGCAGCTTATGGTGTTGTGGCGTACGGCACTGAGGCATTGCAGCTTATGGTGTTGTGGCGTACGGCGCTGAGGCATTGCAGCTTATGGTGTTGTGGCGTACGGCGCTGAGGCATTACAGCTTATGGCGTTGTGGCGTACGGCACTGAGGCATTGCAGCGCCGGGGCATGTGCTGCAGGATTCGCAGGAACGTCGGCCCTCCTTTTAACTAACAAGTGGAAAAACGTATCCTAATTCAGCTATTCCCGGCACTTTCAGGCAGATAAGTGGAAAAACAACATCTACTATTGTCTATTTTTCCATTTCAGCGTAATTGTGATTTATTAAGTGCCGTTTTTCCAACTATCATCCTAGCACCCCTCATTCGTTCATCAGCAAGTGTAGAAAACCCACCTATCGTACCGCACACTTAACGAAAAAGAGCAGCAATCCCCATCCATAGGAGGGAGATTTGCTGCTCTCTTTCTTAAGCAGGAAGCTCGGACAAACGGTAATAAGGTATGTTCAATACCGGCTTGAAGCCCAGCTTCTGCGCCAGTCTGTAAGAGCCCGCATTCTCTTGGCGGCAGCCCCAGACCGGCTCCAGTCCCTGCTCCAGACAGTAGTCGATTAACTTGCAGCACACTGAGAAGGCGAAATGCTTCCCCCGGTGACCCGGTGCCGATTCAATCCCAATCTCCAGCTGATCCGATGTCCGGTAAGCCGAGAATGCGCTGGAGGCCTGCTCGCCCTCCCATAGTAACGTGTATCCTCGGCCTGAAGCCAGGAAGCGCTCCGCGTCAAGCCAGAAATACCGGGGAATAACCGCACCCGCCTGCTCGCCGAATCCCTCTCCGTCCATCTGAACAATCTCAGCATCCTGCCGGAACCATTGCGCCTTCGCACGGTAGTAGGCCTCTGGATCAAACGTAAAATTCACCCGGGTCTGTATGTACATTCTGCGTGAATCCGCCGCATCAAGCCGTGCATTATGCTCAGTAAGCATTGCTTCAATCAGCGGGTCCCAGCCCCCTGCCGGATCAGCCTGCAGCCATTCCGCTGAATGCCGGTGCCCCGTCTTGTTCGTAATATAGTCCGATAAGCTCCGGTTAAACTCCTCATTGCCCGAATCCCCATAGACCAGCGACATCCCATATTCATGAGCCACATAGAAGGTGCGCGGGTTATGTAGAGAGTCCACATACACACTGCCTGTTGTCTGCCCGCTCAGAACTCCTTCAGCGAACAGGGTATTGATCTTCACATCCTTTAACAGCGGCAAGGCAAGAGCGTAATCCCGGCTATCCAGCTTCAGCATGCTTATCTCCCTCTTTTCTTAGAAATTAGTATAGGTACTGAACAACCAGCGAAAATTCCACTCGAAGATATGAGAGCCCTCCCATGTATCAAAAGGCTCGGGGATTCCCTTGGCCATCCAATGCTCTGCACTTTCCCCGCTTCGGGCTGCCGCTACAGCGTACTCTTGAATCTCTGTGAGATAGCGCAGCATTTCAGGGATACTCTCCCGTCCGGCAACCTCCCCATGACCGGGAATCAGCCTTGTGAAATCACTCTCCCTGCCAATCCGCTCTACAATAGTTATCCAAGCTTCCGGGAACCCATGGAGCATCGCCGGATGGAATCTGTTCAGAACCAGATCTCCTGCGATCAGCACCTGAACATCTGCAACGTACACCATAGCATCGCTGAGGGTATGACCGCCGCCATACGTGAACAGATGCAGGGAACGCTCTGAACCGTGAATATCCATACTATCCTTGAAGGTCATCGCTGCTGTCACTCTGCGGATTGTAGGCGTGGCCTCCAGCAATGCCTGTTTGTCCGATATTTCATAAGCGATTGCTTGTTGTAGGCGGGAATCTGTAGCAGCATTGCTTATCTCCTTCAGTCCTGTGATCTGCTGCTGCAGACCTTTCTGCCATTCCTCCAGGTCAGGTGCCGCATGGGCTGTCAGCACCTCACGGGTGCGCTCTGTCGATAGAATGATGCTGCCCTGAAACTCCTGATTACCGTAATGATGATCCCCGTGATAGTGAGTATTAATTATGTATTTGACCGGCTTCTCTGTCAGATTCTCTGCCGTCTCCCGCAGAAGCCTGGCTGCTGCCGGCAGGTTGAACGTATCCACAAGGACTGTACAATCCCCTAGATCAATGATCGACGCATTGCCTACCGCGCCCCGGCCTGGAATAACAACCGCAGCCCACACTCCCTGCGCTACTTTCTCTATCCTGAACATACAGATCTTCCCATCTATATTTTTCTACTTATTATACCTCACTATGTCGCGCATAGAGGAATGAATGTTATAATACACTCAATGTCATGCGAATGACTTGAATCCTGGCTCAACCTGAAAGGAAACGACCTATGATTAATACTATTCCTGAAGTGAATTTCACGGCTTCCCCTTACTATAATCCCGGCCTCAAAAATGTAGTCATTCTCGCCACCGGCGGCACCATTGCCGGCAGCGGCGAAGCCCATAAAACCTTGAATTACGAGCCCGGCGCCCTGCCCGTGCAGGATCTGCTGGATAGTGTACCGCACCTGGAACGGCTGGCGAACTGTGCCGGGGTACAGGTCAGTAATCTGTGCAGCGCCGATATTACCAGCGAACATTGGCTTACCCTGGCAACCTACATTAACACGCTTGCTCTCCGTGAGGATGTGCACGGATTCGTCATTACCCACGGCACCGACACTCTCGATGAGACGTCCTACTTCCTGAACCTGGTGATCAAGACCGACAAGCCGGTAATCATTACCGGATCTATGCGCCCGGCTACCGCAATCAGCGCCGATGGGCCTCTGAATCTGTATCAGTCCGTAGCACTTGCAGCGAATCCCGAGGCTTTCGGCCAAGGCGTGATGGTTGTCTTTGCTGAGGGAATTTACAGCGGACGGGATGTACAAAAGGTAAACACCTTCAAGGCCAACGCCTTCGACGAGCGCGATTTCGGCTGCCTGGGATATATGCGTGACAGCCATGCCTTCTTCTATACGCGCACCCTGAAGCGGCATACTACCGCAACCCAGTTCGACGTATCTGTAATCCAGGAGCTGCCGGAAGTGTCCGTAGCTTATTTTCATGTGGATGCCAATCCCGGGATTCTGGATTATCTGGCTACGATCTCTAAGGGGATTGTCATTGCCGGAGCAGGCGGAGGGATCTACAGCAAGCCTTGGATTGACAAGGTGGGGGAGCTGAAGAACAATAACATCCCGGTAGTCCGCTGCTCGCGGATTTCCAGCGGAATCACACTCAAGGATTCCTACATTGATTTGTCTGCCAATTCTATTCCATGCAACAGCCTGGTCCCGCAAAAAGCCAGAATCCTGCTCTCCCTCGCCCTTACGCAAACTACCGGCTACGATGAAATTGCCGCAATGTTCAACGAGTACTAAACGCTGCCCGCAGATGGCGGGAACTCAAAGGTGAAGACTGCGCCGCCCTCCGGGCGGTTCCGGGCACTAAGCTCTCCGCCGCAGCGTTCCACAATAGCACGTGCGATGGCGAGTCCCAGCCCGGATTCGCCATTTTTCCCTTTGACGAACCTGTGAAACAGGTTGGGCAGCAGCTCCTCTGCGATGCCCGGACCATCATCAGCAACCGTTAATGTAATCCTCTCTCTGTTTGTATGCACCTCTACATCAATACGCTTCCCGGCATAACGGGCCGCATTGGATAACACGTTCAGCAGAGCTTGCAGCAGCTTATCCCGGTCTGCTCTTACCATCCCCCCACGGTCCCCGGAGACTGCCGGATGCAGCGACAGCTTCCTTGCCGCCAGCAGCGGATTGACCCGCTCCACCGCCTCGCTCAGCAGCTCCTCCAGATCCGTATCCTCCGCCTGGTAAATATCCTCTTCACTGTCCAGCTTCGCCAGAAGGGTCATTTCGCTGACCAGATCACGTAAGCGTCCGCTTTCACTCAGAATAATATCCAGTCCTTTACGGACGCTCTCTCCTTCAAATACTCCATCCCTAATGCCCTCCGCATAACCGGCTATCGACATCAGCGGAGACTTCAGCTCATGCGAAGCATTCTGAAAAAACTGCTTCTGCACCCGGTTGAACCGGTGCAGCTCACCGGCCATCTCGTATACCGCCCTGGCGACAGACCCGATTTCACCGCCTGCCCGGACCAGATTCACTTCGGCAAACCGGCGGTTTTTCACTTTCCCCAGCTCCTGACGCAGGCTGATCAGCGGATCAATCAGCTTCCGCGTAATGAACAGGCTGAACAGGAGCATTGCTGCCGCTCCCGCAGCAAAGACAAGGATCAGCCGTTTCAAGAGCGACTGCTCAATGACCTTGATTCTGCTGACAGGAGTCAGCAGGGTGAGCTTACCTTGAGGAAGCGTGTTGACCTGCACCAGATAACGCGGATCATTCCCATCCCATAAGCTCTGCAGGCTCCCCTGCTCCATAGCTGTGACATCCACCGTTACCCCGGACTGCGCGGGCAGAGCCGGGAGATTTCCCGAGACGACATTCCCCTGCTGGTCGCTCACGATGGCCTGTACTCCGCTGGAGAGCGTAGGATATGGAGGCGTAAGCGGCTCGCTTTTCCCCAATGTAAATGCCCCTCCTTCCGCGGATGGAGCCCTCTCCAGACTCGCGCTAAGGGAAGCGCCCAGCGTCCTTAATCCCTCTTGCTCCGTGCCAATGAAATGGTCCATCAG
This sequence comes from Paenibacillus sp. FSL H3-0469, assembly GCF_038051945.1. Lineage (NCBI taxonomy): Bacteria > Bacillati > Bacillota > Bacilli > Caryophanales > Paenibacillaceae > Paenibacillus > Paenibacillus sp. FSL H3-0469. The sequence goes on from NZ_CP150302.1 coordinate 1,570,266, forward strand.
CACATAATGGATCATCACTCCCGTGATGGACAGGACCAGCAGCAGAGACAGCCCAAAAGCAACGTTGATCTGATGCACCAGCTTCAGCTTTTTCATCCGCAGGTTTAGCCTTTCCGCCATTCCCTTCATTCCTGCACCTCTCTCATACGGTAGCCGTGACCCCAGACCGATTCCAGCGGCAGGCCGTCCATTTTTTTGCGGATGCGCTTGATCAGATGGTCGACAGCACGGTCGCTGCCGAAATAATCCTCCCCCCAGACATGGCCCAGCAGCTCTTCGCGCGTAAAGGCCCGGTTCGGACTTCCCGCAAAGACCATCAGCATCAGGAACTCCTTACTGGTCAGCTCCACTTCATCTCCCCGCCAGAAGGATCTTCTCTCCTCGGGATGCAGCAGCAGACTGCCCAGCTCTATCCCTGTATGCACAGCAGGCAGAACAGCCGCAGACTGGGACTTCTGAAGACGTTCCCACCGTCTCAACTGGCGGTTGATCCGGGCTACCAGCTCACGGGGACTGAAGGGCTTGACCAGATAATCGTCGCTGCCAAGCTCCAGACCCAGGATTTTATCCACTTCATTATCCTTGGCAGAGATCATAATAATCGGCACCTCCGCCTCATCGCGGATACGCCTGCACAGCTCATAGCCGTCCATTCCCGGAAGCATAATATCGAGCACCCACATGCCGGGAGGGTCATTCCTCCATAAATCCCACGCCTCCTCGGCACTTCCAAGGCCAATCGTCCGGTAATTCTCCTTATGTAAATAAGCTTCCACCAGATTGCGTATATTCTCGTCATCGTCCACAATGGCAATGACCGTTTGATTGTTCATTCAGCTAACCTCCGTAATTTGTGTCTTCACCATTATAGCAAGCGGCTGAGCGGGATAGGGCCCTGCCATTGTTTTTCCACATTACTGACCCTCTCCTGCCACAGAAGCCCGCTATAGTGAGAGCTGTAAGACAAACCACCTGAAGGAGTGTTCGTACATGAATCGTCTAATCGTGAAAAGAATGGCTCTATCCACCCTGCTGCTGTCCAGCATCGCCACCCCGGTCTTCGCGGATACGGGAATCGCTCCGCCTCCAGTACAGGGACCCACTGCCACCATAAGCACGGCCGCTGCAGCCACAAATGGCAGTAAGCTGCTCCCCTTGCTAGAACCGCACGTTCTGGAGCTGGTGAACAGCTATGCACCGGAAACAGCCCAGGACTGGCGGGATACGCTCAGCCGCTACCATGCATTAACAAGCACCAAAGCGCTTAGCGTGGATATCACCACGTCAATGTCTGCCACTCCATGGACAGAAAAAACCGGCATGATGGAGGTGCAATTAGCCACGCCTGGAACGTTAACAGACGAGGAATCGGTTGCGCTTGCCACTGTGTCGGAATACGGGTCAACCGGGGGCCACGTTGAGGCAGTCCTATCTGCCTCAGAAGTTGCAAACCTCACACTAACGAAACCTGACTCTCTGGAATCCGGGAAGCTTGCCAATGTGGTAACCTTACATGCGGCGTATATCAATGGCTTATTCAAAGCACAGGCTGACCTGGCAGAGGCTGCACAAGCCACAGATGCCGCAGCCATTAAGCAGGCACTCTCCGAACTGCTGAGTCAATATAAGGACCTTAACCACAAGCTGGAAGAAGCAAAATAAACCGCGCAGACCCTGTATCCATTAGAAAAGCAGGCCAAGGAATTCCTCCCTGGCCTGCTTTTTCTGTTCAGATCAATTCGTATAGCTTAGCCGCCGCCTAACGGCGCGGATACATTTGATAGGGGTAGAATGCCGCCGCAGGCTGCTGGGCAGCGTAGGCGGGCATACTTTTGGCAGACGGGTCCATGTTGGTTCCCCCGGCAGTCCCTGCTACGGCGCAGCCCGGAGGCGGTCCAAGAATAATCGATTCCTTCAGCGGGGCGACAGCCTTAGCGTATTCTTCTTCATTGATGCAATAGGCGCGCTGGATGACCTCTGCGGGAACGGCCCGCAGGAAGTCTGAACCATACACAATATCCGGTGTCGGCGCATCAAAGATCGCCAGGAAATGGGCTTGTTCGCTCTCGGCCAGAATCCAGTGGAACCAGCCCTTCGGGAAGACAGCAATTTGTCCGGCCTTCAGGTGATAGGTCATCAGCTTCTGAGTGAACGGATCGAACACAGAGGCAATCAGCTCCCCGCTGATCACGAAGATCATCTCCGTCACATTCGTATGCCAGTGCGGCTGGACGATGAAGCCTTTGCTCATATGGGCATTGAAGAAACCGTTACGTATCGCCGGAAGCTGTTCACCAAATAGCTGGGTAATATAATTGTTCGCATCCCGCTTATAATTAAGCACCTGGTTAGAATCGGCGGCTAGCTTCAGGTCCGGCGCCTGCAATACTGGATCTAGCATGATTAGTTCCTCCTCAGACTGGATTGTGGCCTTAATGTACACTGGGCATTCGTCCAGATACTGTATGCAGAGGAGGAACACTTTGACACTAGAGACGGGTGCAGACTAGATCAGACGGGCGATACTCTCAATCTCCACGGCGGAAGCTGCGAGCTGCTGCATCGAGGCGGTAATCTCCTCTGTGGCTGCGGCCTGACGTTCACTTTGCGCCAGACAATCCGTAAGCACGGCATCCATCTGGTTAATCTTCTGCTTAATCATCTGCAGAATACCGGCAATATCCTTGGCCGATGAAGCACTGGACACGGACATTTTGCGGATCTCCTGGGCTACGATGCCGAAGCCCCGTCCATGCTCAGCGGCATGCGCCGCTTCAATGGCTGCATTCAGCCCCAGCAGGTTGGAATTATCTGCCACCTTGCGGATGAAATCGAGAATCTCGTCCGTCTGCTGCAGATCCTCAACCACCTTTTGTCCCAGCTCTTTCAGATCCCCTACTGTATTCGCCAGATCCGAGGCCGTGCCTGCAATCTCTACCGAAGTCGAGCTGATCTCGTCAGAGGTCACCGCCAGCGCATTCGCCGCATCGCTAAGCGTTACCTGATTGCTGAGGCTGATTCCGATCGTGAATACTCCTGTCACAACCCCGTTCCGGTCCCGGATAGGCATGGATGACGATTTAAAAGGGACTCCGTAGATTTCTCTTGGAATCGTAGCGCTGACTTCTTCCCCGCTCTCCAGCGCAGCCCGGATTCCCCCGCTGGGCGGTACCGGAGAACCCAGTTCAATCTTGGCTTTCAGTTCCTTCCCTTGCAGATAATAAATGAACTTGTCCCGATCTGCCAAAGCAAACATTACATCCAGCGGGAAAAGCCGCTGCACCAGCGGCAAAGATAGTTCTAGCGCCTTCCGCAGCTGGTCCATTTCTGATTCCTGTCCTGTTTCCTGTCCTGATTCCTGTTCGGTATTCATTGCTTCAACAGCTCCCTAATCTTATTTATTTATGTACATCTCTTATCGCTCTAATCCTATCGCCCGAACAATGTAACACAGTTGCGGCCTTCTGCCTTGGACTGGTACAGTGCATCGTCACCCAGCTTGTAGATATCCTCCTCGCGCAGACCATCCACAAGGACGGCGGCTACGCCAATCGAGACGGTAATTCTTCCGTATTCCGGACTTAGATCATGCTGTATCCCCAGCTCCGCAATGCTTCGTCTGATCAATTCAGCAAACACGCGGGACTCTGGCGGAGTCAGCCCGGCAGCCACAATCCCAAATTCCTCCCCGCCCAGCCGGAACGCGGTTCCATCTGCCTGTTCAGCCAGTTCCTTTAGAACCCCGCCTATTCTGCGCAGTACCGTATCGCCTTCATAGTGCCCGTAGGTATCATTGTATTTTTTAAAATAATCAATATCCAGCATCAGGTAGGTTAAATACCGTTTGCCGGCAGCAGCCTTGTCCACCTCTTCCAGGAACAGCTTATTGAAGTATCTGCGGTTGTACAGCCCGGTTAATTCATCGGTGATGGAGATCCGTTCAATTAGCCCGATATACTTGCTGAGCTCCCCGTTGTTAAACTCCAGCTCCTTCGTCCGCTCCGCCACCAGTTCCTCCAGATGCTCCTTGTGCCGCCGCAGCTCCTCCTCCGCCTTCTTACGCTCAGTGATATCCTTAATCGTTCCCTGAATGGCCGGCTTATCCTGATACATGATTCTGACGACCTTGTGAATGGCGATGACTTCAAGGGACTTATCCTTATGCAAAAGCCTTGTCTCGTACTCTTCCGGTGCCTGCTTGCCCTCGACCCGTCTGGCATAATAATGCATCACCTTCTCCCGCTCCGGGGGGGTAATGAAATTCCCGAAGGGCTGCTCCAGCATCTCGCCCGGCTGGTAGCCGAGCATCTGCTCCAGAGCCTCATTAACATAGACACAGCGCATATCCTGGACCACGAACACCCCGTCCTGCAGGTTGTTGACCAGTTGGCGGTACTTCTCCTCAGAACGCTCAAGCTCATTATACAGAGTGGCATTCTCAAGCGAGAAGACCATCTCTCTGGACAGCAGATTGATAATCTTCATCCGTTCCTCAGTGAATACGCCGGTCACCAGATTATTCTCCAGATAGATGATGGCAATCGTCTTATTCTGGTTAATCAGCGGCATGCAGACCATCGATTTCGGCTGCTGCCTCACAATATAAGGATCATTCACGAATGGAGTCTCGGAATAGGCATCATTGTAGATCAGGCTCTCCCGGCTCTCCTCCACCGCTCTGATGATCGAAGCAGGCAGATTATCCAGCTGATGCGACTCATGAATGGCCACTGAGATCCGGTCCGTATCCGCTTTATATTCCCCTTCGACCAGAAGATTGGCCTTGGAGGTCATCAGGATGCAGCCCCGCTGCGCCCCGGCATTCTTGATCACGATCTGCATCAGCGCTTCCAGCAGGTGGTTCAGTTCAATTTCTTTGGAGATGGCCTGCGAAGCCAGAATAATGGAATTGAGGTCGATGCTCGCCGTATAGTCCGTCACCGTCCTGCCGTGCATGAACTCCTTGGTGCTGATTTTTTGAGCCAGGGCGGGGTAACGCTCCTTGATGAACGCGATCTTCTCCTTGGCGCCCCAGACCGAATAATAATATTCGGATTGTCTGAGCAGATAGGCGGCGAACTCATTGAAGCCTTTGTCCATATAGTACCGGGCCGCCAGCTCGTTGCAGAGTGCCTTATAGCGGATGAAGCTGCCCTGCTCGCTGGCCTCAATGGCCAGATCATAATAATAGCCTGCGCGGGTGCTGTTCCCGGAGATCCTAGCCCATTCGGCCCTCATCAGATATTCATGCTGGCGGAAGGTTCCCGGTGCATTGCTGGCCCATTTGCGTACCCGGCCAAGCTCCTTGCGCATTCTGGATCTGGCCTTCCGCTTGCCGCCTACCCCCAAACCCTTGTAAGCATAAGCCAGATTCAGGAACGTGTACAGTGCGAACTCCTCCATAAAAGCCGATCCGGCCAGCGTCCCGATAATCGGATACGCCCGCTCAATGTACTCCAGCGCTTCATCATGCTTTTCGTAGAGAAACAGCAGCTTCATTTTGTAGATATAATAGATGGCAATTCCCGAGTAATACCTTGCCCCCTGCAATTCGTGCAGATAAACCTCTTCACTAAAGACTTCATTATTGAATGAGGTACGCTCCGGAAGCTCACCGGCAAGACTGAGATAATACTGGCGGGCCAGCTGTGCGGTGGCAAGCGACTCCTTATATTTCGTATTCTCGATCATAGAGATCGTACGGGCACTTTCCTGAATCAAGGCCGGGATGTCCATCGACGGATTCCAGAGATTCACATAGAAGGCAGAATGGGCGAGGTAGAGCAGATCCCCTGTCCGCAGACTGGCTTCAATCGAGGTGCCGAACCAGTCCTGGAGCGTATCCCAGGGCTCAGTCCAGGCGTGGCTGAATAGCGTATACAGAACATGCGCGGCACCTTTCCACTGCAAATCATTGAATTTGTCGTTAATTCTGATCCCGAGTCGTCCATAAGCGAAGGCCCCCGGGGTATCCCCGAAGCCTGACAAGAGCATGGCATAGCCGATAAAAGCAAGCGCCGACTCCGGCGAGTTGCCGTATTTCAGTGTCAGACCCACCTTCTTCAGCACCACCAGCCCGAACAGTGAGGTCTCCCCCGAGATAAACGCCGGCGGTATAAAGTTAACCAGCAGCCGCATCACCAGCTTCATCTCCGGGTCCTGCATCTCCGGCAGTGCAAAAATCGTCTCCGGCGTTCTCCCCCGCAACGCGGCCTTAACGGCCAGCAGTTCCTTAAGGACTGCGGGCATTCCAACCTTGGCCGGAATCTTAATTCCGAGCGCCTTCAGTCCCTGTCTCCCCGAAGCAATCGACTCGGGCATCATACCGAGGTACATATAATGATTGGTCTGCATCTCGTAGATTTCCGCAATAGCCATCCGCTCCGTAGTCTGCTCAAGCAGCAGACGGCAAGCCTGATCCCCCTGACCGATATGATGGGTGAGATAGCTGCATTCCGCATACAGCCTGTAGATCTCCGCTGCCTGCCCCGGATCTGTGCTCCAGATCTGCTCCGGGAGCAACTCCATTGCCGCTTCCAGCAGCAGGAAGGCAGAATCATACCCGTATCCTGCTTTGGCCTTATGGGCTGCCCGCAAATTCAGAGCGACCACCTCACGTGCCTCCGAGCTGTCGGTGATTAACCCCAGTCCTTGATTGATGTGGGTGGCGATATCGACCAGCTTGTCCTCCACTTCGTCCTCTGCCAGATTCCGCAGCAGGAGCCGGCCGATACTAAGATGAAGCCTCTTCCCCCGTTCAGGATCAAGCAGCTGATAGAAGGCCTGCTGAATCCGGTCATGGGCGAATTTCAGCCGGATCCCCATCTGGGCAGCCTCGCGGCCGGATTCGGCAAGTGTAGCCGAGAATATGGCGTACTTATGGTCGGCAGGAACGATATATTCTTCCTGGACAGCCCGGGTAATCGCCGCAGCAATCACCTCCGGCGCTTCTTCTCCGATTAGCGTCAGCATCCCGTAATCGAACACACTGCCGGCCGCCGAGCTTAGCATCAGGATATGACGGACCTCCTCAGGCAGATGCTGCAGCTGTCCTACCAGGAAATCCACCACACTGTCATGGACCGGCAGTGCCTCCAGCTGCTCCAGGCTCCAGCTCCATTCCCCGTTCTGCTTATCGAAAAAGATAATCCCGCGCCGGTGAAGATCCTTCAGCATTTCCGTCAGGAAAAAGGAATTCCCCTTCGACCGCTTGTATAAATGTCCGGTTATCCCTTCGACCCGTTCCATGCTGCTGTATAGCGTGTCAGCCACAAGGCTTTGCACATCCGTCTCTTGCAGCGGCTGAAGGTGAATACGTCCAACTTCACGATTTTTGCCGATCTTAACCATCGCGGAGAACAGCGGATGACCTTCGTGGATCTCATTCTGCCGGAAGGAGCAGATCACAAGCATCCGCTGCAGATGATTATCCAGCACCAGCTTCTCCACCAGCTGCAGGCTGGAATAATCCGCCCACTGGACATCATCCAGGAAGAGGACCAGCGGCCGGTCCGGATGTATCACCCCCTGCACGAACTTGGCAAAGGTCAGGAAGAACCGGTTCGTCTCCTCGGCCGGACTCAGCAGCTCCGGCTCCGGCTGGGCTCCTATCCAGTCGGCCAGCTCAGGAATCAATCCCGTAATCACACCGCCATTCCCGCCAAGCAACCGGGTCAGCGAACGGGTGATCTCACGCTTATACGCCTCATCGGGGCTCTCCAGAAGCTGGCTGACCAGCCTGCGGAAGGCCTGAATGAGCGCACTGTACGGAATGTTCTTATTGTACTGGTCGAACTTCCCTTCCGCGAACAGCCCCTTCTCCCGGCTGATCGTCCGGTGCAGCTCATGGACCAGTGCCGTTTTGCCTGCACCTGCGTCACCGGAGACCAGCATGACCTGTGAACTCCCGCTCACGCTGCTGCGGAAGGCTGACTCCAGGGTGGACAGCTCCTGCTGTCTGCCCACTATCTTTTGCGGAATGCGGAAGGTGTTCAGGAGGTCCTCCGTTCCAATCACGAAATCCTCCTGACCGGCCAGGCATTTCTTCAGATCGGCCTTGATGCCGTGAGCGCTTCGGTACCGGTCCTCCGAAGACTTCTCCATCAGCTTCATAATAACGGCCGATAAGCCCCTGCTAACCTTGCCTCCGGTTGCATGGTAAGGGGAGACGGCTTCTTTCGCAATAATGGAATAGATCTGATCCAGCATCTCGGACGATGGATACGGCATAAGGCCGGTCATCATCTCATACAGGACCACACCCAGTGAATAGTAGTCGCTCCGGTAATCAATATTCCGGTTCATCCGGCCGGTCTGTTCCGGTGAGATGTACGGCAGACTGCCCTCCAGCACGCCGCTGTTCTGGAAATCCCGCCTCTCCTTGGACAGCTTCACTGCAAGGTCGAAATCAATCACCTGGACAATATCCCGTTCCCGGTTCCAGATGATATTCGACGGCTTGATATCCTTATGGATAACGTTCTGCTCATGAATGGAGCCCAGAATATCCGTAACCTTAACCGCCAGCTTCAGCAAGGCCTTCTCCCCCGGCTGTTCTTCCGACAGAATCCGCTTCAGCGAACGTCCGGCTATATCCTCAAGGACCATGACATACAGGCCGTTCTGCTCCTCAAGCCTCAGGGGACGGATAACCCCGTCTGTGCTAGTACTGAGCTCTGTAAGCAGCTTATATTCCTGCTTCAAGCGCATCACCGCTTCAGTGCCGGCATACTCCGATTTTAACACCTTGAGAATGACCGTTTCTGCAGAGGCAGCCTCGGTGCACCGGTACACTGCTTTTATGGGATTATCTGAAATGGTCTCCAGGACCTGATAATGGTCATTAGCAATCATTGTACTCCACCTTTAGCCTTGTTCTCCCGTAATCTCAATATCGGCATCGAATTTAAATACATAGGCAGCGATCAGCCAGATAATCCAGCAGTTTAGCCCAAAGAACAGATAACCGAAATAGCCCAGAACCGGCATCTCGGAGAAAATATGGAATTTGTCCAGATACGGCACCGAGTATTTCCAGTAATTCGGATTGGTAGGGGCATCGTCATGGAACCACTCACTGCCAAAGTTCCAGAACTCCCAGAAGAAGCCGTTGAACACCGTAGCCAGTCCCACCAGAATGACCTTGGACCAGTCTCCGTTCTTCACCGGGGTGAAGGGAGTCCAGTAACCGGCAAGCGCCATCGCTGCGGACAGCATCGGAACCAGCGCAACCCACAGCACCCAGAACAGCAGGTACGGATAATAGCCCATGCCGAAGGCCAGGATCAGCCCGAGAATATAATAGATGATCAGCCACATGCGTGATACGTTCAGCTTAGGCCCATGACTATAACGGTTGCGGAACAGACGGAAGGTCTTGAGGAGTAAGTACCATTCGAAGATGGCCGGAAGAACGGTGGTGTAGGATAAGGAGAACCAGAACACATTGCCGAAGTTAGAGAAGACTTCATTATTAGGATAATACCAATTCTCCAGCACGAAGAAATTCAGGTATTCAAAAGCAAACCAGCTGAAGCAGGACACCACTGCGAGCAGCTGCATTACATGGGGCTTGCGCGAGATGATTGAAGCTCCGTGATTTCTCCGGTAGACCAGCCCGTCCAGAATCAGAATAAAGGACCACCAGAGGGGAACAAACGTGTAATGCTCCAGAGAGATAAACAGCTTAACCCGTGCCCACATCAGGAACCAGCTAAGCGCAAGGACCGGCAGGCTCCACCAGAACCAGACCGGGAAAGGGGTGGCTTGCCCCGCCTTCCTGGGTGCCTCTTCCGTCTTCTTGAAGCCGAACCAGCGGGGGAATACCAGCACCAGTGTGATAACCAGGGCCACGACGCAGGCAAGCGAGAAATAGAGCAGGCTGAATCCGGGGTCTGCTTCAACCTTCTGGGCCGGGAAGTCCCCGTAACCCAGGGGCAGCCCCTTCCATTTTGCCAGACTGCCGAGTAACGGGAGCAGAAAGATCAGTCCGAAGGTAACGATCAAGAATACTGTCTTTTTCCATGTTTTCATTGCGCAAACCCCCGCGTATGTATGTAGTTGAAAGTCGAATTTTGTTGATAATCGCTAATATTCGATAACACTCCAGTTTATTCCTGCTGACTGCACACAAAAAAATGCCCCACCGTCCATTTCCATGACGTATGGAGCAACTGTGCGGGGCATAATGCAGGTGAAAACGGGCTTCTGGCGAATTCTATTACACCAATTATTAAATCCATAAAGTCTACTTAAATGAATGATATGCCTAACACTGCAACTAATACACCTGAATAGAGTGATGTATCTTATATAAAAGGAGGGGTTATATTGTCACAGCCTAATCTGCCCAATATCACGCCAACGATCACTTTATCTCGAGATGATGTGCTTAACCTATTATTTTCTTCCATTGCAATGGAAGAGTTGGGCTTAGCGCATGTTATTAATGCCCAAGGGGAAAACATCCAATTTGCCTTGGGCACACTTCCGGGGAGCACACCTGCTACGTTGGGTGAGGTTCTTCAGATAAACAGCAGTGCTCAATCGATGCTCGATTCCGTATTCCGCACCGAAATGATGTTGGATTCAAAACTCACCTCCGCTTCCGATATTCCATCATTAGTCGGACCCACAGGAGCCACGGGGGTAACCGGCGCTGCCGGTGCAGTAAACAGCGTCAATGGATTGACGGGCAATGTTGTGTTGAGTACAGAGGCTGGTGTCTTTCCAATCAGTAACGATGAACCATCAACCCAAGATTTGAACGGATTAATCAATGCCGGGGTGTATAGCTCGGGAAATCCAATTGGTGTAGGTCCGGAACATGGTCCACTGGGAGTTGACAATCCTCCGTCATGGACGATTTACGTCTCCCAGGTAGGGCCTTATATCCAGCAGTTGTATATTTCCAACCTAGCATTATATTACCGCAGTAGTCCAGACAGTGGCCAGAGCTGGTCAGATTGGCAAGAAATCGGTGCTCGCGGGCCAACCGGAACCACCGGTGAGACTGGGGCCACCGGCGTCACCGGAGCCACCAGTGAGACCGGAGCTACCGGGGGGACGGGGGCTACTGGTGTGACGGGGGCTACTGGCGTCACCGGGGCTGCTGGATTGACAGGAGCTACCGGCGTTACCGGGGCTACCGGCGTTACCGGGGCTACCGGCGTTACCGGAGCCACGGGCGTCACCGGAGCCACCGGACTCACTGGAGCGACCGGTGACACCGGGGCTACTGGTTTAACCGGGGCTACCGGCGTCACTGGGGAGACCGGGGTGACGGGGGCTACCGGACTCACCGGAGCCACTGGACTCACCGGGGCTACCGGCGTCACTGGGGAGACCGGGCTCACTGGCGCTACTGGTTTGACAGGGGCTACCGGACTCACCGGGGAGACCGGGGGGACGGGGGCTACCGGACTCACCGGAGCCACTGGCGTCACCGGGGCTACTGGCATCACTGGGGAGACCGGGCTCACTGGCGCTACTGGTTTGACAGGGGCCACTGGACTCACCGGAGCTACCGGTGTTACGGGAGCTACCGGCGTCACCGGGCCTATTATTGTAACTAACAATGCGATGTTTGAGCCCGCAACGGCTGCAGTACCTTCGACCTTAACACCTATTGTATTTCAAGAAATTTTTATTAATGGCAGCGGAATTGAACTTGGAACGCCCCCAAGCAATATCACGGTGCTCCCAAACAGCTTATATTATGTTTCGTTTACCATAACTATTGAGCTCTCTGCTGAAACAAACAATGTAACCAGTTCTGAAATGATAGTTAGATTGAACGGTAATGTCCAGCCTATAACGGTTACCGGACAAAAAAATGGCGGGATTGGAGCTACCGTGTATTTCTCTCTAGAAGGAAATGGTTTTCTTCAGACCGGCGCCACTGACAATACCATGACTCTCGATGCTACTTATAACCTAAGCGCCGGTACGGGAACTTATGTTACGGATCGGTCTAACCTGAGTATTATCCGGTTCCGTTAAACGAACAGATTCCGCTTTTTGAGGAGGATTAAGGGATGAGCAAGGGGGCAAGAGCCCCCTGCCCATTTTGTAGATAAGGAGGGAATCACTTGTCAAAACCGAACCTGCCCAATATCACCCCAACGATATCCATATCGCAGGACGATGTAATTAATCTATTATTTTCCTCTATTGCCATGGAGGAATTAGGACTGGCGCATATCCTCAATGCTGAAGGAGAGAAGATTCAGTATGCGGTCGGCACCCTTCCAGGAACCACTCCCGTTACACTTGCCGAATTAGGTCAGGTCAGTAGCAGTACTCAAGCTATGTTAAAAAAAATTATCCGCCATGAAATGATGCTGCAATCCAAGCTCCAGACAGCTGCAGATATTCGACCGGTTGTTGGTCCTGCTGGACCTATCGGAGCTCCGGGAGCAGAGGGTGGAGCACTTAGTGTCAATGGGTTAACCGGAGATGTGGCGCTCGGTGTAACAGCCGGTGTCTTTCCAATCAGCAATGATGAAGCTTCAACCAACGACTTGAATGAATTTAGAACTGCTGGTGTATACAGCAGCTCGGGAATCCCCGCTGATCCGGCTGGCCCAGTGAATGGTCCTACGGGAGTCGCAGACCCGTCGGTATGGACGATTTATGTATCACGTGTTGGAGATTATGTACAACAGCTTTATTTTTCCGATTCGGCTTTATACTATCGCAGCAGTCAGAATGGCGGGGTGACTTATCCCGACGGGTGGCTCCCGGTTGGAGTGCAAGGTGCTACCGGGGTGACTGGGCCTGGTGTAACCGGAGCAACCGGCGTTACTGGCATGACCGGAGCGACGGGTGCCACGGGCATAACGGGCGCAACCTTGGACACAGGTGCCACGGGGATCACCGGCGCCACAGGCGTGACCGGTGCTACCGGAGTGACGGGTGCCACAGGAATCACTGGCGCTACCGGCGTCACTGGCGCTACCGGCGTAACCGGCGCTACCGGACTTACCGGTGACGTTACTGGCATGACGGGCTTGACGGGCTTGACGGGTGCCACAGGTCTAACGGGTGCTACCGGGGGTACCGGTGAGGTCACGGGCATGACAGGCGCGACCGGGCTTACCGGTGAGGTGACAGGCATGACGGGCTTGACGGGGGTGACGGGTGCCACGGGTCTAACGGGCGCAACCGGGCTTACCGGTGAGGTCACGGGCATGACTGGCTTAACCGGGGTAACAGGTGCGACAGGGGTTACCGGCGCGACAGGTTCAACCGGTGATGTAACGGGTATGACTGGCTTAACCGGGGTTACCGGCGCATCGGGCGTTACCGGCGCGACGGGCGTAACTGGTGAGACGGGCCCGACCGGCCCCGTAGCCAACAATGCCAATTTTCACCCAACGGGTTCAGTAGCAAGTGCGGCAACGAATATCACATTTATAACAAATTTTATTAATGGCTCAGGTATCTCTCTTGTGAACGGCGGCCAAGGTATTCAATTGCAACCCAATAGCTTCTACTTTGTTTCTTTTAATTTTAGAATTCGAATATCAAATGGGAGTATTCCCGTCGTTGCTTCACAAATATTGGTTTTCCTCGACGGCGTTCAACAAAATATAAGCACTGGCACGCAGAGAAATGCAGCTGGTTCTGGTTTAGCCGCCTTCACCCAGGAATCCAGCGGTTTAATCCAGACTGGTGCCGGCCCTAATCCAACGTTAACCTTGACGGCTTCTATCACTCTTGCTTCGGGCACTGCCGAGTTTAATCCCCCTACTTGGTCGAATTTGAGCATTTATCAGGTCCTGTAATTCAAAGGTAATAAGGCAAGAGCTATAAAAGCTGATGTCCTTAGGTAACTCTCCTTTTCAAAAGCGGCTTAGGATATGTCGTTTCTTCCCCTGGAAGGACGGCGTATCCTTTTTTGCATGGCCTCGTAACCGCAGCATAAAAGCAACATCTCAAAGTTGTAACCTGATTTTTAATGCGCTTTCAAGCTGTTCTAGCATCCACCGGCTTCTCCAAGGTGATGATGGCACAGCCTGCCCCGAATATTTGTGAATGCACAGGCGCATGATACAATGGGACCGTAACGTCCTTGCCTTAATTTAACACTAGAGGAGTGACAGATGTGGCAATCAATGTGTATTTGAATTTCAATGGCAATACCCGCAAGGCTGTAGAATATTACGCTGAAGTGTTCGGGACCGAGCCTCCGCATATCATGACCTTCGGCGAGGCTCCGCCCGATCCGTCCCATCCTGTACCGGAAGAAGCCAAACATCTTGTCATGCACGCCAATCTGATGATTGCCGGCAGCCCGGTCATGTTCTCTGATGTATTCCCCGGCATGCCGTTCACGGAAGGGAATAATATCAGCCTAACGGTGAGCGATACCGATGAAGAGAAGATTCGTCTCTGGTTCAACAAGCTGAAAGAAGGCGGAACTGTACACATGGAGCTGCAGGAGACCTTCTGGAGCCAGGCCTACGGGAACCTGAAGGACAAGTTCGGCATTCACTGGCAGCTTAGCCATGATAACGGCCAGAACGCCTGACTCCCTTAGGTAGTTTACTTTTCACAAAAGCAGCTCAGGATATGACGGTTCTTCCCCTGGAAGGACAGCATATCCTTTTTTCTGTGGCCTCATCTCCGCAGCGTAAACGCAACATTTCAAAGTTGTAACCTGATTTTTAATGCGCTTACATCCTGTTCTATGTTTTAATTGTAATAACGTTATGTATTTCATCCTACTGTAAAGGAGACTAACTTATGGAAATATCCTCATTTTTGCTGCCCAAGGATCAGGTTGCATTCATCACCTCCTCGATCTCTATGCGGGAAGCGCTGGATCAGCTGGAGAATCATTATTATTCGGCCATTCCGATTATTGACGATGCCGGGAAATATGTTGGGACCTTGTCGGAGGGCGATCTGCTATGGAAGCTGAAGAATACCGATGGTCTGAGCTTCGCGAATATGAACGAGGTGACCGTTGGCTCCATTCAGCGTCATGTGCATAACGAGAGCGTAGAAATCCACGCGCAGATGGAGGATATGCTGACCCTGGCAGCAGACCAGAACTTCGTCCCGGTAGTGGACGACAGCGGAATCTTCCTCGGCATCATCCGCCGCAAGGATATCATCGAGTATTACACACGGAATATTACCGATTAACTCAGCTGCAGCTGCAGCAAAGGCAGGACTGTCCTCCATGGACGGCCCTGCCTTTGCTGCGTGATGCGGGTCTTTAACCCCTTAATTCTTCTATAGCTCTGTCAAAATAATCGTGCCCTGCGGGGTGACCGCCAGCGTATGCTCATACTGGGCCGACAAACCTCCGTCAATGGTGCGCGCAGTCCACCCGTCTGCATCCACCTTGGTCCGGTAGCTGCCGGTATTGAGCATAGGCTCGATGGTGAACACCATGCCTTCCTTAATCCGCGGGCCTTTGCCGGCCGGGCCGTAATGAGGCACTTCAGGTGCTTCGTGCATCTCGGAACCAATCCCGTGACCAATGAAGTCCCGGACGACGGAATAACCGTTAGATTCGGCATATACCTGAATAGCATGCGCTACGTCGCCTATGCGGTTGCCGGCTACCGCCTGCTCTATGCCTTTGAACAGGGATTCCTTGGTTGTCGCCAGCAGCTTCTCCGCCTGCTCACTAATTGTACCCACCCCGTAGGACCAGGCTGAATCCGCCAGCCAGCCGTTCAGGTTGACTACCATATCAATCGTTACAATATCTCCATCCTTCAGCTCCTCATGCTTAGGGAAGCCATGGCAGATGACATCATTCACAGATGCGCAGGTGGCATATGGATAACCGTGATAACCTTTTTGCTCCGGGGTTGCTCCTTGGGAGAGGATGAACTTCTCGGCAAACTGGTCGATCTCCCAGGTCGTAATTCCCGGCTTGATCAACCCGGCAATCTGCCGGTGGCATTCCGCCAGGATTTTGCCGGCTGCCCGCATCTTCTCAATCTCTTCCATCGATTTCATAATGATCATTCAATTCGCCTCTTCTGTACAGAATCCATTACTCACTATATAATGGCTCTTGATTATAATGGGGTATTGCTACTCTATATTATGTAAGAAAACTTCCGAAAATCCAAATAAACAAACAAAATAAACCTGTCTTCCGCAAAAACACCAGAAAACAGGCTCATAACTAACCTTCCTATGATGGCTATTCCGTACAAGTTACTGGTAGCTATGGCATATGCAGACCGCCAGGCATCAGCCGTTAGTCGTGAAAATTGAGCCCCGAAGTAACTGCCTTGACATATCCGCTGCGGATCACAAAATCCCCGAAGTGTTCACCGGTGCTGCGTTCCTTGGCATAGCGGTGAATGATTGGCCCAAGGGTCGCCAGAATCTCCTGCTCGTCAATGTTCTCCTTGTACAGCTTGTTCAGCCGGTCTCCGGTAAAGCCTGCACCCAGGTACATATTATATCTGCCCGGACCTTTTCCGATAAAAGCAATCTCGCCCAGCGCCGGTCTGGCACAGCCGTTAGGGCAGCCAGTCATACGGATGATAATCTCTTCATTCCGCAGCCCGGCTTCATCGATGATAACCTCAAGCTTATCCAGCAGGTGCGGCAAATAACGCTCCGCCTCCGCCATAGCCAGCCCGCAGGTCGGCAGGGCTACACAGGATAACGCGCTTCTGCGCAGTGCAGAATGATGGGCACCGTCGGTCAGCCCGTATTGCTTGGCAAGCTCTGTAATCTTGCGCTTCTTCGCCTGGGTCACACCGCCGATAATCAGATTCTGGTTCGGGGTCAGCCGGAAGTCTCCGCTGTGAATCTTGGCGATCTCGCGCAGGCCGGTCATCAGCGGGTAGCCCTCCTGATCCTGAATCCGTCCGCTCTGGATATAGAGCGTCAGGTTCCATTTGCCGTCCATCCCCTTCACCCAGCCATATCGGTCGCCATTATGATCAAAGTGATAGTCGCGCGCCGGCTCCAGCGTCCAGCCCAACCGTTCGTGCAGCTCTCCCTTGAACCACTCCAGCCCGTGCCGGTCGATCGTGTACTTGAAGCGGGCGTTCTTGCGCACCGAACGGTTGCCGTAATCACGCTGGATCGTAACCGTCTTCTCGGCGAGATCAATCATCTGCTCCGGACGGCAGAAGCCGATAATCCGTCCCAATTGGGGATACGTATTCGTATCGCCATGCGTCATTCCCATACCGCCGCCGACTGATACGTTGAAGCCGGCCAGCTTGCCGTCCTCCAGAATGGCGATGAAGCCCAGATCCTGGGAGAATACATCCACATCATTGGACGGAGGCACCGCCAACCCAATCTTGAATTTGCGGGGCAGGTAGACCGGGCCGTAGATCGGCTCAACCACCTTACTGTCCACAACCTTTTCGCCGTCCAGCCAAATCTCATGATACGCACGGGTACGCGGGGCAAGATGATCGCTGATTTTGTTGGCCCACTCTTGAACCTCAGCATGAACCTCCGACTGATACGGGTTCGGGCCGCTCATCACATTACGGTTAACGTCTCCGCAGGCCGCAAGCGTGGTCATCAGGGTATCGTTGATCGTTCTAATCGTCTTCTTGAGGTTCCACTTCAGCACCCCATGCATCTGAAAAGCCTGCCGCGTCGTCAGGCGCAGTGTCCCATTGCCGTACTTGTGAGCCAGTTCATCCATGACCAGCCACTGTGCAGCAGACGCCACACCGCCGGGCGCTACTACCCGCAGCATGAACTGGAAAGCCGGCTCCAGCTTGGAGCGTTCCCGCTCACTTCGCAGATCGCGGTCATCCTGCATGTAGCTGCCGTGGAATTTCAGCAGCCGGTTGTCATCCTCCGGCAGCCCTCCTGTAATCGGATTGCTGAGGGTCTCGACAAGCGCTCCGCGCAGATAATTGCTCTCCAGCTTAATATGTTCAACATCACTCGGCGGACCGCCAATCGGCTTCACCACTGGTTCATTGTTTGCCATTGCTGATTCTCTCCTCTTCCGCTTAAGTCCCGCTTAATAGACATCCCGCTGATAACGCTGCTCCTGTTGAAGCTTCTCCAGATAGGCGGCAGCCGCTTCCGGGCTTAGTCCGCCTTCCTCCTGGATCACTGTAAGCAGTGCAGAATGCACATCGTGGGCCATATGCTTCTCATCGCCGCATACGTAGACATGCGCCCCTTCCTGCAGCCAGCGGTACAGCTCCTTGCTCTGCTCCAGAATACGGTGCTGTACATACACTTTCTCCTCAGTGTCGCGTGAGAAGGCCACATCCAGCCTGCTGAGGACACCGTCTTTCAGCATCCGCTGCCAATCCGTCTGGTAGAGGAAGTCTGTAACGAAATGACGGTCTCCATAGAACAGCCAGCTTGGACCCTCAGCGCCCTGCTCCTCGCGCTCCTCCAGGAAGGAACGGAACGGGGCAACGCCTGTGCCCGGACCGATCATAATTACCGGTACACTGGAATCAGCGGGCAGCTTGAAGTTCGGATTGTTCTGGATATATACCGGCAGGGTGGCACCCGGCTGTACACGCTCAGCACAGTGTACCGAGCAAACGCCATAACGCTCACGGCCATGTGACTCATACCGTACAGCCCGCACCGTGAAGTGTACTTCGTCCGGGTTGGCATTATAGCTGCTGGCAATGGAATACAACCGGGCCGGAAGCTTGCGCAGGATGGTCACGAAGATGCCGGCCGGAGCATTCCAGGGTCCAAAGTCTTGAATAAGATCCAGCAGATCACGGCCCTGTATATACTCCTTCAGCTCCTGCTGCCGCCCGGGGGTCAGAAGTTCCTTAAGGGCAGGTGCGGAGGTAAGCCCAGCAGCTTGTTCCAGGAGGGGCTTGGTCAGCACCGTAATTTCGTAATGCCGCAGCAACGCCTCCTGTAGCGTGCCTTCTTCCCCCTTCTTATTCAGCGGAACACGTTCATCCGCATCCCAGCCCATAGCGGCAATGATCTCTTCTACCAGCTGCGGGTGGTTCTCGGGATAGACGCCAAGCGAATCCCCCGGCTCAAAGGTAATATTCGATCCGGCAAGCGACAGCTCCAGATGGCGGGTCTCACGGTCTGAGCCACGGCCGTTCAGATTCAGATTCTCCAGTACTTCGGCATGGAAAGGATGATTTCGGGAATATTCGGATTCCAGCGACTCTGCGCTCTCAGCAGCCTGAACCGCTGCATCCGCAATTCCTGAAGCATTCTGTGCGCCGTTAAGTGCGCTGATGACCTGACCGAACCACTCGGCCACCGGTTCATCGTAATCGAGGTCGCAATCTACACGCGGGCTTAACCGCTGTGCACCCAGCTCCTCCAGCTTCTGATCGAAGTCTTTGCCCGTCTGGCAAAAGAATTCATAGGAGGTATCGCCTAACGCGAGTACTGAGAAGCGCAAGCCTGGAAGCTGCGGTGCTCTTTTGCTGTAGAGGAATTCATGGAAGGCACGGGCATTATCCGGCGGTTCCCCCTCGCCATGGGTGCTGACCAGCAGCAGCAGGTTCTCTGTCTTCTTCAGTCCATTCGGCTTGAAGCTGTTCATTGCCGACACTGTGACCTTAAATCCCTGCTCCTCCAGCTTGCGGGAGAGGCTCACCGCGAGCCGCTGGCAGTTGCCGGTCTGGGAGCCGAACAATACCGTCACTTCACGCGAGGCTTGCTGCGGAGCGGCTGTTGCCGACTCTGCTATTACTGCTGGAGCAGCGGATACTGCTTGGATGCTTGATCCCTGATTGCCCTGCAGCGACACGGCAGATAAATACCCGCTCAACCATACCTGCTGCGAAGGGGTCAGCGTGGGCAGCAGCTGGTTCAGCAGCTCTGCCTGGTTCTCATTAAAAGGACTGTTCGTAACTTGTAGTTGCAACAATATCGACCTCTCCTTAGCATGCAATCTTCTTTCCTCTTAATATCATGAACTCAGGCTAACACAATACCGGCAAACGATCAACGAATCTTATAACAGCCATCTTGTTCTTAAAAAGGTAAATAGTTGCATAAAATGCACAAAACCCGGCTAAATCACAGTAAAACGCTCTGATTTAGCCGGGTTCATTACTAATTATGATAAGTTGCATTAGATAAAATGATAGAACGGAGTGCTATGGAGCTGGAATTTATAACGGTCTGCGGGCTGCTGGTTGCCGGAAATGGTCTACAAGCAGGTACACCAGGATCAGAAGGCCTCCGGCATTGATCGCCAGATCGGCCAGATTCATAATCCCGCCCCTGTCCCCGAAGACCAGGAAATCTGTCACCTGGTGATAGAGTACCCGGTCGATGGCATTACCGATGGCCCCGCCTACCAGGAAACCGCTGGCGGCTTCGAGCAAAGGTCCGCGGATTTTGCCCTGGCGCCGGTAATAGAAGATGGCTGCTACAAAAATCACGGCAACAATCGCAAAATACTTGCCAAACCCCTGAAATGAGCTAAAGGCAGCGCCGCTGTTCTCATAGTATTCAAACCGCAAATGCGGCGTCCAGGAAGGAAGGATCTCCCCAAGCTCCATATGGGTACGCACTATCCATTTCGTTGCCTGATCAAGCATCAGCACGAGGACAGCTATCAGATAAAAAAGCATCGGCAGTTCCCCTATCTTCTCTAGTTGTTCAACTCACAGGATCAGTCTACCACATTTATCTGGATACTTACAAAAATATAGCCGGACCATCCCATCAGGGACAGTCCGGCCGTTATTGGTTAGATGATTCCGTATCATACAGCTGCTGCGGGATATGCCGGGTTCCAAACCCTGCTTACCATAGGTATGGTTAACAGTCGTTGACTTTGCTTACCAGGCATACGCTTCCGGTGCCGGCTTGCCCGGTCCAGGGAAGATCTCGTCCAGCTTCTTCAGCGTGGACTCATCCAGCGTGATCTCGGTCACCCGCAGGGAGTCCTCGAACTGCTCCATCGTACGCGGCCCGATAATTGGTGCGGTCACAGCCGGATTCGCCAGTACCCAGGCCAGAGCGACCTGATCTTCATGCTCACCCAGCTCTTTGCAGAGCGCGGAGAACTGCTCCAGCTGGCTGCGGTGCTGCTCCAGCTTGGCTGAACGGGCGCTGCGCACCCCGGTCTTGGCGAGTGCATTGCGGCCCAACAGGCCTCCGGCCAGCGGACTCCATGGAATGACACCCAGGCCCAGCTCCTGTGAGGCCGGCAGCACTTCCAGCTCCGGCGTCCGTTCCAGCAGGTTGTAGAGATGCTGTTCAGAGACAAGGCCGAGGAAATGGCGCTCCTTCGCCTTTGCCTGGGCAGCAGCAATATGCCAGCCCGCGAAGTTGCTGGAGCCGATATAGTCGGCTTTACCTTGAGACACGAGGATCTCGAATGCTCCCCACAGCTCGTCCCACGATACGTTCCGGTCGATATGATGCATCTGATATAGTTCAATATGATCGGTCTGCAGGCGCCGCAGCGAGCCTTCGAAATGCCGTCTGATCTTGTAGGCAGACAAGCCTGAGCCGGAATTGGGACCATCCTGCTCGTCGAACATGTCATTGTAGACTTTGGTGGCCAGCACAACCTTCTCGCGCCGTCCGCCGCCCTGCTGAAACCAGCGGCCGATGATTTCCTCTGTCCAGCCGCGGCGGTCCTGACCGCCGTACACATTCGCCGTATCGAAGAAGTTAATGCCCGCATCGAGGGCTGCATCCATAATCCTGAAGGCTTCCTTCTCCTCCGTCTCCGGCCCGAAATTCATCGTCCCCAGACACAACTGGCTCACCTTCAGCCCCGATTTACCCAAATAACTGTACTTCACCGCAATTCCTCCCTTTCACTCCTGCTAGATTGGCTGCTTCATATTCACTATAACCCTTAGAGCCTACTCTAAAGCAAGTTTTGCCGGGATACTTAAGATTAGAACTCAAAGCTTGGTCGTCACTGCGGTGAACATTTGGCTCTCCGGCCGCTGCCCGGTTTGGATTTCCTGATTAAAACCGCTCTTCGCGGTAGAAATCCAAACACAGCTTTTGCTTACGATGCGAGCTTTCCTGCGGAAAGCTTTCAGGCGGACGCTATCGCTCCTACAGTTCCAAATTTCCCCTCCGCTTCTTTTTGCTTTTTGGTAAATGCTTTAATACGGTCTTATATGATTAAAATATTTTTTTACTTAGCGTCAGCACCGAATGTATGTTGTTTTCCACATACATTTGGTCATGCGCCTTCTATCTGGCAAATTGTGTTCGGTTTTTCGATTACATTTAGCCCGTCCCCACATTCGCTTCTCCGCTCCCCATTATCCCCTTCCCCACCTTAGAGCCCCCCAAAATACAAAAAAACAAGCCCCCCGAAAGAGACTTGTTCCGCACTAACTATAATCCATCATATTATTGCACTATTCAGCACTCACTCAATACCCACTCTAGCTCTGGCCAAGCGCCGCTCCATGCCCGGCCTCACCGTTATCCGGGAACAGCACCTCGCCGGTCTTCAGCTGAATGTCCACAATCTCCTGCAGCGTACCCGACAGCTCGCCTGGCGGATAGGGCTTGGTCAGATATTTCTGCACGTTATCCATCATGCTCTTATCGTCCTTATCCAGCGCCGAGGAGATTACAATCGGCACTTTCTCGGTCCGGGGATCGTCCTTGAGCATGCGGATCAGATCCCAGCCGTCAAGCTCATCGCCCAGCATCAGATCCACAACGATCGCTACGAAGGGCGTTTTGACGGCCTGGTCAAAAGCTTTTTGCGGATGATAGTGATGGGTGACCCGGAAGCCCTTGCCCTTCAGCTCCTCCGAGAGCAGCAGCGACAGGCTGTAATCATCCTCCACAATCATCACATCCGGCTTCTGCTCCTTGCCAGCGCCCCATCTAAGCGACGGCTCCTCCTCAAGGTGGCCGGTCTCGGCCTGCATCACCGGAAGACGGAACCATACCGTCGAACCTTCGCCTTCAACCGATTCAATCCCGATTGTTCCCTTCAGCTTCTCAATAATTTCCTTGCAGATCGCCAGGCCGAGCCCCGTACCGCCAATCCGCTTAGATGCACTATTGTCCACTCTGCGGAATTTCTGGAACAGCTGCCCGATCTGATTCTTCGGAATCCCGAGTCCATGGTCCTGAATCCGTACCATAATGCTGCCCGGTTCGTTATGAAGCATGACCTTCACTTCACTGGCACCCGGCGAGAACTTGATCGCATTGCTCAGCAGGTTGGTCAGCACCTGGATAATTTTATCCTTGTCTACCTCAACCCCGGGATTCAGCGCCTCATCCTCCAGCAGAATATGGTGGGTACCGCTCAGCTTGTACTGATCTATGACACTCAGGACGGTCTCGCTAAGGTTGACCTTTTCCACATTGTACAACTGTGTGCCGGACTCCATCCGCTGCAGGTCCAGGAAGTCGTTAATCAGGTCCGTCAGACGCTTGGCTTCCTTATGAATCGTCTCCAGATATTTCAGCTGCTTCTCCGGCTTCATCGTTTTGGACAGCAGCAGCTCCGTGAAGCCCAGTACACTCGACAGCGGCGTCCGCAGCTCATGGCTGACGGTGCTGACCAGCTCCGACTTCATCAGATCCAGCTCATACTCGCGGGTGATATCCCGGTGAACGAACAGCGTCCCCACCCGGACCTCCCGGCGGAAGACCGGTATGGCATAGGCATCCACATGCTTCATGTCTTCCTTACCGATGGAGTACTTCATCGCACTGGAGTCAACGTTATGCTCGGACATCGCTTTCAGGTAAAAGCGACCCAGCTCCTCCGATTCATTCACCCGGCGGGTGAAATGCTCCATCCAGCGCTCCTTGGGAATCAGCATGCCTTCCGTCCAGTCCTCATAGCTGAACAATTGGCTCAGCGCCTTGTTGATATGCTGAATGACGCCCTCCGTGTTGACGAATTGGATGCCTTCATTGACGTTGTTCACAATATCCCGGTTCAGCTCACGGCCATTCTCGATCTCCTCGTACATGAACAGCCGTTCAATGGCCAGGGCGACCCGGTTCATTATCCCCTGAATTTCACTGGTCTCTTCCTCTGTGAACGGATGCCCGATGCGGGTTCCGCAGAAGACCGCCAGAATCTCATCCTCCGCATTCACTACAGTCGTATAGTAATCGTAACAATACACCTCATTGGCGGAAATCCCCTGCTCTCTGACTGAGCCTACCCGCTTCACCACATACGACTTTTCCACGCTCAGGCGGTACAGAATCTCCTTGCTGCCCTCACCGATGTACCGCTCCACATTCTCCGGCGGAACCCCTTTGACCACCGCTATCTTATCCTTGACCAGCAGGAAAAGACTGGAGTCGAACGAGAACAGGCGGTTCATGAATTTGTTGAACTTGTCGGCGAATTCATGCTTGTCGAGCGTATAGGTAATTTCATGATTCAGCTGATTGTTAAGCTCCAGCATCATGGACGTCTGCTCCGTGCTTTTCAGCGTCTCCGCCAGCTCCTGCTGCACATTCTTCATTGAAGTAATATTATTGGCAATCAGGATATACTGGTAAATCTGGCCTTCATCGTTCAAGTAAGGCATGATTGTCAGCTGCAGCCAGAGCGGCGAACCTTCCTTCGCCGTAAGCTCTGCCTCCCCGCTCCACACGCCGCCGGTCGACAGCTTGCGGACCATTTGCTCTACCTGTGGTTCTGAAATATTATGCAGCTCAAACAGCCGGTAAGTGTATCCGATAATCTCGGAGCTCTTGTATCCCGTGTAGACGCTCAGATTATCGTTCACGTAGGTGAACACGCCTTTGTTCGACAGAATGCCGACGGCAGAGGTCTGATTCAGCGCCTTCATCATGCTCTCGATCTCACTGAGCGACCGCTCCAGCCTGAACTGCTGATCCTGAAGCTCGTCCTGCTGGGCATGCAGCTCTTCATTCTGCATCATCAGCTCTTCCTCTTTGTCCTGGATGCTATGGGCCATATTCAGGAAGGCGTCATAGAGCCGCCCGATCTCATCCTGCTTATGCAGCTTACCGAGCAGAACTGCATCCCCGGCAGCCAGCGAATTCGTTGCTTCCTCCAGCTTCACAATCGGATCGATGATAATTTTGAGCATCCGCCAGATCAGCAGGGTGAAGAACAGCAGCAGCAAGGTACTAAGCAGAAAAGCAATGAAGGTGAACGTATCCGCCTGCCTGATGGAGCGGGAGTTCAGCTCATTCAGCAGCGCATCCGAATTGGTTTCGAATTGCTTGGTATAGCCCAGGTATTCGTTCACAGCCTTGGTGCTGCCGCTCTGGGACAAGCTCCGGATTCCCACATAATCATTATTTTTCACCAGCCGCATCACTTCGGGCAAGGTCTGGCTTTTGTACTGTTCAAAGAACACCTTAAGGTCATCTCTGTACCGGATTTCTTCGGCTGACAGCTTCAGGGAAGAGTACTGCTCCAGAATACCGTCAAGCCTCTTAACCGCAGCGTTCAGCAGCGCAAGCTCATTGTCACTCTGGGTAGCCACATAACCTCTCGCCCGGAAAAAGACCTCGCTGAGCGTCACCGCCAGCTCGTTGATCGTTGCCGTCTTATGTTGCAGCACTTCACGCTTGTGATCCAGCTGTTCCTGCTGGACATTGATATAGAAGACCAGACCGATTCCTCCGGCCATGATGGCAACGAACAGGAGAAGAAGAATCCGGTAATATTTCGTTTTGATGCTCCGGTCAGCAAGCTTAAGATTTCTCACTCAGAATGTCCTCCACGAGCTGCAGCAGCTCCATCGGGCTGAACGGCTTCGGCATAAAATACCGGGCTCCCGCCTCTCTAGCCCGGTTACGGTCCATCTCCTGTGCCTTGGCGGTCAGCATCATAATCGGCGTCCGGTTCTTCAGCTCCCCGTCCAGCTCGTTCAACACTTCAATGCCGGTCATTACGGGCATCATGTAATCCAGAATCACCAGATCGTATGGTTCTGCCGCCAGCCTGGCGAGCGCCTCGCCCCCATTCTCAGCGGTATGGGTCTCCACATTATCAAGATCCTCCAGCGTATCCTCAATCAGCATGCGCAGAACCTCTTCATCATCTACAATCAATACCTTTTGCACCATAGCTCACTCTCACCTTTCAGTCATCCCTGCTTGGGATGCATTGCATTTAGAACAGAAACCGGTGGGCCAGACGCTCAATCCGGGTCAGCAGCTCCGGCAGATGGAACGGCTTAATGACATAATCATCCGCTCCCATCTGCAGCGCATGGATAATATCCCGCTGGTTATTGCGCCCGGTCAGCATAATCACGAGAATGTTCAGTTCAGGATAGCTGCTGCGGATCTTCTCCAATACCTCCAGCCCGTCAAGCCCCGGCATGACGCCGTCCAGCAGAATAATATACTTCTCTTCAGGAGCATACCAGTCCGACTCCAATAGAAGCGCGCCGTCCGCATAACTCGCAACCTTCACTCTGGCGTTCGTCCCAGGCTGCCAGGCAGCGAAATGGGTCGTCACAATTCTGCGGATCAGCGGATCATCGTCCACAATAATGACATTCAGCAGCGTCTCACGCTGGCTCAACAGCAGATCCTGGCTGTACAGGGTACTCTGGTTCCGGCCGTTATGCTTGCTGGCATATAGCGCCAGATCGGCTTCCTCAACTAATGTATCGGCATCCGGCACCTCTTCGGTGACCCCGGTCACCCCGCAGGAGAAGGTAACATGGAAGCTCTCGCGTTTGGCCTGAAATTCCCGGGCCGCAAAGGCCGCCTGAATCCGCTCCATCACCAGCAGCGCCTGCTCCGCAGGCGTATTGGGCATGAACAAGGCGAACTCCTCTCCGCCATAGCGGCAGAAGGTGTCCTCCGTACGGATCGACTGCTTCACCAGCTCCGAGAAGCTCTGCAATACCTCGTCCCCCATTAGATGCCCGTACGTATCGTTCACCTGCTTGAACAGATCCAGATCCAAGAGCGCGAGAGAGAAGGTCCGCCCGGTCCGCCTGAAATCGGAGATTAGCTGCTTCATCGTCTGGTTGAAGTACTTGCGGTTGAACGCCCCGGTCAGCTCGTCGACAATGATGGATTCCTGCCACTCCTTTTTCAGCTCGAAGCGGTTCTTGATCAGGACCAGGAACAAATCAATGTCCACCGGCTTCTGGATATAATCCATAACCCCCAGCGAATAGGCATACTTCTGAACTTCAATGGAATGCTCGCCGCTGATAATAATGATCGGAATCCGCTCTTTCTTGGCTTTGCCGATAATCTGCTTCAGCACATCAATCCCGCTGCGGTCCGGCAGCAGAATATCAAGGAGAATTAAATCAGGCTTGGTCTCATAAAAAAGCTTCAGTCCGCGTCCGGCCGACAGCGCAATGCTGACATAATAGGACTTACGCTCCAGCGATTCCCGCAAAAAAGCGACCAGCTCGACATCATCGTCGATGATCAGAATCTCGTACTGCTGGTGGACATTGCCGTGGGACAATGCAATACCCGGAGTCAGCGGGGGCACCGCGCCCTTACTGTCCGGCTCCCCGAACAGCTCCAGCAGCGGGTAGATATAATCGCCCCACTCGGCTTCCGTCCAGCTTCTATAGTTATCATCCGAGAAATAGAGCAGCGCATTGCCGGAGAAAGCCTCCACGGCATCGAGACCCACAGTGCCTGAGGTGCCCTTCAGATTATGCAGGAAACGGTAAATATCCTTTTCCTCGACTGCTGACTGTTCCGACCATTTCTGCAGAGTTTCTCTCGTGCGCTCTTCCACCAGCTCTTTATATTTTCTCGTTGTCATAATAGCTCCTTCAGTCCAGCTTATCCTACAAAACTCCAATAAATCATATTTCACATCAAGTGTCAATGTTATTATAACCTCAGGAAAATGCAAGCTCAAATCTCTGATCAGCCCGACACAAAAGCTTTGGTTGATAACCTATCCTTGATTTGACATAATAATTAAAATCGTTCATTCCGTTAATGCGGCAATGAGCGAAGATTATAGATTATGGATAACGGGAGGCTTTTCAATTGAAGGGGATTATTACTGTACTCGGGAAAGACAAGGTAGGCATTATCGCCAAAGTATGTACATACCTCGCAGAGCACAATCTGAACATTCTGGACATCTCCCAGACGATTGTGCAGGATTATTTCAACATGATGATGATCGTGGACATCTCTGCCCCCAGCAAGTCGTTCGAGGCGATTGTGGAGGAGCTTCAGCAGGTAGGGGAAGACATCGGTGTGGAAATCAAGCTGCAGCATGAGGATATCTTCAATATTATGCACCGGATTTAACCGGCGAGGAGAGGAGTGAGCACTAGTGATCTCGATTGTAGAAGTTCAGGAGACGAATAAAATGATCCGGGAAATGAACCTGGATGTCCGCACCATTACGATGGGTATCAGCCTGATGGACTGCGCCCATACCGACATGAAGGTGTTCAACCAGAAGGTGTACGACAAAATTACCCGCTCCGCTGAGAAGCTCGTGAAGACCGGGGAGGATCTGGAGCGCCAATTCGGAGTACCGATTGTCAACAAACGGATCTCTGTAACGCCGATTTCGATTGCTGCCGGCGCTGTACATACCGATACCTACGTGCCTGTCGCCCAGATTCTGGACAAGGCCGCCAAGGAGGTAGGCGTCAACTTCATCGGCGGGTATTCCGCGCTGGTGCAGAAGGGCTGCACCAAGGGCGACCGGATTCTGATTGACAGTATCCCGGAAGCGCTGGCGGTAACCGAGAGAGTCTGCTCCTCCGTCAACGTCGGCTCCTCGCGAAGCGGCATCAATATGGACGCCGTGAAGCTGATGGGCGACATCATTCTCCAGACGGCTGAGCGCACGAAGGACCGCGATTCCATCGGCTGTGCCAAGCTGGTCGTATTCTGTAATGCGGTCGAGGATAACCCGTTCATGGCCGGCGCCTTCCACGGGGTGGGCGAACGGGAGTGTGTGATTAACGTGGGCGTAAGCGGCCCGGGTGTGATCAAGCGGGCGCTGGAAGAGGTGAAGGGACAGGACTTCGAGACCCTGTGCGAGACGATCAAGCGCACAGCCTTCAAGGTCACCCGTGTCGGCCAGCTGGTCGCCCAGGAAGCCTCCAAGCGCCTGAACGTGCCCTTTGGCATCATCGACCTGTCGCTGGCCCCTACGCCCGAGATCGGCGATTCTATCGCAGAGATTTTCCAAGTCATGGGCTTGGAGGAAGCCGGTGCTCCCGGCACCACTGCTGCACTGGCCATCCTTAATGATAATGTCAAAAAAGGCGGAGTCATGGCCTCCTCCTATGTCGGCGGCTTAAGCGGCGCCTTCATCCCGGTTAGTGAAGACCATGGCATGATCCAGGCGGTCCAGCGCGGGGCGCTGACTCTGGAGAAGCTCGAAGCCATGACTTGTGTCTGCTCGGTAGGCCTTGACATGATTGCCATTCCCGGCAGCACCAGCAAGGAGACCCTCGCAGGCATCATTGCCGATGAAGCCGCCATCGGTATGGTCAACAACAAGACCACAGCGGTCCGCGTCATTCCGGTCATCGGCAAGGACGTCGGTGAGATGGTCGAATTCGGCGGCTTGCTCGGATACGCTCCAGTCATGGCCGTCAATCCGTTCAGTTGTGCGGGCTTCGTCAACCGCGGCGGACGGATTCCCGCGCCAATCCATAGCTTCAAGAACTAAGTGGGCGTGCAGGCTTAATTGCATTCTGTACATCTAAACCTTCTGATTTACTATCCCTGAATTTCGCTGGGAGCTGAAGACTTACATCGCGGATGATGTGATTTGTATTATTCTTCATATCACCCCTAACAACTAATAAGACACGTTGCCTTCCCGCTTAGGGAGAGTAACGTGTCTTATTAGTTGTTGCAGGACATCAGTGCTGCTGCGGCGGCTCAGGAGGTACGGTAATATGGGACAGCTTCGCAGGGTCCATCAGAAGATACAGATTCTGAATCCGTTCCCCGCTGGAATCCGTGCTCAGGCAGAGCACGCACTTCACGACTCCCTGATCGGTGAAGATCAGACCCGGTTCGCCGTTCAGCAGCCCGAAGGAATGCCTCCACTCCCGCAAATAGTGCATAACCCGCTTCGAGGTCAGCAGTGCAGTAACTCCCCGGCGGCCGGTCATCGGCCGGAGAATCGTATGCACTTCGCGGCCCCCGCCGTCGGCAACCAGGACCGGATGCTCGCCCAGCAGCTCCAGCATACCGCTCACATCATAAGAGGTGAACGCGGCAGTGAAGCGCACCAGCAGATTCTCGGTGACGGCTCCATATCGGAGCGAGGGTAACCGGGAAGCCGGCTCTGCCATCAGGATACGCTTGGCCCGGCTGAAGATCTGACGGCAGTTGCTGCCCGATTTGCCTACCATTCCGGCAATGGCTTCATAGTCGTATTCGAAGGCTTCCCGCAGTACGAATACCGCACGCTCCGTGGGAGACAGACGCTCCAGCAGCACCAGAAAAGCATACGACAGATTATCCTTGCGTTCTGCCACCGCTTCCGGGCCATCGTATCCCTCGCTTACCGGCTCAGGCAGCCACTCCCCGATATATGTCTCTCTGCGGCTGCGTGCCGAGTTCAGCATATTGAGGCAGCGGTTGGTCATGCCTTTGGCGACATAAGCTTTGATATTCTGAATGCTGCTCCGGTCCCGGTGCTGCAGCTCGGCGAACAGATCCTGCACCGCATCCTCCGCATCGGCAACCACGCCTAGCATCCGGTACGCAATGGAAAAGGCATAGCTTTTATAATTCTGGTACAGCTCCTCCATACCCGGATTCTCAGCTGCAGGTGTCTCGGCCTGTGCCGTTATTTTACCCCTGTCCACTTCACGCAGCTCTCCTTCCTTACATTCCTGTCCTTATCCTTAGCTGAAGCAGCCCGGGAACATCCCGGTCGTAATGGCAATCCGGTTCCAGCTGTTGATCGTATTGACCGCCATAATCCAGTCTACCAGTTCCTCTTCGCTAAAATGCGTAAGCATCTTATTGTACAGCTCCAGCGGAACGCCCGCTTCGCTGATCAGCGTGACCTGCTCGGCAAATTCCAGCAGCACACGTTCCTTCGCACTGAACAACGGCGCTTCGCGCCACACACTCAGCAGCAGAATATGATCGGCATAGTCGCCCAGCTTCATCAGATCCTTGCCATGCATATCCAGACAGAACGCACAGCCGTTGATCTGGGAGACCCGTATTTTAACCAGTTCATACAGCACTTTATCCTTGCTGCGGCTTCCTGCATGCTGCTCCAGCGCCATCATTGCCCGGAACGCCGGGCTGTTAACCTCACGATAATTCATTCGTAGACTCAAGTTAAGTCGCCTCCATTATGGTTGTATTGCTCTACATAACTGTAGACAAGATGGAGCCGGATGTTGTGACATAACATCCCTACAAAGTGAAGCTTTAGCTCGATGATGAATCAGGTACTTTGCGGGGACCCCAAAACTCTGATTTTTTCAAAAAAAGCAGAACAGCGAAATTCCGCAGCCCTGCTCTTGTGTACACTCTATATGCTCAGGCTCTTAGCCCTTCTCGAAGAGAATAGCCGCCAGCCGGTAAGCAGCGCCGATAACAGGCAGATCCCGGACGAAGTCAGGAAGACTACATGCATCCCCGAGAGGAACAGCTCCGGACGTCCTTCCACCAGCCCGGTTACCCGGTAGCCGGCCTTGCTGCTCATTACATTGAACAGGATCGAAGTCGCTACGGTAATGCCGACGACCATCCCCACATTACGGACCAGCGAATTCACGCTGCCTGCCGAGCCTAGCTGTGTTCGCGGCACCGTGGACATAATCAGCGAATTGTTCGGTGAGCCGAACATCCCGCTGCCGATACCGAGCATGGCGATCCAGACGCCGACCAGCATCACCGGACTGCCTTCATGCAGCCGGGCCAGCCCGAACTGGGCAATCACCATCACGATCAGCCCTGCAAAGGTGAGCAGCTCCGAACCGATCTTGTCAGACAACGCCCCGCTGAGCGGAGCGACAATCACCATACAGATCGGGTAGAGCATGAGCAGAAAGCCTGCGTCAAAGGGGGACATGTTCAGCATATTCTGCGCATAGAACGGTGCGATAATATTGAAGCAGAAGTTCGATACGAACACCAGAAAGGCGCAGAATATACTCAGTGAGAACAAGGGATTCTTGAACAGGCCCAGTTGAAGCAACGGCCCGGCGCTGCGCAGCTCCACGATCAGGAAGACGATGAAGGTAATAAACGCAGCAGTGAGGGCGGCAAGAATCCGCGTATCCCCGTAACCAAGCTGCTGGCCGAGCAGAAGTCCGGCGAACAGAGAAACAATGAAGACAGCAAACAGCAGGCTGCCGGGGACATCAATCGCTGACTTGATGCGTACCAGATCTTTCGGGAGCACCTTCCAGCCCAGCGCAATCGCCAGCATTCCAATCGGCACATTCACCCAGAAAATATATTCCCAGCCCATCGACGATACGATAATTCCGCCGAGACTGGGCCCCGCTATACTGCCGAGGGACACGAAGGTTCCGATCAAGCCAAGAGCCTTGCCGCGTTCCGTTGACGGGAAAATATCCGTAACAATACCCTGGCTGTTCGCCATGGTCATCGAAGCACCGACCGCCTGCACGACACGCGAAGCGATGAGCAGCGGCAGGCTGTGGCTTAATCCGCAGAGCAGAGAGCCGATAGTGAAGACGACCATGCCCAGCTTGAACATCTTGATTTTGCCGGCAATGTCACCCAGCTTCCCGAAGAACAGAATCACTGAACAGATTGCCATCAGATATCCGGTTGTCACCCACTCTACCTGGGCTACCGGCAGCCCCAGCTCCTTCACCAGCACCGGCAGCGCAATATTCACAATACTTCCATCCAGTGTAGACATAAAAGTAAACAAATTAAGAACGATCAGAATCAGCCAGCGCTTCTTCTGTATCCCGGCATCCTCCTGATAGGTCGCCTCTAAGCTGCTCATCCGCTAACACCCTCTTGTATCCAATGTAATCTAGTTGCATGCGCAACAAACTAATCCTTCACAGTGTACTGCAAATTAGTTGCGTGCGCAACAAAATTACGGTAAGATCTGAGGCAGACGGCATTCCTAAGGCAGGCTGCCGTTATAATCCTCAGCGAGGTGTCCATTGTGACTTCAAATAGAGAACCCATCGGGAAGCTGATCTCCCATCTTCACCGTCAGAACCAAAAAATACTGGCCAAGGAGCTGCTTCCCTACGGCATCGGCAGCGGCGGCCAGCATAGCTTTTTAAAGCTGGTGCTGAGTCATCCGGGGATCACCCAGGATCAGATGACCAGCCGGATTAAATGTGACAAAGCGACAACCACCCGCTCCGTCAAGCTGTTGGAGGCTTCGGGATACATCGAACGCCGGACGGACCCGAACGACCGCCGCTCCTTCCTGCTGTATCCAACTTCCAAAGCGCTCGACTTCGCCCCTGTCTTCCAGACGCTGCTGGACGATTTCAACCGCGAGCTGTCCATGGATCTCACCGGGAGTGAGCTGGATACGCTGATAGATCTGCTCCACAAGGTCACCCGCAACTCAGACCGGCTGAACGGGCAGGGTTGAGTGCATCGAATGGGGATACCCGATGGCCTCGTATGACAGGTGACGGCACCCTATAAATCATTAAGTGGTCGACAACATCCAACTGTCCTTGCTGTCCCCGGGTTCAGCTGCGAAGCGTGCATCTTGCAGCCAGCCCTCTGCGCGGTATTCACTCGGCAGCTTGCCGACATGCTCCCGGAACAGCTTGCTGAAATAACGCTCATCCCCGAAGCCGGACCGGCAGGCAATTTCACACACCGGGACAGGGGTCTCCAGCAGCAGCGCTTTCGCCAGCTCCAGGCGCATGCGCCGCAGGCACTCCCCGAACGTCTCACCCGCAAAGCGGGCGAAGCACCGGCTGAAATAGCCGCGGCTCATATGGATAGCTGCGGCAACATCGCCCTGATTGATTTTATCGCCGGCATGGCTCCTCATATAACGCACAGCGGTGATCAGGCAGAGCATCACCTCTTGGCTCAGCCCCAGCTCAATCATCCGGCGCTGGACATGCCCCGTGAACTGATGCAGCCAGACCAGCCAATGCCGCCAGTGCCGGTTGCACTCTGCCGCCAGCGCGAGCTGCTGCGCTTCCTCCGCCGTAAGCAGCAGGCCGCTCCAGTTCCGCAGCAGCTCCCGGCCAAAATCCCCCACCGCCTCAGGGTCCGGCTGCTGCATCGCAACCCCGCTGTGGAACAGGTCCCAATCTCTGCGCTCCAGCGTCCAGCGGAGATTCTGCGCCTGCAGCAGCGCGGAAGGGACACCCGCCTCCGGCCGTTGCCGCACGGCCAGCGCCTGCAGTTCACCATAGTGCAGACTCGGGACCGCCTGGCCGCCCGCAGCATAGAACAGCGCCTGCCGGGCCGACTGTTCCAGCACCGCAGCGATTGTCTTCAGCGGCTGACCACGCACCCCCTCCAGCAGCGCCGCTGTCCAGCTTGTCCCAAGCACTGCTCCCAGCTCTCCTGCGATCCGCGCTGCATCCACAGGATACGGCAGCGGAGACAACCACATCCCCCGCACAGCAAGTAGTGTGGAATTTCTCACCAGAGACAGCGCATACAGCTGCTCTTCCTTCAGTTCCGGCGTAAGCGGCACAAAGAGCAGCGCCTTGTCCTCAGCGATCACCCTCTGCTCTGCCTTTGCAGCAGTGCTTTTGTTCCCGTCTTCCCACCTGATCCGCTCCACCAGTCTGCGGATGATCACATCGGCATTCTCCGGCTCCAGCAGCGTCTTGACAATGTAATCTACCGCTCCCAGCCGCAGCGCCTCCTGCACCTCATCGAATTCATGATGGCAGGTCAGCACTACGCAGCGGACCGCGGGATACCGCAGCCTCACTTCCCGGATCAGCTCGAACCCGGTCATCCCCGGCATTGACAGATCCACGAACAGCAGATCCGTCTCCTGCTCGCGCAGCAGCTCCAGTGCCGCCTGCCCGTCTCTGGCCTCTCCGGTAATCACCACCCCGAAGGACGGCCAATCCAGCAGTGAGATGAAACCTTTGCGCACCAGACGCTCATCATCTACGACAACAGCCTTAATCATCGAAATCCTCCTTGCTTTTGATAGGAATAATGATTGATACTGGATTCCGCCTTTCTCACTGCTCTACGTGGAAGCGTTTCAATATATAGATACAATACCATATTTTGTTTATTCTGAAAATAAAAAGGCCGCACTTAAGGCTTGAACCCGATGCTGGGCCGTCCCTGCGGTGAACATTTGGACTTCCGGCCGCTGTTGTCCCCGGATCACATGATTTATACAACATAAAAAGAGCTGCTCACAGGCAGAATATCCGCCGTATAAACAACTCCACTTCTGCTATTAGATACTAGTAGTGCATCGGATTTAAAATGGTGGAGCAGACGCAATTCCCCTTCGAATTACATCTTTTTTTCAAGCGGGCCTTGTTCATCAGGGGCGTTTAGTTTAGCGTAACGGACTGTGGTACTCTTCTTTGGGAAGAAAGTCGCCAATTGGGCGAGTTACGGACTCCACAACCCTTATCCTTTGCACTTCGGCTCCGAAACGTCTCATAAAGAGACTGTAAGGTCGCCTGAGTCCGTTACGCTGCAAAAAATGGCGTTTTCACGGGGATAAGATCTCCCCGGTCCCTTAGATTTTGGGTGGATAGGGTTTAACAAGCTTATCCATCCATCGCCAGAATCCAACCTGACATATACCTGTCCAGTTCGCATGATATGCTGAATGCAGCACAATCCTATGAACTGAGGTGACCCAAATGAAATTTGAATGGAGAAAACAAGACAAGGCCCTATATCTGCCCCCCGCCGAACCCGGGCTGATTCAGGTACCCGCCTTCCCTTATTTCACCCTGCGGGGTGAAGGTAATCCGAACGATAGCGCATTCGCAGAAGCGGTCGCTGTGCTGTATTCCTTGTCCTATGCAGTCAAGATGCTGCCGAGAAAAGGCTCCGCACCCGAAAACTACTACGACTACACCGTCTTCCCGCTGGAAGGGGTATGGGATCTCAGCGAAGCCGGACGCCGCTTAGCCGTTCTTGATAAGAACGAGCTGGTATACACCTTAATGATCCGCCAGCCGGATTTTCTGACCCCTCTGCTTGCCGCAGAAGTGCTGGAGCAGGTCAAGCGCAGCAAGCCGCACCCGCTGCTGGACAAGGCTGTCTTCGCCCGCTGCGAAGACGGCCTCAGCGTACAAATGCTGCATATCGGCCCCTATGATGATGAGCCGCACAGCTTTGCAAGAATGGAGCAGTTTTGCATCGCTCAAGGACTGCTGCGGGAGTCTCTCCTGCACCGCGAAATCTATATCTCGGATGCCCGGCGTGCCCGCCCGGAGAAGCTGCGGACCGTGCTGCGGTTCAAGGCCGCCCGGCAGGATTAACGCTACATTTTCACTGTGTGCCGTACGATTGAGCTCTTATGAACCTCCAGCAGCTCCCGGTACTCCACCGTATCAATCTCACAGCCGGGCCCGATCACAACGCTTCCGCCCCGCACGGTCTGCGCCTGCGTATGCTGAAGCTCAATCTGATCCCCTTCGATCAGGCGGGCCGTGAAGCTCATCTTCTTCCCTGGTCTGAGCAACGCGCCGGAACGGCTGCGCTTGATCGAGATCCCTCCGCCGCCGACCGTATCCGCTCTACAAGGGCCGAATAAGGTCAGGTCGAGCTTCTCCGCATTCAACAGGCCGCTGACCTCCAGGATTCCGGTAAGCTGCACCTGCTCTGCTTCACAATCGCCCGTAACTATAATCCCGCCGGTCAGCCTGATATCCTCAATCCGCAGCCCGCCGCCTGCCTTAAGCTCTCCTTGTCCGCGCAGGCTGGCTGAGTCTACCCGTCCCTTGACCTCACACTCACCGGTGATTCTGATATCCTGCGCCCGAAGATTCCCCTTGATGGCAACCTCTCCGGTCTGCGCCAGCTTATAGCAATCTACATCCCCGCCAAAGGTACACTCTCCCGTCACCTTCACATCCTTAAAAACTCCGCCGACAGAGCTCGACGTCCCGAGTATCTTCAGGTCATGACGTTCTACCGCTTCATTCACCGATCTTCTCCTCCTTTCCCACCTGGGCACCGGGATGTACAGTCAGTCCCGCTCTATACTCCACCCGGCCAATCGAGCAGCCCTGCCCGATAATGACCGTACCGCCTCTAACTACATCTGCATTCGTGTATTCCAGATCTAGCGTATCGCCCTCGATGAGCTTGGCCCGCAGCCCGATTTTGAGCTTGGGAATCATCCCGCCTAGCAGTTTGCCCCAAGCAGCGTTGCCTTTTTTACGGATCACCAGGCTCTCTACGCCAATCTCCCCTGCTTCCGAGTGACCCTGTAGCCCGAACTCAATCCGGCCCGCACTAAGCAGGCCACCCACTGTGAATACCCCTTCACCGGTCAGCTCCTCCAGCTCACAATCGCCCTTCAGCTTCAGCATCCCGTCCATTACACAGCGCTCTCCCCGCAGACTGCCTTCACCGTTCACTACTCCATTCAGCTTCATTTCACCAACCTGCAGATTGCCCTTCAGATTGAGAGTTCCGTTCATCTCCAGCTCATCGGCTGTGAGGTCGCCCTTCTGCTTCATCACGCCGTCGCAACTATAGGTATGTGCGTGGAGCGCTCCGTTAATTTTACTGACGCCGTTGATATTCACGCTGTGATATCTGCCTCCGGCAGCCGTATTGACCCCATCCATCACCAGATCCGGCAGTTCATTCTTCTCCATGGTTCAGCCTCCTGTGGTGTACTGTTCCTTACTCTTGACTGTTGCCTTCACTTAAGCGCCCATTCAGATGTTCCGCCAGATCGGCAGAGCGAAGCCTGCTCACCAGCCGTACCCCCTCATCGAAGGCCAGCCCCGCATCCGGCAGCGCCATAATGAAGAAGCTAACCCCCATTTTCCGCACAAAAAACAGCTCCCACCCCTTCTCCCCATACCCCGGCGCATGACTCTCCAGCGTCTGATAGAGCCGGTCTGCTTCCTCCCAGCTGAGCTCCCCCTTGCTGAGCAGCCAATCGGCCGCAAATACATTCAGAATCTGCTCGAAGGTCAGCGGTAGATCCTCAGCCTCCGGTTTTCCGAACCGCTCCAGACTGCTTACCGAAACAATGTTACGTTCTTTTAACTGGGATAAGGTTAACCTTATTCTGTACGGGGATGCCGGCTCTGACAGCTTATCTGCCAATTCATCCAGAGAGAGATCATCCTTCTTCTGTAAAATATGCTGCACCCGCCCCAAAATCCGCTCCCGCGGAAAAAAGGTCTCCTGTCCCGTGAAGGTAGATTTGCGGATGAACCACTCTTCAGGAATCAGCTGCTTCCGCTTCCAGCGGTATAACTGCCCGTAAGAGATTCCTGTCTCATCGAGCAGCTCCTTTTTGGAGATTAAATCCTCTTCCATATCACCACTCCTCGCACTCATCGTAACATAACACTGTTACGTTGTAAACTGACAAGCATCCTGAAACTCCCCCTCCTGTTCAACAGCGGCTTCTCCTCTCCACTCATGCACAAGTGGAAACGGCATAGCCGTCCTTTTAAAGGACGGTACCGTTTCAGCAAGAAATAGAAGGATAAGTTATCGTGTGAAACCTATAACTTCTTATATTTTCAAAAAACAGAGCAGATTCCAGCCCTTCCCCGGCTTCGGATCTGCCCTCTATACTCCATTCTATGAACGCACAACGCCCTTCTGCCGGGCTTCACGCAGCCATTTCGGGTACTCGTTAAACAGCCGGTCATACAGGTCCTCATCGCTAACCTCGTCCAGATCATCCAGCGCGAAGAAGTCGGCATTATCCACATAACGGCCCTGCAGATCGTCCAGCTCACGGAGTACGCCATAATCCGCATTCCCCAGCCCTACAAATTGCCAGAAGATATTATGCTTTGAGCTCTGGATCAGCAGCTTCGATATTTTGGGCGTCTCATAGATGCCCCCGTCGCTGAAGAACACCACATAGACCGGCAGATCGCCCGGCTCCTCCTTCGTATACTTCTTGATCAGATCCGCCATAACCACCGGCTCGTTGTTCCCGATGCCCAGTCCCCCGAACATCTTCGGTCCCGGATAGGTCCGCTTCACATAATCCTCATAGCCGTGTTCATTCACGCTTGGCATTCTTTTGCTCTTAGTGGCGAAGAACCAGACATCCAGCATCCCGTCATCATCCATCTTAGCCGCCACAGCCAGCACCCGTTCAAAAGCCCGCTGCACGACTCCCTTCGCATATAATTGCGCCATAGAGCCAGAGGCATCGAACACCACGGCCACCCTTGCCTTCTCCTGTTCGAGATTCTTCTTGCGCAGTGAAATTCCTACCTGCTGCTTCAGAAGGTCAATCTTCGTCAAATTCAGTGCCGGCCGGGGAGCCTCCTCCTGGACTGTATCCCTAGGCGGTCCGCTGTAGGTAGCCGCTGCTTCGGTATGGCCTGACACCGATTGAGCCTGTGCTCCGCTGCCGTTCTCCGGCGCTTCGTCTTCCACCTCGACCCCATGCGCTTCCGCCAGCGGCTTCAGTCCGCCATGGAAGCCCCGTCCGACCGCGCGCAGCTTGAAGCCCCCGCCATGGCGGTACAGCTCTGCCAGCACGAGCGAGGTCTCGGCGTTGCCTTCCACAATCTCATACACCAGCTCCGTATCCTTCCCTGCCGCGCTGATTCTGCAGCCTCTGACATCGGCGAAGGTTCCGGGGCCGTCCAGCGTAGCCGCGAAGACACACTTATCGATGCCCGAGGCGCTAAGCGCACGCAAATCTATAGCGAACTCCCCGCTGTATTTATCAATAGAATTGAATACGACCGTGTGCTTGGGGTCAGCCGGCTGATTATAAAAGATAAAGAAATCATCGGATGGTACCTTCCCGTTCTCGCCCACCATGAAGCAGCTGATATCCAGAATAGCCGGAGAACTGCTGCAGGATATCTTCACGGTTGCCTGGGTGGAAGCCTCGTCCAGCTTCGCATTGGAGCCGCTTACCAGCTTAATTATATTAGGATTCATGAATGCACTCTCCTACTCTCTCATATGTAAGTCCACGATGTTCGGGATTCCCGCTTCTGCAAAAAGGAGCAGACCATTCCCTGCTAAGGATATGTCTGCTCCTGGGTGATCAAAGACTATGACTCTCCATACAGCCGTTATCTCAGGCTATCTGCGGAGTGCTCTGCTTATAACGATTCGATGGCTGCAGCCAGAAAAGTCTTATTCTTCAGACTTCTCAGCTTCGGCTGCTTCCTCGGCTGGTGCGGCAGCAGCTTCATCAGCCGGCTCTTCCATCACGAGCGGAGGCGAGATCCGTACAATCAGCGTATCTTCAGGGGTAAGAATCTCCCAGCCTTCATGCTTCGGCAGGTCGGATACCAGCAATTGATCACCGATCTCCAGGCCGCTGATATCTACATCAAAGGTAGCTTCCAGCTTATCCGGCAGAGTGCGGATGTCCAGCTCGTACAGCTCAATCTGCTGCACGCCGCCGCTCTTGACGCCGGCAGGGTCGCCGGTGAAGTTGAAGGCCACCTTGGTATCCAGTTCCGCCTTCATATCAATCTGCTGCAAATCTACATGAAGCAATGTACGGGATAACGGCTGGCGCTGCACTTCCTGAATAACCGCATTCTTCGAGCCGGAGCCCGGGAATTCCACCTTCAGGATGGCACGCGGGTTTTTGCCGAGAATATCATTAAGGGTTTTGGCATCTGCTGAGAAGGACTGGGTATCTGAACCTGCACCGTATACTACAACCGGTACAAAACCTTTACTGCGCTGGGAAGAATTCGATCCGGATCTTTCAGTCAAGCGTACTGTGGTATTCATGATATTTCCTCCTAATAGTTTTTTGAGCGATACGCCCTTCGTTCGTAAAGCCGGGTAAGACGCCCGGGGCGGCGTACGCCAAGTAGTGTCAGCATAGCTGCATTAAAAAACAAGACCAATTAGCTCTTATGTCTAATCAGTCTCTTATTAACCATATTTGCCTGCTATGGAATCAGTATAGCACCGGGAAATAAACAAGTCAAAATAGGGTAATTTTCAAGCGAGATCCATATTTATAAATAATTACGCTAAATAACCTGCTGTAAACGAACTCCGGTACCTCTCTTCCCCTTTCTCGCTTTTTGCCGCACAGGGTAGTAAAATAAAGGCACTATACCGGAATGGAGTGAGGTTATAAGATGGATAAAATCGCAAAGGGAGAAGGACGTTTCTATATCGCTGGTGACGGAAAAGACCTGGCCGAGATTACATACAGAACCGAAGAGAACACAGGGAATCTGGTGATTGACCATACCTTTGTTTCCGAAGATCTGCGCGGCCAGGGCGCGGGAGAGAAGCTTGTTCGGGCGGTCGTTGACCTGGCCCGTGAGCAGAGTGTCAAGATTGTACCGGTGTGCCCGTATGCGGCCCATCAATTCGAGAAGCACACGGAATACAAGGATGTGCTCAAATAGGAGGAAGATCGTTTGACGAATACAGATACACTGAAACAGATTGAAGAGCTGCAGCAGCGCTGCGAGCAATATGAAGGAATCTCGCTGAAGCTGAACTGGGACATGCTGCGTCATCCGGGAGAAGCCGGCGGTGCGGAGTGGGTGTTATCCTACGAAGGGGAGCTGCTGACCGGATTCATCGGCTTGTACGGCATCGGCGGTGATATGGAGGTATGCGGCATGGTCCGGCCGGGCTACCGCCGCCGGGGGATCTTCAGCTCCCTCTGGGAGCAGGCTCAGGCCGTCATCCGCCGGGGGAAGACGAAGTCACTGCTGCTGAACACCCCTGCAGCTTCGGCTTCAGGGAATGCCTATCTGAAGACCTTGCCGGTTGCCTTCAGCCATTCTGAGTTTCAGATGAAATGGGATGGCGCAGGGAGCAAGGTTAGAGCCTCAGAGGCCAGCTCAGCCTCCGGCAATGTGCTGCTCCGGCCTGCACGCCCTGAGGAGACGCCTCTGCTCATCGCCTTCGACTGCGACGGGTTCCAGATGACCGAAGAGGACGCCGCTGAAATGTATGAGCTGCACGAACAGGAAGGCTCACAGGAGCATATCATCATTGAGCTAAGCGGCCAGCCCGCCGGGAAAATGCGCCTGTGGTCGGAGAACAACGAAACCTGGATCTACGGATTTACGGTGGACAAGAAGCTGCGCGGTCTCGGCATCGGCCGGAGTGCCCTCCAGCAGACTATCGAGCGGGAGCAGCGGAATTATAACGGAGTAAATCTGGAGGTGGCGCTGGATAACCCGAATGCGCTGAAGCTCTATGAGAGCTGCGGATTCGTCGTGCTTAACCAGCAGGATTATTACACCTATCCTTTGAACAGCTAGCCTGGACGAGTATTTTAAGAGGCACCATTGGGGCCAAGCGGCTGCGTGTAGGCTGAATGTATGCTGTTTTTCACATACATTCGGCCCACACACCTGCGCACCAACATAATGTATACTGTTTTTCACATACATTCGGCCCAGACGTCCGCGCACCAGCGCAATGTATGCTGTTTTTCGCATACATTCGGCCCATACGCCTGCGCACCAGCACAATGTATGCTGTTTTTCACATACAATTTCTAAACAATCAAAAAGCATCCCCTCATGGTCAAATGACTCTGAAGGAGATGCTTTCTTTATCTTGTCACACTCTTCGTCTGCTTTTACATCAGTCCGTAGCCCCGCACCTGGGCTTCATCACGGTCACTGCGGCGGTTGCTGCATTTCACGCATCCTGCTGCCTGCTCTTCCCGCTCCAGGAAGACAGACAGCAGGCGCACATAATCCAGCGACTCCTGCAGCGGCATGTCTGCCCCATCGAACAGCTGCCTGCGGCCATCCAGCAGCGAGTAGATGGCGATCGTCTCCGCCGGCTTCCCGTAAGCCTTATGGCAGAACAGATTCGCCATATGCAGAAATCCGGTAATGACCTGCTGATCGGCGTGTACCATGAATTTCTGGATATTCAGACTGCGCTCCGTAAGCTCCGAATTCCAGGCCAGCTGAAAAATCACCGCCAGCTCAATCTCAAGCTCCCGGACAGGAACATGCCACTGCTCGAAGCGCATCACCGGAATCTCCCGGGCGAAACTGCCCGCGACAATCCGCATCAGCTCATCGGCCACCGCCTGCTTCACATCCCAGTAATGCATCAGCGAAGGAAAAGCGTTGCCCTTCGGCGGCCAGCGGCGCTCCAGCAGAAACTGGACCGGCGTCTCCCGGCGCACCTCGGGCCGGAGACCGTAGAAGTCATTAAGCGTATGTCCGACTGCATATTGAACCTGCTGTCTCCAGCGGGGAAGTCCGGTAGCGGGAGCTCCGCTGCCGTCCGCCTCGGCCCCGCCCAGCATGATGTGCTCCATGCGGTAATCATTCAGGCGTCTATACCGGCCTGCTTCCGCATCCGGCTTCGTTCCTGTGAAGTCTCCTGCCGCTGCGCCCATCCTTAAGAGACCGCCGCGCAGGTCTCGATGAACTGGCGTCCGTAGGTGCGGCATGCCTCTTTCTCCGCTGCATTCGGACCGTATTCAATCTTCAGGCTGGGCTGCACAATCTCGGCCCCGCGCTCCTTCAGCTTCTCTTCAATCTGATCCACCGCACCGCAGTAGATCTCATACCCGGTGTCTCCGCTTCCGAAGGCCGCCGCCTTACAGGCGCTGAGATCCAGCTCATCCAGCTCTTCATAGAAATCCAGGAATTCATCCGGCAGTTCGCCGTCTCCCCAGGTGTACGCACCCAGCAGTACAGCCTCATAAGCTTTTATCTCATCCGCATTGCAGTCGGTGACCGGTTTCAGAACCGCCTCTCCGCCTGCCGCGCGTATTCCTTCCACGATCAGTTCAGCGATTTCCTCCGTATTGCCAGTCAAGCTGGCATATGCCACTAGCACTTTAGCCATGACTTTAATCCTCCCAGGGTACAAATGTAATGTATTATCGACCGCACTCGCTTACTTCATGCTGTATTACCCTCATTCTATTTGATAATGATTATCATTGTCAATATAAAAGTCCACCTGCTCCTTGCCTGGACACACTTGCCTGGATAACACAAGCAGCGCCAGTCCAGGACATAACTTCTGCCCGGAACTGACGCCGCTCAATAATACTATTGTTAATATTCTGTGTGGAACGATTAATATCCGCCTTCAAGCAACGTAATACCATTGCCGTCGGGATCACGGAAATTCATTTCTTTACCGCCGTACTCCATGGTTGCCGGGGGATGGCAATCCAGTCCTTTCGCCTTCAGCTGCTCATATGTTTCGTCGAGACTGCCGCAGGAGAACACCAGATTAACAGTGCCTGTCGTCAGATTCTCCCATTTGGCTGCGTTCCAGATAATGATGCCGGGCTGGCTGCGTTCGAAAGCAATTTTGGCACCGTCAGACTCTCCATAGCCCTCGAATGGAACCGGAATGCCCAGTACCTCTGAGTAGAATGCCGCCAGCGCCGCCGGATCTTTGCTGTACAGATTAATGCCGTCAAATGTTGTGATCATAATGATATCCTTCCCTTCATTGCCTGTGATGTGATCGGGCTGCTGTCAGCCGTTCTATGCTCATTGTACTTCTGCATGAATAGCTTGTATTGCAAAAAAACGACATCAGCGCCGGGCATGGCTCAACGCATCCATCGGAGTTCTGCCCGCGAATTTCTTGAAGTTGTTGATCAAATGCGACTGATGGCTATACCCGTAGGTGAACACAATATCCTGCATTACTCCCTTGGTCTGCGGAGAACGGTAAAGGTCCCGCCAGACATTCTGGAAGCGGATTAAATCGGCTACCTTTTTGGGCGGAAGACCGATATGCTGCCGGAACAGCCGTTCAAGCTGGCGGCTGCTTAGGCCCGAGCTGCTCTCCAGCGCCCCTGCCGTCATGATTCCGCGTGATGTAAGCAGCCTGTGGACCGCATTCATCATCCCGTCACTGGTGCGGTTTCCCCGTTCCAATCTCCGCAGAA
The DNA here is from genome assembly GCF_038051945.1 of Paenibacillus sp. FSL H3-0469. NCBI lineage: Bacteria > Bacillati > Bacillota > Bacilli > Caryophanales > Paenibacillaceae > Paenibacillus > Paenibacillus sp. FSL H3-0469. Next base: position 1,615,135 of record NZ_CP150302.1, read on the forward strand.
GGAAGTCTTCAGCAGCAGCGATGCGCTCATTCATTGTACGGATATGCTGGAGCCTGTCTCCCAGCTCCTTACGGAAGGTCCGGAAATAATGCTCTACCGGAACATGCACATTCAGTACCTCTGTCAGCGGCTCGTCTGCGAACAGATGAACGGCCCAAAAATGAAACCGGATGGCGAACCGCTGCGTAGGCACAGGCTGTGCTGCTTGTCCTGTCTCGAACGGACTGTCATTAATCCCGCAAAATATACCACCGGACTCCCCTGTCCGCTCATCCCATTCCCATATAATATCCATACAGCTGTCAGGTATGATGGTCTCCGTCCGCTGCGGCGGCGGGGGCTGTGCTCCTGATCCCCAGAAGCAGCGGATATACGGCTGAAGCAGCCTGCCCGGCAGATACTCGCCGCCCCCGGCCGGATTGGCTGTAATCGGATGATACAGCGCTGAAAGATTATACATCTGAGTGCAGTCTCCTTCCTTTGCTGTAACCTTGTATTCAGATCATACACAATCCCTGTACGAAGCGCCAGAACGCCTGCTTTTCGATGGACCAAGCACTCTGCTTACCGAATGATTATGTTTCAAACGGATCTGCCCTGCGTTTCCTGGTAATATTATACGCCTGCTGCTTGTTGGCTACACTGGGAATAGTCGCAGCTTTGCAACCATTTTGTTTGTAGCTGCGGGCTTAAATGTTGTACAATGAAGGCTAAATGACTTTTTGAAGGATGGATTAATAATGTATATAGCCAGTGATTGGAAAGACTATGAAGTGATCGATACCGGGGGCGGAGAGAAGCTCGAACGCTGGGGCGATATTATCCTGCGCCGGCCGGACCCGCAGATCATCTGGCCGCTGGCCAGCGAGAGTGCCAAGTGGCGGGATGTACACGGGCATTATCACCGCAGCTCAGCCGGAGGCGGGCAGTGGGAGATGAAGAAGACGATACCGGAGGACTGGAAAATCAGTTACGGCAAGCTGAAGTTTCACCTCCGCCCGACGAACTTCAAGCACACCGGGCTGTTCCCGGAGCAGGCGGCCAACTGGCGCTGGATGATGGACAAGATCGCTGCGGCTAACCGGCCGATCTCCGTCCTCAACCTGTTCGCATATACCGGCGGAGCCACTGTTGCGGCAGCAAGCGCCGGAGCCTCCGTCGTGCATGTCGATGCGGCCAAAGGGATGGTCCAATGGGCCAAGGAGAATGTTGCGTTGTCCGGTCTTGCCGACAAGCCGCTCCGCTTCATTACCGATGATGTATTCAAATTCGTCCAGCGCGAACAGCGCCGCGGCAGCAAATATGATGCCATTATTATGGACCCGCCGTCCTATGGAAGAGGGCCGGGCGGTGAAATGTGGAAGCTCGAATCCAGTCTCTATCCGTTCCTGGAGAGCTGCATGGAGATTATGAGCGACCGTCCGTTATTCATGCTGATTAACTCCTACACGACCGGCATCTCGCCAACCGTACTGCGCAACATGCTGTCGATGACCATGGGCAAGCGCTATGGCGGCAAGCTGAATTCCGGTGAGATCGGCTTGCCGATTACAGCCTCCGGCATGAATTTGCCTTGCGGGATTCTTGGCCGCTGGGAGGCGTAAGCCATGACCGGAGTGAATAACGGCGCAGCAGGAGCATCCGGCAGCAGCCCCTCCCGGTTCGAAATTTTATATGAGGACAACCATCTGCTCGGCATTGTGAAGCCTGTGAATATTCCCGTTCAGGAGGATGCTACAGGCGACCCGGATCTGCTGACCCTGCTGAAGGAAGATGTGAAGGAACGCTACGCGAAGCCGGGCAACGTCTTCATGGGACTGGTTCACCGGCTGGACCGGCCTGTAGGCGGTGCGATGATCTTCGCTAAGACCTCGAAGGCAGCCTCCCGGCTGTCCGAGAGTGTCCGCACCCATGCCTTCCAGAAGGTCTATCTGACGGTGGTGCATGGTCAGCTTCCGGGCTCAGAAGCCCGGCTGGAGCATACTCTGCTGAAGGACCCTAAAAGCAATACCGTCCAGACCGTCCGGGAGGGAACGCCGGGCGGCAAGCAAGCTATCCTTGATTATACTGTGATTGGCACCGCAGAAGGCTATTCGCTGGTGAGGATTGACCTGCTGACCGGCCGCTCCCACCAGATCCGCGTTCAGCTCAGCGACATTGGCTGTCCGCTCTATGGAGATCAGAAGTACGGTGCGGCCGTTAATAGACCGGGACAGCAGATTGCCTTATGGTCTGCACTCACCCGGTTCCCGCATCCGGTGACCAAAGAGGAAGTCGAGCTGCTCTCCCTGCCTCCCCGTTCCTATCCCTGGAATCTATGGACTCCGCAAATTCAAAAGCAGGCTCTCCTTTAACGGACAGCCTGCTTTTTTGCGTTATCCTATATAAATTCTCAGTTGGTGCTTATACGGACTGTACCGAAGCTGCGTCATCCACTGCCGGGGCAACCGCCATCTTCCCCATGAGGTAGAGCAGCAGCTGCTGGTTATGGGAGGAAATGGGGTCCAGCGCTTCAGCAAAAAAGTCACTGCGGACCTTCAGACCGCGCAGCGTCTCCCGCTGGCCTGTCTCGGTAATACTCACCCAGACAATTCTGCGGTCCGAGGCATCACGTTCACGGACAATCAGATTATGCTTCTCCATCCGGTCAAGCAGCATCGTCACGGCCGCCGGGCTGGTCGCCAGATGAGGGGCCAAATCAGAAGGCTTCATCGCATCACGCTCCTGCAGCAATTCCAGTACGGTTAGCTGGGCATCAGTCAGTGTAGGGGCAAGCTTGCTGTCCATATGTAGCTTATAGTCCTTTAATATCTTATGCCAGATTTTACTGAATTCAGTGGAGTGCACACTTATTCCTTCCTTTCCTGCGGATCTCTATCCGGTATATTTACTTTTTCGCCAGAAAAATTCCAAATCCTTCAAGGCAGAAAAATAAAATCTGATCTGAACCTGTTCCAGACTCCCACCTGCGTAAGAAAACCGATGAATTCCTCCGCTTACAGCCATGTCCGGCCTGCTTGGTAAAGATATTTAGTATTTAGGGAAAAAAGGTGGCGGCAAACTAAGAGAGCGTCAGGGGAACCGGTTATTTTCACATCTTCTAGGTATGAAGTGGAAACGGCTTTGCCGTCCTTTTAAAGGACGGTAGCTCATTCTTCCCATTAACAAGCAGAATCATGCTCTGCAACGCATCCTATTTGGAAAACCCTGAGATAGCCTCATCAGGCTGGAAACTTCCATCTTGGCCATTCGCTCATTTGCGGCTCCGCCCAATGGCCGCTAATATCGTTCACAGCAGAGGCTGTCCCGTTCACAGCCGCAGTTTTAACCACTCGCGTAGGTGCATCTGCTTCTGTAGATGTAACTGTATCCATAGGCGCACCTGCTTGCCCCAGACAATCTATGAGATTTTTCCCATAGACAGATTCATATCTTTTATATACGAGTCTATAGGAAGGCAATAAAAGAATATTGAAAGTATCCGACTGCGAACACCCAAAAACCACAGCAGCAAGGCTTCGCGGTTTTTGGGTGCATGAATTAAATAATTTGGGTGATTGCCGGACTGGGAGTCTCTTATATTGCCAAAAAGACACCTATTCTGCTGATTGCGGACTGAGTGGCCGTTATTGGGTCTGGAGGAGCCGAAAACAAGAGCAAATAAGTTAGTTAAGAGCACCTCAGTCCGCCGAGCGTGCAGAATAGCCTAAACGTCTGAAATAACGGCCTCCCAGTCCGCATGGATTGCTGTAGCAATGTTGCATTATTTGCACAAAATTCGGTGTTTAGGGCAAGTTAGCGCTGAATTTGTTGCATTTGTTGCAGGTTTTCACCATAGACCGCTTCTGTGGGGCAGGATTGTTGCACTTCTTGCAGGATTTCTCTATAAATGTCACTGGCTGTGGAGCATGGAGCCCATCCCTCAGCGCAGCAGCCCCCAGTTCCTAAGAAACTAAAAACGCGGGCAGCCCGTTACTCCTGAGCTGCCCGCGCCATTCCATGCGGTATTATATTTTTACCTGACGGCCTGAAAAAGAATTGCGATCTCGTCCTTCTTCTCAACGGCAACCAGCTGCTTGCCTGTAGAACGGCGCTCAGCAATCGGTGCCGACTCGGAAGAGAAGGAATGTACCGCACCGCTCTGGGTGATGGCGGTCAGCTCCAGCGGCTCCTTGCAATAGAATGCGCCAGCCAGCCTGCTGCCGTTCGGGCGGACACGCTTGCCTTCCTTGAACTCGAAGGTTGGCATCCCTTTGCCTCCCCGGCTCTGGGAAGGATAATCCACCAGCAGAGAGCGCTTGGCATAACCGATGTCGGATATAGCCAGAATCTCGCCTTCATCCTCACTGACCCAGAAGCAGGAGACGACCTCATCTCCTTCACGGAGCTGAATTCCCCTTACACCTGTGGCTACCCGGCCCATAGGATTCACTTCATTCTCACGGAAACGGATGCTCATCCCCTCACGTGTAATCAGCACGATGTCCTTGTCACCCCTGCTCTGCGCCACTGTAATGATCTCATCACCTTCAGCCACCTTACAGGCGGCAACGGCTCCAGAACGGCTTGTAGAGTACTCCTTGAGCTCGGTACGCTTCACCTGGCCCTTGCGGGTGATGAAGACCAGACTGGCCAGCGGGTCCTCCAGATTGGTGACCGGCAGCACACTGACGACACTGTCTCCCTTATTCAGTCCGATGACGTTGACGATGGCCGTCCCCGGCTCTTTCCATTTGAACTCTGGAATCTGATGCACGGGAAGCAGGAAGTATTGGCCCTTGCGGGTGAAGACGAGCAGGCTCTCCCGGGTATTCAGATCCAGCAGCTTGACGATATGATCGCCATCCTTAACCCCTGAAGAGTGGCGCTCCCCGCCCGAGCGGGTGAAGGACAGCATGCCGGTCCGCTTGATATAGCCGTCCGCAGAGAGTGCAACCAGTACATCCTCCGCATTGACCAGAACCTCCATGTTGACCTTAAGCTCCTCCACCTCGCCCTGAATCAGGGAACGGCGGTCCATCCCGTATTTATCACGAATCTCCAGCAGCTCCTTGCGGATGACTGCGATCAGCTTCTTGTCGCTGTCCAGAATCCCCTGGAGCACAGCAATCCGGGCCAGCATCTCATCCAGCTCCTTCTGAAGGGAGTGAATCTCCAGATTAGTGAGCCGGTAGAGCTGCAAGGTAAGGATGGAATCCGCCTGCCGTTCGCTGAAGCCGAACATCCAGACCAGATTATTCTGGGCATCCTGACGGTTCTTCGAAGCCTTGATGGCGGCGATCACTTCATCCAGAATGTTCAGCGCCTTGACCAGTCCCTCCAGGACATGGGCACGGTCCTCCGCCCGTTCCAGGTCGAACCGGGTACGATGGGTGACCACTTCACGCTGGTGGGCAATGTAAGCTTCAAGGATCGCTTTAAGCCCGAGCTGCTGCGGAGCCTTATTAACAATGGCAACCATGTTGAAGTTGTAGGTGACTTGCAGGTCGGTTTTTTTGAGCAGGTAGGCTAAGACGCCTTGTGCATCTGCCTCCTTCTTCAGCTCCACCACGATGCGCAGGCCCTCACGGCCGCTCTCATCGCGGACCTCGGCGATCCCTTCAATTTTTTTCTCCAGACGGATGTTCTCCATGGAGGTTACCAGACGTGATTTCACGATCTGGAAAGGCACCTCGGTAATCACGATCTGCTGCTTCCCGCCGCGCAGGTTCTCAATCTCCGTCTTGGAACGCAGATAGATACGGCCTTTACCGCTGCGGTAAGCATCCATAATGCCGTCTCCGCCCATAATGGTTCCACCGGTCGGGAAATCCGGCCCCTTGATGAAGGTCATAATATCCTCGAGGGCAATGTCCGGCTTCTGCATAACAGCGATACAGGCATCGATTACTTCCCGCAGGTTATGCGGCGGTATCTCTGTGGCGAATCCGGCCGAGATCCCGCTCGTCCCGTTCACCAGCAGGTTCGGATAACGGGAGGGAACCACCACCGGCTCCTTGGCCGTATTATCGAAGTTGTCCTTGAACAGAACGGTGCGCTTCTCAATATCGCGCATCATCTCCATGGCAATCGGAGACAGACGTGCTTCTGTATAACGCATTGCCGCTGCCGGGTCATCATCCATGGAACCCCAGTTGCCATGTCCGTCGACCAGTACATGCCCCATCTTCCACGGCTGTGCCATCCGCACCATCCCGTCGTAGATCGAAGAGTCCCCGTGAGGATGGTAGTTCCCCATAACATCACCGACGGTTTTAGCTGACTTGCGGTATGGCTTATCCGGCGTATTGCCAGAATCGTACATGGCATACAGAATCCGGCGCTGCACGGGCTTCAGCCCGTCGCGTACATCGGGGATCGCCCGGTCCTGAATGATATATTTGGAATACCGGCCAAACCGGTCACCGACGACCTCTTCCAGAAAAGCCGGCAAAAACTGCTCTGATAAACTGCTCATATCCTCTTCACCTTCTGTTCCTCATTCTGTCCGCTTTTTTAAAGATTGATGATCTGACCGCTGCACGCCTGAACTTCTCAATTCATTTGAACAAAATCGTAATCCGTATAGAAGGGATGACCGTAACTGCGGTGAGTTTTGGACTTTCGGCCGCTGTTGTCTCCAGATTTCTTGATTTCAAACCGCTGATCGCGGTAGAAATCCGGAGACAAAGGCGGTCGCTATCGCTCCTGCAGTTCCAAAATCCCCTCCGTTACTTCCCCTTCTATAATTTCACAATTTCAGTTCCAAACCCATTGAGAAAACCGCCGCTATCGCGTAAACCGATCATCAAAAAATTAAAAACGCGGAAGGTATCGTCACTTCCCACTACTCTCTTACTCCTACTCCACGATCTCCGTGAAGTCGACGTTCTCGACAATCCAGCGCTTACGCGGATCGACTTTATCACCCATCAGCGTGGAGACGCGGCGTTCCGCCTTGGCGGCATCCTCGATCTGCACCTGAAGCAGCGTACGCGAATCGGGATTCATCGTAGTCTCCCACAGCTGGTCCGGGTTCATCTCACCCAGTCCCTTGTACCGCTGCAGCTCGAAATTCTTCCCGAATTCCTTCAGATAATTCTGCAATTCCTCATCGCTCCAGGCATAACGGACCGTCTCCAGCTTGCCCGATTTGCGTGTCAGCTTATACAGCGGCGGCTGGGCGATATAGACCTTGCCGGCATCGATTAGAGGCTTCATGTAGCGGTAGAAGAAGGTCAGCAGCAGCACCTGAATATGTGCTCCGTCCGTATCGGCATCGGTCATAATGATGATTTTGGAATAATTGCTGTCCTCTACGGCAAAATCAGGCCCGATTCCCGCACCGATTGCCGAAATGATCGCCTTGTATTCGTCATTCTTCAGGATATCCAGCAGCTTGGCCTTCTCGGGGTTCATCGGCTTGCCCTTCAGCGGCAGAATGGCCTGAATCTTGGAATCCCGGCCCTGCTTCGCGGAGCCTCCGGCCGAATCGCCCTCTACGATGAAGATCTCGGTACGTGTAACGTCCTTGGACTGTGCAGGCGACAGCTTGCCGCCCAGGTTCGAGCTCTCACTGCGCTTCTTGCCGCTGCGGATCTCATCCCGGGCTTTGCGGGCCGCTTCACGGGCCTTGGAGGCCTGAATCGACTTCTTCAGCAGACTCTGTGCGACTTGAGGGTTCTCTTCCAGGAACCGCGCCATCCGCTCGGAGACAATGAAGTCCACCGCACTGCGGGCAGATGCGCTTCCGAGCTGATCCTTCGTCTGTCCGACAAATTCCACATCCGACATCTTGATGCTAATGACCGCCATCATGCCCTCGCGCAGATCGTTTCCTTCCAGATTCTTGTCCTTCTCCTTAAGCAGCTGCGTCCGGCGGGCATAATCATTGAGCACACGGGTATAGGCCGTCTTAAAGCCTGTCTCGTGTGTTCCCCCGCTGCGGGTAGGAATGGAGTTGACAAAAGAAGCGATCGTCTCCGTATACCCCGCATTATACTGCAGCGCGATTTCCACCTCGATCTCGTCCTTCTCGGAGCTGAAATGGATCACATCGTGCAGGACGTCCTTGCCTTCGTTCAGGAATTGCACGAACTGGCTGGCGCCGCCTTCGTAGAAGAATTCGTCCTGACGCCCGCTGCGCTCATCGCTCAGGACGATCCGCAGGCCGGAGTTCAGGAAGGCAATCTCCTGTACCCGTTCAGCCAGCGTATCATAACTCAGCGCAATGCCTGCGGAGAAGACGCGAATATCCGGCTTGAAGGTAATCTTCGAACCGGTTTTATTCGTATTTCCCAGTATCTCAAGACCGGTTACAGGCTCACCGACATGCTCTTTGCCGTTCTTGTCGACCCAGTATTCAAAGCGCTGGCGGTGAATTTTGCCTTCCCGGTAGATCTCTACTTCCAGCCACTCGGACAACGCATTGGTTACCGAAGCCCCGACACCGTGCAGTCCGCCTGATTTCTTGTAGCCGGAACCGCCGAATTTACCGCCCGCGTGCAGAATGGTGAATACCACCTGCGGTGTTGGGACGCCTGTCTTGTGCATTCCGGTTGGTATTCCGCGTCCGTTGTCAATCACGGTCACCGATCCGTCTTTGCGGAGGGTGATATCAATTTTCGAGCAAAACTTCGCCAAATGCTCATCTACGGCATTATCCACTATTTCCCATACTAAATGGTGCAGACCCGAGGAACTCGTACTGCCAATATACATGCCGGGCCGTTTGCGGACCGCAACCAGACCTTCGAGCACCTGAATGTCGTCAGCATCGTATCCAGTCCGGCCTGCTTCGCCGTTCTTAGAGACTTTTGCAAACATATCGATCTGTTCGAGCATTCATGCTCCTCCTTCACTTGTCTTCCTGTCTCTCTAAAATTCTCTCTAAAATGCAAACAAACGTTTTCGTTCACTTTGTACATTCTAATTCAAAATATCCCGTTTCGTAAAGACGGCGAATGAAATGATTACGGCCGCAAGCCCCCAAATGCCCAGAACCGCCATCGAAAAGCCCAGTGTCATGCCCTCAATCGGCGCAGGAGTGCCCGCTAAATAAGTCGTCAGCTCCATGTTGACCATAAATAAATATTTGGCCGCCGTCCAGGCTGAAGCCATATTCGTCAGGATCGTTCCGGCAATCAGTGCCGCCATCATCACGACAATGCTCGCAGCCGTACTCCGGACCAGCACCGACACCATGAAGGCCAGCAGGGCCACTACGATGCTGACATACCAGATCAGCCCGCCCTGCATCAGCAGATACTTCCACTGCTCCACCGCATGAACCTTCGACATATCCACAGTGTCGCCGCTGAGCTGGAAGCCTGTGAAGACGGGAACATTGAACCCCTTATAGCCAAAAGCCAGCCCCGAGACCAGATAGCTGATCACGAATACCGACAGCACAATCAGCGAGACGAACATCAGCAGCGCTGCCATTTTGCTGAACAGCACCTTCCAGCGCCGGACCGGGCGGGTCAGCAGCATCTTGATCGTTCCTGTCGTCCGCTCACCGGAGACCAGGTCGGAAGCAACCGCCATGATCAGCAGCGGAATGAACAGGGAGACGGAATTATTGACAAACTCCCGGGTGAACGTTACTCCGCTCGGCTCCTTCGGATTCACATCATGATCCAGATAATACTGCAATTGCTGGAGAAAAATCCGCCGGTACGACTTCCATTCCTCCGGAATCCGGTCGCTGCCGAGCGAGTTCTGATTGTCGGTAATCTGCTGCTGGATCTCCAGCCTCCAGTCAGAGTTAAATTTGTCACGGCTGCGCTCCGCTATGCGCATTTGCGCATAGGTAAACATTGGCACCAGCACAAGCAGGATAAGCAGGATGATATAGAATCGCTTCTTTTTAATTATCTTCAGGCACTCATTTCGGATGAGCGGCAGCAGGTTAATCAATGGCTTCACCTTCCGTTAGCTTCAAGAATAGCTGTTCCAGTGTAGGGTTAATTTTATGCACAGCCCGGACTTCCACCTCTTGTGCAACCAGAACGGCAACAATCTCCGGGATCAGCTCCTCATCCATTGCCGTAACCAGGGAATTCACACCCATGCCTGCGATGACCGAGTCATCCAGGGTAACCTCGTCCAGATGAAGCAGCGCGATATCCGGCCGCCCGGCCATGATGTCTCTTGCCCGCTGAAGCGGCTCCAGCTCCCACAGGACATACGGTGAGTTACGGGCAACCAATTCGTCTACAGCACCTACAGCGAGTACGCGCCCTTTGCTGATAATGGCTACCCGGTCGCACAGCAGCTGAATTTCGCTCAGCAGATGACTGGACACAAAGACCGCCAGCCCTTCGTCTGCCAGCTTACGGATGAATTCACGCAGCTCCTTGATCCCTTTGGGGTCCAGGCCGTTGGTAGGCTCATCAAGAATTAGCAGCCGGGGTCGGCCGAGCAGAGCTTGGGCAATACCGAGCCGCTGGCGCATCCCGAGCGAATACGTGCTGACTTTATCTTGAATGCGCTGATCGAGCCGCACGATTTCAACAACCTCGGTAATCCGCTGCGCGTCTACTCCGGGCTGCATGCGGGCAAAGTGCTGCAGGTTCTCCCAACCGGTCAGATACGTGTAGACCTCGGGATTCTCGACGATGGAACCGACGTATTGCAGCGCTTTTTCCGGATTCCGGTTCACATTGTAGCCGCAGACAGTAATCGTCCCTTCGCTCGGGCGGATCAAGTCCACCAGCATGCGGATAGTTGTGGTTTTGCCGGCTCCGTTCGGACCCAGAAAGCCGAAGATCTCGCCTTTTTTCACATCAAACGTGACATCATCTATAATCCATTTGCGGCCGATTTTTTTGCGGACTCCCCGGGCGGACAGGACAACTTCTTCCCCCGGTGCCTCATGAATAGTTCTCGCCATCTTATACAGCTCCTTGCCACAGTCATTTCTGTTCCAAAAATCCTCTGATCAACGAACGGCTTGTACAATCCGCTCGCTCATCCGCTGATAACCGTCCCCGTTCGGGTGAAAATGATCGTTCGACAGATATTTCGCCAAATGGCGGTCAAACAGATCAAAGGTCGGGACCAGCGTCATGTTCTGATGTCTGTTGATCATATCCATCGCCGCATTATTCCACGCCGTTACCGCCTGATTACCCGGAATTAGCAGCCCCTCGATATCTCCGAAGGGATTATAAAGACCGATGTAATAGACCTGAGCCTGCGGATTCACTTCTGCAACGGTATCCAGTATGCTGCCCAGCCGTTTAGCGGCCCCTGGCAGAGCAGAGAGGAGCGATTCCGGAGTCAGATCGCCGGCAGATGCGGTTGGAACCGGCGCCGTGCCTTCTACCTTGTTATTCGCAGGGGCTTCTGTGCTCTGAGGTGCCGCTTGCTCCGAAGGCTTCACAGTGGCGGCTGCTTGTCCGCTGCTCCCGCCTGTGCCCATAATATCCGAGCCCCGGAACAGATCGTTCCCGCCGATGGAGATCAGGATCACATTCGCCTGACGCAGCGCGTACTGCACGCCTTCCTCCTGAAGCTTGCTCTGCAAGGCAGCTGTGGTCAGGCCGTTAATGCCCATATTGCCCAGCAGCTCTGCCTTTCCCCCATTGGCCGACAAGGCATCCACGGTCCGCTTAACAAAGCCCTGCCCGGAGTTGTCGCCAGTCCCTTTGGCCAGAGAATCGCCAAGCGCCAGGATCTTGTATTCGTCACTTGCCGCGGCTGTCGGTGCCGCCGTCTCCTGCGGAAGGGAGGAGAGGAATTGCTCCCCCTTCGGGTTCATGATATCGCCCACTGCATACACAAATCCTGTAATCAAAAGTAAAGTTGCCAGGATGGACACCAGGCTCACTGTCCTCCAGGTCCATTTGGAATCCTTCAATGCTATCCCTCCATCTGCCGTACTCTTCTGCTTAGCCCATTATTCACAGCATTATTAACTATGTAGATAAACATAATTCTTCTTTGGAGAATTTGCAAACGAAGGAGTGAGTTTAGGTGGCGGCGCGGCTGCGGTGATTTTGGACTTACGGCCGCTGTTGTCTTTGGATTTCCTGATTCAAACCGCTCCTCGCGGTAGAAATCCAAAGACAAAGGCGGACGCATTCGCTCCTACAGTTCCAAAATCCCCTCCGCCGCTTCACACCTAAACGGTGAAAGCAGTAGGGCGGCACGATAGCGCTGCGCTGATCGTGCAAGACCGCGTACTGCGTGCGGCACGATGGCGCTACGCTGATCGTGCAAGAGCAATATTACTTTTAGCCACTTGGGCTGAACTTCATTGGCAGCATAAGATTCATCCTTTGTGCTAAACCATAAAAACGCCCCCCGGCAATGCCGGAGGGCGGAGTTAAAGTTACTTTAAGTTAAAATACTTGACTTATTGAGACAATTTCATAATTCAAAACCCTTGCTATATCTGGTTTTTTTGAGCATAGAAAAAGGAGTACCTCCCCAAATTCTCGAAGTTATAGGCGACGAAACCAACACCCGAGAAGAAAAGAGGTAATCCCTATCTATTCTATTCGACAAGAAGAACTGTTTTCCTTTGAGGAATTGCTCCAGATGGCTCCGGAAGATAAATACAGCCAAATCTTTGAACACTTACATTTAGCTCCAGTTCTATTCGCACTGGGGAAAAAGAGCCATCGCGGACGGCCTGAAAAATTAAACGTACCTGCCATGATCTACTCGCTGCTGATTGCTAAAATGGAGAACATCGAGTTTGTCTCTGCCTTGGTCCGGCGATTGAATCATAGCAACGAATTTCGAGTCCAGTGCCGGTTTACGGGCTCGGACAACATTCCCAGCCAGGCCTCCTATTCTCGTTTGATTCATGCGCTGGAGCAAACGGGAATGCTGGAACAACTGCAGGATCGCCTAGTCACATCTGCCCTAGAAGAAGGGTTTGTGAGCGGCACCCATCTTGCTGTGGATTCCTCCATGGTCGAGGCGTGGGATTGCCAATTTAGCGAATCGGCCTCCAAGCGTCGTGCGGCTCGCCGGGAGCAAAAGAAAGGTGAAGCTCCGGTGGCTGAACAACTTCAGCTCGAACATTCCGAGCCTGAGCCGAAGACGGTGAACAAGCCGCTGAAGAAACCCAGGTATAGCAAGCCTGGTCGTCCGTCCCCGGCGGAAAAGGAACGTCGGCGCGAGGAAATGGAAGCTTATGAACAAAGTCTCGGACCGTTCCAGAAAACCATTGAAGCGATGTTGCCCTACACGTACGATGAACTGCTGACCGCGTTGCCCCGGCATGCTGCGCGTTGTGACAAGAAAAATACGAAGGGCCGAATGACCAGCTATTACGGGTTCAAGGCGAATCTGCTGGTCGACACGGACAGCCAGTATATCCTAAGCGGCCTCTGGAGTTCAGCCCATCCGAATGACCAGCGTATGGCGGTCGTCCTTCTCAAAGGCCTGCTCCTGAAGTTTCCCATGCTAAAGGTCAAGCATATCTTGGGCGACAAGGGCTACGACTGCGCGGCAATCTACCAGTTGATTCATTCGCTCGGCGCCTATCCTGCGATTTCTCTGATTCACCACAAAGACCCGCCTGCGGGAATGAATCTGGATTACACGCCGGTGTGCGCTCAAGGGCATGCGTACCGTTACGACAGTTTTGAGGCCAAATATGAGACCCTGAAGTACACCCGGCCTAGTGAATGCCAAGGCTGTGCGCTGTCCGGTACCTCTTGCCAAAAAGTGTTTAAAATTCGCATCCAAACGGATTTGCGTTTGCATACCTATCCCGCCAGAGGCAGCGAAAGTTTTACCACGCTATACAACAAGCGGACGGCCGTGGAGCGTGTATTTGCCTATCTCAAAGAGTATTTCGGGTTGAAACGCACACGCCACCGCGGTGTCCGGGCAAGTGTCGATTTCCAGCTCAGTACGCTCGCGTACAATTTGAGCAAGTTTGCGTTAGACAAGTTGAACCAACAGTTGAAAGACTCCCAGCAAGTAGCCTGATTTTTTAAAAATTGATTTTAGATTTTGGCCAAATCTTGCTATTTAGCAAACTGAATTATGAAATTGACTCTTATTTACCGATGAATTCCTGGACCCAGTAGTTATTATCGAAGCCAACACCAATATAGTTGAAATTCGCGCTCAGGATGTTAGCCTTATGACCCGGGCTATTCATCCACGCGGTCATAACTTCCTGAGGGGTCTTCTGGCCCATAGCGATATTCTCGCCGGCTGCCTTATAGGTAATACCAAAGGCCGACATCATATCGAAAGGTGATCCGTAGGTCGGAGATGTGTGTGAGAAATAGTTGTTCGAACGCATGTCCGCAGCCTTCGCCGCTGCCACTTTGTTCAGGCTGTCCAGTGCGGAGACAGGGGCTAGTCCAGCTGCAGCGCGCTCTTTGTTCACCAGTGCAACTACTTGCTGTGTGTAGCTGGAGGCGTTAGTACCCACCGCAGGAACTGCAGATGGTGCCGGAGCCGGGGTTACCACAGGTTTTGCAGTGGCAACGGGTGCCGGTGCTGGCTTAGCAGTGGCTGCCGGTGCTGCTGTAGCCACTGGTGCTGCTGTGGCAATCGGCTTAACCGGAGCTGCCGGCTGTGCTGCTGCTGGCGTTGTGTATACAAAGGTTTTAGTGACAGTGTACGTATTGCCACCCAGTACGAAAGTCTTCGAATTGTTCTGTGTGAAATATTCCATGAGCTGTGCGAAATTCATATCTGATCCGGCTGCCGCAGGGGCTCCGGCTGCTGCTGCTTTTGCTTGTAATGGAAGAGAAATGCCAAGCGCCATAACAGCGGCTATGCTTCCACCTATCACTTTTCTCAAAGTCTTGCTTTTCATTCTGCCATCTCCTTAATCTTCGTTGTGGTATATCGTGCTGCCAGGGGTGTCGGTCTACAAATGTTACAAAGTTGTAATCTGTTCCTACGTCATTGTAACACAAAACTATCAGCTGTGCGCTTCTAAATTCTGTAATTTTATAGATAGAGAGGCTTGTCCCCACCAGCAGCGGCAAATGAAACAGCATTGCCGTCCTTTTCAGGACGGCTGTTGGTTCTACTCTTTTATATCGGCGCTTCTATCGCTTATTTTAATGAAAAGACTGCCAGAACTCCCCTTCGGTTGAGATCAGGCCCATAATCTCTGCATAGGGAATGCGGAAGGTTGGAAATCCTGCCGAATAAGGAGCAATCTCATAAGGGGCAAAATACAGGTATAGTGCCTCCGCATCCACATAAAAGGGCTGATCCGCTGTAATGCCTTTATACGTGTCAGGGAAAACATAGGAATACTGCGGATCATTCTTAATCTGCTTGCCGACAATCTCACTGAGCTTCTGCACATATTTGCTTCCGGGCTTGAACAGGTCACTGAGCGTGTAGAATTTACCGGTGCGCAGATTGATATGCTCATAGATCCGGGTGGGCATGCCGTGCGCAGCGCCGAACGGAAAATGATAACCGCTAAGCTCCAGCACCAGCAGATTCTTGCGGAAGAAGGAGACGGCGAAATCCCCCGTATAGCTGAAATCCTGCGTGCCTCCCCCCGTCCCCGCCCCGTATGGGAGCGACAGAATGCGCAGCTTGTCATTTACCGCCCTCGAGACCTCTGCAACCGCGATCCCTTCCACTACCGGATAATAGACCAGATAATCCCGGTTCGGCTTATATTTCTTCTCCAGCACAGAGTATGGCGGTCTGAGCGGTATGACCCCGTTTTGACGCCAGACCTGCTTGCCTTTACGGTCATAATAGGAGGTGCGCAGATCAATATCCGCACGGATCAGGCTGCCGCTGAAGGACAGTGACCCTGAGCCAGGAATGACCGGGGGCTGGGCAGCTTTTTTCCCGCTGGTATCAATAAAATACGTATCCTTGGCATCGTACACCGACGCGAGTCCCTGCTGATAATTGTTCACACCCAGCAGCGGATGGGTGCTGAGAATTCTTCCGGTCAGCGCATCGGCTATAACATAGCTGGAGCCTCTGTAGGGCTGATCCGCATACAGCGGGGTCCCCAGCGCCACACGGTTCTCTCCCAGCTGCTGCACCTCATAATAGACGGCGGGAATAATCATTTTACCCTGCTTATCGATTAGACCGTAGGCGTTGCCGTAATCCGCAGCTGTGTTAATCACCGCCCGGCCCTCCGAGAACGGCAGAGCTGCCGTATACTGCGGCTGGATGGCAATCGTGCCGTCCGTGTGGAGATAACCGTATTTTCCATCCTCCGTCGCCTGAAAGGCCAGCAGTCCATCCCCCGGATACCCGACAAAAGGATGTTTGTACGTATGCAGCACCCCGCCATGAACATCAATCAGCGCATATTCCCCTTCGGCTACTTTGACCAGTGCAGTCCCGTTCGAGAAATCCCCGGCGTCCAGATAGACAGCTGGCAATACCTCTTTGCCTTGGGCATCCAGGTAGCCATAGAGTGAGATCCCCCCGGTAGTATTCTGCTTGGAGAACAGCGCCCGGCCTTCGTGCAGCGAATTCAGATAGTCATAGCGCGCGGACGTCACTTCTTTGCCTTTTTCATCAATGAAAGTGTAGCCCTTCGCATCCGACACCACGGCCCGCCCCTCGGAAAAAGGACCAATAAAAGAATAGACCGGTTTGACCCGCTCCCGCCCGGAGCTGTCAATCAGCCCGCTGACATTCCCCCGCTGCACCACCGCCAGGCCATTCTCCTGAAACTCCTCCGCATAGTCATATCTCGGCTCAATCCCAATCCGTCCCTCGTTGTTGATATATCCCCACAGCGTCCCGTCCTTGAGTTTAAAAGGAGCCGGATGCAGCAGCTCTGCCCGCAGGCCTCCGCCGTCATCCGGGAGCACAATGAGCGCTTCCAGCGGCTTTTTGGAGTAGTCTACACGGTATAAGCCCGCCTCTGCCGGGATCGTCACGAACAGCTCCTCTTCCGCCCGGATGAAATCCTCCTCCTGCTGCGGAATACACTCATTCCAGCCGATGCCGTCCCACCGCCATACCTCTGTGTGAATCAGACCGTTGTCATTCCCTTTTCCCAGCTCGTTCAGCTTAATCCTCAGCATGCTGTCGTTCTCCTTTACAAAGGCTTTTGCCTATAGAATATGAACGTGAGGGGGAAAGGGTGTGTCTGTGCTTGGGCGATAATAGAGCGTTTATAAAACGTTAATGAAACAGAAAGGCGATGTCGTAACTGCGGTGAGTTTTGGACTTCCGGCCGCTGTTAGGTTTGGATTTCCTGATTTGGACCGCTGTTCGCGGTAGAAATCCAAACCTAAAGGCGGACGCTGCCGCTCCTCCAGTTCCAAAATCCCCTCCGTTACTGCTGCCTTTCTGTTGGTAAACCTTAAGGGCAACACAAACACACCCTTTCGGAGGGTGTGTACCGGGGATACAAGGGCTGCTTCGCCTGCCCTTGAAGAATGAGAATAATCCTTCTGCCGGGCGGGCAAAGGTTTAATAACAATCTATAAATGATAAAAGCATAAAACTCTATTCAGCGGACCGGATAAATAAGTTAGTTTGCATACGTGCCGTACCTAACCGTTGCCTGCTACCTCACTGCTACCTCACTGCTACCTCACTGCTAACTGCTTTCCTTCTGCAGCCTACCGCTTATTCCCTGCTACCTTACTCTAACTACCTGCCAACTACAGCCTACCCTCCACCCTCTACGCCTATGGAACAGAATAAAAACCATTAATTAATTACTGTTAGCTGCGAAATCCTGCCTAAAATGCAACATTCGGCTCCCTACATCGACTTTAAACTAACATTGTTGTATAAAATGCAGCATTTGCCCGCCCACACCAGTAATTTTGCAAACAACCTACCATGTAATGGAAGTCCAAAAAATTGCACAAAAAAAGAGATTCCTTTATCGTAGAAGTTGTTACGACACCCACGAAAGGAGATCTCTTGCTTTATAAGTTAGCGGAAAAAGGGTTGTTGTGTCAAGTCACTTCATGGTTAGAAACGAAGAGTCGCTTGTTGTTCGGTGACCGATACGCCAAAAAACTGAACTGGGGCAGTACTGTCTTTCTTTTTTTAGAAGCCCTATTGAGTCGTCGTCCCGGAGTACAAAATATAGTAGACACTCTGGTGCGGACGCCGTGCTATCAAGAGTGGACCGGGGTGACCTCCATCCACCAATCGTCTCTGAACCGGAGGCTCAGCCAATTACCACCTGAACAGCTGCGAGACCTCTATCACTCCCGCCTCCAGCAGTTACTGGAAAGAGAAGGACCTCCTCTGCCCAAGCACTTACAGAAACTCGGTCCTTTAGCAGCCGTCGATTCCTCCACCATAACCGTGGGAAAGCTTCGCGGGGAGTGGGCGTTTCAGCAAGCCGGGACGAATGCGGTGAAACTGCACACCTGCGTGCAGTTAACCGGCGAATCTAGCGCCATTCCTACTGCTTCGGTGCTGTCCACTGGAACGGTGGCGGACTTGGATTCGGAAGTCCTGAAGCACCTGGTGCTCCAGAAAGCATTCACTTATTTGCTGGACCGGGGCTACATCCATTATGCGCAATTTATAGCCTGGGAGCGCAGTGGAATCAAGTTTGTTGCCCGTCTGAAGAACAATAGCAAGGCGAAGGTTCTCCGGACGCGGAAAGTCACGAAGCCTTTTCTGAAACAGGATGCCACGGTGGAAATCACTTCGCCGGAAACCGGGGAAACAGGTAGGTTTCGACTCGTGGAGTACACCTATGTGGACAAGAAAGGAAAATCTCACCCGGCTCGTGTCCTGACGAATCGCTGGGATGTGACGGCGGCAGAGGTGGCGGAGTTGTACCGGTATCGTTGGAAGGTGGAACTCTTTTTTAAGTTCATGAAGTCGAGCCTCCACCTCAAAAAACTGTACAGCAGTTGTACACCGGCCGCGGTATGGAACCAGATTTATTTAAATCTGATTGCTTATGTGCTATGTGAGCACCTTCGTTTGCGCCATGCCCCCCACCAGCGAATCGGGCGAGTATTAGCAGTATTCCGGTTGTATTTGACTGGAGAATACACGGATTTTCTAAACCATCTTAACTGGGTCAAGACGCGAACCAGCAAGGGGCGAAGGAAAAAGGGTGGCAGGCCAAGGATCCATCCCAAACGGCTGACAAAAGAGCGCATTCTCTTTTACTAACAAAGACAAACAACTGAAGCTAGACCAATCCAAAAAAACGGGTGTTGTTAACGTTAAATTGGAAGAAGGCTTTTTTTTGTCTTTTGAGCGCTCCCCCAGCAAAATCTCCCTCAGACGAAGGTGGAAAGATATCCTTTTTAGGTAACCAGCCCCCTGTTGATATACCGTGTTATGTTTTTTGCAAAATTACTGCGCCCACACCCCACTTAAAAGAAAAAATGTTGTAATTCGTGCAGCAATCCCCCCGAGTCCCCCTGTTCCAGCCCGCCGGAGTTGCATTTATTACAACAATTCACATTGGGTTGAGATGTAGTAGCGGGAGGGAGTTTGGAACTGAAGGAGCAGTAGCATCTTGAGGTCCAATACTCACCACCGCAGGCACATGTATTCTCATGATTTGGAGCAACGCTGTGACAAATCCGGGTAAGCCAAAAAACGTTTGCGTGGGTACCGCAAACGCTCTTTGGCCTGCCTACTCCACCCTTGGTGAGGTGATAGGAGTACCGGAGGGGATTTTGGAACTGGAGGAGCGATAGCGTCCGCCTTTGTCTCCCGATTTCTACCGCGATTCGCGGTTTAAATCAGGAAATTGGGAGACAACAGCGGCCGGAAGTCCAAAATCCCCGCAGGTACGGATCATTACCGAACCGAACGCTACTTTTTCGACGAATATTTCCGCATATCAAACGACACCGCAGCGATGATAATCAGGCCTTTGATGATCAGCTGGTAGTACGGGCTGATGCCGATGAAGGTCAGGCCGTAGTTGATCAGGGTGAAGATGATAACGCCGACCAGGACGCCGGGCACGGTACCGATCCCGCCGGTGGTGGATACGCCGCCGACGACGCAGGCTGCGATGGCGTCAAGCTCGTACATGTTCCCGTAGTTGTTGGTAGCGCCGCCTGTTCTTGCAGCTTCAAGCACACCGGCCAGACCGTAGAGGGCACCAGCGATGGCGTAGATGTAGATCAGGTTCTTGGAGACGTTGATCCCGGATACCTTGGCTGCCTGCATGTTGCCGCCGATGGCGTACATGTTTTTGCCCAGCTTGGTTTTGTTGAACAGTACCCAGACGATCGCCGCGACTCCGAGGGCTATGAGTACGATGTACGGGATGGAATATTGGCCGCTGCCGATGAAGCCGGAGCCGATGTTGGTGAAGTCCTGGCGCAGACCGCCGATGGGCTGGGATTGGTTAGGGTCCATGTCAAAGTACAGGGAGTTCAGGCCATATACGATCAGCATCGTACCCAGAGTGGCAATAAACGGCGGAACGTTCAGCTTGGAGACGATAATCCCGTTGATGAGACCGCAGAGCAGACCAGCCACAATGGCGATCAGAATCGGCAGCCAGACCTGCACCTGCGGCAGATCAGGGAAGAAGCGGCGGGAGTAGTCGGGTATCTGCAGCATGGAAGCTGAGATCACCGCAGTGAAGCCGACCACCCGGCCTGCCGACAAGTCGGTCCCGGCGGTGATCAGGATAAAGGCTACCCCGAGCGCAATAATAACGCGTGTGGAGGACTGGATCAGTACATCCCGCAAGGTGTTAATGGACATGAAGCTTGGCTCGTATATGATAATCCCCATAATCAGCAGTACCAGCACGATGTAGATTGCGTTTTGAGTCACGAAGGACTGCGCTCTTTTAATAGTCATAATTGTGTTCCCCCTTAATTGTTACGCGAAGTTTAAGCATTCGTTGCTGAGCTTCTTCAGCCTTGCAGCAACTCTATTGCCTTCGCCGTCCTGTGAGCTGTAGCTCCTGATTAATGCTGTGCGGCGAGACGCATCACTTCGGTTTCCGTAGCCTGCACACCTTCTAATATTCCTGTCAGCCGTCCTTCCGACATCACCATGACTCGGTCAGACATCCCCAGCAGCTCGGGCATTTCCGAGGAGATCATGATGATGCTCTTCCCCTGCTTCGCCAGGTCGGCAATGATGGTGTAGATCTCGAACTTCGCACCGACGTCAATCCCGCGTGTCGGCTCATCGAGCAGCAGCACCTCAGGCTCAGTGAGCAGCCATCTGGCCAGCAGCACCTTCTGCTGATTCCCGCCGGAGAGATTCATAATCTGCGTCTTGGTCGTTGGCGTCTTGGTGCGCAGCTTTTCAATCATTTTATCGACTTCAACCTTCTTCTTGCGGCCGTTCAGCAGCAGATAAGGCGTCTTGTAGCGGTCGAGGTTGGCGATGGCGCCATTCTCATGCACAGACAGCACCGGGAAAATCCCTGTCACGCGGCGCTCCTCGGTCAACAAGGCCAGCCCGTGCTTCTTCGCATCCTGCGGAGAGTTGATCTTCACCTTCTTGCCGTCAATCGAGATGGAGCCGGATTTCACCGCGCGCAGTCCGAACAACGCTTCAATAACCTCGGTTCGCTGCGCGCCGACCAGACCGCCGACCCCCAGAATCTCCCCGCGTCTTAGCTCGAAGGAGACATCCTTGAAGGATCTGGGCTCCGGTGAGGTCAGGCCGTCTACCTTCATGAACACCTTGCCTGGAACATTGGTGCGCTCCGGGAAACGGTTCGTCAGATCACGCCCGACCATCTTGGAGATAATCAGATCCGTAGTCAGCTCGGCCGAGGGCCAGGTGCCGATCTTTTTACCGTCACGCATAATCGTCACTTCATCGGAGATCTCCAGGATTTCTTCCATTTTGTGAGAGATATAGATAATGGCTACGCCTCTTTTTTGCAGGTCCCGGATGATCCGGAACAGATGCTCCACTTCCACGCTCGTTAAGGACGAGGTTGGTTCATCCATGACAATAACGCGCGAGTGAAAAGAGACCGCCTTCGCGATTTCGATGGATTGGATCTTGGATACAGACAGCTTGCCCACCAGCGTTTCGGGATTCAGGTCGATATCCAGATCTTTAAATAAATTTTCGGTGTCGGTGAACATTTTTTTGTGGTCAATGAACTGAAGAGGCCCGATGCCCTTGGTTGGAAAACGACCCAGCCAGATGTTCTCCATCACGCTGCGGAAAGGTACAGGGTGCAGCTCCTGATGGATCATCGAGATGCCGTGCTTCAGTGCTTCGCTCGAACTTGTGATGGAGGCCTTCTGGCCATCCAGGAAGATCTCACCGGCATCCGGTGAATAGATTCCAAAGAGACATTTCATCAGAGTAGACTTGCCTGCCCCGTTCTCGCCCATAAGCGCATGAACCGAGCCCGGACGAACCTTAATACTAACGCCATCCAGCGCCTTCACGCCGGGAAATTCTTTGGTAATACCGTTCATTTCCAGCAAAAATTCCGTATTTGCCATGTTGTTACGCCCCCTACGCTTTTTGTCTTTTTCCATGAGAGGCACAGCGGTTCCATCCTGCTCCCTACCCGTAAGGAATTCCGGAGTGCGCATTGCAGCGCCCTCCGGGACTGGTATCTATGATACGTATCTGTAGCCTTGCACCTGTTAACGGATTATTGCGCGTCTGCTACGTTATCTTTGGTAATCTTTTTATAGGAGATCCATACGAACTGGTTGTCTGTGATGTCGAAGCCTACGTTCTCTTTGGTTGGTGTTTCGCCTTTGGCCAGCAGAGCGGCCAGGGTGATCGCTGCTTTACCTTGGTTGTTGGCATCGTTCAGTACGGTACCGAGCATCGTTCCGTCCTGCAAAGCCTGAACCGCAGGAGCTGTCGCATCCACGCCTACAACCGGCATGTATTTGTCGCCGCTGAAGTAGCCTTGAGCCTTCAGAGCTTCGATGGCGCCGAGTGCCATGTCATCGTTGTTGGCGAGTACGGCTTCAATCTTGTCACCGTGGGAGCCGAGGAAGGCTGCCATTTTCTCTTGGCCTTTTACACGGTCCCACATCGCGGTATCTTCAGCTAGCTTCTCTACCTTAATGCCCGCATCTTCAATCGCCTGGATGGAGTACGTGGTGCGCAGCTCGGCATCCTGGTGTCCCGGTTCGCCCTTCAGCATGACATATTGCAGCACACCGTCGCCGTTCTTGTCCGCTTCAGGGTGTGCCTTCCAGTAATCCACGATCAGCTGGCCGGACATGGTGCCGGACTCTTCAGCCTTAGCGCCTACATAGTAGACCTTATCCCATTTCTTCATATCTTCTGGCAGCGGCTCACGGTTCAGGAAGACCACCGGAATGTTCGCTGTCTTGGCCTTATCGATGATGACGCCAGCAGCTGTGCGGTCTACCGGGTTGATCAGCATGCCGTTATATTTCTTGGTGATGAACAGATCCACCTTATCATTCTGTGTGGGCTGGGAATTCTGGCTGTCTACGATATCAACTGTGGCAATGCCCTTGGCAGCAGCATCGATGGCGTTGCGGACACCCGTCATGAATGTATCGTCGAATTTGTAGATCGCTACGCCGACCTTTGGTGTCTCAGCTGAACCGGAATTCGCCGTGTTAGCCGCAGTTCCTGTGTTAGCAGCGTCAGCCGCCTTGTTATTGTTGCCGCCGCAGCCTGCGAGAGCCGCGCCCAGCAATGCACTGGCAAGTAAAACGGAAGTGATTTTTTTCATGTCTAATTGACCTCCTGAGGATATTTCTTTATTTGGATGAACCCGGTGTGTCCCGGGTACATCCTTATTATGCCCTACGTGAAAACGGTTGCGAATATAAAATCCTACTCAGTTTCATGAAAATTCTGCTATCTTACAAACGGGAACAGCAGCTTCTGATTCTCCGGCCACAGCATATTCTCCAGATCGATAAGCTTGGTGCCGGTGTCCACGCGTTCGGGAATATCCATGCCTTCGAGTGCCTCCACCGCATATTTCACTGCCAGATACCCGTTGCTGAACGGATTCTGGATTACGGTCGCCTGCACAGTGCCATCCTGAAGCGATTCCATCATGGAGGGCGAGCTGTCAAAAGCAATCATTTTCACACTATCCCTCTTCAGGCCCTGAATCACCCTGGCCGCGCCCTGTGAAGCAATCTCATTCAGGGTGGCAATACCGCGGAGCTCGGGATACTTGTTCAGCATCTCCCGGGTCAGATTCTCGGCATCGGAGGTACTGGAGGAGGTGTAGGCAATCGGTACGACCTTAACGTTAGGGAAGCGGGCGGCGTAGTTCAGAAAACCCTTTTCCCGCTCATCGGCATCCCGTGCACCATAGTCGATACTGCCAGTCTTGCCGGAGTCCGGGGTAAGCGACGAATTGGTGAAGTTAATGATCCCGATCTCGCCGTAGCCCCCCAGCAGCTCAATCAGCCGCTCGGCGGACTTCTGTCCGGCCTCGTAGCCGTTTGAACCCACGTAAGCCCGAACCTTGGCCGAGCCGACCTCCGCATCGACTGAGATCACCGGAATCCTGGAGTATGCCGCCTGGTCCACAACCTGAGCCAGTCCCATATAGCTGCTGGCCGCGAGAATAATTACATCTGCCTTCTCCTTAATGGACTCCTCCACCATGACGACCTGTTCCTCAATATCACTCTCTGAAGCCGGCGCCTTAAAGGTCAGATTGACATTGAATTCTTTTGCCGCAGCCTCTGCTCCGAGCTTCAGGGTGTTCCAGTAATCCCCTTTGTTCATCTTGACAATCAGGTGGATATTCCGCGTCTTGCTGGTGTTGATGTAAGCTGGAGAGGCATTGAAGCAAGAGGAAACAGAGATCCACAGCACTCCGCACAGCAGCACGGTGAGCCATACACGCAGGCTTTTCACAGGTTCGTCTCCTCCTTCTGCTCATCCATAGCCTCTCCCGCCGGTAGGGCCGGGAACACAATCGTAACAACCGTCCCCTCTTCCAGCTCACTCTCAAAAGCAAGCCCGTACTCCCGCCCGTAATACAGGCCAATCCGTTCATGCACATTCCTGACGCCGACCCCTGATCCGCTGGTGCTTTTGACGCTTCCGCTTAGAATGCCGTTCACCGTCTCCTTGGACATCCCAAGGCCGTTGTCGCTGACCCTGATGATGATTAGCCCGTCCTGAAGCCCGGCGGTGATCGAGATCAGCCCCTCGTCCGGCAGCATTTCGATCCCGTGATAGAGCGCGTTCTCCACGATTGGCTGCAGAATCAGCTTGATGGTCTGGCACTCCAGGACCTCCTCCTGCGCAGTAATCTCATAGCGGAATTTATTCTTGAAGCGGAAGCTCTGAATCACCAGGTAATGGCGGATATGGTCCAGCTCTTCCTGGATGGTGATAATATTCTTGCCTTTGCTGAGGCTGATGCGGAAGAATCTCGAGAGCGACTGGATCATGGTGACGACCTCATCCGTTTTGCCGCGTTCGGCCAGCCGGATCACCGAATTCAGCGTATTGTACAGAAAATGCGGGTTGATCTGCGATTGCAGCACCTCAAGCTCGCCCTTGCGCTTCGTCTCCTGCTCATAAATGATCTGCTCCATCAGCTGGCGGATACGCTGGAGCATCATGTTGAAGCGCCTCGACAGCTGCTCTACCTCATAGGCTCCGCTGACATTAATAGGCGTATTCAGATCCCCCTCCGCCACCTGCTTCACGGTACGCTCCAGCTTGCGGATGGGGCTGGCAATCAGCCAGGACAGGAAGACCGACACCGCAATAACACAGACGAGCACAACACCGAGAAACCACGCCAGGAACTGATTGAGATCCCGCTTGGTGGTGACAATCTCATCGTAATAGGCCACCCCGACAATCTTCCAGCCGGTCTGCGCCAGCGTGCGTACGGTAATAAACCGCTTCTCCCCGGTTGATTCGTCCAGGTAGCTGCGGTAGGCGTATTCCAGCACCGGCTCCACATTCTCATACTTCAGCCCGGCGTAGATGAGCTGCTGCTGCGGGTGGTAGACGATATTGCCGAGCGGATCCAGGATGTAGGCGTAGCCTCTTTTGCCCAGCTTGACCTGCTTGCTGAGTTCGTCAATCGTTCTAAAGTTGAAGTCCAGCAGAAGTACACCGGTTCTCAGCTCCCCGTTCTCTCTGTACTGAATCAGCTTCGAGATGGAGACCACCCAGGTATACCTGCCCTTGAACAGATTCTGGATATGCGGGGCGGAATAGGAGATCTCCGAGGTACGCTTGGCTGTAGTGAACCAACTCTGGCTCTCCAGCCCCGTGTTCATGCGCATCGTCTGCCCCGGCGTCCCAACAACATACTGCCCCTGCGGGGTAAAAACAGCCACAGACACCAGATCCTCGCGGCTGCTCATCAGTGTATCCATCCGTTCATAGAGCAGCGGGGAATCGATGGAGGGGGTAGAGGTAATCTGCTTCTCGGCCGTCGCAAAAATACTGCCCATCCCCTTCACGTACAGCTCCAGGTTATAGTTCACCTGTTCAATAATTTGCTGCATGTTGAGATTGGCATTCTCCTCCGCCGTGTTGGCGAACTTGCCGTACAGCATCACACTGACGATTACCGCCACCGCCGCAGTCACCGCCATGAATGTCAGCGTAATAATCAGCTGAATGCTCCGCAGCTTCGAGGACAGGCGCAGCCTGCCGCTCTTGCCAGGCCCCGGCCGCAGCGGGAAGAAATAACCCTTCGGCTTGTTCATGGCTATTCTCCCCGCGCGCTGTTCTTATACTCTTTGGGGGATTGTCCGTATTTCTTGCGGAAGCAGAAGCTGAAATAATTCGGGTCGGCAAAGCCGATCCGCTCGGCGATCTCGAACGCCTTCAGCTCGGTGGAACGAAGCAGCTCCTTCGCGGCTTCCAGCCGGATCTGCAAGAGATAGCTGACGAAGGTCATCTTCATTTCTTTTTTGAAAATGCTGCTGAAATAGCCCGTGCTGATATGCAGATGCTGGCACACCCTGCCGATGGACATATCGGATTCTTCATAGTGGCTGCGGATATAATCCTTAGCCTGGTCGATGAGCTGCTTGTAGCTCGACTGGCGCCCCGATGCAATGGAATCCATCAGCCGGGTACATACGGTAATAATCCACTGCCGGGCTTCTTCCAGGTTGTTAAATTTGTTCATATCACTTAGCGAGGTCAGGCCGGGGCCGATAAAATCATTCGTTCCGCTCCCGGATTCCTTCGCCACCCGCAGAATGGAGGTGATGATCTCCAGCAGGAAGATCTGATAATCCTGCGCCGAGACCTGCTCCGTATCCAATCCCCGGAACAGCTCGTCCACGACCTCTCGCAGCTCCTGGACGGTGCCCAGCTTGATCGTGCGGATCAGCGACTGCTGAGTCAGCTCATCAAAGTCCGGCATCCGGCTGGAGCGGGACTCCACATCCTCAATCCAGATGACCCGGTTGTTGCCGAGGATCAGCCGGTAATCAAGCGCTTGCAGCGCATCCCCGAAGGAATGGAACAGCACAGACGGTGCCTTGCAGACGGTTCCTGCCCCCGCGGTTACGGTCAGCTTCAGGAAGCGCTGGACATTCTGGCAGATCTCTTCGAGAATGGCGAAGGTTCTGGCGGTGATGTCACTCTCCTCCGGGCTCTGGCTGACCGAGAGCAGCACAACATCATCCCGGTGGATGAATACCTTGCCGAAGCCATGCTTCTGGCAGATCTCTTCCGCGATGTTCAGCACAGCATAGAGCTGGAGATTACGGTCTCCGGTATCCCGCAGAGATACGGGCCGCCCTTCCTGAAGTCCGGGGGAACGGTCCGGACGGATATAATCGATGCTGATCACCGAGGACTGGAACAATGCTCCGGTGAGGGGGATGCCGTACTCTGTGCTTTTCTCAGCGATCTCTGCGGAACGCAGACGGCGGGACACCAGCGTAGAGAGGAACTGCTCGCGCAGAAGCGGCAGGCTCTTGCGGTAATGCTCGCTCAGCACGAACACATTCTCCTTCTCGGCGATCTCGGTCTCGATCGTCGCGCGAACCTTAAGCAGAACATCAATCAGCTCCCGGGACGAGAAGGGCTTCAGGATATATTCATCAATCTGCAGCTTGATCGCCTTCTGGGCGTATTCGAATTCATCATAGCCGGTCAGAATGATAATCTTCGTATTCGGATGGCGGCTGCGTATCCATTCTGCGAGCTGCAACCCGTTCATAAAAGGCATCTGGATATCGGTAACGACCACATCCGGCAGCAGCCGGTCGATCGCATCCGCCGCCTCCCGCCCGTTCTCGGCCTGCTCAACGACCTCGAAGCCGTACTGCTCCCAGTCAATCTGGGCAATAATGCCTTCTCTTACATCTTCCTCGTCTTCGGCGAGTATTAATTTGTACATGCTTCATCCCTCTTCGGCATAGGATATGGAGGTTCACAGAACTATAATAGCTGATTCAAATGGTCCAATCTATGTTTAAATAGAAGGAGCAATTTACTCAAGACTAGAACTCAAAGCTTGGTCGTCGCTGCGGTGAACATTTGGCCCTCCGGCCGCTGCCCAATCAACAAGTGGATTTCGTACACTTAATCTGATTATTTTAACCAATTAGGCTATTTTAAGTGGATAAATGACATTTATTTCTGCGGATTTGCTCATAACGCTGGGGTTACCGACGAATAGATGTACTTTTTCCAACTGCTGTTCTAGATAGGGGGATTTCGGGCGAAATAGATGCTCTTTTCCCACTAAATTCCTGGGGCGACCTCGGGGAAAAGGCGGAGCGGGGAGCATTCCAGACCAGCAGTGGCGGGGTTGTCACGCTATCTCCAAAAAAAAACCATCCCGATTACGCCGGGATGGGGATGTTCGGTTACACGTATAGGATTATAGCAGGGCTTTATTGAAGCGGTAGCCTGTTGTCTTTTCAAAGCCGATATGGCGGTAAAACGCATGTGCAGGTGCACGTTCCACACGGTTGCCGCTCCGCAGGAACAGCTGGCAGCAGCCCTGATGGCGTGCCCATTCTTCCGCTGCAGCTACGAGTCTTTTGCCAAGGCCTTGTCCTCTAAGCTCCTCTGATACAATCAGCGCGGTAATCTCCGTAATACAATCGGCATGCTTGTAGTAGGACTTCACCTGCCGTAAACCGATCATTCCCACAACTTCGTTATTGAGCTCTGCGACCAGTGTGCAGTGGAACGGATCATGCTCCATGCCTTCCATTCTCTCTTTCATCACGCTAAGCGTTGTCGGATAGCCGAATTCACGCAAAAGGGCTGTCACTCTTTCCAGATCATTCATGCCGCATTTGCGAATTTGCAGTACCTGCTCCTGAGTACTACTGTTCATCCTTGTATACCTCCACTTGTAGCTTAGACGCAGCCTGCTTGGCCGTCATCCGCGCGATTTCAATATCTTCCGCTGAACTGAGTGTTACTGCCATCCGCCGTCCTGGGCGGATCTCCGGCTTGCCGAATACCCGGACCTGCGTGCGGGGAAGGGCCAGCGCCTCTTCAATCCCAGTCACCGCAAAAGCTTGTCCGGCTCCATCCGTCTTCAGGGTGGCCGAAGCTCCCGGTGTCAACAAACGTACCGCTTCCAGCGGAAATCCAAGAATGGCTCTGACATGCAGAGCAAATTCCGACAAGTCCTGCGTAATCATTGTAACCATACCTGTGTCATGCGGCCGGGGGGAAACTTCACTGAACAGAACCCCATCCGCGGTGAGAAACAGCTCCACACCAAAAATTCCATAACCGCCAAGCTGATCGGTAACCTTCCGTGCGATAGCCTCAGCCTCTTCCAGCTGCGCCCCGCTCATCTGATGCGGCTGCCAGGACTCTACATAATCGCCATCCTGCTGAATGTGGCCGATCGGCGGACAAAACACGGTTCCGCTAACCGAACGGACGGTAAGCAGTGTAATCTCGCTCTCAAAGGTAACAAAAGCCTCCACGATGACGCGTGTCCCCTTCGCACGTGCGCCTTCAAGCGCCGTATTCCAGCAGCCTTCCGCATCCTCTGGTGTTCTGCACACGCTCTGGCCTTTGCCTGATGAGCTCATGATCGGCTTAATCACACAAGGCGTTCCCAGCTCTGACACGGCCTGGCGAAGTTCATCCAGGCTGTCAGCGAACCGGTAGGCCGCTGTAGGCAGGCCCAGCTCTTCTGCCGCCAGACGGCGGATGCCTTCGCGGTCCATGGTCAGCCGAGCAGCACGGGCGGTAGGAACAACGAGGAATCCTTCTTCCTCCAGCTCCACCAGCGCCCCTGTAGCAATGGCTTCAATCTCCGGTACAATCAAATCCGGCTTCTCAGTACGGATAAGCTGCTTGAGTGCCTCTGCATCCAGCATGTCCAGTACATAAGAGCGGTGGGCCACGCCCATCGCGGGTGCCGCTTCATAACGATCCACAGCTACGGTCTCTACGCCAAGGCGCTGAGCTTCGATAATGACTTCCTTACCCAGTTCACCGCTGCCGAGCAGCAGCAGCTTTTTACTCCGGGCTGATAAAGGAGCTCCCCACATTGTCGACTCCAACCTCTTTTCGCAAATTTGTCTGCTGACTTCTCTGTTTCTGTAAAATGTCGCAGTTTGATTGTAAATTTTCAGTCTTCTTTATTTTCATCCATCATCCACCAGATTGCAAGTGTTCTTCGACATTTTCCTACAAACTTCACAGATGGCTGTTCAACAGACAAGTGAAAACGGTTTTATCACGTGAACCCTATAAAAACTTATATTTCGGCGAAAGCCTGCTCCTGGAGCCGTAATTCTTGGGCGATCCGGCCCCAATGCTCCGCACCATCACCCCCTTTCAGCAGCGCTGACATGGCTGCCTCCTGTTCGGACAGGCCTTCACGCAGCTGGTCTGCGGCCTGGGATAAGGCCGCTGCCGCTGCATCGGTGTAGAATGTCAACAGAGAGTCCTCTTGTCCTTGCGCTGCCGCAGCCACCGCTTCTTTGAACCACGGCTCGGCAGCCGCGCGGATCTCTGCCCGGCCCGGTCCCTCGAAAAAGTGGCGCGGAGATTTGAAGCGGCTCCACAGTCCAGCCCAGTCCAGCGGAGCCAGAACGCAGTTCAGCTTCGCAGGTGCGGGCCAGCGCTCATCCGGATTCTCCAGCAGCTTAAGCTCCTGATCCGGGATGGACAGCTCGGCAGCAGCCGCTGTGGCCGCCTGGGTCACGAATCTGCGCCCTGCCGACTCCAGCCGCAGGGTCGTTGCCCACAGCTCCTGCTCCAGTTCACGCAGAAGACTGCGCTCCAGCTCCCGCCCGCAGGCGATGAAGATGTCCTTCAGGTTCCCTCCGTCTTCCCGGAGAATGGATGGATGGAAGGACTCCTGGAAGGAACGCCCGAACGAAAAGGCAATCCGCTGCCGGACATGATAGAGAAGCTCTGCACCTTCACGGCGCAGGTCCCGGAGCGGCCGGTCTTCCTGCGCAAGCGCAGCCAGCCGCAGATTCGCCGCTTCCAGGCGCTGCCGGAACTGCTTCATTCCTTCCGCCTGCTGGTCCGCCTCCATCAGCGCAAGGCGTTGCCATTCTTCGGCGCGCCCGCGCACCGAGCTTAGGCTGTCCTTGGCTGCTGCCAAAGACAGTCCCGGCAGTTCATCACCAGCGAACGCGGAGAGTGCGGCTTCAAAGCTGCCGAACCCGGAGGCCTCGTAAGCCTCCCCCGCTCCGCTTGTCTTGCCCTCCAGCGCAAGCAGGCTGGACACGCTGTAGATCCGCGGCGAGGTCAGGCCTCCGGCCCGCAGATTTTGCGCCACATGCTGCTTCACCTCTTCAAGCTCGGTCTCGTCCGCTGCGAGGTCTGCGGCGTTGATGATGAAGAACATTTTGTCGAGTGCGAAGCTGTCTTTGATTCTCCCCAGCTGGGCAAGCAGGCTGCGGTCAGCCTTGGAGAAGGCGTGGTTATAGTAGGTCACGAAGCAGATAGCATCGGCGTTCTTCATGTAGCCGAAGGTTACACCGGTGTGCCGGGCATGTAAGGAATCTGCACCTGGCGTGTCCACCAATACGATGCCGCTACGTGTCAGCGGACTGTCATAATACAGATCCGTGCTCTGCACGAAGCAGGCGCGCTTCTCGTCAGCGACCAGGCTGCGGTATTCCGCCAGGCTGACCGTCCGCTCTGTTCCGAGCAGCGGACGGGATTCTTCCCATCCGGCGGCAGCTGCCCGCAGGAAGCCGGCATGCGGCAGCGCGGACGGATGGAGCCCGCCGGTCTGCAGCCGGGACACGGCTGCGGTCCACGAGTCGTGCTGCGGCGGCGTCAGCTGCAGCACACTGAAGGAATGGAGGATGTCCTCCCAGACCTCCTCCGCCCGCTTCATGGTGATGGCTGCCGTCCCGTGGGCGAAGCCGCCCTCCGGCGCCAGAATCCGCCCGACGGCCGCCGTGGCCGGATGCGGCGACACGGGCAGCACCTCTTCGCCCAGCAGGGCGTTGGCGAAGGAGGATTTGCCGGCGCTGAACGCTCCGAACAGCGCCATCGTGAAGCGGCCGCCGGCGAGGTCCTCCGCCCGCGCCGCCAGGCTGCGCGCCGCCGAGGCCATGGCCGGCTCGCTCCGCAGCACCCCGGCCGCCGCGTGCAGCGCCGCTGCGGCCTGCGTCAGCCGGCGGCGCCCGCCCGCCGGCTGTGCCGTGTCCGCCGCCCAAGCCGGGGCGGCGCTAGGGCTTGCCGCCGCTGCCGCGCGCGGCGGCGGTTCCGGGCTGGCGGCGCTAGGCGCGCCAGCCGCCAGGGGCGGCACCCCCGGCAGCGCGCCGGGGGTGAGGCTGCGGCGCGGCGGCAGCAGCGCCGCCAGGTCGTCCGCGCGGGCGGCAGCCGCGCGGTCCAGGGCGGCCAGCGCGGCGAGCGCCTGCGCCTGCCGCTGCAGGGCCGCCCGGCGGCGCGTAAGCTCCGCGCGCCGCTCCTCCACCAGCGGCGGCAGCTGCGCCAGCAGCGGCTCGCCGAAGGCCAGGACCGCGCGGCGGAACTGCGCCTTAATCTCTGCCGCAAGCGTGCGGCAGAAATTAAGCAACGCCTCGCCCGAAGCCCCGGTTCCCGGCTTCACCTGATCCGCCAGCCACTGCTGGCTCACCGCCGGGAAGGCCTGCTTCAGCAGCGGCTCCGCCTCCTCCTGCCACAGCTCCAGGCCTTCCGCCCATTCGCGCACGAGCTGGAGAGTGTGCCACTCCAGCTGGGCAGTGATCTCTCTCTGCTGAAGACCGTGCCAGTGCTGCAGCCGCGCTCCTTGCTCCTTCTCCCGCTTCGCAGCGGTGAAGAGCAGGCCGCGCCGGAAGCCCGGCTGGAGACTCTCGATGTACGCTCCAGCCGCATCCCGCAGATCGGCCGGCATCAGATTCGTGTTGCCGAGCAGAGCGTCCAGCCTGCTGCGAAGATCCGTCCGCGCCTCTTCTGGCAACTCCTCCAGCGATGCTTCCTCCTGCATCGTTGCCCGGATCTGTGCTTCCACAGCTTCCGCCGCTGCACCGCCAGTCTCTTCCAGCAGCGCAGCCCGCTCCTCCTCCTGCTGCTCACGATAATCGGCCAGGACAGCATCCGCAGTATGATGGATGGAACGGGACAAGCTGTATTCGAGCAACTCCTGCCGCTGCTCCAGCAGACCGGAGATCAATGCCAGCAGATCCTTCCACTGATTCAGCGGATGTCCCTCCACTTTAAGCGAAGTGAACAACAGCCCCGCAGAATGAATTCCCCATTCCCGGAAAGCGCTTTCTACTTGCTGCCGGTATTCCTCCAGCGGGATTTCCTGCTCTCTGTGCTTGTCGATCTGATTGATGATCAGATACAGCGGCTTGCCCCAGTCGCTAAGGCTTTTGGCAAACGCCAGATTATTCTCCGATTGCACATGATTGTAATCCATCACATAGAACACGGCATCGGCCAGATGCAGAGCCGAACGGGTCGCCGCCTGATGGCCTTCATCTGTCGAATCTACGCCGGGCGTATCCATCAGCACCCCGTGATCCCCCAGTACCGGGACATCCTCCCACACCTCTATCGCTGAATATTCAGTCCCCTGGCGGCAGTAATCCTGAAGCCGGTCAGGCGTAGTCTTGATCACCCCGTTATTTCCTCCGGTGCTTACGTCCACCGGATGCAGCAGCACCTGCGGTGCTCCGCTACGGATCGATACAATATTCGCACTGGTTGGAACCGGACCCGAAGGCAGTACGGCCTTACCGCAGAGCTTATTAATCATGCTTGACTTCCCTGCCGAGAAATGTCCGCAGAATGCCAGCGTCAGCTCATCTGCCTGCTCCTTGACCCTTAGATCCGCCACGATCTGCGCACTCTTCTGTTCTCCCCATTGCTTCAACCGTTCCTCCAGCAGCCTAAGCGCTGATGACCCCGCTGTAACCTGCTCCACTCTTTCCCGTTCTGCTCCCACAACATCCCGCCTCCGCTGCAATCTATAGCTTCTTTCATTATTATTACATTTGTATGATTTATCTCACTGCAAGAATAGAATAATTATATTTTATCATCAGATCGTCACAAATCAAATATCCACATTTACAAAATCAGCTATAAACCTTCACGAAAAACAAGATTTCGCAGATGCCATTCCAGCCTCGCCCGCAAACCCTGCTTCGATGGGTCGGAACAACATCATCCTAACGGATCAATAAAATTAACTTCGTGCGAACACCATGTATGCTGTTTTTCACATACATTTGCTCCGCCCACCCCGTAGTTGCACAATGTACACTGTTATTCACATACATTTGCCCCGCTCACCCCCGTAGTTGTACAATATATGTTATTTTCCACATACATTCGGCACACACGCCCGCACATCAGTAAATGTATGCTGTTTTCCACATACATTTGGTCATAAGCCGCTGTACCAGCCAAATTATATTCGCTTTTAAGCATACCTTCAGCCTTCAATCATATTCAGCATCAAAGTCATTCTACGAATCAATTAAAGAATATTTCCTATTCAACAAAAAAAGAGGCTGCCCCGTCAGCCACTTCATGGCTATGGGACAACCTCTCTAATGAACTCCAATCAAATTAAGCTGTTTCCAGCACTGGAAGCAGGATTTCAAAGACTTTGCCGTGCTGCAGAATGGTCAGGCCACGGGATTTGTCTTTCATTACGACAACCTCTGGCTTCGCGGACATACGCTCCAGATAGAACTCAGGCACATCGCCGGAATGGCTGATGGTGATGCCTTCCACTTCCTGCTCTTCGTTCTCTTCCATCGGGCTGTCCACTACGCGGTCAAAAATATCGGAAAATGCTTCAAAATTATCGGTATATACAGAAATGCACTTCATCTCTATCCCATCCTCTTCTTCTCTAATTCTTGTTTAGCTTTCGTATGATCCTTAGCTTTCCTGATTACAGCAGTTTTCATACGTTTTTTGCCCTCCCGGCATACATCCAGCAGCGGGCAGATCTGGCATGCAGGATTCTGAGCCTTACAGTGATATCGCCCGAAAAAGATCAGCCGGTGGTGCGTCAGCGTCCATTCATCACGCGGCACCGCCTTCATCAGCTTCTTCTCCACTTCCAGCACGGAATCTTTCCAGCCCGCAAGCGCGAGCCGTTTGGCTACCCGTTCCACATGAGTATCCACGGCAATCGCCGGCACTCCGAACGCATTCGATACGACCACATTCGCAGTCTTGCGTCCGACACCTGGCAGAGTTACCAGCAAATCATGGGCCTGCGGCACTTCACCCCCGTACTGCTCAATCAGGATGGTGCAGAGGTTCTGAATATGCTTGGCCTTGTTGCGGAATAGACCAATCCGCCGGATATCCAGCTCCAGCTCTTCCAGCGGTACTGAGATATAGTCGATCGGAGCCTTGTACTTCTGAAACAGGTCCTCGGTCACCTTGTTCACTGTTGCATCCGTACATTGGGCTGAGAGCAGCACGGCTATGGTAAGCTCAAAAGCGTTGCTGTGATTCAGCTCACAATGTGCATCAGGGAACATGCCTCCGATAGTGTCCAGGATGTGGCGGACCTCTGCAGCTTTCATAGCGTCCCCTCCACGGAGCAGGTATAACTGCAAATTCTCTTGCAGCATATCTTCTCAATTTCTTACGAAATATAAGCAAAGATACATTATATCGTATACTTTCGTAGCGTTCAAGCGAACACCGTGCTGCCCTTATATTTCAAAAAAAACGCCTTGATCCAAGGCAAACCCAAGGATCAAGACGGTGTTTCACACGGAAAATCACCAAAACGATTATTGTTTCACAATTTCTACAACCTTACCATTGTTGAAATACATTATAATATTATCATTTTCTTTGAGAGATTGCACGGGTAAAGTCGTGTCACCTTGATGAATATATACATTTGGGGCAAGCCCAAACGTATTATTCTCATTCAGCGTGGCGCGTTTGGTGTAAATTTCATTCGTTGCGCTCTCATAACGGGCGAATGTCCGGTTCAACTGACTGAACACGGAGATGATCACTACACCAGCCGCATCCTTACGCACCAATACCCGGTCTGCTGTGGTAAGTCCGCTCAGAGCGTTCGTTGCAACACCATCCCGGAGGATTCTTACTCCGCTGCCCGCAGTATAAGGCTGAGAGGCTCCCGTATAATCTTTCACGGTGAACGTACCTGCTGCGGCATCCACTGCCGTTACCTGTCCGGCAACCTGTTTCACCGACTGCAGCGCCAGCGGTGTGGAACCGTCAAAGCTGAGATTCACGAAATCTCCGGCTTTCAGCTCAGTCAGGGCGATCTTCTGGCCTGCTTCGTTGGTAAGCGGTACATTCGCCAGGTTCAGCTCGCTGCTGTTGCTGCCACCCTCAAGCTTCACGGTCATTTTGCCCGCGCCCGCATTAATGGTAGCAATCTCGAACTGGGACGACCCGTTCACCCGCAGCACAGAGATGAGCTCCTGATTGCTGGCAAGCACTGCCGTTACCGGCACATTGAGCGGAACATCGGTGATGACTGCCCCGCTTTTGCCAAACATTTCAATGGCCTGCGGATAAGACATCGTCAGCAATTGTCCGTTACCCAGCTTGAACACAATCGTCCTGGCCGAAGTATTGATTGCCGTCAGGGTGCCGGAATATTTGGTTGTCAAATCAACAGACATTGCACGCTCATTAATGGAGGTCACATCAATCTTGCGGTTCTCAACCAGTCTGAACCCCATGGTGGTCAGCGAAGTGGTAATCAGCCCGCCGTAAGACATCTTTGTTTTCTCATCCATTTTGACCACATGAGCCTTGCCGTTATTGTCCGTGAAGGTCAGGTACTGGGTCTTAGCGTTATAATCCACAACGGTAGCAGCCGCGTACTGTTCGATCTGACGGCTCAGCACCTCAATCTTGGTCACCTGGTCATTGCTGTTCAGCGTAAGCTGCACATTGTCTCCGCCTGTTTTGTCAGCAATCAGGTCAGCCATCACCGGACTTACAGCGTTCGGAATCACAATGGCCGGATTAGCAGCAAGCAGATTGACCTCACGGGTGCCATCACTCTTCTGATAGACAATCGTTGAATCTGTCAACTCATAGATGAAGCCCTTCATTATGCGCTCCACTCCTGAGGTCACTTCCACGGAACGGATCGTATTATCCTTGATGGTATAAGAGACAGCAGCACCGGCTTTCAGCTCCGCGGGCTGAATAATAGAATTCTGGGAGCTGAACAGCGTGGTCCCTTCTTCCCATTTGAACATTTCTACTGTGCCGTCGGCGTTCTTGAACGTAATGCTCTTGGCAGCAGTGTCAACGCTTTGAACCGTGCCTTTAGCCGTCTTGTTCACAATACCGGAGGTGACCTGCACCTTCACAACCTTGCGGAAACCCGTGAAAGTTTCACGCAGCAGCGTAAGCTTGCTGCCGGCAGTGATCGAAGCAGGCTGAATAACCGCACCGTTCACATCCAAGAAGGCTGTGCCCGAATCGTAAGGATACTGATCGTATCCATTCGCGGAATCGACCCAGATGATACCCGGTGTATGCTTGGTGAACACACCCTCCGCCTGCTCAACCTGAACTGCCGGATCTGTCAGCTCTACATAAGCTGCGCTATAGGTAGCTCCAATGACAGTCACCTTCGTATAAGGCTGGATCTCGTTCATAGAAATGCGATTCTCGGATGTACTGGTGTAGTAGGCGGTATTGGCATTCAGAGTGAACTCCAGCGTGCTGCCGTTAGTGTACAATCCCAGCTTGCCATCCTTAAGAGAACTGATTGTTCCTTTGAACGTATTGTCATACTCCAGGTTATTATGCGCTTCAGCACGGCTGAAGAAGGTAGCGAGCTGCGCACGGGTCACAGCGCCTTGCGGATCGAAGCGGTTGCCGGTTAGCCCGTTCGCCAGTCCCAGTTCCACTGCTGTGTTAATGTAGCCGCGTTTGTTGGCAGACACTTTGGCGTCATCGGCAAAGCCTGTCGGCCGGCTTGCGGCCGCAGAAGCTGATGCACTCTGGCCAAGCGCACGGATCAGCAGCTCCGCGACCCATTCACGGCTGGCCTTGCGCTCGCCCCACGAGCTTTTAAGATTATCTGCAGCCATCTCAGTGGTCTTGTCCAGCAGACCTTGCTGGAAGGCTAAGATTACATATGGCTTGTAATAGTTCGTAACCGCAAAATCATTAGGCAGCGCAACTTCGGTACTGGTGTTCACATTCCCCTGCAGCTTCATGAAGCGCAGTGCCATCAGCACCGCTTCCTGCTGGGTCACAGAATCGCCAGGACGGAACAGGCCGTTATTGCCGACCACAATCCCCTGAGTTGCCAGCTTATAGATATGCTTTTCGGCCCAGAAGCCCGTCTTGACATCACTGAAGATCCCTGAACCAGTTACAGCCGTCTGCGGAGCTCCAGCAGCAGCGGTTGCTCCGGTTGAAGCGTTGTCGGCAAAGGCAGCCCCTGCCCCGCCAAGCACCATCGCACCGGCCAGAACGGCAGAGACCGCTTTTACAGAATAAGATTGAACCGTACGCTTTAATCGTTTTGGACCGGACAATTCGATATTCCCCTCTCTATGGCATATCTGGATTTCTATGTTGTTAATTTCGTTAGCCATCCGGCTTATTCCTGCCTAATGCCTATAATCCGTTGTTCTCGCGGGTGATGGGATGCACAAGATCCACATGCCCCATCAAGCTCTCCACCTGTTCTCCGTCTACCAGCACATCGATATTCTTCACTTCATCGAACTGGAAGAACATCTGTGACAATGCGCCGATCGCCAGAGCCTCGCCGCCTGCGCCAAGCTGCGCCTCATCCGGCTTATGAATATCCATCACAATCTGTCCATTGGAGAATTCCAGTGATTTCAGTTCAATCTTGTTCCACAGCGGAATCTGCTCAGCATTATCGCTCTTCTGAAGTGTTTTGAAGGCTTCCGTATATTTCTCCTTGGCATCCTTGAAGGTGATTGAGACTTCAGCCGGAACCAAGTCGTTCTGTTGCAGGTCTGTATAATACGTCTTGATCTTAAGACTCTGCTTCTCAGGCACTGCCGGTGCCTCCGTAGCCGCCGGAGTTACAGTTGCTGTAGGCTCAGGCGTGCTTGTAGCTGCCGGTGTGGCAGTGGGAGTAGCGGGAGTGTCATTCCCGGCATTGTTTCCTTCAGCGCCGCTGGATACCGAGGTTGAATCCTGACCGGACGCATTGCCCGGTGCTGCAGTAGGTTTATCTCCGCAGCCCGAAATTACGAGAAGCAGCATCGCAGCGATCCCTGCATATGTTAATTTCTTGTTCATTTGATTAACCCCCTCAGATGAATATGGGCAGGAGGGACCGCAAAGTCCTTTTGACCGCAATATAGGGTCTTCATCCGACTCTGCGGCCCCTGCTGCCGCCCGTTGTTATTGAATCCCGAGATACTCTTTAATTCCGCTGACCATTGATGCGGCTACATTGTTCTGCAGTGCTTCAGTGAACAGCAGAGCCTCGTCCTTTTTATTGCTGAGATAGCCAACCTCAAGCAGCACCGCAGGCATCTTCGTTTCGCGTATCACATGGAAGTTGCCGTAACGTACTCCCCTGTCGCTAAGTCCGGTAGCCTGCACAAGATACTTATGCATCACATTGGCCAGAGCCTTGCTGGCGTCCCGCTGATAGTAGGTCTCCGTTCCGCTAGAAGCCGCTGATCCGCTGCTGTTGGCATGGACGGATATGAATAAATCTGCGCCGAGATTATTGGCAATTGCCGCCCTTTCCTTCAATTCAAGGAAAGTATCATCGCTGCGCGTCAGCACCACATCAATCTTGTTCTCCTGTCTCAGCAGAGCAGCCGCCTTCAGAATTACGGCCAGGTTAAAGTTCTTCTCGTACTTTCCGGTAATGCCTACAGCCCCTGAATCCTTCGCACCATGTCCGGCATCGAGCACAACCAGCTTGCGCCCGCTGTTCCCGGGCTGCGTTGAAGTGTCGCCTGAAGCCGGTGCGTTCAAATCAATGACAATGAGCTTTGAGGAATCTCCCGACACCTCTACGCTATAATTTTTGGGGGTATTAAGATCAATTACAAATCGGACTGTATAAGGATTAGTGCTATACAGCGAATAGCGGATACCGGAGACATCCGGATAATCCGTAACTGTCAGGCTCCCGTTCAGGTCAGGGTCAAGGATTTGTCCTGTTCCGAAAATGTCCGAGAACGTGGCATTCGGCAGATCAACGATGATTCGGTCCGGTCCGCTGATCTTGGAGACCTTCGGCTCCGCATTGCCGTCTATGGCAATCGAGAACCTGTTCTCATTGAAGCTGATGCCGTTGATCATGCTCAGGCTGCTTGAGGGTTCTCCCGGCGGCACTACAACCGTTCCTCCGTCCCCATTGCTTTGTCCCGGGTCAATGTTAGGCTCGGGAATGGACGGGGTAATAAGATCTACAATCTTCTTCGTGTTATCCCATTTGACCGTAAGTCCGAACTGCTCACCAATGAACCGGATCGGTACGAGCGTCGTGCCGTTCCGCAGGAGAGGGGCCGTAGTCAAGACCGCTGTCTTGCCGTCAACGGAAGCTGCCGTCTGACCTACGATCAGTTGAATGGCCTTTCCCTGCTGTTCAATCTTGATGGTCTTGCTTGTCTGATTCCAATCCACCTTGTATCCAAGGTTCTCAGCAATCATTCTTAGCGGCACCATGATGGAGTTATTTACATTTTCCACCGGAACGTCTTGTCCTGCATTCAGTTCCTGGCCATCCAGGAAGATCTTGTTCTGGCCAGCAGCGGCTTGTCCATGCCCCGGCAGCACCACAACAAAGAGCAGCAGCAACAGCATAAAAGCAAATTTCTTCATTGTTCACCTCTAAGACTCTAGTATTCCGCCCCCAATCGAGCGTTCTTGATGGCATGCCAACTGACAACCTTCGACATAGTGTAGACGTTCGTAGAACTTAAAAGTTGCGAATAAATCCCAACTAACGTGGAAATGTCTGTGTATTCCCTATTACTAAAAGGTATGTAGTGCTGTTACAGACAACTCCGCTTATCCAGCGTTACAAGCCAAGATATTCCTTAATTCCTGCTACAATCTCCCGCGCGAGGTTATCCTGCATCTGTTCGCTGTACAAGGTTGCTTCATCTACCGGATTGGTCAGATACCCCGCCTCCAGCAAAATAGCAGGCATCCGGGTCTCCCGGGTCACATGCAGGCTCTTAGAGCGGACTCCGTTGTCTTTGAGGCCGGTTCCCGCTACCAGATGCTTTTGCATAATCTCGGCAAGCGGCAGGCTCTCACTGCGGCTGTAGTACGTCTCACTGCCATTCACTTTGCTCCGGTTCGGATAGGATACGTCGAGTGAATTGGCATGAAGGGATACGAACAACGTAGCGTTCGCTGCTTGGGCAATCTTCACACGATCCTGGAGACCCAAAGTAATATCCGATGTACGGGTGTAGATGACATCAGCCCAGCCTTCCTGCGTCAGAATAGCTCCGGCTTTCAGGATGACCGCGAGATTGAAGGTCTTTTCCAGTTTGCCGGTAAGACTGACCGCACCCGATTGCTTGCCCCCGTGTCCGGCATCCAGCGCAATAACCGGTCTTCCGGTGAATCCCGGATTCACAGGTGCCCCCGTATCACTGCCTGTTACATTCAGATCGATTGTGACTAGCCCTGTACTCTCATCCGTACTTACTTGATAATTCTGGTAGCCCGTAGTCTGGATTACGAACCTGACCGTCGGGGGATTCGTACTGAACAACGCATAACGTATTTCAGTTACCAGCGGGTAGCCGCTCACGTCCAGCTTGCCCTGGGGACTTCCTCCCGTGGATACGCCAGGGAAGCTCCCGCTGAAATCAGGAGCAAATGCCGCTCCGGCAAAATCCACTACAATCCGGTCGGGTCCGGTAACTCTTGTAACCGTAGCCTTGGCTCCTCCGGCAGCGGCTACAATCAGCCGGTTCTCGCTGAATACCGCCCCTTTCACCACCGGTGATGTAGCTGGCGGAGTCGGAGTAACTATAACACTTCCGTCCAATTCCTCGAGAATCTCTGTGCCGCTCTGGGGCGGAGTGGTCGGTGCAGGAGACTCAACAGCCACTGGAGCGGCTCCGGTTGACACGGAGGGAGCTGCGGTGGCTGACGGCAGCGGATCTGAAGTGGCAGGGGCCGTCTCTGTTACCCCTCCGCTCAAATACACCGTCTTATCCGTATTGTCCCAGCCGACGCTAAGACCGAACTGCTCGCTGACAAAGCGGACAGGCACCAGTACCGTGCCGCCGTTCTGCTTGGGTGCAGCATTAAGTGTCAGGTTAACACCATCAGCTTGAGCGGTGGTGCTGCCGACTGCAAGCTGTACAGACTTGCCGTCCTGCTGGAGAGTTACCTTGCGGCTGCTTTGTTCCCACAGCACTTTGAAGCCCAGATTCTCCACCACTACACGGATCGGAATCATAACGCTTCCATTCACATTCTCGAGGATTACCCCCTTGGGCAATGCAAGCTCCTTGCTGTCCATCACGATCTTACCGGGGTTTGTTCCGGCTGCCGCAGCTTTGTGGCCGGCGAATGACAGGAGGAGCAGTGGCAGCAGCAGTAGAAGCAACACCCGTTGTCCGGCTTTCTTCATCCTTTCCTCTCCTTTGGTCCATTGATAGATTTGCAGATAAGATTAAGACGACATGAATCCCCAAAAGTTGCCTTCACAGGCAATAATATCTCGATTATAGCAAAAAAACTTCTATTTCCGACACCCGGAAATAGAAGTTTTGTGTAAATACTAAGAATAAATATGCTTCAGCCGTTTACTTATCTTAGCTCTTAGGCAAAAAGCTTAGCTGCATGACGCTCTTCGTATGCGGCAATCTCATCAGCATGCTGAAGTGTCAGGCCGATATCATCCAGCCCCTGCAGCAGAAACTGGCGGCGGTGCTCATCCAGCTCAAAGGTGATGGCAAGGCCATACTCATCACTCAGCTTGTTGTTCTCCAGATCCACTGTAAGTGTGTAGCCCTCATGCTCTGCCGTACGGCTGAACAGATCATCTACCTGAGCTTCCGAGAGCTTAATCGGCAGAATGCCGTTCTTGAAGCAGTTGTTATAGAAGATGTCAGCATAGGATGGTGCGATGACCACTCTGAACCCGTAATCCATGATGGCCCAGGGCGCATGCTCCCGGGAGGAGCCGCAGCCGAAATTCGCGCGGGAGATTAGCACTGAGGCTCCCTCATAACGCGGTTTGTTCATTTCGAATGCCGGATTGTCATTCCCTGCTTCATCAAAACGCCATTCGTAGAAAAGAAATTGACCAAAGCCTGTGCGCTCGATCCGTTTCAGAAACTGCTTAGGGATAATCGCATCCGTATCTACATTAACCCGGTCTACCGGGGCTACAATTCCTGTTAACTTCTTGAATTCTTCCATTGCTGTATCCTCCTGCTCTCTCAATTATTCTATGAGTTGACGGCTTCCGTCTTGTAGTTCCAGTCACGCACATCCGTGAAGCGTCCCTTGATGGCTGCCGCAGCCGCCATGGCAGGGGAGACCAGATGCGTGCGTCCGCCGCGTCCCTGGCGTCCTTCGAAGTTACGGTTGGAAGTAGAGGCGCAGCGCTGTCCCGGCTGCAGAACATCCGGATTCATCGCCAGGCACATACTGCAGCCGGCTTCACGCCATTCAAAGCCTGCTTCGGTGAACACTTT
The DNA here is from genome assembly GCF_038051945.1 of Paenibacillus sp. FSL H3-0469. Classification (NCBI taxonomy): domain Bacteria; kingdom Bacillati; phylum Bacillota; class Bacilli; order Caryophanales; family Paenibacillaceae; genus Paenibacillus; species Paenibacillus sp. FSL H3-0469. The sequence continues at coordinate 1,659,048 of NZ_CP150302.1, forward strand.
GTCCAGACCTTCCTTCTCGGCCTGCATCTTCACGCGCCCGGAGCCAGGCACAACAATAGCTGTAACTTTGTCAGATACCTTATAACCCTTGGCTACTTCAGCCGCGGCCCGCAGATCCTCAATCCGGCCGTTGGTGCAGGAGCCGATGAAGACATAATCAATTCCAATCTCGGAGATCGGTGTACCTGGAGCCAGATCCATATATTCAAGCGCCTTCTCGGCTGCTTTGCGTTCATTCTCGGTAGTGAAATCAGCAGGGTTAGGTACGGTGGAGTTGATATCCGTTCCCATACCAGGGCTAGTTCCCCAGGTAACCTGCGGGATAAGTGTCTCTACATCGAATTCGACCACAGTATCGTACTGGGCACCTTCATCACTAACAAGGCCCTTCCAGGTCTCAACAGCGGCATCATACGCTTCACCCTGCGGCACATATTGACGTCCGCGCAGATAGTTGAAGGTGGTCTCGTCCGGTGCGATCAGGCCTGCTCTTGCTCCGCCTTCAATCGACATATTGCAGACGGTCATGCGCTCTTCCATCGACAGTTCACGGATAGCCTCACCGGTATATTCGATAACATAGCCAGTTGCAAAGTCCGTTCCGTATTTGGCAATTACACCGAGAATCATATCCTTGGCGGTCACTCCCGGATTACGTTTGCCGGTGAAGCGCACTTCCATGGTCTTGGCCTTGGACTGCTGCAGACACTGGGTGGCAAGCACATGCTCAACTTCGCTGGTGCCGATCCCGAAGGCCAGCGCACCGAAGGCTCCGTGAGTGGAGGTATGGCTGTCCCCGCAGACAATTGTCTTGCCGGGATGGGTCAGGCCAATCTCAGGACCCATGACGTGAACAACACCTTGGTCAATATCATTCAGGTCAAACAATCTCACGCCGAAATCACGGCAGTTCTGCGAAAGTGTATCAATCTGCTGCTTGGAGATCGGATCGGTAATATTGTAACGGTCCTTGGTAGGCACGTTATGATCCATTGTCGCAAAGGTAAGTCCCGGACGGCGGACCTTGCGGCCGCTCAGGCGCAGTCCTTCAAACGCCTGCGGGGAAGTCACTTCATGAACCAGATGAAGATCGATATAAATAATGCTCGGCTTGCCTTCTTCCTGATGAATAACGTGATTGTCCCAAATCTTCTCAAACATTGTCTTGTTGCCCATGAATTTCACCTCATAATAGTAGAATCGTTCCTAATGAAGAGAGCGTGGAGTCTCTCTTGAATGTTCTAAATATAACATCGGTGTGTTTATAATTCCAAGATATGATTTCTATAGGGTTTATAGGTTATACTTATAAACAGATGATCTACTCATTAAAGGAGCTTATGTATGGAACTTAGACAATTGCAATACACGCTGCAGATTGCTGCAGAACGGAATTTCTCCCGCGCGGCGGAGAAGCTTCACATCGCCCAGCCCTCGCTCAGCCAGCAGCTGTCGAAGCTGGAGAAGGAGCTTGGCGTGCTGCTCTTCCAGCGTAATACCAGCTCGGTGGAGCTGACCTATGCCGGTGAGAAATTCGTTGAACAGGCTCAGGGGATCATCGATGCCGTGGAACTGCTGCGGCAGGAGATGTCCGATATCTCCCAGCTGCGCACAGGACGCGTAATGGTCGGCAGCATGCCGATTACCGGAGCACATCTGCTCCCGCATGTGCTGCCTGTATTCAAGAGCAAATATGCCGAGGTTGAGATCACCCTGCTGGAGGACTCATCCATGAATCTGGAGAAGCTGACAGCCAGCGGCCAGACCGATCTCAGCCTGCTCTCCCTGCCGCTCGAAATTCCGACCCTGGCCTACGAGGTGCTCGGTGAGGAGCGGATCGATCTTGCCGTTCCGCCGGGACATCTGTTAGCCGGACGGGAACCGCAGGGCATCCGTACCAGCCTGGCCGAGCTTAAGGATGAACCATTTATCGTTCTCAAGGAAGGCCAAGGCTTCCGTAAAATGACTGTAGAATTATGCCGCCAGGCCGGATTTGAGCCGCGGATTGTTTTCGAGAGCAATAATATGGAGACAGTCCAGTCGCTGGTTGCAGCCGGGATGGGCGTTACCCTTGTGCCCCACTTTATTGCACGCGCTGCCAGGAGTGAATTCGTACCGGTCTACCTTCCGCTGGCTGAGCCGGTGCCGGGCCGGACGCTGGTCATTGCCTACCGGCGCGGACGTTATTTGTCCCGTGCAGCCGAAGCTTTTATCGAGACCTTCAAGGCAACCGTGGCCGGTCTAACCGATAGCTAGCCCTAACAAGCGAGCGGCGGCGCTCTCATCCACAGGTCCTCTGCCCCATAGGATAAACATAAATCGTGCTGCCTGCGCTGCATGAAAAAATTTGTCTGCGGCTCTTTGCAAACCCTGCTGCCCCATGGTATCCTAAGTGACAAATAGTGAAACGTGCTGACGGGACCAGTAAGAATTGGCGTATATTCGTGTGCAGAGAGTAGATTCCTGAAGGCTGGGAGAATCTACCGCGGATGACCATTCTGAATCCTACCCCTGAGCGGCCTGCCATGCAGGACGGAGACTCCCGTTATGAGAATGAAGTCGGATGAACCCTCATCAATGAAGGTGGTACCGCGGAAGTTAATCAAGCTTTCGTCCTTTGCTAAGTCTAAGGATGGGGGCTTTTTGTCATTTTCGGGCGTTACAGGCATTTCAATTTGAGAGGAAAGTGAAAGACAATGACGTCAAGAATTGTGGTCAAAATCGGCAGCAGCTCGCTCACGGGTCCCGAAGGCGGCCTCAATCGTGAGGCAGTCTCCTTCTTCGCAGCCGAGATTGCTGCGCTCCGCGAGGACGGCTGTGAAGTGCTGCTGGTCACCTCCGGGGCGGTCGCAGCGGGATTCCGGGGCATCGGCTATGCTACCCGGCCAAGGCTGCTGCATGAGAAACAGGCGGCGGCGGCAGTAGGACAGGTTATGCTGATGCAGGCTTATCAGGAGGCCTTCGCAGGCCACGGTATACCCACTGCTCAGATTCTTCTGACCCGTACAGACTTCTGCAGCCGCCGGGCCATGAACAACGCTTTGATGACGGTGGAAGAATTGCTCCGCCAAGGCGCCGTGCCCGTGTTCAACGAGAACGATACCGTATCGGTGGATGAGCTGAAGTTCGGTGACAACGATACCTTATCGGCGCTGGTTGCCAATCTGCTAAAGGCCTCGCACCTGCTGGTATTGACGGATATGGACGGCGTCTACAGCGGCGATCCCCGCAAGCATCCGGAAGCTGTACGGTATGAGCACATCGAAGAAATTACGCCTGAGATCTACGCCATTGCAGGCGGTGCAGGCTCAAGCGTAGGAACTGGCGGCATGCGCTCCAAGATCGATGCGGCCAAGATTGCCACGCGGGGCGGCGTTCCGGTCTTCGTGGGCCAGGTTAAGGAGCCGGGGGATTTATCACAGGCCGCAGCCGGAACGGGCAAAGGTACTTATTTTGCCACCACCCTCTCTTCTCTGCCGGTCAAAAAGCAATGGCTGGGCTTCATGTCCACCCCGCTCGGATCACTGTATGTCGATGACGGTGCTGTTGAAGCGCTGCTTCACGGAGGCCATAGCCTGCTGCCAGTCGGGGTTAGACGTATTGAAGGAAGCTTTCATTCAGGGGATGTCGTCGAAGTACTCGGCCCGGATGGGCAGCTGCTTGGACGGGGTATCGTCAATTACGATGACACCCAGCTCCGCAGCATTCAGGGGCTTCCCAGCCGCGAGATTGTGCCCAAGCTTGGTGAAGTACACCGGCTGGAGGTTATCCACCGGGACGAATGGATCACGCTTCGTTAATTTACGAAACCTATTGTGTCTCCCTATGCCAACATAACTTTTATTAGGAGGAATTGCCATGAGTGAAGTGGTTAACAAGACGACGCTGGCCAAAGCAACCACAGGGGTACTCGCTAGCTTGACTACCGCCCAGAAGAATGAAGCCCTGCTGGTGATGGCTGCTGCTCTGCGCGCCGAAGCTGATTACATTATTGCCGCCAACGCCGAAGACCTGGAGCGCGGCCGGCTGAACGGGACACCGGAGTCGATGCTCGACCGGCTGGCCCTGGATGCGGGCAGGATTGACAGCATAGCCGAAGGCTTGCAGCAGATTGCCGAACTGCCCGATCCGGTTGGAGACAATCTGGAGACGATAGAACGGCCGAACGGCCTGCACATCGAGAAGGTTCGGGTTCCCCTTGGGGTGATTGGCATTATCTATGAAGCACGCCCCAACGTCACCGTTGACGCTGCCGGACTGTGCCTCAAGACCGGCAATGCTGTGGTGCTGCGCGGCGGTTCCTCCGCTCTATCCTCCAACCGTGCCATCACCGAGGTGCTGCACCGCGCACTTGCGGGTACCGCCCTTCCGCCGGATGCCTTGCAGCTGATCGAAGATCCTAACCGCTCCTCCGTGGATGAAATGCTGAAGCTGAACGGACTGCTGGATGTCATCATCCCGCGCGGAGGAAGCTCTCTGATTCAGAATGTGGTTCTGAATGCCACCGTACCGGTTATTGAAACAGGGGCAGGCATATGCCATACTTATCTGGATGCGAGTGCCAGTCCGGAAATGGCCCGGCGCATTAGCGTGAATGCGAAGGCCCAGCGGCCTTCGGTCTGCAATTCAATGGAGACACTGCTGGTGCACCGTGCTTACGCTGAAGAACATCTCGCCGCACTTGCTGAAGCCTTCCGCGAGGCTCGTGTGGAGCTGCGCGGGTGCCAGGATACCGTTGCTCTTATTCCTTGGGCTGTGCCTGCCACGCCGGAGGACTTCGCTACAGAATACAACGATTACATTCTCAATATTCGTATCGTGGACACGCTGGAACAGGCTCTTGGGCATATCGCAGAGTTTGGAACCAAGCATTCCGAATGTATTGTGACTGAAGACACGGCGAATGCTGAACGCTTCCTGCAGGAGGTTGACGCTGCGGCGGTGTACCACAACGCTTCTACCCGGTTCACGGACGGCTTTGAATTCGGCTTTGGCGCCGAGATCGGGATCAGCACCCAGAAGCTCCATGCCCGCGGGCCTATGGGACTGCCTGCACTCACTTCAAGCAAATATATGATTCACGGCTCCGGCCAAATCAGAGGTTAACTCACTCAACTTATAGGGGGACTGCCAGCCATGTGCCAGCAACCAGCAATTCCGCTCATCAATCATAATATTGTTTTTTATGGCGCAGGCTCGATGGCCGAGGCCATTGTTCGGGGATTAATCGCCCGGAATGTAGTGGAATCGGGCCGGATTATCATGCTGAACCGCAGCAGCAGCGAGCGCCTCGCTGAACTCCGCAGCCGTTACGGCGTGCTCGGCTATAACGCTCCCGAGTCCAAGCTCGAGGCTCTGCGCTCTGCGCCGGTCATTGTTCTAGCCATGAAGCCCAAAGACGCTGCTGAAGCGCTCCGTTCACTCGGGCCGCTGCTGTCGCCGGATCAGCTCGTCATCTCCGTGATTGCCGGGCTGACCATCCGTACGATGCAAGGCTTACTGGGTAATCCGCAGCCTGTGGTCCGCACCATGCCGAATACCTCCAGCTCCATCGGCCTCGGGGCTACCGGGATTGCCTTCTCCAAGGAGGTTGGCGAAGAGAGCCGCCGTACAGCGCTTAATATCTTCGAAGCGGTTGGCCTGACGGCGGTCATTGACGAAGAACGGATGGAGACCTTAACCGGGATCTCCGGCAGCGGACCGGCTTATATCTACTACATGATGGAAGCAATGATCGCTGCAGGTATACGCGGAGGGCTGCCGCTTGAGCAGAGCCGTGAGCTGACTGTCCAGACCGTGCTCGGCGCAGCCCGTATGGTGCAGCAGACCGGTGAAGAGCCTGCCGCCCTGCGCAAGAAGGTCACCTCGCCGAATGGCTCTACCCAGGCGGCCATTGAAGTGCTGGAGCGAGGCGATTTCTTCGAGACCGTCATTTCCGCCGTCAACCGCTGTGCGGAACGTTCACGCGAGATGGGCTCAGCTTTGGAGCAGGAGCTGCACTAATTATTGATTACTTTTCACAACTTCTTAATGCAGAACATAACAGCCCGCAGTTCCTTCCATGTGAAGGGACTGCGGGCTGTATGCTGCCAGTGGCGAAATCAAGTGCATTTATACCCTTCATTTTGCTCATCAAGCCACTTTTACGGAAATCAGGTGCATTTATCCCCTTCATTTTCCTCATTAAGCCACTTTTACGGAAATCAGGTGCATTTATGCCCTTCATTTTGCCCATTAAGCCACTTTTGCGGTAGCGTCAAGAAGTTTGTGTAAATGAGTAGAAGTACCTCCCCGGGGTTACGGGTTGGGGGTGTAGTGTTTCTGGGGGAGGGGGAACCCCGACCCCCAGAAATTGGATTCATTGGCTACTCTTCTTCGACTGTGGGCAACGAAGGGTAGCGGGCTTCATAGAGCTGGCTGAGCTTCTTTTTCACCGTGTCCACCCCAAAGCCAGGGGTGACTCGCTGCCCAAACCTTTCGTTGTAGCCTAACATCTCCAGATACACGATTTTTTCTGCCGCATCCATGTTGGTCAGGCTGTTCATCGGCTTCAGACGTTTGCGGATTTCCTTGTTCATTCGCTCAATGGGATTGGACGTGTAAATCGCTTTACGCATCGGTTCCGGGTACTTGTAGAACGTCAGTAACGTCGAAAGCTGCTCCTCCCAAGACCGCATTTCCTTCGGGTATAACGCATTCCACTTCGCTTTCACCGTGTCAAAGTTCGCCCGGGCCACGACCTCATCTGGTGCATCATACACGGTCTTCAGGGCCTTAATCACATCGGTTTTGTGCTCCACACGGATTTTGGGTAACGTGGCTCGTACTTTGTGCACCACACAATGCTGCACATCCGCCTGCGGGTAGGTTTCTTTAAAGGCCGCATCGAGCCCCGGCAGTCCGTCAAATACACCGAGCAGCACTTCCTGGGCCCCGCGTGCGTACAGATCTTTGAGCACCTCCCGCCAGCCATTCGAGCTCTCTTGACCCCCTACGTAGAACCCCAGGATTTGACGCTGACCTTCTTCGTCGATTCCCATGGCAAAATAGACGACTTCGCCCCGGACCGTGCCCCGTTTAAGCTTCACGTACAGCCCATCCAGGTAGATCACAGAGTAGCGTTTGCTCAGCGGACGTTTCTGCCACTGGTGGATATCCTCCAGCACCGTAGCGGTGATGTTACTGATGGTGGTGGGCGAGTAATGGCTGCCGAACATGCTTTCAATAAATCGGGCCACGTCCCGGGTTCCCATGCCGGATTTATACATCTGGATCACCGCTTCTTCCAGCCAGCCCTCCCGCCGTTGGTAGGGTTCAAACATCTGAGTTTGAAAGAGACCCTGGCGGTCCCGGGGAACCTGAAGATCCTCGATATGGCCGTATCTCGTATGCAGATCCCGTGTATAGTATCCGTTACGGCTATTGCTGGCACCGGCTTCTTCACTCGACATAAACCCTTGGATTTCGGCACGCAGGAGCGATTCCATATTCTCTTTCATGAAGTCTTTAACAAGTTTTTCAAATAGATTATTTAGCATATGTTCGGGTACAATAGTCATCGAGTAGGGCTCCTTCTTGGTGTTGTGGTAAACCCGAGGATACCCTACTTTTTTGGTGCCTGGCTAGGCTCCAAATTGTGGTACACAACTTACTTTACGCCATCACTTTTGCTGAAATCAGGTGCATTTATACACCCTTTATCTTCTTATTTAACACGCTTTTCTTGGTTTCAGGAGCACTTCTGCTCCTCACCCCCGCTCCCCGCCCACTTTCAGCTAACTCCCAATCCTAAGTAACAAAAGAAAAAAAAGTGCCCCTTAAGCCACATACATGACTTAAGGGACACCTTTACCGGCCGGGCCTTGCCCTGGACCGGTATATATCTACCCCGCTCCGCTCATCTGCCGCCGCCCCGGAATTTCTGGGAATAGGCTTTGACATCCTGGGCATTCTTCACCCGGTTGCGGGCCCACTCCAGCAGAATGCGGTCAATGTAACGGAAATGAACCTTTCCTGCAAAGACCGACTCCTTCAGTGCGAGCAGAATCAGCTCTTCGGGATAGCGGTCTTCATCCACCCAGCCGGAAATAGATTCACATTCCATGGGGGATAGCGGACGCCCGAATTCCTTCTCGAAAATGCTGAACAGACTACGTCCGTCCTCTGACTCCTTGGCACCCGGCACAGCCGGGCGGCCATAGCCGCCGTCCGGTGCGGTAGCCCCGGAGTGATGAGCTACTGCCCGGGCCCCCGGCTCCCGCCCGCTCCGGCTGGGCTTCTCCTGGGCAGTCTCCCGTGAGAGTTCTGCCAGATAAGCTCCCAGCTTGGCGTATAGGCCGGAGAAGTTATAGCGCTCATAATGAATGTCTCTCAGCTCGTCGTTTTCTCCGTCGATACTGATGAAACCTTCCTTCATAAGCTTCTGCAGCTCTCCGGCAATCACCGGAATACTGCGCCCGGTTACTGCCTGCAGCTCCTCCAGGGAAGGGAAGTCTATTCCCTCCACCTGTCTGAAGGAGAGCAGATGAATCAGCAGCATGGACTCGCTGCCGCTCAGATTCAGCTTCCGGTAATATTTCAGGAGTGCATAAGGAATGACGGCCATTCCGTTCTCCAGGCCGAAGGCTACGCCCTCGCCCCAGGTATTCCAACCTTTTCCGTCCATACTTAAGCCCCCTTTCCCTATTCTTTAAGGGTAAAGACGGTACAGTGTACGAGGGAAGGCAATGGTCTCACGGACATGGTCCAGACCGCAGATCCAGGCTACTGTACGCTCCAGCCCCAGACCGAAGCCGGAGTGTGGAACTGTGCCATAGGTGCGCAGATCCATATACCATTTGTAGGTATCCATCGACAGGTTATGTTCCTTAAAGCGGGCCTCCAGCAGTGCCGGATCGTCAATACGTTGTGATCCGCCAATGATCTCCCCGTAGCCTTCAGGAGCGATCATATCCGCGCACAGCACCACTTCAGGACGATCAGGATGCGGCTTCATATAGAAAGCCTTGAAGGAAGCCGGATAGTGGGTAATAAAGACGGGTCTGTCGCTCATCTCCGCAATCGCCGTTTCATGAGGAGCCCCGAAATCATCGCCCCAAGCAATTTCATAGCCCTTTTCATTTAGGAACTTAATCGCATCGTCATAGCTGATACGCGGGAATGGTGCTTTGATGTTCTCAAGCTTCGAGACATCACGGCCCACCGCTTCCAGCTCGGCGCGGCAATTCGTCAGCACGGACTGCACGACGAAGCTGATGAAATCCTCCTGCACGCACAGGCTCTCTTCATGATCTGTGAAGGCCATTTCCGGCTCAATCATCCAGAACTCGATCAAGTGGCGGCGGGTCTTGGATTTCTCTGCACGGAAGGTAGGCCCAAACGAATAGACGCGTCCCAGAGCCATGGCTGCTGCTTCCATATACAGCTGTCCGCTTTGGGTAAGATAGGCGTCCTCTTCGAAGTACTTGGTGTGGAACAGGTTGGTCGTGCCTTCTGCTGACGTAGGTGTCAGGATCGGCGGGTCCACCTTCGTGAAGCCGCGCTCATTGAAGAACTGTTGAACCGCGCGGATAATCTCCGCACGAATAACCATTACCGCCCGCTGCTTGGAGGAACGCAGCCAGAGGTGACGGTGATCCATCAGGAAGTCGACGCCATGCTCCTTAGGTGTGATTGGATAATTCTCGGTAAGATGCAGAACTTCAATGCCTGTAACCGTCAGCTCGTAGCCAGATTGGCTGCGGGGCTCCTCACGGATGATTCCGGTAACATACAGTGAGCTCTCCTGGGTGAGGCTCTTGGCATCATCCCAGACCTGCTCAGGGACTTCTGATTTCACCACAACGCCCTGGATATAACCGGTACCGTCGCGAAGCTGCAGGAACTGAATTTTACCGCTGGAGCGCTTGTTGTTGACCCAACATCCGATGACAACACTCTCTCCGACATGCTCATTCACGTTCTTGATTACACTTTTGTTAGCCATGCCTACTATCTCTCCTCTAATTTAGCCGTTAACTCCTTGCACAATACGATAAGTATCGCGCGCGATCACAAGCTCTTCGTTCGTTGGAACCACAAGCACCTGTACCTTGGAATTGGCTGTAGAGATACGCCGCGGATCACCCGAACGGACCTTGTTGGCTTCTGTATCCAGTTCAATTCCGAGGAACGTAAGATTGTTCAGTACTTTTTCACGCAGCAGGGAAGCATTCTCGCCTACACCAGCGGTGAATACAATTACGTCTACCCCATTCATGGCTGCTGCATAAGAACCGATATATTTACGCAGACGATACTCGTACATTTCAAAAGCAAGCGTCGAATTAGGCTCGCCTTTCTCCGCACCGTCAATAATATCACGCATGTCACTGCTCACGCCAGAGATGGCCAGAAGTCCGCTGTGCTTGTTCAGCATGGAGTTCACTTCACCGACGGACAGCTCTTCCTTGTTCATCACATAAGGGACAATTGCCGGGTCAAGGTCTCCACTGCGGGTACCCATCATCAGGCCTTCCAGCGGAGTCATCCCCATCGAAGTGTCAACTGATATTCCTCCGTCCACTGCAGTTACACTGGCACCGTTGCCGATGTGGCAGGTGATAATCTTGAGGTCCTGAAGCGGACGGTCCAGATACTCTGCAGCAGCCTTGCTGACGAAATCATGGGAGGTTCCGTGCGCGCCATAACGGCGTACTTTGTATTTGTTGTAAAGCACTCTCGGAATGGCATACATATAAGCCTTCTCAGGCATAGTCTGGTGGAAGGCGGTGTCGAATACAACGACCTGCGGCACACCGGGCATATTATTCTCGGATGCGGTAATCCCCATCATCGCAGCCGGGTTATGCAGCGGCGCAAGGTCGAACAGCTGGCGGATCTTGGTCTTCGCATCGGCATCGACCAGCGCGGAGGATTTGAAGAATTCCCCCCCGTGCACTACACGGTGGCCCACAGCGTTAATCTCATCGGTGGATGCGATAACGCCATGCTCTTTGTCTGTCAGACAGGCAAGCACTTTGCGGATGGCCGTATTGTGCTCCAGAATTTCGCTGACTTCAGTAACTTCCTGTTTGCCGGTCGGCTTGTGATTCAGAATGGAGGAATCCATACCGATACGTTCTACCAGGCCTTTGGCGAGTACAGATTCATCTGTCATATTGTACAACTGGTATTTCAATGAGGAACTGCCGGAGTTAATTACTAAGATATTCATATACGGTCACCATCCTTGTCATACTTGAAGAAGCCTTCGCCCGATTTCGCACCCAGTTGTCCTGCACGTACCATCTTCTTGAGGATTGTCGAAGGACGGTACTTGAGCTCGCCGTATTCACGGAACATGTTCTCAAGTGCGGCAAGAACGGAATCCAGACCGAAACGGTCTGCCATTTCAAGCGGCCCGTTCTGGAACTGGTAGCCGATGCGCATAGCGTCATCAATATCTTCAGGAGATGCAACCCCTTCCTGGAGCACATGCATAGCCTCGTTAATGAACAGGCAAATGAGGCGTGAAGATACAAATCCGGGGGATTCGTAGATCATAACGCCTTTTTTCTCTACAATCTCATCGACAAAGGCTTTGGTATCTTCAAATGTGCTGTCCGAGGTTTTCAGACCGCGCACGATTTCAACCAGATCCACCTTACCTACAGGGTGTATGAAGTGCATGCCGATAACGCGTTCCGGATACATTGTAGAGCTTGCAAGCTCAGTCAAGCTAAGCGTTGACGTATTGCTGGCAAGAATAATGTGGCTCGGACACACCTGATCGAGCTGATTGAATACCTTTTGCTTCGCTTCCAGATCTTCAACGATAGTCTCAATGACCATATCGCATGAGCTCAGTTCAGCGAAGTGTGTAACCTTCTGGATGCGGGCCAGGATCAGCTTTTTCTCCGCCTGGGTAATCGCCCATTTCTCCAGTTGCTTGTCGAGACTGGTCTCGATCATTTCGTAGGAGTAGTTCAGCCGTTCTGCAGTTTTTTCCACCAGCATGACATCCAGGCCTTTGGCTGCCAGCATTTCAGCAATCCCTTGTCCCATTGTGCCTCCGCCGATGACACCGATCTTCTTAAAATTCATGTAAAAGTCTCCATCCTTTCAGGTATCTATACTTCTGTATTGTACCTTGTCTGTCGAAAAAAATAAGTAGCCCGACATATAATGATATCTTAGCATGTCTGAAAAGTAAAAAAAAATAACCGGCATAAAGAATTATGCCGGTAAAAGGACACTGTCACGAAATTGACAACGAAATTGCTCTCCGGAGAGAACTTCTTCCTTCATTAAAATGTCAAGAGAGTAATCAAATATATTTCTCTGCTGCTCCAGCAGGTCCTTCGTACGAATCATCAGATCATCCAGTATTTTACTGTTTTCCTTCATTAGCTCTTCGGTGGTAACCATTTGCAGATTCGCAATGCCGAGCGAGGTGAGCCCGGACTTCATCATGGTCTCAACAATATTAAGCGCCTGGTCGAAATCACCGCGGGAACCGGTACTGCGTCCGCCGTAATACATCTCTTCCGCAGCCGCTCCGCCCAGGGCAATCATAATCTGATGCTCCAGATAGTCCTTCGTATACAGATATTGTTCGGTCTGCGGATTATGCCGAACATAACCGAGTGCTTGTCCGCGCGGGGTCAGTGTGACCTGACTAACGCTTCCGGGACGCAGCAGCTCAGCCATAATAGCATGTCCAAGCTCATGGATCGCTACCCGCTTCTTCTCTTCATGGTTGGTCTCACGGTCGGTCTTCTCGCCCATCATGACCTTGTCGATCGCCATCGACAGATGACGCTGCTCTACCAGGGTCAGATTCTCGCGCATCATGTAGATCGCGGCTTCGTTCATGACGCTCTCCAGCTGCGCACCCGAGAAGCCGTAAGCTTCTTCGGCGATTTTATCCAGATCAACGGTGTCATGCAGCGGCTTGTTCTTGGCATGCAGGTCGAGAATCGACTTGCGGCCCTTCTTGTCAGGCATATCGACCTGAATGTGTCGGTCAAAACGGCCCGGACGCAGCAGCGCAGAATCAAGCATCTCCTTGCGGTTCGTTGCGGCTACCAGCAGAATGCGCGGGGTATCATTGTTATAAATCCCGTCCATCTCCGTCAGCAGCTGATTGAGCGTCTGATCATATTCTCGCTGCTGTCCGCCTTCGCGCTTCCCGCCGATAACGTCAATTTCATCGATGAAAATAATGGCGCTTTGCTTATTCTCCTTGAGCGCGCGCGTACGGGCATCCTTGAACAAATCGCGTACGCGTCCCGCACCCACACCGACATACATCTCAACGAATTCACTGCCTGAGGCAGCTACGAATACAGAGTTAGTATAATGTGCCGCAGCCTTGGCCATCAGCGTCTTCCCGGTTCCCGGAGGGCCTGTAAGCAGAATTCCCTTGAGCGGGCGAATCCCGAACTTGCTGATTTCTTCATGCCGGATCAGGAAGTCCAGCGCTTCACGCAGCTCCTGCTTGGCATTGTCCTGTCCGCCGATCTCTTCAAAGGTAAGCTTGGACGGGCCGTTCTTCTTGCGCTTCTTATCTGCACCTGCATTGACGGCCAGACCGCCGCGCGCATGGGCAATGAACAGGAGAGCGGCAACCATACCAAGTGCTATGATTACAGGGAAGATATTAATCCCCACAAAAGCCATAAAAATCAGCATGACCGGAACGAATCCGGCTACAACCTCTTTCCAGTACTTAGGCATTGTTCCACACTCCCATCTTGGCTGCTGCACGCGGCAGTATGATAAATTTGCTCTCAGTGCCGTTGCTCAGGCTCACGTACACATTATTGTCGTCAATCTCTGTGGCGGCTGTAACCCCGCTGTACTTGCTGTCCTGCTCCTTCAGCCCATCCAACTTCGCTGGTATCAATGTATACTTCCGGCTCTCCATCGCTTCCGCTACAGAGAACATTGCTTTATCCCAATACTCATCCAGCAGCTCACTCGGCTTCTGTTCCACATCCAGCTTCAGGGTCCTGCCGTCAATAGCAGTGCTGCCTTCTCTCGATACGTACTGCACCAGCTCACGTAATTTCGTGCCCGGCTGCAAATCCAGTTTCAAAGTGACCTCATTGCGTTTAATAGTAATATGGGAATCCTTCACTCCCTCGTAGGATGATACCAGCTTCTGCAGCGGCTCCTGCACCGCGAATTGACGGTAAGAATACCAGCCACCAAACAATAATGCAGCAGACAGCAGAGACGTTAGCAGCACAGGCATAAGACGCAGTTTCAAGAAACGTCCTCCTCTCAATAATGACCGAGCATAACTCTATAATAAAGACCATCCAGCGTGTCTAGCGCCCATCCGAGACTGACATGCTCTTAAGCATGTCTTAATACAAGTAGTAGTATATCACAGGTGTATATACGATTTTACATAAAGTTGTGAATATATTTAAAATTTTTGATTCTAATTTCTGGATGTTTCATTCGGCATGAAAAAACGGCAGCTCAGATTCATAGCCTGAAATGCCGCTGCTACATTCATATTCCGGTGTCCCCTACATCCGGCTAACGCCAATTTCAGCCATCATATATTCCGCAAAATCAGTTAAAAGCTCCAGTTCATAGCCTTCGGCAACGGCCGCACCGCTATATTCCATCAGACAACGTCTCAGCAGCCCGTGATAGCGTTCCGGCAAATGCTGCAGTCCCCACTCCCCGCCTTCCTTCCTGGAAGAGACATGACCTTCCTGCACATAGTAGAGCACCCTGCATAGATTTAGTGTGTAATAGAGTGGAGCATTCCCAATATTCTCCTGCGCATCATCGATATCCCTGATAATGGAATCCAGATAGTACCTCTGGTCTACCGGCGCAAAGGCCTCGCGGATCGGCTCCCCGTACAAGATAAACCCGCGATGGTAGACTACTGCAAAATGTGCCGCCAGATCAGCATCCTCAAAGCCGGCGCACAGATAATTCTCATTGGTTCTATACCGCTCTAAATGAGCTTCTGAAAAGTGAAATTCAAATGGCGTAGGATACACAAAGTTGTGCAGGTATGTCTTCAGGACGATAGACAGTTCAATTCCGCGCTTATTCGGCAGACTGTCATGAAAGGTTACGATACGACCGGCAAGTCTATGACTGACCTCTGCTGGCAGCTTGTCCTCTACGACAATCAGCAAATCAATATCGCTTGAATCCGGTTGAAAACAACCCATGGCCAGGGAGCCGTGCAGATAAATCCCCGACAGATTATCCCCCAGCTCTTCCTTAAATAAATCCACCGCCTGATCCAAATATGCTAAAACTTCCAATTTATTCTTCCTCCTTGAGAGACATATATGCATGTTGGCGATAGCATTCGAAGTACACACTTCGTATATCAATTTGAGTATAATCATCGATGTATCTCAAACCATACATCTCCATTAAGCCACAGTTCCGCGTCTGCCACTAGTCCAAGAACGGTTCCAGAATATTTTCGACATGATGGATACAAAAAAACGGAAGAACAGATAATCTGTTCCCCCGCAATTTAGTTCTGCCGCTGAGTCCTTAGCTTAGCGGTTCGGCAGACTGTACCCCTCACCGATGGCGCTGCCATCCTTGAAGCGGTAGAAGTTGTAATAGAATCGCCCGTCTTTTTTGTAAAATAGCTGCCAGGCATATTCCCCGTTGTATACACCGGGCAGCAGCCGTTCGATCTTCACGTCAGGCAGCTGATCGGCTATGATTCCGCGCATTTTCTCCTCTGAGGTGCCTTTGCTCAGCTCTTCAGCATACAGGCCGTTGTCGCCACCGGCAGGCTTGCCCTCCAAGGTGAAACGGACCCACACCATCAGATCGGTCCCGGCTTCGTTTTTGCCGGTTAGCACCCAGTAGATCTCATTCTCATTCCAGACGGATTTCTGAGCCTTGGTTACCTCCGTTAGTCCGGCACGCGCCCGGGCCAGCTCCTTGGCCTCACTCCGCTCGTTCCACTGGTCCTTCATAATGTAGGCATAGAACTGGCTTAGTCCGAACAGAAGGAGCAGCACCACGGTAATCCCCAGCCAGATCCATTTTCTCCTCTTCTTCTTCACCACGCTGCTTCCTTTCCCGTTCCCCTGAATTACCGTTTAAGCAGGCTCTCGAACGTCTCCTGTGCTTTGCGGCGGATGGCTTCTTCATCAAGTGTCAGGCATTGTCCATGCTTCACAACCTGCTGGCCGTTCACCCATACATGCTCTACATCCTTGGCGCTGGCCGAATAGACGGCATGGGAGAGCAGATCGGTATGCGGGAGCATATGCGGCTGGTCAATATCAAGTGCGATGAAGTCGGCCTTCATCCCTGCTGCAAGCCGTCCTACCCCGCTCAGGAAAATAGACTGTGCCCCGTACTCCGTGGCCATCAGAAGCGCCTCAGGAGCCGGTACGGCTGTAGGATCACCGCTTACGCCCTTATGGATCAGAGCCGCCAGCCTCATCTCTTCAAACATATCCAGATTGTTGTTGCTTGCTGCACTGTCTGTACCCAAAGAGACCTTAACCCCGGCTCGCAGCAGCTCAGGAACACGCGCAACACCGCTCGCCAGCTTCAGGTTACTGCCTGGGTTATGCGACACACCAACGTTATGGCGGGCCAGAATTCCAATCTCCTCATCGTTCAGATGAACGCCGTGGGCAATGAGCGAAGGACGGGTGAACATGCCGAGCTTCTCCAGATGCGCGACCGGACGAAGACCGTAGTCGGCCACGTTCTGCTCCACTTCATGGCGCGTCTCGGACATATGGGTATGCATCGGCAGATCCAGATCATGCGCAGCCTGCACAAACTTCATGAAAAACTCTGGAGGACAGGTATACGGGGCATGCGGCGAGAGCATGGTCGTAATTCTGCCGTCAGCCTTGCCATGCCAGTTACGGGCAAAAGCAACGGCCTCAGCGAGCTTCGCTTGCTGTACCTCTGCCGGACACAGCCCAATCACGCCGCGCATCAGCACCGCCCGAATACCGGATTGCTCCGTCACTTCCGCTACCCGGTCCATATGATCATACATATCGAGGAAGGTGGTTGTGCCGCCCTTCAGCATTTCCAGTACGGACAATGAGGTTCCCCAATATACATCATCACCAGTGAATTTCTCTTCCATCGGCCACATCTTTTCCTGCAGCCACGTCTGAAGCACCATATCGTCGCCGTATCCGCGCAGCAGTGACATGGCAGTATGTCCATGGGTGTTGACCAGACCAGGCATAAACAGCAGACGGCTGCCGTCTACGACCTGAGCGCCATCGTCCACTACCGGCTCAGCTTCACCTATGTAAGTAATCAGATCATTCTCAAGGGTCATATACCCGCTTAGAACCGGCTTATCGCTGCCCGGAACCAGAAAGTGCCCGTTCTTGATTATCGTGATCTTACTGCTCATCTTCAGTTTCATCCTTTCCATCATGCAAATAATAGGCCAGGCTCTGCAGATCTGTGGTGAAATCTGCGGCATGAATCCGGATATTGGCAGGCGTCTTGAGAATAACCGGTGCGAAGTTCAGAATCGCCTCGATGCCGGAGTCCACAAGAATATCAGCTACATTCTGGGCTTCGCTGTCAGGTACGGTAATAATCCCGATCCGGATGCCCTGCGAGCGGATGGTGCTGCTTAGCTCCTCCATCGGCTGCACAACCAGCGAGTTGATCTGCTGGCCCACCTTTGGCGGGTAAGCATCGAAGATCGCAGTAATCTTCATCGTATCCTTCAAGTAAGCGTTGTAGTTAGATAAGGCATGACCGAGATTACCGGCTCCAACCAGTGCAACATTAATTTGCTGGTCAAGCTTCAGGATATGGCGGATCTTCTCAATCAGATAGGATACATCATAGCCGATGCCCTTCCGGCCGAAGTCACCGAAATAAGCCAAATCCTTACGGATCTGGGCGGGATTCAGATCAAGCTTCTGGCCCAGCTCCTGAGAAGAGACTGTGGAGATTTCACGTTTTTGGAGATCGTTCAGGAAACGCAGGTACACTGGGAGCCTGCGCACGACGGCCTCCGATATTTTATCCGATTTCATGTATTCTCCTCCTTAAAAGTTGTGTTAGACCCGTACAATTATAGCAACCGTGCCCCCCGCCTGCCGGACCGGCAGGACAGGGCGGGAACGGCTCTTCAGGTGAATCATGACTTATTAATAATAGCAATAGCAGATGAATTAGGAAACCCCGCCGTCATCCAGCCATTCGGCAATTCTCGGGACCATCTGCTCAGTGAGCATATGCTCCATCTTGGGACCGGGGAGTGAATACAGGAAGTACTTTCCGTAATACGATTCAATGACTCTGGTATCATACACAATTACGATGCCCCGGTCCTGCGCCGTGCGGACCAGCCGCCCGAAGCCCTGCTTGAAGCGGATGACAGCCTGCGGCACGGACAGCTTCATGAACGGGTTCTTCTTCTGTGCCTGAAGCAGCTCCGACTTCGCTTCTGCCAGCGGGTGATTCGGCGGCTGGAACGGCAGTCTGACAATCGCCAGGCAGGTCAATGCTTCTCCCGGAATATCCACCCCTTCCCAGAAACTGCTGGTACCCAGCAGGACCGAAGCGGGGCTGTCCTGGAAGCGGCGGATCAGCTTGCTTCGGCTGCCGCCCTCCACACCCTGTCCGAGCACCGCGATATCCTGAGAGGCAAGTGCTTCCTTCAGGGGGTCATACACCTGCCGCAGCATCTTGTAGGAGGTGAACAGCACCAGCATCCGGCCCCTTGTAGTTACAGCAGTCTCGGCAAGGGAATGTACAAGCGTGTCCACAAACCGGGCATCCCCTATACTTCCCTTGACGCTCGGGAAGTCGCGGGGAATGACCAGGAGCGCCTGCTCACGGTACTTGAACGGCGAAGGAAGCAGCGCAGTCATCAGACGCCCCTGCTCCGCAGCTTCACCAAGGCCCAGATTATCGATCATGAACTGGAAGGACTTATCCACGGATAAGGTGGCCGAGGTCAGGACAATACTTTTCTTCTTGTCGAAGAACAGCTCCCTGAGCTGGGTACTGACATCTACAGGAACGGCATACATTTGCAGCGACTTACCTTTATAATTACCGCTTCCCTCCAGCCAATACACGATATTCTCATCGTTCAGGCTCATGAAGAAGCGGATTTGCTCTCTGATGGATGCCAGATCCTTGAATAAGCCGCCGATATCAGTCACAAGACTGTCCGAGGAGGATTGGCTGTCCGTGTCCCGCATCTCACTGAGCATTTTGTCACCCTTACGGATGATGTCGCTTAGACTGAGGTTCAGTGTATTCTCAAGGGCAGCCAACTCCTCCCAATCCTTCGGCTTCTTGCCCGGCTGCAGGCGCGCCACCAGCTGGCCTGCTTCACCGGCCCCGGCATCGCTGCGCTCGGGCAGCAGGCTGAAGAGCCGGTCGCTGAGCGCATCCCAGGATTCCTTCACCGTCAGCAGATCGGGATAGATCCGGTCGATCACGCCGCTCCATTCGGAAGCCTGCTCACTGCCCGAAGACTGCAGACTCTGCCGGAGAGCAGGCAGCTGCCCGCTCCGGCTATCCTTGTAGAGACGGGTGAGGGTATGGGCAAATGTGAAATATTTCATCTGCATGCCAAGATGCTTGCCGGCAATATCCTCCAAATGATGGGCTTCATCAATAACAAGATGGTCGTAAGCCGGAAGAAGCTGATGTCCGGCTTTGACATCTGCGAACAGCTTGGAGTGATTGGTGACCACCACATCGGAGATCCCGGCTTCATGCTTAGCACGGTGGTAATAGCATTTGCGGAACCAGGGACAGGCGCGTCCCAGGCAGGAGTCGGTATCGCTGGCTACAGTCTCCCAGAAATCCCCGCCCCGTCCGCTTAAGTTAAGCTCCTCATCATCGCCGGTCGTCGTCTGGGTCAGCCAGACAAGCATCTGTGCAGCGGTGAGTGCTTCTTCCCTTGGACTCGTAAAATCCTTTTTGTTCATTCTATGCTCGAACTTGCGCAGACACAAATAGTGCCCTCTTCCCTTAAAGATGGAGGCCTTGAACGGGAACGGCACAACGCTGGTTAAGAGCGGGATATCCCGCTCACGCAGCTGGTCCTGAAGGTTGATGGTATGGGTGCTGACCATCACCTTCTGGTCACTTTTCACACTATGGTAGATGGCCGGAAGCAGGTAGCCCAGCGACTTGCCGGTGCCAGTTCCCGCTTCAATCAGCAGATGCTTGTCCTGCTCAAGCGCTGTAATGACCTCATGGATCATCAGCTCCTGGGCTTCACGGCTCTCATATTGGGGAAGAGCGGCCTTCAGCCGCAGCGTCACCTCATCCATATACTCTTCAAAGGTAATATTCTCCAGCGGGTTGACGCTTCCTTCCTCCCGCGGCGAAGCCAGCTCCGCCCAGTCCCCCACCGCCAGCGCAAGCTGGCGGTAGAAGCTAAGCTCCCCTTCCGGCTGAAAGGTCTCCATCTCCCGTTCCCGCAGCAGACCGTCGAAGTACCAGGCCAAATCACTGTCTTCGTCCGCGAACAGCTCATTCAGCCGCTGAATGGTCAGCAGCGGCAGACTGTGCAGCTCTTCCAGACATTTGAGCAGCACAATAGCCGTGGCAAGTGCATCACTGTCCGCCTGATGCGGACGGTCATGCGTAATGCCGAAGTGGCTGCTTACCGCGCCTAACTGATACGTGCTCAGCGAGGGAAAGCATATTTTGAGAAAATCAATCGTATCCAGAATCCGCCCCTGAAACGGCAGATAGCCGCAGCGGTCCAGCGCATTCTGCAAAAAATGAAAATCAAACGCTACATTGTGTCCGACAAGAACGACATCATCCAGCAGCGGCACCAGCTCCATCATCATCTCATCAAGCTCCGGCGCATCCTGTACATCACTGTCTGTAATTCCGGTCAGGCCCGTAATAAAAGGAGGAATTGGCGCTCCGGGCTTGACGTAGGAACCATACACCCGGGAGATCGTCCCGTCTTCTTCTATAATGGCAAGGCCAACCTGGATGATCTCTCCCACAGATTGGGTTCCCGTAGTTTCAAAATCAAGCACGGCAAATTTCATTATAAGTTCTATTCCCTTTCACTTGAGACTCTTTATCAGCATAACAGAAGTTACGAAAAAAGGCGATGCACACCCCGGGAAACGGGGCACATCGCCTAAAGAAACCGAGGATAAAGTTATAAAAGCGAAACCAGCTGATGGCCAAACTCCAGCTTCCCGCCCCGTCTGCGGCATACCTCCAGATTCACATTCGGCTCCGGCAGATCCGGGTCATGCAGCAGCGACAGGCTGAACAGCTCGCTGGCTTCATTGAAGCGTTCCTGGGAAGCCCGGATACAGCCCAGCGCATTATAGATCATCGCCTTCAGCTTCACCTCACGGATCAGGCCCAGCATGTGGTTCAGATGTCCCCAGGCGGTGTCGCCTTCACCTTCCTGGAGGTAAGCCATGGCCAGATACAGGCGGGCAGCGAGGCTGTCCGGATACTTAGCCGTAACCTCCCTGAACTGTTCAATGCACTTGCGGTACATCAGCAGCTTGTAATAGCCCTGGCCCCTGACAAAAGCATCCATCCCAAGCTCGGGCGCTTCCTCTTCCGGCAATTCCTCTGGCGGAGTCTGGAAATCGGCCTGTTCCCGGAACTCGCTCAGCTTCTCGGCGAAGAGCAGCCACTCATCCATTACATTATCACTGATTCGGTGGAGCATATTATACTTGGATAAAAGATCGCTTCGGCGGGCACCCTCCGCAGTAGGATAGTCGGCTTTGATCTCCTGGAGCATCTTGTTCATCTCAGCAAATAAATGTTGAAACACCGGACATCCCACCCTTACTGATAATGAAGTCAGCTTAAGCTTGCCTAAGTTCATTATCAGCAAGTACAGGGGTCTTCATCCCTGCCATTGATTACATGGCTCAAAGCGCGGACTTCAGGCAATTGTAGCGTGAATCTCGTGATCCGCCAGCTTCACCGGCTTGTTGCCAGCATCAACGAACACTACAGTCGGCTTGTGGGCCGCCAGCTCCTCGGAGGACATGACAGCGTAGGAAATTATAATCACGGTATCGCCAGGCTGAACCAGACGCGCCGCCGCCCCGTTCAGACAAATGACGCCGCTGCCGCGCGGACCTGGAATGACATAAGTCTCCAGACGGGAACCGTTATTATTATCCACGATCTGCACCTTCTCATTCTCCAGCAGATCAGCGGCTTCCATCAGATCCTCATCAATGGTAATGCTGCCCACATAATTAAGATTGGCTTCAGTAACCGTTGCCCGGTGGATCTTGGATTTCATCATATGTCTAAACAAGAGCGTGTGCCTCCTTAGGAATAAATACATTATTATCAATCAGGCGGGTTCTGCCGAACTTCACAGCCAGAGCCATTATAACCTCTCCGCCCGCATCCGTCAGCCTGTTGCCGCCTTCCAGCTCTTCCAGATCAGGGAAGGTTAGAATTTCCGCATAATCAATCACTGCGAGCGGGGATTCAGAAATGACCGAGACCAGCAGGGCCCGCGCTTCATCTACCGTACAAATGCTGCCCTCTTCCATAGCCTGACGCACTTCGCGCAGGGAACGCGATAATACCAGTGCCTGTCTGCGCTCCTCGCTGCTCAGATAGACATTACGGGAGCTAAGCGCCAGCCCGTCTTCCTCGCGCACAATAGGACAGGCGATGATGTCCACGTTCATGTTAAGATCAGACACCATCCGGCGGAGAACAGCTACCTGCTGGGCATCCTTCAGTCCGAAGAAGGCGTAATCCGGCTGCACGATATGGAACAGCTTGCTGACCACAGTAGTCACTCCGTCAAAATGTCCCGGACGCGAAGCGCCGCAGAGCTGCGACGTAAGCGAGGAGACCGATACGCCTGTACGGATCGGCTGCGGATACATCTCTTCAACACTGGGGATGAACACCAGGTCCGCGCCTTCACGTTCAGCCAGCTCCAGATCGCGCTGTTCATCCCGCGGATAGGAAGCAAAATCCTCATTCGGGCCAAACTGCAGCGGATTGACGAAAATACTCATCACCACCGTGCCGCTCTTCTCCCCTGCCTTACGCAACAGGCTGGCATGTCCTTCGTGCAGATATCCCATGGTGGGCACAAAACCAACCGGGCCATGGCCCCCTTGACGCATATATTCAAGCGCTTCGCGCAGTTCAGCAATCGTTCGGATGACTCTCATGTTATTTCGCTCCTTTGCCGGCATTGCCGTATAAAGATTCCAGAACCGTCTCGTCCGCGCTGAACACATGCTCTTCCGCAGGGAACGAGCGGTCCTTCACTTCCTGAACATAGCTGGTGATGCCTTCACGGATCAGGGAGCCGACATCGGCGTAGGTTTTGACGAATTTTTTCTCCCGGTAAGGGGAGGCATACCGCAGTACGTCATGGAACACCAGAACCTGTCCGTCACAGTAGCGTCCTGCACCGATACCGATGGTCGGTATACTGACCGCCTTGGAGATCGCCTCCGCCACCTCTTCTGTCATCAGCTCCAGCACAATGCCGAAGGCCCCAGCGGCTTCCAGCGCCTTCGCTTCGTCCATCAGCCGCTGTGCATCCTTGGCATCCTTACCCTGAATCCGGTAGCCGCCGATCATATTAACCGACTGCGGGGTCAGGCCGATATGGCCGAGCACCGGAACTCCGGCAGCGACAACAGCGGATACTGCGGAGCAGATTTCGAGGCCGCCTTCCATTTTGATCGCATGGGCCTGGCCTTCCTGCATCAGTCTGCGCACACCGCGCAAGGTCTCATCCACGCTTCCGTGATAGGTCATGAACGGCATATCTGCCACTATAAAAGTATTAGGCGCCCCGCGCTTCACCGACCGGGTATGGTAGACCATATCCTCTATGGTAACCGGCAGCGTGGTGTCATAACCAAGCACAACATTTCCCAGAGAATCACCGACCAGAATCAGATCAATGCCGGCTTCTTCCGCCAGCAGGGCTGAAGGGTAGTCATAAGCGGTCAGCATGCTCAGGGGCACACCGTCCGTTTTCATTTTTTTCATCTTGATAATATTCAGTGCGTGTTTGTCTGCCATGTCGCTCTCATTCCCCTTTTCCATAAAATACGCGGGTATCCGCGCAAACAAAAAAACCTTTTAGCATGGTCCGCTAAAAAGGTCCGAAGGGCAAAAAAGAGTCACTCGCGATCGTCCCTTCTGTCTCGGTCCTTACGGCTCAGAGCAGAATCCAACGTAACCGTTACATCCAGTTATGAAGGTACATCCGGTAAAACAAAGAAAACAATTACGTGAGTACAGCTCGCCATGCGATGCCGCCTCATGAGCACAGTATACCAAAAAAACACAAAAATAAACACCTTAAAATATGACATGGCCGCCCTCGTGGTCGTGAGGAGCGGCCTTGATGGCATTCTAACAAGGTAAAGTACAAAGCTGCGTTCATAGCTAAAAAGAGAGATAAGTGTATTATGTACAAATAACAACAGTGAAGCGGAAGACTTTCCTCTCAGGAGTTCGTGTAACGAAACCCTATCATTCCCAAAAATCTAACGGACCGAAGAGACCTTATTCCCGCGATAACGCCCCCTTTTGCAGCGTAACGGACTCAGGAGCTCTTATCATCTTTCTGAAAGACGTTTTGGGGCTGAATTGCAGGGGATAAGGTCCTTGCGGTCCGTTAATCGCCCAAGTGACGGCTTTCTTTATGCATAAGAGCACCTCAGTCCGTTGTGCTAAGCCAAACGCCCTTAAAGAACACCCGTCGCTTGGAAAAAATGTAAATTGAAGGGGAATTGTGTCTGCTCCACTAACTTTAATCTGATGAGATACTAGTTAAATCTGATGCTCTTCTAAATCATTTCAATTTCGCCGGACAGTACGCTCACTACCTCACCGGATTCGTTACGCAGCAGCAGCCCGCCGTTGTCGTTCAGACCTACAGCAGTAGCCTCGGTGCGGCCTTGGGGAGTATTCACGCATACCTGACGCCCCAGTGTTACCGACATCGACTCCCACAGCTCCTTCACGGGCTGAAAGCCGTGTTCCAGATAGACAAGATACAAATATTCGAGTTCCTCCAGCACAGCTTCCGCAAGCCTCGTACGGTCTACAGGAATGCCGCCGCCTTCGATCAGCAGCGATGTACCAATCCCGCGCAGCTCCTCCGGGTAGTCTTCCCCGGTCAGATTGGCAGCGATGCCTATACCGGCGATGCAGTAATGCAGCCTGCCTTCGCGAAGCGAGGATTCCAGCAGGATTCCGCAGATTTTGCGGCCGCCGGCCAGCAGGTCATTCGGCCACTTGATGCCGGCAGGCACCCCGGTAACCTCACGGATTGCTGTGCAGACAGCCACTCCGGCCAGCAGCGTCAGCTGCGGAGTCAAGGCCAGCGGCAGATCCGGACGCAGCACCAGGCTCATCCAGATTCCTTTGCCGTGAGGGGAGTGCCATTTGCGGCCCATCCGCCCGCGCCCGCCGGTCTGCGCCTCGGCCATGACTGTTGTTCCTTCCGGTGCGCCGCCCTCGGCAAGTATTTTGGCTTCCTCCTGTGTGGAACCGACTGTATCCAGCCGCTGAATTCCCTTGGACCAGCCGGGAACGAATGCCTCCCGCTTCAACACGCCGGAATGCTGCGTATGACCGCTATTCATCTCTATCCATCCTTTGCGCTGCTTGCAGCAGTAATTGGGTGTCATTGGCAAGGTCACCTGCCGCGACAGCCAGAAGAAGCTGGTTCAGCAATACGCCCAGCCACGGGCCGGGACGCTTCTCCAGCGCCGCTGTCACCTCATGGCCGCTCACCGCCAGCTCAGGGAGCGTGCGGACCGGCATCTCTGCAGTCCAGGACCGCAGGAGGCTGGTGGAGACCGTTGGGATGGTGCTTGCGTCCGCAGCTGTGGCGGGGACATCTGACGACGTGGCGGATACGCCGTCTCTGCCAGGGACGTCTGACGATGTGGCGGATACGCCGTCTCTGCCAGGGACGTCTGACGACAGGTCGGCTGCACCTGCGTCAGAAGCGGACGCGGCGTTAGCCCCCGCCGCCGCCTCAAGCAGCGTCAGCCACCCTTCGGCGGCTGAATGGCCATAGCCCAGCACGGCGGCGATCCACCGCCGCCGCAGCAGCTCCCCGGCGCCGGAAGCCTCCGGCCGCGCCGAGGACAACGCCGCGTCCCAGGCTTCGCGGACGCGGAGCACGGCGACGACGCCAGTGCGCGTCGCCCCCGGGAACGTCCATGCCCGCAGGAGCTCATCGGCGCACTGCGCCGACGATCCCAGGGCATGCAGCAGGAGCGCCCAGCGCAGGCGGGCGCTCTCCAGGTTCCCGAGACCGGCGAGGCGGGCGGCGGCAGCCGCCAGGTCCCGGCCGGTCCAAGGGAACGGCGCTTTGCCGCGCGGCAGCAGGCCGCTGCGCAGCAGGAGCCCCAGCCCGCGCTGCGGGTGCGGGCCTTCCAGGATGCGCTCCACCTCGGCGCGCACCCGCTCCACAGCAATATGCGCCAGCTTGTCACGCTGGCGCAGCAGACCGCGCCAGGTATTCTTCGCAATCGCGAAATCCAGCACAGAAGCAAAACGTACGCAGCGCAGCATCCGCAGCGCATCCTCCTCGAAGCGTTCCTCTGCTTCGCCTACACAACGGATCACGCGGAGCTTGAGATCACGCTCCCCTCCGAAAGGATCAATCCACCCGCCGTCCAGGCCGCAGCAGATGGCGTTGATCGTGAAATCACGTCGGCGCAGATCCTCCCGTACATCCCTGACGAATACGACATGCTCCGGACGCCGGTGATCGGCATAGCCGCTCTCCGTCCGGTAGGTCGTAACCTCTAAGCTGTAGCCCTCCTGCAGCACAGTGATCGTGCCATGCGCCAGTCCGGTAGGGACGCAGCGCGGAAACAGGGCCATCACCTCCTCCGGCAGTGCGGAGGTAGTAATGTCTATGTCATGCACCGGACGGCACAGCAGCTCATCGCGCAGGCAGCCGCCGACGAAATAAGCTTCATGGCCGCCTGCCAGCAGGCCGGCAACAACAGCTCCGGCGGCTTCCGCCATGCCGGGTGGTGCCATTCTCCATTCCATAACGGACTCCTTACCCCCGGATCGGGTCTAATCCGGATACCTTGCGCCCAAGCACACGGTAGTAGATATCTTCATATTGATTGGTAATCATATCTCTGCTGAAATCATGGCACGACCGATCCAGACAAGCGCGCCGGAAGCTCTCAGCCATTGCTGCATCCGAGAGCAGCCGGACGGCATACTCTGCCATCGCTTCTGTGTCGCCGACTGGCGCGAGGAATCCGGTCTTGCCATGCTGAATCAGCTCCGGAATGCCCCCGGCCTGTGAGCCGATAGTGGGAACACCGCAGGCCATCGCTTCCAGAGCGACAAGCCCGAAGCTCTCTTTCTCAGAAGGAAGCAGCAGCAGGTCCGCCAGGGAGATCACCTGGGCAATCTCGTCCTGCTTACCCAGGAAGCGGACATGATCGTCCAGCCCCATCTCGCTGATCTTGGCTTGAATCTTAGGCAGGTCAGGCCCTTCGCCGACCAGCAGCAGCTTGGAAGGCACCTGCCGGTTCACCTTGGCGAACACATCCACCACATCACTTACCCGCTTGACCGGGCGGAAATTGCTGATATGCATCAGAATTTTCTCATCCGGTGCCGCGAAGTCGCCCCGCAGATCCGTGACATCCCGTGGATAATAGACACGCTTATCCACGAAATTATAAGTCAGATCAATTTCACGCGTAATATCAAGCGCCTTACGGGTCTCCTTGATCAGATCACGGGAGACTGCGGTTACCGCATCGCTCTCGTTAATGCCCAGCCGGATCAGATCTTTCAGGGACTCATCCTGGCCCAGTACTGTAATATCCGTGCCGTGCAGCGTGGTTACCACTTTGATATCATTGCCAAGAATCTGCTTGGCCAGATAAGCACATACTGCATGCGGAACCGCATAATGGACATGGAACAGATCCAGATTCTGCATTTTGGCTACCTGCGCCATCTTGGTCGCCAGCGCCAGATCATATGGCGGATAGCGGAATACATAATAATCGTTAACCTCTACCTCATGGTAGAAAATATTCTTCTGAAACGTTCCCAGCCGAAACGGGATGCTGTGGGTAATAAAATGAACCTCATGGCCTTTTTCAGCCAATAGCTTGCCCAGTTCAGTTGCCACCACACCCGAGCCGCCAAGAGAAGGATAACAAGTGATGCCTATCTTTAGCCGCTCCATAGCTCCGCCCCTTCATTTAACTTAGCTCTATTACTTCAAGTAACGTTATGAATTAATTATAGTTGTTTTCCGGGCTTTGTCGAGTTCAGCCTTATCCGCGTGCAGCGCGGAACAGATCTACAGTATACGGAACCTTACCGGCGAACCCTTCGGCATAAGGAATGAGCCTGCGCTGGCCGAGCAGCATGTCTCTTGAACGGACGCGCTCGATATACCCTTCCGTCAATGGCGTTGCAACGGTATCTTCACCCGGAGCGAGTCCGAATTGGGAACGGTAGCAGGACAATGCCTGCTCCTTCAGCGGATACTGCGCAGTCACATCGACAATCAGATCTGTCCGTCCGAGATCATTAATGAAGTAGAAATATAACTCAGGCTCCGGGATAGCAGGCTTGTCCGGCATATATTTGCGCAGCTTGGCATTAAATACTGCTTCCTCCACCAGCTTACTGCAGGCAATATGGTCGGGATGGCGGTCTTCCCAGTAAGGGGCAAATACCATCGACGGGGCATTGCGGCGGATTTCCGCAGTAACAGCCGCCAAATGTCCTTCTGTCATATACAGGCCACGGTCAGGCAGCCCCAGGTTCGTCCGCACCGCCGCGCCCAGCACTGCGGCAGCCTGCTGTGCTTCCTGTTCCCGTAGCTCCACCGTTCCGTTCGAGGACATCTCTGCCCGGGTCAGATCGCACATTCCCACCTTGAAACCGGCGGCAGTATGCTTGGCAATCGTTCCTGCCATGCCGATCTCAGCATCATCCGCATGCGCGCCGAATACCAGAATGTCAAGCTTCATAACTCGTCCACACCCGGCTTGTATTTATGTACCAGCTCACGCCAGCCGAAATCTCCCCGGTCAATAGCCTTCACCAGGATTTCTGCTGTAGCAATATTCGTGGCAACCGGAATCCCGTACACATCACACAGACGCAGCAGCGCCGTAATATCCGGTTCATGCGGCTGGGCCATCAGCGGATCACGCAGGAAAATAATCAAATCCAGCTCATCTGTAGCGACCATCGAGCCGATCTGCTGGTCGCCGCCAAGCGGCCCGGACATGTAACGGTGAATGGAGAGCTTGGTCACTTCCATGATACGCTGGCCCGTAGTTCCGGTGGAGAATAACTTATGCCCTTCGAAGACATGCTCATAAGCAGTTACGAAATTAACTATTTCATCTTTTTTGCGGTCATGTGCGATAAAAGCAATTTTCAACATTCTGTTTCTCTCCCCGTCTATTCTATAAAATGCTCAAAACCGTAAATCAAGCCGGTATAGCCCATCACCTTTTGAATCCCGAGCTTGACTCCAGGCATATAACCCGCGCGCTCATAGGAGTCATGACGGATCTTCAGCGACTGCCCGAACCCGCCGAAAACAACCTCCTCCTGGGCAAAAACGCCCGGAAGACGCACACTGTGAATACGGAAGCCGTTATAATACCCGCCGCGCGAGCCTTCAATAATCTCTTCTTCCTCGGGATGTCCCTGGCGGAGCTCCTGCCGCGCCTCAGAGATCATCTCTGCCGTCTTAATCGCTGTTCCTGACGGAGCATCCAGCTTCTGGTCTCCGTGATATTCGATAATTTCGAGATGAGGGAAATACTTGGCGGCCTGGGCAGCGAATTTCATCAGCAGGATGGCGCCGATGGAGAAGTTAGGCGCAATCAGTCCGCCGATTCCCCGCTCCTGGCATTGCTTGTCCAGCCCGGCGATCTGCTCCGGCGTGAAGCCGGTGGTGCCGATAACCGGACGGACGCCGTACTTGACCGCCAGTGCAGTATTGCTATATGCCGACTGTGGAATCGTAAAATCTACCATTACATCGGCCTCTGTATCTGCAAGCGCAGTCTCCAGATCCGAAGTCACAAGTACACCGCATTCCTCAAGACCAACCAGCCGGCCGGCATCACTGCCATGTGCAGAGCGGTCAACCGCTGCTGCCAGCTCGAGTTCATCATCCTGCAATACCAGCTTCACAACCTCTTTGCCCATTCTGCCTCCGGCTCCGGAAACAACAATTCTGATCTTGTCACTCAAATGAATTCTCCCCGCTTTCCCTGGCTCTGTTATTATTGTATATAGTGTTGCAGCGATTTCTGCAGATCCTTCATCAGCAGACGCAGTCCGCTGTCATCCGGGTGCAGCGACATGACTTCTTTTAATACCGCAATCGCCTGCAGATGTTCGTTCATCCGGCTGTGCGCAATCGCCAGCCATACATAAGCATCTCCGTAGAGTGGGTCAAGCGATACAGCTTCCTTCAGCAGCGTAATCGGATGGTACGGATTCACACTGTCCGCTGCTTCATCCTCCAGCAGCCGCTTCGCTTCCTGCACAAGCTGTAGGGCCTGCAGATGCTGAAGATGCAGCTGATACTCCGGTTTGGTCCCATCCAGGCGGCGTGCGGCTATAGCATGTTCAAGTGCTTTATCCAGCATGCCGCTGCGGGCATAGGTAATAGAGCAGCGGTATCTGACTTCCGCATCATCAGGACTAGCAGCAATGGCCGCCTCGAACAAGATGATGGCCTCAGCAAAGTCACTGCGGAGTATCGAGCGGTAGGCCGCTTTTACATAATCATTATGATCCATATCCTCACCATCCTTACGGCTAAATCCCGTTCGTTTGGTACAGCATATGTAGCATAGGCCTAATCGGTGTTTTTGGGTGTCCAGCGCCCGGCATCACGCGTATTGAATTTGTGCATAACCTTATTATGTGCCTCAGTTAAGTCTATACCGAGTGAATTGGCGAAACAAACGGTAATGAAGAGAATGTCGCCCAGCTCCAGCTCAATCGAATTATCGGCTTCATCCGCTTTTTTCGGCTTCTCACCGAATTGATGGTTCACTTCGCGTGCCAGCTCTCCGACTTCCTCGGACATCCGGGCCAGCATCGACAGCGGACTGAAGTAGCCTTCTTTAAACTGTGAGATATAGGCATCCACCTCACGCTGAATGTCACCAAGACTTTTATCCATAAATTGTCGTTTCACCCCCGTGTGTTCTTGCCTTCTGTTTGCCCCTATGTTATCGTAAAGACGTTTTGAAGACAAATCTTTTTTGCAATGACGCCTGGAGCTTACGTGCTCTCCGGGGGGATCATTACATATAAATTGCCCATTTAGAGGCGTAGGCGAGGGATTATATGAGTTCAACCGTTAAAATCAGCACAGTCAGCAAAACAGTGGCCCCCATCATGCTGGGCACAGCCATCTACGCATTCGGACTACTGTATTTCATCATTCCCAACCAGCTGATGGAGGGCGGAGTTACCGGGATTACCATCCTGCTCAATTACGCCTTTAACATCCCGATCTTCTTAACGACACTGCTGCTGAACCTCCCGCTCTTTCTGCTCGGCTGGAAGGTGCTCGGGGCGAATCAGATCGTCTATACCGGACTCGGCATCGGCTCCCTGTCTTTTTTCCTCTGGTTATTTGAGCGGATGATCAAGGCGGGCTGGATTGTAACGTTCAGTACAGAGCATGATTTTATTCTTGCTTCATTATATGCAGGGGTCACTCTGGGTCTGGGTCTGGGGATTGTCTTCCGCTTCGGGGGGACTACCGGTGGTGTAGATATTGTAGCACGGATACTCAGCCGCAAGTTCGGCTGGAGTATGGGACAGATTATTCTGGCCGTGGATATCATCATAATTGGGGCTTCCCTGCTCTATATTCCCCGTGAGAAAATACTGTATACCCTCGTGGCGGTCTTCATCGCCTCACGCGTCATTGATTTCATCCAGGAAGGGGCTTACGCCGCCAAGGCCTTCACCATCATCAGCGATGAGGCTCCGCAGATTGCCGAGCTGATCACCGCAGAGATGGACCGCGGTGTAACCTTGATCCCGGCGATCGGCGCCTATTCCAAGCAGGCCAAGCACATGGTCTACTGTGTGGTCTCCAGACAGGAGATCCGCCGGCTTAGCCTGCTTGTGAAGTCGGTGGACCCTAAGGCCTTCGTCATTATCAGTGACGTTCATGATGTTCACGGCGAAGGCTTCCGGGAGACCTGATCTAATACACACATAAGGGCGGACCCCACAAGCAGCTATTGCTGGCTTGCGGGGTCCGCCCTCTTTATATCCTCTGTTACTACGCTACACAGTCTTCAAATCCCGCTTCTGGCCGCGGTACTTGCGGTAAGCCGTATACGCCAGCACCGTAAGGATGAATGTGCCAGCCAGCAGGGCCCAGAACCCGTATTGCTGCGGAGCCAGCGGCAGCGACAAGACCGGCTCGCTGCGGTCCTTGCCGAACATCACTCTTGCTGCATCTTGCCCATAGGATACAATCTCCAGCAGGCGGGCCCGTTCCACGGGCTGCTCCGAGCTTGCCATCCCTCCTG
This sequence comes from Paenibacillus sp. FSL H3-0469, assembly GCF_038051945.1. Lineage (NCBI taxonomy): Bacteria > Bacillati > Bacillota > Bacilli > Caryophanales > Paenibacillaceae > Paenibacillus > Paenibacillus sp. FSL H3-0469. Next base: position 1,691,600 of record NZ_CP150302.1, read on the forward strand.
CGTAAGAGAGCCAGGAATCAAAGGTGTTCACCGCCTCAGCAGGCCGGGAGATAATCACCGCAGGCCGGATATTCGCGTACCGGCTCTGAAGTCTTGCCAGCGCCGCTGTCCAGCTCTTCAGATCATTCGCGGCGGCGCTTTGCTCCATATCGTTCAGATCCTCACGGACCAGCTTATAATACTGCATCCACATAGGCTGGCGGGGGTGATTGAGGCTGTTAGCGGCAAGCCGCAGCTTCGCCGCAGCCGCTTCCCATCTCTCCGGGGACGGCTGGGCCGCAGCCAGTGCGGACTTCATATCCAGGATCACGGACGAGAGTGCATTGATCCCCTCCACTGAGGTCATCCCTTCGAAGGAGGACGAGATGAAGATCTGCGAGATCTTCTCCGCTTCCTGGCGGGCCTTCAGCACATCACCTTCAAGCACATAGCCGTACAGAGCTTCCGCAGCCTGCTCCAGCCGCTGTGCTCCGCTTCTGGCCGTGAGCGCAGCGGGATCACTGGGTACACTTCCGGCTGCTTCTATGTAAGCTGTACTTCCCTGGTCTGCAGCAGCATCCCCTGCTTCAGCCTGAACACGGCCTCCGCTGATACCGGCGAGCAGCCAGCACAGCAGGATTCCTGACAGTATGAATACTTTTCTGCGCGGCATAAGACATCCCTCCCACCTTATTGTATGGCGGAAGGACAAGAGTTAGAACGGAGGCTCAGCGCTTCATCACAGTTCTGTCCGGAAGTGCCGGACGCCTTGTCCGGCCACAGAACAGCCAGGCAGCGGCCGTACTGAACAGCGTAAGCCCCATGGTGGAATACTGAACAGTGATAAGATCATCATCAAGCACCGAAGGCAGCCATGGATACACGCCTTGTGAATAATCCACTATATCATTAGCGAACGTCCACGCAAGCGCCACAGGCAGCATTCTCCGGAAGGTGAAGAACCGGGCATAGATCAGGACTTCCACAGCCATTCCGGTATGGGAGATCATCAGCATCCAGTCCTTCCAGGTGATGGAATCCCCCTGATAACCGCCGGCCACAATGATGCTGACCGCCCATATCCCGTACTTCACCGATGTTAACACAGCCAGCGCTTCAATCAGCTCACGCACCAGCGTTCCTGTAAGCCCTCTTGGCGGATAGAGCAACAGTAGTAGTGCAGCCGTGAAGAACAGACTGGCCGTAGGGCTGTCGGGAACGAACGGCAGTAGCCAGAGCGGTTCAGTCTGCGCTGTGAACGTGAGCTGATTGCCATACCACATATATCCGTAGACCGTCCCCAGCAGATTCACGATAAACAGCAGCCATATTATTCTGCGGTCCCTAAATAACTTCTCAAACCAATGACCCGGCATATGTACAACTTCCCCCCGACTGTAGCAGCTTCTTTTCATTACAACACTCATGACATAACAAAAACCTGAGCGCATATACGATCAGGTTTTGCGTTACTGTTATTTTACTGTCCGCTTTTTTGTTTGGCAAGCCAGCCGGCCAGCTCATCGATATCCTGGTCTGTCAGCCCTGCCCCCATAGCTGTCTCGTACATTGGCGGCATCTGACCCTTACCTTCTTTTATAATAGTAAGAATCGCCGCCTGATCATGCTTGTCGCCTACACCGCGAAGCGCAGGAATATTGCCTGAGCCCTTCATGTCTACCGCATGGCAGGTTATACAGGTTGCTTGCTTATAGAGAGCCATCGCCGGATCATCCTTGTCCACAATGGCAATATCCTTCGGCTTGACGGCGCTTGTGGTTGGCAAGCCCGCCGCCCTGTTCTCGGCCGCCTTCTCCTCGCGCTGAACATCCTCTGGTATCTGGCCGGTTTCAGCCATCTCATGCTTGTATTCTGTCCAGGCTGTGTTGGTCAAATAGACGATTGCAGCGAGGGACAGGAACATCAGTGAGGATGCAATCGGTCTGCGGTAGAACCGCCGCTCCGGGCCGGTATCCAGGAAAGGTGCCAGCAGCAGTGCCCCGAAGGCCACGCCTGTCACGCCCAGCGTTCCCAGCACAATATAGTCACCGGATGCGTAAGGAAGCTTCAAATACTGATAGAGGAACAGGAAATACCAGTCGGGAATTGGAATAACCGATGCTGCCGGATTGGCAGGGAACCCGAGCGGAGCCGGCTCTGAGATGGTCAGAACCAGAATTCCCACCAGCACCACTACGCCAACCATCCATTCCTTGAGCAGAAAGTTAGGGATAAAGGCTTCCGATTTGCCCGGATACGCCGTATAATCCGGCGGGGTAATGAATCCGTTCCCTCTGCGGACCCGGGAATCCCCGACGAATACCACCTTCTCTTTGGAGTCGTCTCCGTGTGCCATGACCGTGCCTCCTATACGTTATTTTACAGCGGACCGGATATGCCTTGTCTGCGGATCATAATGAAGTGCCCGACAAGCAGAATAAGCAGAACCGCCGGGAGGAAGAATACATGTAAGGCGAAGAACCGGGTCAGCGTCTCGGCGCCGGCAATACTGCCGCCCTGCATCAGCTCCTTGAGCACCGGCCCCATGAACGGAACCGAATTGGCGATCTCCAGCGTAACCTTGGTGGCGAAATACGCCTTGTTGTCCCACGGAAGCAGGTAACCGGTTAGTCCCAGTCCCAGCATGACGAAGAAAATCAGCATCCCCACCACCCAGTTCATCTCGCGCGGAGCCTTATACGAACCGGTGAAGAACACACGCATCGTATGAAGGAACATCATGACAATGACGAGACTCGCGCCCCAGTGATGCATGCCGCGGACGATTTTACCGAAGGCGACCTTGGTCTGCAGATATTCCACACTGGCGTAGGCATTAATGATATCCGGGACATAGTACATGGTCAGGAACATTCCTGAAAGGATCTGTATGACTGTGATGAAGAACGTTAGTCCGCCGAAGCAGTAGACAAAGGCTGAAAAGTGGTGTGCAGGATTGACATGCTCGGGGACCTCGTGGTCGGCAACATCTCTCCAGATCGGTGTAATATCCAGACGTTCGTCAATCCAGTTATATACGTTTTTGAACACGCCGTTCACGCCTCCTTCGCCGAAACAGTATTAGGGACGATTTCACCGAGATATACCCAGCCTCCGTCGATCTTGGTGGTGTACTGGTCCAACGGCTTGGCAGCTACGGCCAGTTGCCGGCCCTGCTTCGTATAGCGGGCGCCATGGCAAGGGCAATGATATTCATCGGGATACGCCTTGTTATTATTCCAGCCTACGGTGCAGCCCAGATGCTTGCAGATGGGTGAAAGCGCATAAATATCTCCGTTCGCGTCTTTACGAATCCACGCCGTAAGCATTGCTGTACTGGCATACCATCCGTCCTGCTGCGGAAGCTCGAAGGTGAACTCCTGAGGCTCCTCTGTAATTTTGGACGCTTCGGCTACCTTGATGAATTCCCCCTCGCCTTTTTTCTGCAGAATCGGATCTACAGCAAACCGGACCATCGGCAAAATAACGCCGGCCCCCATAAAGGCGGTAGCCCCACCTAACGTATAGGTCAAAAACTGTCTGCGTGACATCTCGTTTCGGCTGGGCGGTTCTTGCGGAAGTGACTCTTCTTCTTCATTAAGGCTGCTCATACTGTATGTAACCCCCTTTTCAAAATGTGAGAAGGCACCTGCAGAGTTGTTGCATAGTATTTTAGGTAAAAAATCCGTTTTCAATGAAAAATATCACAGTTCATATAAGTTCATCCTAATCATAGCTTAGGGTCCAAAACCCGTCAAGAATATTGTCTAAATTGTGACAGGCGTTTTAGGTGCTTTTTTTATAAATTGTTGATTTTCCGTCACATTTAACTCATTTTTCATTCTGCCATAAGGCCTGGATTTCACTGCGTACATACGCGCTTACCTCAGCCCTGGAATCAGCCACTATCTCAGGCAGGCAAAGGAGTAAATCGCTTTCAATAAGTTTCTCCCCGCGCAACCCTTCATTAGCAGACATTACGATTACATACTGGAAGCCGCTGGATTTGACTTTTCGGCAAAGCTCATTCACATGAGCTTCCATTCCGGGCCCGGCATACTGTACCGCCGGATAAGTCACAACCCTCCCCTTATACGGCTGTTCGGCCAATTCCAGGAAATCACGCTGCCGTTCAAGTAACGAGGCGGTCTCAGGCGGAGTTTCCGTACCTTGAAGTCCGCTATACGGAATGATGCACGTATCATAATAATGTCCGTCGGTCTCCCAGGCTCTACTGTCAAAATCACTGAATTTCATAGATTCGCCCCTCTAGCCGCATCCCGCAGCATGCATTTTTACTTTAAAAGCATCATAAACAAGTGTATTCAGCTTGGCAATCCTTAAATTAAAAAAAAAAGAAATGCGCCAGGCGCATTTCCTATGCCAAACTTTTCAGTTCTTCAGTCAGATTCCGGAAAGCCGCCTCATCACCGGCAGCCAGCGCCGTGTCGATCTCCAGGTACAACATGTCGGTACGACGCTTTCTTAACGCTTCATCCCACACCATTTCCGCAGCCAGCCCCAGCATCACTTCATAAGTAGCCTTCATTTTGTCCATTCGATACACCTCCGCTGTTTAAGAAATTCCGTATTCCAATGCCTTCTTCACATAGCTTTCACTTGTGCGTGCCATCCTCAGCAAATCCTGCTCAGTCAGTTCACGGACCACTTTGGCCGGTGTGCCCAAGGAGAGTGTGTACGGAGGAATGATTTTGTTCTCGGTTACAATGGAGCCGGCTCCTACTAAAGCATATTCACCAATCTCTGCTCCGTTCAGTACAATTGCACCCATTCCGATTAATGTGCCCTTGCCTATCCGGCAGCCGTGGATGATTGCTGAATGCCCGACCGAGATGTCATCCGCAAGCACCAGCGGCAATCCTTCCGCCACATGGCCGACCACACCGTCCTGGATATTGCATCGCTCCCCGATGATCACCGGCGCCAGGTCACCGCGAAGTACGGCGTTGAACCAGACACTGGATTGTTTGCTTATCCTTACATCGCCAACTAGCTTAGCGCCTTCCGCCACATAGACTGATTCGTCAAGCTGCGGTATGTAACTCCCATAGGCAATCCGCATCTCTCTCCCCCTTACCTGAGCAGATGCTTCGGCACAGCCGCCTCACATCCCCAGGGTGTCATCATGACCATTGTTCCTGCGGGTTCCTCACCAAGCTTAAGCATGCCCAGATGCAGCATCATCCGCAAGATGCGCTGTTCGAGAATGGAAGCGGCATCATCGTAATAAAAGGGCTTGATCAGCCAGCCGATTCCTTCTGACAGCGAGGCTGTGGTCACCCATCTGCCGGCACTTAGACTGATCCAGTAGACCAGCGAAGGCAAATTGGGAATAGCCCCTTTATACAGTCTTAACCAAAAGGAGAATAACTGCATCAGCTTTTCCGATTTCCCCTCCGCCAGAAAATGCTCGCCTGCAGCTGTAAGCTGCAGCCTGTAGCCTTCCTCGGAGATCCAGCGGCGGTGGCGGGCATAATCATACAGCAGGGCAAATCTGGGCGGATAATGCTCACAAGCCCTGCCGTAGCCGAACCTCCAGCCGCCCTTGCCGAGCAAAGGCTCCGCAATCTGCAGCGCATTCATCACTCCCTGCTGATTGCGCTTATATAGCGCGCCTTCCTGGTTCAGCTCAGGCTCATTCTCCTTCACATACCGCAGGAACAGCAGCAGATCTCCGGCCAGCAAATCCCCCTCCCCCCTGTACACTGCCGGCTCCGGAACAGGAATAATCCGCTGCTGCAAATACTGGCCCATCTGCTCACGGAAGCGCTTCTTCAGATCCAGCGGAACCTGGAACAGATACCGGCTCTGCTGGGAAGCTCCGCTGAACAGCCAGCCGCTGTTCTTAAGCCGGCTGACCAGCTCGCGGTAGTCCCCGCTTTTGCCGGGCGGGGCATCGAAGGAGGCCTGCCTGGCGGCAGCCAGCAGATCCTCCAGGCTGAAGTGGCTGCGTTCATCGAAGAGCAGGCTGTTCAGCAAACGCAGCTCTCCCGGAGAACTCCCCTTAATATGGGACTCCATGAACTCCCGGCTGCCCAAGGTGATCAATATACTCTGAATCAAATCATGTTTGGAATTCCGTTTGCACTCACACTGATAGCGTCCCGCAATGGCGGTTAGCTGACCAATGTCTGCATAAGTGAGCATATCCGCCAGATTCATCTCTCATCGCCTCACTGTTTTACTACCATTATGGGAAATACAGCCCTTTTTATTCCTTTTGCCGCAAAAAAAATAACCCGAAGGGTCGGGTTAATGCTGTTTTTGTAAAATATGGCGGGAACAGTTGTATAATAAAGGATTCCATTCCTGCTCGTTCTTCTCCAAAATCGTGAGAGAGAGATTGCCGAGCCGTTCGGAATATTTGTCTTTGTAAAGTGCGGTGTAGAGCTGTGCCAGGAATCCTCCATGGGAGATGACCAGGACATTCTTACCCGGGAAGCGGGCCGTAATATCCTCCAGGAATGCAAGACCCCGGACCTGAAGCGCCTCATCACTCTCCTGCCCCAGAGACAGCAGCTTCCAATCCTTGCCCCATTTGGTTTCACGGGCTTCAGCCGTCATGCCTTCCACCTGGCCGTAGGCACGCTCACGGATACGGTCATCCGGCTCAAGTAGAGGAATACCCAGCTTGGCCGCTACGATCTTGCCGGTCTCTGCTGCACGCGACAGGCTGCTGGTAATACAATAGTCCCAGTGGTAAGGCTCCTGCAGCAGCCGGTCGCCCAGCATCTCAGCCTGCCGTCTGCCTTCATCATTCAGCGGAATATCACTTTGTCCCTGAATTTTACCTACCGCATTCCAATCCGTCAGCCCATGGCGTATTAAGCCGATCAGCATCGCCTATCACCGTTCCCTTCCCTTTTATGTTTGCTTACTAATGTAACACGAATGAAAACAAATGTCTTCTTTTTTAGAACAAGCGGAAACATATAAATCCTATAGTCAAATCAAAAACCCTCTTCTCCATATTCGGGAAGGGGGTTCTCATTGTCTGCGGTACCGGTTCAGACGGACCAGCAGGAATATGGATAATCCGACGCCCAGCGTCGACAATACCATCCAGTACTGCGGATGTGCAGGGCCCATATTGGCCACCAGCGGCTCAATGATCCCGCCCTCAGACTCCACCGGATAGGAAGAAGACCAGTCCAGGGTTAAACCTGCCACACCTGTCTCGACGATTCCGCTCTGTGCCGCCGTCGTATTCGAGGGGGTCTTGAACACGGTGAAGTATAAGAAGCTGGAGATAAACACCGCTAAGAAACAGGCAATCCAGAGGCTTAAGCGATGCCGGAATACTGTAGAACTCCCCGCAGACTTCCCGTCACCGGGCATAAGCCAGGGGCTCTCCAGATAGATCCGCTCCATAACCTTACTGTTAATCGCTTCTGCCCGCTCATCGCTGACATCGAATCTTGTATCCTGCATAAGCTCACTGGTCTCCTGCCACAGCGCCCATTCGGCACTGCAGTAGGAGCAGGTTGCGATATGTCTCTCAAGTCTAATCCGCCTGGGATCTGTGGGGGGAGCGTCCCACAAGTGTGGAATGGAATCCTGCGCTTCCCTGCAATTCATAGGCTTACACCCTCTCAGCCTGCTCTTCAACTTCAGGCTCATAGAAATAGGATTCGAGCTGCAGCTTCACACTGCTCCTAGCCCGGAACAGCAGTGACTTCACAGAGCTGACGCTCTGCTCCAGAATCACGGCAATTTCCTGGTAATCCATCTGATCATATTCACGCAGAATCAGCGCAGAACGCTGCTTCTCCGGGAGTTTGTTAATCGCTTCGCGGACGAGCTCCATCCGTTCCTTACGCAATGCTGCCTGTTCCGGGGCAACATCAAGCGGTGCCACAGGCGTATACCCGCTCTCTTCGAGCGACACATTCCCGGCACGGTTCTTACGAAGTTCACTCAGCACTGTATTGCGGGCAATCGTGTACAGCCATGTGGAGAAAGAAGCATCCACTTCCCGGAAGGAATGAAGACTCCGGAAGGCTTTGTAGAAGGTCTCTGAACAGAGGTCTTCGGCAATCAGCTCCATATGGGAGTTCTTCAGCATGTGGTACACAAACGCCAATATCTTGCGTTGATATCGCCGCATGAGTTCCGAGTATAATTCTGTATCGCCTTGCTTGATTAGCTGGATCAACTGGGAATCCGTCATGGTGAGTCGGCCCTCCTCGCCCTTGCACGTGTAATCCCGTCCGGTCCGTATCTACTTATACCGGGCAGGTAACAAAAAGTTGCGGCATTACTTCAAATTTGCAGCACAAAAATCCAATCTTCCTATGTATATTCAACTTACCGTTATTTAAGGCTTGGTGTATGTAAATACTGAAAAAAATTCGCATATTTACAACTTTCATTCTTTTCAAGTCAGAAGAAAGGCAGCATTCTGCTTACAGGACAACACAGCCCGTCTCCACTTGTTCAGCAAGCGGTTACCTATACTTGGAAGGAATCTATAAACATACTTAACCCAGTATAGCACAGTTTCTAACAGGAGGAAATTAATAGACTTTGAGAGAAGCACAGACAGGCCGGTGAAAGCGGTGTTATTTTCTTTGAATAAAGTGTTGACAAAATGTAAACGGATACATATAATAAAAGTACAGTATGGTTTCTCTCCACTCCTATCCAAACACTACACGGTTCCAAGAAATTGTGAACTGTAACCGCTTATTATGTAAGCGGTCTTTTTTTTGTCCATTTTTGCGAACATTTGGGTGTTTACTGAGCGCTTGTTTACTGCTGGAGCGTGGGCATCACCCTAGAGAAAGCTGTTAGTGTTCAAAAAAAGAGCCTGGGCTTCTGGCCCCGGCTCTTTTTTTACATATATACGGTATAATCATTCTCCTGCAGCAGAACTCTGGCCCGCTCCATGTCATTCTCCTGGCGGAAAGATAAGCGCATGATCCCGGGAACATCCTCACGGCTCTCAATAATCTGCACGTTGCTAAGGTTGATACCCTGGTCGCCCAGCTCCGTAGCAATACGGCCGATAATGCCGGGGTGATCGGGAACATCAATATGCAGATCGAACAGCGGAGTGATCATTCCCTTGCGCCGCTCAGGCAGCTGGCTGCGGAATTGATTCGCCTCCTGGAAGGCTGACTCGATCCCTGCACCATCCCCGCTCTCCAGCAGATGGATGAACGAAGACACCTCATCGTTCCAATCCTTCAGCAGCCGCAGCATCACAGAGCGGTTATTCAGCAGAATATCGCGCCAGATGATCGGATCGCTCGAAGCAATGCGGGTAATATCACGGAAGCCCCCTGCAGCCAGCGTGCTGTACAAGGAGTCCGAATGGTCATATGCATGAATCTGATTCACCAGGGCTACCGCAATAATATGCGGCAGATGGCTGATCGCTCCAACAATCTCATCGTGGCGCTCCGGATCAAGCCGGACAATCTGCGCTCTAGTATGTAGCAGGAGCGACTCCAGAGCCTGGTATGCCGCTTCAGGTACGCCTGGAGGGGGCGTAAGCACGTAGTACGCATTCTCAAACAGTAAGGAGGAGGCTGCCTCTACGCCTGAACGCTCCGATCCGGCCATGGGATGGCCTCCGATGAAATGTACACCGGGAATATCCAGTGCAAGGGCACATGCGGCGATGCTAGCCTTGGTACTGCCGACATCTGTAATGATGCAGCCCGGCTTCAGCGGCAGCCTGCTTAACCGCTGAAGATAGTCCTCAAGCATGCCAACCGGCACACACAGAAAAATATAATCCGCATCCAGTGCAGCTTCCTCTAGTGATAATGTAGCCTGATCAACCACACCTCTGCTCACATATTTGGCAGCAGATTCAGGGCGGTGGGCATGGCCAACAACGGTCAACCCCTCCTTGCCTTTGAAGCAAAGGGCTAGTGAGCCGCCGATCAGGCCGACACCGAAAATTGCTATTTTTGTCGTCATGTTCTTAGTACTACCTGCCTTCTGTGGTATCGTCAATCCAGCTTCTGAGCCTTTTGCGGTTATGCGCGAATTTCCTGCTCCTTCAGCGCTTGCTCCAGAGCAGCTACGAAGGCTGTGTTCTGCTCGGTGGAGCCGATGGTCACCCGCAGATAGGTCGGATACCGGTGGAAGCCTGTTCTGACGATGATTCCTTGGCGCAGCAGCGTATCAAAGACTTCAGCGGCCGGTTTGCGTACATCCACCATAATGAAGTTGCCGTGGGCCGGGAACGACGTCAGCCCGAGACGCGTGAATTCCGCCTGGAGCTGCACAATCCCTGCACTGTTAAGCGTACGGCACTGCTGCACATATTCCTGATCGGAAAGTGCCGCCACTGCAGCCACCTGAGCCAGGCGGGTCGTATTGAACGGCTCACGCACCTGATTAATCAGGGAAATGACCTGCTGGCTGGCTACACCATAGCCGATACGGAGCGCAGCAAGACCATAGATCTTGGAAAAGGTACGAAGGACTACCAGATTAGGATATTTGTCAATCAGCTGAATACCGTCAGTGTAGCTGAGATCGGTCACATATTCGTAGTAGGCCTCATCCAGGACTACCATCACGCCGGCAGGTACTGCATCCAGGAACGAAATCAGAGCATCCTCAGGCACAATGGTACCGGTCGGATTGTTCGGATTACAGATCCAGACGATCTTGGTCCGGTCAGTAATCTTCGCCAGCATCGCATCCAGATCATGCGTTCCGTCCTTAAGCGGGACTTCTATGGTTACTGCCCCTTCTATATCGGCATTGCTCTTATATACAGAGAAGGTCTGATCGGCCATAATCGTCTCGTCCCCGGGCAGGAAGAAGGCACGGGCAATCAGAGCAATAATCTCATCCGATCCGCATCCGAAAATAATACGGTCGCCCGCCACGCCCAGGTGCTTAGCCAGCGCTGCCGTCAGCTCCGCGGCAGAGCCGTCCGGGTATAAAAAGAGGTTATCCAGCTCCGCTACAATAGCGGCCTTTGCACTTGGTGCAGCCCCGTAAGGGTTCTCGTTGGATGCCAGCTTAATGACTTCGCTTAAGCCCAGCTCCTTCTTGACTTCTTCAATGGGTTTCCCGGGCTTGTAGACAGGAAGGTCAACAATATTCGGTTTTGGATTCATGGGTGATCCTCGCTCTCCAAAAGTTAATTAGGTCTTAATTGTGCCACAAATTCACGAATTTGCAACAGTCCGGCGCTTCTCGTCTGCGGCTGGGACAGCAGGGGAATAACCTCCTCCACCTTGCGGACAATGGCGCTGCCCACTACTACCCCATCACAGATCTTGGCAAAACGGGATACCTGTTCTCCAGTGGAGATTCCGAATCCTACAGCAATCGGCAGGTCCGTAGACCGGCGGACGGACGCAATGAACTCATCTACTCCGCTGTGGAAGCTAGAGCGTTCCCCGGTTACACCGAGCGAGGATACGCAATAGACAAAGCCGCTGGCGCCGGATACAATCCGGGCAATCCGTTCGCTGGAGGTCGGGGCTACGAGCGGAATGAGATTCACTCCGGCGGCATGGCTGCGTGCACGCATGTCTTCTGATTCCTCAATCGGCAGGTCGGGTATAATCAGCCCGCTGATCTCATGGGTATTCAGCTCCGCAAAAAACGTATCCAGCCCCATCTGCAGCACCGGATTATAATACGTGAACAGGATGAACGGCAGCCCGCTGCCTGCCTGCCTTGCTTTCAGCGCCGTCTCCATACAGGTGCGCAGATGAACCTTGCTGCGAAGCGCTCTAGCGGACGCCCGCTGGATAACCGGACCGTCGGCAAGCGGATCGGAGTATGGAACGCCAAGCTCCAGGATATCCGCTCCTGCTGCCTCCAGCTCGGCAATAATATCCAGCGTAGTCTCAAGATCAGGATCGCCTACGGTAAGGAACGGAATAAGGGCAGTACGGCCTTCCGCCTTGAGCCGGTTAAACGCCAGGTCCATCCGGTTCGTCGTTTCAGTTGTCATTGCTGCTCCGCCCCTTCCGTATAAGCCATAATGGATTCGACATCTTTGTCGCCGCGTCCCGACAGGCAAATCACCACAATATCATCCTTGGTCAGCGTCTTGCCAAGCTTCACCACATGGGCAATGGCATGAGCCGATTCCAGGGCGGGAATGATGCCCTCCGTCACGCAGAGCAGCTTCAGCGCATCCAGCGCTTCCGCATCGGTCACCGGCACGTACTGGGCACGGTGAATGTCCTTGAGATAGGAATGCTCTGGCCCAACGCCCGGATAATCGAGTCCGGCCGATATGGAATGGGCCTCAATGACCTGTCCATGCTCATCCTGCAGCAGATAGCTCATTGAGCCCTGGAACACGCCATGGCTTCCTTTGCTCATGGTTGCTGCATGGAAGGGTGTGTCTACGCCTTTACCGGCAGCTTCAACACCGATCATCCCCACCTGCTCATCCTCCATGAACGGATAGAACATGCCGATAGCATTGCTGCCTCCGCCTACAGCGGCAACCAGCAGATCCGGCAGACGCCCTTCGGCCTCAAGGATCTGGCGGCGGGTCTCATCCCCGATAATCCGCTGGAAGTTACGGACCATCATCGGATACGGATGGGGACCTACCGCAGACCCAAGCACGTAGAACGTATCTTCTACGTTACTCACCCAGTAGCGGAGTGCCTCATTCCCGGCATCCTTCAGCGTTCTGGAGCCGGAGGTCACCGGAATAACCTCTGCCCCGAGCAGCTTCATCCGGAAGACATTGAGCGCCTGGCGGCGGGTATCCTCTTCACCCATGAACACCTTGCATTCCATACCGAGCAAGGCGGCTACCGTAGCTGTAGCTACTCCGTGCTGGCCTGCGCCGGTTTCGGCAATCACCTTGGTTTTACCCATCATTTTGGCCAGAATGCCTTGTCCGATCGCGTTGTTGATTTTGTGGGCGCCTGTATGATTGAGGTCCTCCCGCTTCAGATAGATCTTGGCTTCGCCAAGCTGCTTACTTAGCCGCTCTGCATAATACAGCGGGGTCTCGCGGCCCGAATACTGCTTGAGCAGATAATCTATTTCCTCCTGAAAGGCCGGGTCTGCCGAGAATTTATTATAAGCCTCTTCCAGCTCAATCAGTGCAGTCATCAAGGTCTCAGGAACGAAGCGGCCTCCAAAAGAACCAAAACGTCCATTTTTGTCCGGTACTTGTATCATGATTGCTTCACCCTTTCTACGAAAGCTGTCATTTTAGCAATGTCCTTACTGCCGTTACTCTCTACTCCGCTGGAGACATCCACGCCATAAGGGGCGTAGCCATCCAGCAGCTCGTTCACATTGTCCGGATGCAAGCCTCCGGCTATAAATAAAGGCAGCGCATGCTTCGCCGCCGCTTGCTGGTATAAGGGGATCTGCTCCCAATCAAAGGTACGGCCCGTTCCGCCGCTGTCCTGCGGATCATAGGTATCCAGCAGCAGCGCATCAATAGTGCCTGCATAGCTGTCCAGCAGAGCCTGAACCTCATCCCCCGCATCAGAACTGCGTCCGGCAACCGAAAGGGCCTTCCAGACCTTAACCTGGGGAAAAGCAGCCTTGACCTCCGCACAGAACTGCGGACTCTCTTGTCCATGAAGCTGCACAACATCCAGCGGTACCGTTCTCAGCAGCTCTGCCAGCTCAGAAAGTTCGGGGTTAACGAATACGCCTACCGGGCGGGGCGCAGGCTCAGACTTCCAGTTTCCCAGCTCCGCAATCAACTCCGCAGCCACACCCGCGGTAACTCTCCGGCGGCTGGGTGCAAACACCAGGCCCACATAATCGAGCGGCAAACTATTCATAGATTTTAGCACTTCAACGCCCTGAAGTCCACAGATTTTTACGAGAGGTTCAGTCACGCTGCACACGATCCTTCCCGGCTGGAAGCGGACCGAGCAGCTGATGGATTGCCTGCTCTACATCCGGCTGGCGCATCAGGTATTCTCCGACCAGCACACCGGTTGCCCGTGTCTTGCGGAGATACGCAATATCCTCCGGCCCGGTAATCCCGCTCTCGCTGATTACGGGAAGACCGGCTGGCAGCAAGGCTGCCAGCTCCTCCGTAGCGGAGAGCGATGTTTCGAACGTTTTGAGATTCCGGTTATTGATGCCCAGCAGAACCCCGGGATGTTCAGCCTTACCAGTAGACAATACCGTCTCCAGTTCAGTGCGGTCATGGACCTCAATCAGGATATCGAGCCCAAGCGCGGCAGCGGTGTCCGTGAACGCGGCGAGCTGCTGCGGGGTCAGAATGGCCGCAATCAGCAGAATGGCATCTGCACCAAGCAGCCGGGCCTCATAGATCTGCTTCTCATCGATAATGAAGTCCTTGCGCAGCAGCGGAAGCTGCACAGCCTCTCTTACCTGCTGGAGATACACGCCGCTGCCCTGAAAATAATCCTTGTCCGTCAGCACGGACAGGCAATCCGCGCCTCCCGCTTCGTAACCCCGGGCAATCGTCACCGGATCAAAATCGGCCCGGATCAGCCCCTTGGACGGTGAGGCCTTCTTCACTTCAGCGATCAGCCCCATCTCCCGGTTCCGGCGTTCAGTCAGGGCACTGCGGAAGCCTCTTGTAGCAGGCAAACCTGCAATGGAGCGCTCCGCCGCAGCGAGCGAGAATTGCACGCTTAACGCTTCTACCTCTTTCACTTTCGTGGCAACAATCCGGTCAAGATACATAATCAAGCTCCTTTGTCATCGCTTTTAACTGTTCCAGCTTGCGTAGAGCCGCTCCTGAATCCACAACCTCTCTGGCACGGTCCACGCCTTCCTTAAGTGTATCGGCAAGACCGGCGACATAGATGCAAGCTCCGGCATTCGCCAGTACGATATCACGGTACGGATTGATATTACCCTCCAGCACGGTAGTGATAATCGCCGCATTCTCTGCGGCATCCCCGCCCATTACATCCTCCAGCGGATGCTGGCTGAGGCCAAGCTCCTGCGGTGTAATTACGTAGGTGGTGACGACGCCCTGCTTCAGCTCGGAGACCTGCGTCGGTGCCGAGATGCTGATCTCATCCAGGCCGTCCAGGCTGCTGACAATCATCGCCCGCTTGGAGCCCAGCTCACCCAGGACCTTGGCCACCGTCTCTGTCTTGTTACGGTCGTAGATGCCCATCAGCTGCCGGTCTGCTCCGGCCGGATTGGTCAGCGGACCCAGCATATTGAAGACCGTCCGCACACCCAGCTCACGGCGGGGAGCAGCGGCATGCTTCATGGACGGATGATAGATTTGAGCGAACAAGAAGCAGATGCCGATACTATCCAGACATTGCCGCGCCTGCTCTGCATTCAGATGAATATTGACGCCAAGCGCCTCCAGCACATCTGCACTGCCCGCTCTGCCGGACGCCGAACGGTTGCCGTGCTTCGCCACTCTTACAGAAGCAGCAGAAGAGATGATCGCCGAAGCTGTGGAGATATTGAATTTATGAATGCCGGAGCCGCCCGTGCCGCAGGTATCCAGCAGCTGGCTCCGCTCAGTAAGCACCTGTGTGCCGAAACCGCGCATTGCCTCTGCGAAGCCGGTGATTTCTTCAACGGTCTCCCCTTTGATCCGCAGTGCGGTCAGCAGCGCACCGATCTGCGCCGGTGAAGCTGCACCTTCCATAATCGTGCCCATAATCTCGCGGGCCTGCGTACGGGTAAGATCCTTTCCCTCGATTAAACCGGCAATTCCTGATTGTAGTAACTGGCTTGCGTCCATGGTGGATGTCCTCCTAAAAGTTTTAAGTTTTATGGAGCATTCTCTGCTCTTCTGATCTCGTCTCTGCTAATTCCCGGCTCACGGGGTATATTCGTACATATAATCCTGGTTAATGACCTGTTTTTCCTTCACCTCGGCGGGGAACATTGCTTCCGCCATACGGATGGCCTTCAGCATTCCTTTGGCCTTGTTCACCGTCTCCTCATATTCCTTCTCCGGCACCGAATCCCAGACGATTCCTGCTCCGGCCTGCACGTAAGCACGGCCCTTGCGGAAAATAATCGTGCGGATGGTGATGCAGGAATCCATGTTCCCGGAGAAGCCGAGATAGCCGATCGCTCCGGCATAAGCCCCGCGGGCTTCCCGCTCCAGCTCGGCAATAATCTCCATTGCCCGCAGCTTCGGCGCTCCCGATACCGTACCTGCCGGAAGGCAGGAGAGGAACGCATCGAAGAAATCCTTATCCTCAGCCAGCGTTCCGGTCACATTCGAGACTAGATGCATAACATGCGAGTATTTCTCGATCTCCATGAACGTATTGCATTTCACGCTGCCGAATTTCGAGACCCGGCCCAGATCATTGCGGCCCAGGTCGACCAGCATCAGATGCTCCGCACGTTCCTTCTCGTCCTCAAGCAGCTCTGCGGCGAGCTGATGATCCTCAGCCGCGCTCGCTCCGCGCGGCCGGGTTCCGGCAATCGGCCGGGTCTCCACCCGTCCGCCATCCACCTTGACCAGCGCTTCCGGCGAGGTGCCGACGATGATCTCCTCATCCATTTTCAGATAATACATGTAAGGAGAAGGATTCAGAATGCGCAGCATCCGGTACACATGCAGCGGAGAGACCTCGGTCTCGATATGCATCCGCTGTGACAGCACCACCTGGAAGATATCTCCGGCACGGATGTATTCTTTGGCCTGCTCTACGTTGCTTATATACTGCTCCTTCGTGAGATTCGAGTGAATCTCTCCCAGCTCGATATCCTGCGGAATGCTGCGGCGGTTGACGTTCTCCTTCGGGCCTTCCTTTTGCAGCTCCTCTGCCAGATTCACTAAGCGGTTGCTCAGTTCCTCGTAATTGGCCCGGATATCCGAATCCGTATCGCCATCCTTAATATGAAGATTACCCACCAGCAGGATCTGCTGCTTCACATGATCGAAGACGATAATGCGGTCACAGAACATAAAGCGGATATCATCCATATTCAGGTCATCTACCGCATGTGCGGACAGCTTCTCGTAATACTGCAGAAGATCGTAGCCGAAGAATCCGATGGCTCCGCCTGTGAACGGCGGCATGCCGTCCAGCTTGGGACTGCGGTAGGAACGGAGCAGCGCTTTCAGCTCCTCGACAGGTTTGCCGGACAGCTGTTTTTTCTCGCCGCCGACCTCCACCTGGATCTGCCCCTTTTTGCCGGAGATCATCAGGAACGGATCACTGCCGATAAAAGAATAACGCGCCCACTGAATGCCGCCCTCTACACTCTCCAGCAAAAATGCGCGGTCCTGCTCGGCAAACCGCTGGAACAGCCGGATCGGCGTTTCCATATCAGCCAGCAATCTTGTTACAACAGGGATCAGATTATATTCGCGCGACAGCGACACCACTTCTTCAATGCTCGGATTCGTCACTTGGGTAACCTCCTAGGGGGATAACGGATAGGGTCCGAAATACAGAAAAACCTCTACCGGAGTAGAGGTTTGTTGATAGTCAGTATGTGAATAAGCACCTGGGACCGGCATGAACAAAGCCGAATGCAAGAGATTCCTCCATGGATACAGGGATAGCGCAGATGCAACTTATCATAAGTTACGGCTATACAGGTATGCCAAAAAAGAACACTGACAATCAAGGGTCTGCTCTGCTATAGGTCCTACACTCAGCTCAACTATACTCTACTCAACTCATTCTAAACTCTGCTTTACTCGGCTAACTTCACTATACATGATGACGGTAGTCATTGACAACCCCGTAACTATAATTATTACTTGCTCTGTGAGAGATCCGGGCGAAGCCGCTGGGCTTCATTCAGATACACATGCCGGATATCGCGCTGGGATTTGTCGGTATTCACCTGCACCATCAGGCGGATGCAATTCGGCAGGCTGCCCTTCACAGGGATCTCCACGGAACACATCAGCGGAACCATCTCCCAGCCTTCAATCTCACGGATCGCCCGTGCCGGGAAGGTTGCATCCAGATCGGTGGTCATCGTAATCCACACACTGCAGATATCCTCTGCGATCACATCATTGCGCTCCACAATCTCCCTCAGCAGGATCACCGTTTCACGTAAAATTTCCGTCTCTTCATTCTGGGTTACGGTTGTTGCACCGCGTATGCCCCGGTTCACCATGGGCTCCCCTCCTTCTTAAGCTGGGCTATGACCTCTGATACATCGCTTGCCTGCACATCACTGATGATGCTAACTTCACCAATGGCCTCCGGCACGATAAAAGTCATTCGGCCTTCCTTGAATTTCTTGTCATGCATCATCGCATCCATCAGCTCTTCCCCGCTATACTGCGAAGGAAGCCGGGTGGGCAGTGACAGGGCGGTAAGCATGGATACAGTATCCTCGTAGATCTGTCTGTCCCGGCCCAGCTTCGCTGCGAGCAGAGCAGATCCGGCCATCCCGATGGCAATCGCCTCTCCATGCAGGAAGGTTCCATAGCCGCCGACAGCTTCGATAGCATGTCCGATGGTATGGCCCAGATTCAGAATCGCACGCTGCCCGTGCTCGCGCTCATCACCGCCGATTACGTCCGCCTTGATGGCACAACCGCGTTCCAGCGCATATCCCAGCGCCTCTGGATTCAATGCCAGCAGCTCATCCGCATGCTCACGGCACCAGTAAGCGAACTCACGGTCCAGGATCAGCCCGTGCTTGACCACCTCAGCCAGGCCTGAAGCGACCTGCCGGGGTGGAAGCGTAGTTAAGGTATCCAGATCATATACCACCATAGAAGGCTGATAAAAGGCGCCCAGCATATTCTTGGCCAGCGGATGGTTAACGGCCACTTTGCCGCCTACGCTGCTGTCATGGGCGAGAATGGTCGTTGGAATCTGCATGAACCCGATTCCCCGCATATAAGATGCGGCAACGAAGCCAGCCAGATCCCCAACGACTCCCCCGCCAAGCGCCAGCACGGCTGAGCTGCGGTCCAGACCGCCTTGAATGGCGGTGGTAATAACTTCTTCATAGACAGCTAGAGACTTCGAAGCTTCACCTGCCTGAATGACATGGCTGATTACCGTATATCCGCTGCTGCGGAGGGAGGCCTCCACCTGCTCCAGATACAGCGGCGCTACTTCCGTATCACTCACCACCAGCAGCGGGCTGCGCTGCGCGAACCCCGCTTCGGTACAGCGTTCACCGATACTCTGCAGCAGACCGCTGCCGATATAAATCGGATAAGAACGTTCGCCTAAGTCAACAGTAATGCTGCGCATCCTAGTAGCTCTCCAGCTGGGCCAGGTAATTATTATAGTTCGCGCGGATCTCTTCCAGAGAGTCCCCGCCGAATTTGTCCAGGAACGCCTTGGCAATCTCCCAGGCTACTACACTCTCCAGTACGACACAAGCTGCCGGAACGGCACAGGCATCTGAACGCTCCACCTGGGCTGTGAACGGCTCCTTCGTATCGATATCCACACTCTGCAGCGGCTTGTACAGCGTCGGGATCGGCTTCATTACCCCTCTGACGACCACTGGCATTCCATTGGTCATTCCGCCTTCGAACCCGCCCAGCCGGTTGCTCGCCCGGTAGTAACCCTTCGAGGCTTCATACATAATCTCGTCATGGACCTGTGAGCCGCGCAGCTTCCCGGCTTCGAAGCCGATTCCGATCTCCACGCCCTTGAAGGCATTGATCGACATCACGGCTCCGGCGATGGCACCATCCAGCTTGCGGTCGGACTGTACATAACTGCCAAGGCCAATAGGCAGACCTTCGACAATACATTCCACAATCCCGCCGATGGAGTCGCCTTCTTCCTTGATCTTGTCTATGTAAGCCTCCATCTTCTGCTCTGTCTCCTTGTCCACTACCCGCACAGAGGATTCTTCAGTCCGGGCAATCAACTCATCGATAGGCAGATCATTAGCAGGTGCTTCAATCTCTCCGATCCGGATGACTTGTCCGGCAATCTTCACCCCGAAGGCTGCAAGCAGCTGACGGGCTACTCCGCCTACGGCTACTCTTGCGGCCGTCTCACGGGCGCTGGAGCGCTCCAGCACGTTACGCAGATCGGTATGATTATACTTAAGTCCGCCGTTCAGGTCCGCATGACCGGGACGCGGACGGTTCACCCGGCGCTTCTCTTCGTCACTGCCCGGAATCGGCTCAATGTTCATAATGTTCTTCCAGTGTGTCCAGTCCTTGTTCTCCACAATGAGCGCTACAGGAGCTCCGGTAGTATAGCCGTGGCGTACACCGCCGGCAATCTGGGCAGTATCCTTCTCAATCTGCATCCGGCGTCCGCGGCCGTAGCCCTTCTGTCTCCGGTGCAGCTGGAAATTAAGTTCTTCAAAGTCAAGTGTTAAATTACTGGGCAATCCCTCAATAATGGCAGTAAGCTGGGGGCCGTGCGTTTCCCCCGCTGTTAAATAGCGCAAACTCATGCTGCGTTCCCCCTTCACACTTTTGGACTGTAAACCGCTAAAATGTTAAATGTCTTTGCTTATTATAGTATAGGCTCTCCGCTTTGACAAGAAAGCAATAGCCCGGCCCGCTGCTTCCCGCTGAACAAAACAAGCGCCGCTCCTGCTCTTTCGAGTAGAAGCGGCGCTGCTGTGCTCCCCGTTCAGGAGCCTGTCTCCAGAGCGTCGCTGCCGGGTGCCGGAAGACGGCTGCCGGTTCTGCCCTCTTCCGCAGTAAGCAGGCTCTGGAGCTGCAGCTCCTCGATGCCGAGAATCTGCCCGCATTCGCGGACGGTGAGGAACCCCCGCCGGTACGCGGTGATGACCTTGCTTTTGTCCATCTGGGTTAACGACCTTTCACTTGGCGTTAGGTTTCTTCCTACTTCCCAGTATCACTGAAAAGCGCCTAAAGTATACCTTGCACCAAGCGAGCCCCCATTAGACTAAAGCTATTTCTTGCGGTAAAAGAAGGTTTCGGTCGACTCGAAGCCATACTGCGCCGGTGTAAAGATCTGCTCCGTGCTGCCCACGAACAGATAGCCCCCCGGACGCAGACTGGCCGAGAATTTATGATACAGCTTATTCTTGGCTTCTTCGGTGAAGTAGATCATGACATTGCGGCAGATAATCAAATCGAAGCCTTCGTCGAATTTATCCAGCAGCAAATTCTGCTTGCGGAAATCAATATTCTTCTTCAGTCCTTCGCTGACCTTGAAGACCGGTCCTTCCGGTGTGAAATACCGGTCTGCCACATCTTTGGGCACATCCTTCAGGGAGCGCTCCAGATAGATTCCCTGCTTGGCTTTGGCCAGCGCCCCGTCATCAATATCTGTAGCCAGAATCCCGGTCTGGGCCAGAATATTCTTGTCTGAAAGAATCATCGCCAGCGTATAAGGCTCTTCCCCCGTTGAACAGGCGGCACTCCATAGCTTCAGTCTGCGGCCGGAACGCTGAAGATCCGGCAGAACCACATCCCGCAGCACTTCCCAGCGGTTCGGATTCCGCCAGAATTCGGAGACATTGATCGTCATGCGGTCCAAAAACTCATAGAACAGAGCCTTGTCCTTCATCATGGCCGCATAGAATTCGTTAAAGGTATTGTAGCCGTTCTTCATACGGAGCGTAGTCAGCCGCCGCTTCATCTGTGCTTCCTTATACTGCGCAAGGTCAATGCCTGTGCTTTGTTTGATATTATGAATAAATCCGGTGTAATCAGGGTCCGGGGTTAATGAGGATTCTTCACGTTCAGCCATAATAATTCTCCTGTCTCCTGCCCGGATCTTACATCCAGGCTGCGATGTCTTTATGATACTGTGCCAGCTCATCCGGAGCGAAGAAATTGGCGATCTCACGTGCTGCACTGTCCGGTGAATCCGATCCGTGAATCAGATTAAGCGGAGTATGGCTGGCATAATCCCCGCGGATGGTGCCCGGCAGAGCCTCACCGACCTTGGTTTTGCCGATCAGCAGACGCGATAACGCGATGACATCATCGCCTTCCCATACCATGGCGAACACAGGGCCGGAAGTGATGAAGCTTACCAGCTCCGGGAAAAAATCCTTGCCGTCGTGCTCCGCATAATGCTTCTTGGCCTGCTCCTCAGTCACGGTAATCAGCTTGGCAGCGACCAGCTTGAATCCCTTGTCTTCCAGACGGGCGACGATGCGCCCGATCAGTCCGCGCTGTACACCATCCGGTTTGATCATCAGATACGTTTGTTCCATAGAGTCACTCTCCAATTTCCCTTATTCTAAATGAATGGGCTGTTTATGGTCTGATATTATCAGAAACCCCGGCATCTGTGAACGTAAATTTGCAGTTGAGTTCTTATATTTTCAATAAGCCCGGCCGGTCACGAAAAAGGCGATATCGCGCAAATTGCGCTTCGTCCGGTTGCTGGGCAGCTGCTCCAGTGCATCCAGTGCCTTGGCGATATAGCGCGAAGCTAACTCCTCCGCACGGGAAATTCCGTCGCCGGAGAGAATCAGGTCGATCGCGCGGCCCCCCCCGCTATTCCCTTCACGAATCGCTTCAAGCTCTTCAAGCAGGCGGCTGCGGAGCCGCTCATCCTGCAGACTATAGATGACAGGCAGAGTAATATTCCCCTGCCGCATATCGCTTCCGGGCGGCTTGCCAATTTGCTTCTCCGTTCCGGAGAGATCGAGCAGATCATCACGGATTTGAAACGCCATCCCAACGTTATATCCGTAATTATAGAGGAGCCTGGCTGTTCCCGGCTCCGCATCTGCAGCCAGAGCGCCAAGCTGACAGCTGACGGCAATCAGCAGCGCTGTCTTCCGGCGGATTCTCCGCAGGTAATGGCGCACGCTCTGTCCGCTGTTGAAGAAGTCGCGGATCTGCTCCATCTCTCCGATGGACATCTCTACCATCGCTTTGGAGAGAATCTGATGAATCAGGGGATTCTTCAGCCCTGAAGTCATCACAAGTGCCTTGGCATAAATATAGTCACCGGTATACATGGCGATCTTGTCGCCCCATTTCGCCTTGACGGTTGGCTCTCCCCGCCGGAGCTCCGCATCGTCAATGACATCATCGTGGACCAGCGAGGCGCTGTGAATCAGCTCCAGCGGAATAGCGACGCGCTTCAGCTTTTCGAGATCATAGGTCCCGAATTTGCCGCCCATCAGCACGAATACCGGCCGGAGCCGCTTGCCCCCTGCTCTCAGCAGATGCAGCGAGGTCTCGCTCAGCAGTTCATCATCCCCCTGGACACTGCGGTACAGCTCTTTCTCAATCTGATCCATATCTTTGTTCAGCAAGCCGAATATTTGCAGTCGCTTCATTCTTTCACCCGTGTCAGCAGATTGTGGCTCCAAAGCTCCATCTTCACTTCCTGCGGCAGCAGGCCCATTTCATAGGCATAGCGGAAATAGAGGTTCAGACCTTCCTGCTGCCTTTCCCCAAAGTCATAACATAAATTACGGAAGTAATCTCTCCAATAGGCGGCCGTGCCCCCGATCGTGCAGCAGGCTTCGTGAATTACCGGTCCCAGATCATTCAGGCCGCGTCTCTTGCTCCGCTCGAAGGCTTCGGCAATCTCGGCAATAGCCTCAGGATTCCGGGCCGCAGCCTTGCGGTTAACCGCCCATACAGCAAAGGTCATACTATGGCCGGTCCATTCCTTCCACAGCCCGCCCAGATCCGTCACTTCATAGCCCTGATCCTGCCAGGAGGCACGAATGGCATGGTCACCAATCAGGAGTCCGGCATCCGCCTGCTGCATCATGATGTTCAGATCGGGATCGCTGCTAATATACTCCGGGCTGGCCCCTAAGGCCTTATGCATCAGAATCTTCAGCAGATTGACCGAGGTAGCTGAGGTGTTCGTCACGGCTATCGTTCCGCTGCCAAGCTGCTGAAGCGGCTTTTTGGAGAAGAGAAATATCGACCGCACCGGACCGTCCGCGCTGACGGACAGACCGGGCAGCAGCAGCAGCCGGTCGCTGGACGTAGCGTAAGCAAAGGAGGATAAAGCCCCAACATGAATATCGCCTGCTGCCATGCCCCGGTTAAGCACGGCAGGCACCTCACTCACCATTTCAGCAGGAAAGCTTAAAGCAGAGGGGTCGAAATAATGATAGACCGGCCATGAATTGGTGTAGCTGATTTTGCCGATGACGGTGTGTTCCAGATCTGTCATCCTTCATCCCCCCATCTGCGAAATAAAGCATGCTCTATCCCGAAGCTGTCAAGCACCTTACCGACCATGAAATTAATCAGATCATCCATAGTGGCAGGACCGTAATAGAACGCTGGCATTGCCGGAATCAGCTTGACGCCCATCCGCGACAGCTTCAGCATATTCTCCAGGTGAATCGCATGCAGCGGTGTCTCCCGGGGCACCAGAACGAGCGGACGCCCTTCCTTCAGCATGACATCTGCAGCCCGCGTCATCAGATTATCCGAGCTGCCATGCGCTACAGCAGACAGTGTTCCCATCGAGCAGGGCATAATAATCATCCCCTCTGTCCGGAAGGAACCGCTGGCAATCGAAGCACCGATATCCTGTACCGGGTGATACAGAAGAGAACCGGGATAGCTGCCGAACTGCTCGTTCAGCAGGCCTTCCCGGTCAGTTACAGCATAACCCAGCTCCTCCTTGAAGACACGCCAGCCCGCATTACTGACAACCAGATGTACTGTATAACCGAGGGACAGGAGTGTCTCTGTCAGCCGGATGCCGTAGATCGCACCGCTCGCACCAGTAATGCCAACCACGAAGTTCTTTGGCTTATGTTCGGTCATTTGTAGAACTGCACCACCAGGTCAATCAGAGTAAAGGAAAAGACCACAATGCTAAGTACACCATTCATGGTGAAGAAGGCGGTCTGCAGCTTGCTTAGATCACCCGGAGACACGATGTAGTGCTCATAGAACAGTATAATGTAAGCAATCACCATGCCGGCCACATACCACCAGCTCAAATCGGTGATGAACAAGAGAGAGATGAAGCCCAGTGCTGTCAGCAGGTGAAAGACTTTGGCAATCCCCAGCGCACGCGCCACCCCGAAGCGCACCGGAATCGAATACAGCCCTTCCTTGCGGTCGAAATCAACATCCTGGCAGGAGTAGATGATATCAAAGCCTGCTGTCCAGAATACGATCGTGAAATAGAAGATCATAGCGGTCAAATCTACCGTTCCTGTAACCGCAACCCACCCGCCGAGAGGTGCAAGGGCAATCGTAAGCCCGAGAATCAGGTGACAGGCCCAGGTAAAGCGTTTGGTGAAGGAATAGAGGACCAGCAGAAAAACAGCAATCGGCAGCAGCTTGGCTGACAGAGGATTGAGCTTGAAGGCTGCCCAGAACAGCAAAAAGAACGAGAACGCAATGAACAACGATACCTCTCCAACCTTCAGTAATCCTGCCGGAATCGCTCTTCCCGCTGTCCGGGGATTCTTCGCGTCACTGATCCGGTCGATCAGCCGGTTAAGCCCCATGGCCGCGCTGCGCGCGCCGAACATGGCAACAACTACCCATCCGATCTGGCTCCAGGAGGGCAGTTCTCCAAACATGACTACCGAACCAAGCAAAGCCCCCATAAAAGCAAAGGGTAAAGCAAAAACCGTGTGCTCAAATTTAATCATTTGTAGAAAAATACCGATTTTCTTAAACATTACAGTTCTCCTTGAGTCCAAGATGTAACGCCGCGATGCCACCGTTCAAGGGGAACGATTCCACTTTTGTAAGTCCGGTATCCCGGAAGATCTCCTCTAATTGCTTCCTGTCCGGGAAGAGTGCCAGTGATTCAGGAAGCCATTTATATTGCTCATACCGCTTGGCGAACAGTCTGCCGAGCAGTGGAAGCACACGCTGGAAATAAAAATAATAAATACCTTTGAACGGCTGCTTCATCGGCTTCGACAGCTCCAGGCATACTACCATACCGCCGGGCTTCACCACGCGCTTCATCTCGCTGAGCACCTGAACGGGATCAGGCACATTACGGAGTCCAAAGCCGATCGTCGCGTAATCGAAGGAGTTATCACCGAACGGCAGCTCCATGGCATTCCCCTGAATCAGGGAGATCCGGTCCTGCAGTCCGCGCGCTTCCACCTTGCGCCGTCCTACCTCCAGCATGCCTGCGCTGAAGTCCAGCCCCATAACATTTCCGGTCTCGCTCGCATCCGCGAGGGCAATGCTCCAGTCGCAGGTACCGCAGCACAGGTCCACTGCCGAGTCCCCGCGCTTCATGCCCATCTTGCGCATGGTGAACTTCCGCCAGGCCTTATGGCGCCGGAAGCTCAGAATATCATTCATCAGATCATATTTGCCGGCAATGCTCTCAAATACCGAATGGACAAATTGCTCCTTCGGCTTCTCGCCTTGCGCGCCTGTTACGGTAGCTTTATCTACTGTCATTCTCTAACCCTCCACGGCAGCTTGTCCGGAAATTTTCATTTGCAGAAGCAGGCGGTCCAGTGCTGATCTAAGCTGACCCGCCAGTTCCTCGTCCCTGATGCTCTGCAATAACGACTGAATGGACGCAAGCGAACTATGCAGCTTGTCCGTCAGCAGTGTATCACATTTGCACCTCAGCTTCAGCTTCTGCCAGTCCTTGGGGTCCAGAGTCTGCCCCTTAAGCTGCTGACGCTCCTCTTCGGTCGCCGACTCCATCACCTTCCAGTAAGCATAGCCCGTAAGCGCACTTGCCGGAGCTGCCCCCCGGCGCAATTCCTGGGCTGCCGTCTCACACTGGCTGAATTCGGCGAGCAGCTTCTGCCAGATGTCTCTCAGGGACGCTTCAATCATTGGTGTAAAAGAAAGAAACAGCCTCATATTGAGCTGTACCGTGTGCTTCAAGTATTGTTCAGCCGGGACAAGCGTTCCGCTCATCTTGCCGTAAAGATTGGCCTTCATCACATTGAAATCAGCGATAGCCGTGCTGAGCGTGCCCACCATTTCAATCTGACCGTGCTTCGCAAGCAGATGGTAGAACCAGCTGCTGAAATAATCACCGGCCAGTACCTTCAGCTGGCGGGTGCGCATCATATCACCGCCGGGCTCTTCATGATTCCGGTCAATGCTCTCATGGGTATCCAGTCCAAGCTGGACGAGTCCGGTCACCAGGGTGAACAGCTCTCCCTGCTGGAAGTCTGCCCCCCGGCCTCTGCCGAGAAAAATATATAACAAATGACCCCGCCCGTCTGAGAACGGCGGCAGTTCCGTATGCCGCTGAATCATATCGTAGTCGGTGTAGGGTTTAGCCAGTTGCGGTATGCGGTACGGTTTCATTTTAGCCTCCGAAGCCATTGACGTTTGTCAAAATGATTTGTTCACAATCTTGTCTATTATATCACATGTTTTTTTGTCACGCACGAGTGAAGCCTTCTAGTTTCAATTACCCGGTTCAGGGATAAATGAACTGTTTTTTCCACAGCTCGCTTTCGCTAATGCGGAAGCCGTTCTTCAGGTAATCGGGAAGAGGCGAATTGCCTGCGTTCTCCAGCGCCTCCTGCAGCAGAGGGGTCCACTCGCTGCGGCGGATATCCCCCGCAAGAAGCAGGCGGCGGGTATCCAGCCACTGATCCTCTGCCACCACACGCAGCAGCAGCTGGTCCACGTTCGAGGTCTCCTGAATCGCGAACCCGATTGCCAGAGCCATGTTGCGGTACAGTTCCTGAGGTTCGTGGACATCACCGTTCACCTTGAGATCCAGCGACAATACCCCGTTCTCCCAGCCAGCCTTATCAATCATCAGACTCAGCGGAATCTCACTGAGCGCATCTACCAGATTGTCATTCTCCAGCACCAGGCCCTTCGGGCCTATAGTCTCTACTGCGCTATACTTGCTCTGGGCAGTTAGAACGTTGCCGGCCAGTTGCGGCAGCAGCAGGGTAGTAGCTGCACTAAGCAGCAACGCCGTTCCGATCAGCCAGCTCCGGTTCATAACATGCCCCCTTCTCAATAGTTTCCGCTGCTATGCAGGATTATACGGCACCGCAGAGCGGCCCATATCTAGTTATATTTTGAAAAAAAGCAGGCTATGCCTGCTTTTCAGCTTTCACTCTCTAATTGTCCGTGTTTGCTCCAGATTTCAGCCTTGCCGCGGATTTTCATTGCTGAGGTGTGATCGGTGAATTGGGCAATGAGCACCTCGCCTTTGTCCAGCTTCTCCGTATGGTGAAACCGTGTGTCCAGCCCTCTGGTCAGCCCGATGACCTGAACACCGTTCTCCTTAGCCTTGACTACGATATAGTCGCTGCCGGACGGTGCAGGATTCACTTCATTCTTCTTCTCAGTCATTGTAATCCTCCTCAACGTTTATGAGCCTCTCAAAAACAAATGCCGCCTTGGAAGGCGGCATCGTTGGTATTCAAGGACTATGGGGCAGATATGTAGAAATCTTTATTTGATTCCGTCTTTCAGCGCTTTACCGGGTTTGAACGCCGGTACTTTGCTTGAAGGAATTTCGATTTCTTCACCAGTCTGCGGGTTGCGGCCTTTACGTGCGGAACGTTCACGCACTTCAAAGTTTCCGAAGCCAACCAGCTGAACCTTATCGCCGCTTTGCAGTGCACCTGTGATTGCTTCAAAAACGGCATCTACCGCTTTCGTAGCGTCTTTTTTGGGAAGTTCAGTTGCTTCTGTAACTACGTTGATCAAATCTGATTTATTCATGTCTTCTCACCTCCCTGGTTAAAAGTTCCGGTATCATACACTCTTTCCGTTTCAACGTAAAATATACGTGATAATCCCGTTTATTACTAGGGTACTGGCACCTCTCTTCTAGAAGCGCAACAAACTTATAGTAATACAGCCCAACCATAATATCAAGGCGTTCCTCAAAAAAGGAGCAGAAAGTAGCAATTTTCCTTTCATTCCGCTGCAATTGCGCAGTCTATTACTACCAGTTATGCCGTAAAAACGGAAGCTTTCCAGGGAGAATTCCCCTTTTCCACTCTAGCAGCATTGGACCCGGAAATAGCAAAAGAGCGGGAAATGCTCCCGCTCCAAAGGACAAGCTTATTTCATTTAGAGGATGATGGCAATCAGGCCGCCCGAGCCCTCGTTGATAATCCGGCCCAGCGTTTCCTGCAGCTTGTAGCGGGCATTGTCCGGCATCATCGCGATCTTGCCCTGAATGCCCTCGCGGACTATGGAATGCAGGGACCGGCCGAAGATGTCGGATTCCCAGATTTTGATCGGGTCATTCTCAAAGTCCTGCATCAGGTAACGGACCAGCTCTTCACTCTGTTTCTCTGTACCGATGATCGGCGAGAACTCTGACTCGACATCCACCCGGATCATATGGATCGACGGTGCCGTAGCCTTCAGCCGGACTCCGAAGCGGGAGCCTTGACGGATCAGCTCAGGTTCATCCAGCGCCATTTCGGCCAGCGAAGGTGCAGCGATGCCATACCCCGTGGTCTTAACCATTTCCAGCGCTTCCGAGAAGCGGTCATATTCACGCTTGGCGTGTGAGAAGTCCTGCATCAGCTGGAGCAGGTGATCCTTGCCGCGAATCTCGACCCCGACTACCTCCATCAGCACCTGATCATACAGCTCTTCGGGAGCATAGAGGTCGATCTCGGCTACCCCTTGGCCCATGTTCATGCCGCTGAGGCCTGCCCGGTCGATGAAATCATATTCGGTGAACTGGGAGACCAGGCGGTCCACATCACGCAGACGGCGGATATCCTTCACGGTATCGCGGACAGAATTCTCATAGCTGCTGCGCAGCCAGTGATTCTCGCCCAGCACCATCACCCAGCTCGGCAGATTAACATTAACTTCATGTACCGGGAATTCATACAGCACTTCACGCAGCACGCCGGTTACATCGTCCTCGGTCATATTCGCAGCGCTAAGCGTCATCACCGGAATATCATATTTGAGGGCAAGCTCACTGCGGAGCTGCTGGACTTCCTCACTGCGCGGCCGGGTGGAGTTGATGACCAGCACGAACGGCTTGCCGACCTCCTTCAGCTCTGCGATCACGCGCTCTTCGGAATCGACATACGAGCTCCGCGGAATCTCGGCAATCGTACCATCCGTAGTGACTACCACACCTAGAGTCGAGTGTTCCTGAATGACCTTGCGTGTCCCGATTTCAGCCGCTTCCTGGAAAGGAATCGGTTCCTCGAACCAAGGCGTCGAGATCATGCGCGGACCATTCTCATCCTCATACCCTTTTGCGCCTTCCACTGCATAGCCTACACAATCGACCAGCCGGACGTTAACCTCCAGGCCTTCGGCCACCTTAATCTGCACCGCATTGTTGGGTACGAATTTAGGCTCGGTAGTCATAATAGTTTTGCCTGCCGCACTTTGCGGCAGCTCGTCGACCGCTCTTACGCGGTCTGCTTCACTGGTGATGTTCGGCAGAACAATCGTTTCCATGAAGCGCTTAATGAATGTCGATTTCCCCGTGCGAACCGCGCCGACGACGCCAAGATAAATGTCTCCGCCGGTACGCTCGGCAATGTCCTTGAAAATATCCACTTTTTCCAAAAGAGATCCCCTCCTCATATTACTCCGAAGAAAAAATGCCTGAAGAGCATCGACTTCGCGTTCCGCCGGCAAACTGACCCTTGCAGGACAACCACCGGACTAAGCTTTGCCCGCCCGAAGCCTAGCTTACTTGCCTGAGGCGAAGCAAGGTTGCCCCGCGCTAAACTCCGAATGCTCGGACATGCATTTGGACTAGTATCATCATATGTATCCGTAACGGATTTATGACCAGCGTCCGCGCATTTTTGCATCTGAAATTTCGTGTACCCCATCTAGCTCGCCACTGCGTCAAGACACCCGGAAGTCTTCTCATCAAGTCTATGAGGGCGGCCTGCGGCCTAGAACTACTATCCTTCTGAGACTCCCCATAGCAAAATAGCAAAAAAACAGCAATCCCCTACTCGGAGAACTGCTGCCATAATTCATAACAGTGTATTGCTATTCCTGCGGAGCCTGCGGGACCGGACGGCCGTCAACCCACAGATAAGGGAGTGACTTGACGGGAACATAATAAGAAGCCTGTGTAAGCTCCAGCCTCAGGTCACGCTCTGCCGCAGGCGCACTTCCGTTCTTATCGATGGCCGAGGAGATATCCGCGCCGTAATCCACATAGACCGTCCCGCTGCTATCCATCAGGAATTCTAGCGGCTGCCCCGAATATACGCTGCTTAGCTTGATCGTCCCGGTTCCCGCCCGCTTGGCATCAATGGACACAAGGCCCGGATACAGCTCCTCTCCTGCCGGAAGCTTCCCGCCGTGCGCAGACTTATAGAGGTTCACCTTACGCTGAATATCGTTGACCTTCTGCACGGTCACCAGGTCCATCAGCTTGACCTGAGGGTCCGTCTCCTCATCCAGCACCAGAAAATGGGCGCTGCCGCCCTTCTCAAACGCTGCCGCCGGAATCTCATCCAGGTATCCTTCCTTCTGCAGCTTATTCAGGTCAATTACGAATTTCTCGTATCTGGGCGTGGCCTGATCGCTGGTCAAGATCGGCAGCAGCCCCTTCTGCTCCTGATAATCATCGACCGCCGCCTGCACCCGCTTCACGCTCTCGCGGTAACTGCTGCCGGGCTGCTGCTGCTCCCGGGGATACATGCAGCCGCTTAGAGACAAGAGCAGCAGAACAAGCAAAGGCAGCAGAATAGCAGACCTGTTCCGCCTCTGCCGGAGCTTCACCAGATGCATCGAGTCCATTTGCAGGTCTCCTCTCTGTTCGCTTACGGTTGCAGATGTGCCGGGAGTAGCCTTCACCATAATTCCTCCGTTTCGCCACGGCGCGCCGCTTCCAGCCTGCGGCGTACAGCCGCCTTCAGCGGGTCCTCGGGAATATACACCCTGACATCGCCCCATATGGCGGCCTGACAGGCCAGGCGGACGCCTTCATCCAGCAGGCTGCCAAGCTTGCGCTTCTCCGCCTCCGCAGGAGGTCTGAGTGCCCCGGCTTCCGCACGCTCCACGGATACTTTGCACATCATGCACCCCGCCTTCCCCCCGCAGCGGGTAGCCAGGACAATTCCGGCTTTGCGCACAGCCTCCAGCAGCGATGTACCGTGCTTGACAGAAGCTGTGCGTTGTTCCGGAAGGAAAGTGACCGTTATTTGTGATTTCGCATTCATCTTACAGCCTCCTTCCCTGCATTCAGGTTATATTCGCATAGATTCAGTGATCCCCAGCAGCTCGTCCAGCCTAGGCTGCAGGCCGGCGGCTTCCAGATGATTCTCCTCAAAGAGCTGCTCCAATAGCGGCAGATGACCGGTTATATCCCGCTTAACCAGCTCAGCAATAGCCCGGCAGCGTTCTTCCCTGCCGCGCAGCAGATTGAAGATCAGCTCGTGGACAAGCGGCATCAGGGCCAGCTGTCCGCTCCCTTCGAGCGCATATATCGGAGCATAGGGCTGCAGCTTGCTGATATCCACTGAATATTGCCCGGAGCCGCCGCCGATCCTGAATCCCCCCACCAGCTCAACCTTCACCTCCCCGATGAAGTAGAGTCCGCGCAGAGAGTAACAGCCTCCGCTATAATCCTCTTCCGGCGCACAGACCGTGTATCTCAGCAGTGCCTGATGAAGCTGTGCGGCATCCTCCAGATCACAATAGAGGTCAATATCGCGCGGTGCAGCACTCAGCTGAACCCCGTGCAGCAGCAGACCACAGCTTCCCCCCAGCAACCACACCGGCGGCTTACCCGGCCCGATACAATCCAACTCCTCCGCAATACTGCCCAGTGCCGTCTCCAGCGCATAGGGAACTCCTGAACCGGCCATCAATCTACACACGCCCCATTCCTGTAAAATCAACTAACGATTCTGTCAGAAATACGTCTGCCTGATTATAATGTAAATGCTTACATAATTGAAGCGGCCCCGCCCAAAACTCCGATCAGCAGGATGACAAAAGCAATGACCGATAAAACAGCTCTAAGCAGTCCCTTCGTCTTGCTGCGTGCAAAAGTAATCAAAAAAACGGATAAGCCCATAATCAGTACCGCAATCAGAGACAGCCACATTTTTGTCATCGGGTCCATAGGTCATGCGCCTCCATTTCACTTTTCCCGGATTGCGACTATTATAGCGTGAAATCCGTCATTTTTTAAGTATTAATTTACAGATCAGCCCCTGCCGATGGAAAAAAAGAGCATCAACCGCGGAATCAGCTTACCTTCCGGAGTTATGCCCAATCTGAAAAAGAGCCATCCCGGCAGGAATGGCCTTACTTCACGGATATGCTATTTTTTCAGCATCATTTTCATTAAAGACTCCATCGTACCGGAACCGGCGCCGCCTTTTTTAACAGCATTGACGATCTCCTGTACGGTAGCCTCGCTGACCGGCACTTTAGCCATAGCGGATACCTGTTTAATTAACTGGCGGAGCTGGGCTTCATTCTGTGTGGTGCCCGGCTTAACCGTACCGGCCAGCTTTTTGATGGCACCTTCCGAAATGTTTTTGCCCGTCTTCTTGTTGATGGCGTTCAAAGCATCCTTGGAAAAATCTCTGCTCACTGTTCATCCCTCCTCCGTCAATCCCCATTAACAACATATGAGATATTCCGGCAAAAGGTGAACGTGATCAGGAATGCCACTGCTCCCAGGTCTCCTGGGAAATAGCCTCCATCTCCGTCTTGCGGTCACGGCCCATCAGAGCTTCCACGGCATTACGCGGTGTTCTGCCCTTGAACAGCACATGATAAATCTGATCGGTAATCGGCATCTGTACGCCCAGCTTCAGCGAGATTGCATAAGCCACCTCCGTCGTCCGGATGCCTTCGACAACCATCCCCATCGAGTCCAGCACATCATTCAGCGGCTGGCCCTGGCCCAGCATAGAGCCCGCACGCCAGTTCCGGCTGTGCTGGCTCGTTGCTGTTACGACCAGGTCACCGAGTCCGGCAAGGCCGGAGAAGGTTAAGGGATTCGCTCCCATCTCCACACCGACCCGGGAGATCTCAGCCAGGCCGCGGGTAAGCAGCGCCGCCTTCGCGTTGTCCCCGAAGCCCAGCCCGTCGGACAGCCCTGCACCCAGCGCGATAATATTCTTCAGTGCACCAGCCAGCTCTACTCCCAGCTGATCCCTGTTGGTATACACACGGAAGTCATTGTTAATGAACAGCCCCTGTGCCGCCTTGGCACGGCCCTCATCCGGCGAAGCCACTACAACCGTGGTCGGACAGAGCCGCACCACTTCTTCCGCATGGCTCGGCCCGGAGAGCACAACAATGTCACCTTCGCCGCAGCCCAGCTCTTCCGAGATCACTGTGGACATCCGCTTCATGGTCTCGGTCTCGAAGCCCTTCGTGGCGTGAATGCAGAGCATATCGTCCTTCCAGAACGGCTTAAGGCTATGCGCCACCTGACGCATTCCGGAAGAAGGCGCGACAATGACTACCGCCTTTGAACCGGAGACAGCAGTCTCCATGTCCTTGGTGGCAATAATATTCCCGGGGAGCTTGATTCCCGGCAGGAAATGATGATTCGTATGTGTCTCGTTAATCTCGGCAGCCTGCTCAGGCTTTCGCGTCCACAGATAAACCTCCGAGTGGTTAGCCGCCAGCACAGTAGCCAGCGCAGTTCCCCAACTGCCCGCGACCAGCACGGTTACTTTATCAGACAACGCGATTCCCCTCCTTGGCTTTGGAGCCTATTTTGTTCTCACGGCCCTGCGAGATCTTCACGATATTGCTGCGGTGACGCCAGAAGGCGAACACCACGATGATCAGACTTCCCCATAGCTCCGGGGTTGTACGCTCGGTGAACAGCAGACACACCGGTGTAAGAGCCACAAAAATCAGCGAGCCCAGTGAGACGTATCGTGTAAGTACAATAGCGAGAATAGCAATCACACCGGCAATCAGCGCAGGCCAGAATACCAGCGTAGCCATCACGCCAATCGTTGTTGCAATCCCTTTTCCTCCGCGAAAGTGAAAATAGACCGGCCAGTTATGTCCGATGATGGCAGCGAGACCGCAGACCACTGCGACCCAGCTTCCCCATCCGCCGGCCCATGTGCCAAGCCAAACTGCGGCAATTCCCTTCAGTACGTCCAGAAACAGCACCAGTATGGCCGGTCCCTTCCCCATCACACGCAGCGTATTGGTCGCTCCCGCATTGCCGCTTCCATATTGGCGGATATCAATGCCCTTAAGCAGCCGGGCGAGCAATACACTGAAGCTGACGGAGCCAAGCAGATAGCTTATAACGATTACCAGAAGTTCAAACGCCACTACTCTTCTCCCCTAACCTTCGTTCTCGGATTTGCGCCGTGTAAAGAGGCGGATCGGTGTACCCTCGAAATTGAATGCTGCGCGGATCTTGTTCTCCAGATAACGCTCATAGGAGAAGTGCATCAGCGAAGGATCATTGACGAATACCACGATGGTGGGCGGCTTTACAGCAACCTGAGTTACATAGTTAATGCGCAGACGGCGGCCTTTGTCCGTAGGCGGAGGATTGATCGCCACGGCATCCGACACCACATCATTCACCAGATGGGTAGTAATCCGCAGGGCGTGCTGTTGGGCCACATGCTGTACGACAGGCAGCAGCTTCTGCAGACGCTGTTTGGTAAGCGCAGACAGGAATACCACCGGAGCATAGCTCATGAACAGGAAGTGATCGCGGATGGTGCGTTCGAAATTCTGCATCGTCTTGTCGTCTTTCTCAATGGCATCCCATTTGTTAACGACAAAGACGGAAGCCTTACCTGCATCATGGGCATACCCGGCAATGTGCTTGTCCTGGTCGATGATGCCTTCTTCACCGTTGATTACAACGAGTACAACATCAGCGCGCTCAATCGCCTTCATCGCTCTCATGACACTGTATTTCTCCGTGTTCTCATAGACCTTGCCGCGTTTGCGCATGCCCGCTGTATCGATCAGCACATAACGCTGGCCATCCCGTTCGAACGGCGTATCAATCGCATCGCGTGTAGTCCCTGCAACATCACTGACAATAACGCGTTCTTCACCCAGAATCGCATTAACCAGTGAAGATTTACCCACATTCGGACGTCCGATCAAGGCCACACGGATGACATCTTCATCATATTCCTCATCTACCTTATCGGGCAGGCGTTCGACAACCGCATCCAGCAGATCGCCGATGCCGGTTCCATGGCTTCCTGAAATGCCGATCGGATCACCAATTCCAAGGGTGTAAAATTCATAAATATCTTCGGTGCGCTTCATGTTATCGACTTTATTGATAGCCAGAACGATCGGCTTGCCGGAACGGAACAGAATCTGCGCCACTTCCTCATCCGAACTCGTGAGTCCGCTCTTCGCCTCGCACATGAAGACGATCACATCTGCTTCCTCAATCGCCAGCTCCGCCTGAACGCGGATGGATTTCAGAATAGCGTCTTCTCCGTCAATCTCAATCCCGCCAGTATCAATGACACTGAAGGATTTGCCGTTCCAGTCGGAGACTCCATATATCCGGTCACGTGTAATCCCCGGTTTATCTTCTACGATGGCCAGTCTATCGCCAATCAGCCGGTTAAAGATCGTCGACTTTCCGACGTTAGGCCTGCCGACAATGGCCACTACGGGTCTTGCCATATTCATTCCTCCTGTCTTCCTTACGTTACTCATCATAGCAAAAAACCTTACAATTGGCTAACCGTGAAAAGACAATCGGCGAACCCTCTGATCGAGGGCTCGCCGATTACTTTACCCGTTATGATGAGATAACAAAGGGATTAGTTGTTACCCTTGAATTTGTCCAGCTTGTCGCCGAAACGTTCAGCCAGTGTGAAGCTGAGGCCTTCGTTGCTGAGCGATACGTTAGGATTGTTCAGCACTTCTTTAGGCGCTCTGTCTCTGCTGTTGCTGCGTTCTGGTCTGGCCGAAGGAGCCGGAGCTTCTTCAGTTTCCTTGATGCTCAGGCTGACGCGCTTCTCGGATGGGTTGAAGTCAAGTACTTTCACTTGTACTTCCTGTCCTTCCTTGAGCACTTCGTGCGGAGTACCAATGTGCTTGTGAGAGATCTGGGAGATATGCACAAGGCCTTCAACGCCTGGCAGCAGTTCAACGAATGCGCCGAAGTTTACAAGGCGTTTAACTTCGCCTGTAACTACATCGCCGATGTTGATCTGACCAGCTGCGGAATCCCAAGGACCCGGAGCAGCTGCTTTGATGCTGAGGCTGATTTTGCCCTTTTCAGGATCAACCTTAAGTACTTTAACACGAACCTTGTCGCCTTCGGATACTACATCGGATGGCTTCTCTACATGGTTCCAAGCGATCTCGGATACGTGAACCAGTCCGTCTACGCCGCCAACATCGACGAATGCGCCGAATTGAGTCAGGCGTTGAACCGTACCTTCGATGATTTGGCCTTCGGACAGCTCAGCCATAATCTTCTGCTTGTTCGCTTCGAATTCTTCCTCCAGAACTTCTTTGGCGGAGAGAATTACCTTGCTGTTCTCACGGTCAAGTTCTTTCACTTTGACACGCAGTGTGCGGCCCTTGTAGTCGCTGAAATCTTCAACGAAGTGACGCTCAACCATGGAAGCCGGGATGAAGCCGCGTGCGCCAACGTCAGCCACAAGGCCGCCTTTGACAACATCAGCTACAGTAACTTCGAAGGATTCCTGGGAAGCGAAATACTTCTCCAGATCTTCCCATGATTTCTCACTGTCGATGGCACGCTTGGACAGCACCAGGCTCTCCTTGTTGTCGTTGATGCTGACAACCTTGCATTCCACTTCCTGGCCAACTTCTACCGCTGCTGCAGCATTGTCCAGCTGAACGGAAGACAATTCGCGAATAGGAATAACGCCGTCGTATTTATATCCAATGCTTACATAAGCTTGGTTATCTTCGATTTTGACGATTGTTCCTTTCACGGTATCGCCTTTTTTCAGAGAAATGATTTCCAGACCTTCCTGGCTTGTCACTTCTTCTTCATTGCTGGCAACAACTTCTGCAGATTCCGTTACAGCGGATTCTACAGCTTCTGTCCCTTCTACGGTCTCGTTATTCTCAACGTTATCCGCAGCTTCTTGATTCTTGATTTCTTCAGACATGTGATTACCCTCCTCGATTCAAAACCCCATTTATTTAAACCCGCGTAGAGCAGAGTTCAAAACAATCATTGCTTCGTTAAACCATTTCACTTTGTTGATTAGTATGTTCCAAAAAATAGCGGTTATGCTGTAATTTATAAGCTATTCACGGAAGCAGGAGATTTGGCTCCCGGACTTACCGCGAACTGGGCTTACCGGTACTGATCATTTCATGGATGCGTCCCATAATAACATCGGTTACAGCTTCCAGAGAATCACTTCCCGCACCTTCAAATGCGCTGAGATCAATGGGTGCCCCATATACAACAGTCATCCGGCGGAACGGCTTGTAGGACCCGATAATAGCTGCCGGTACAACGGCTGCGCCGCTGCGGAGCGCGAAGCTTGCCGCACCCTTCTTGGCTGAACCGGAATCGGAGTTCCGCGTTCCTTCCGGGAAGATGCCCATCACATGTCCGCTGCGAAGCGTATTGAGGGACGTCTTAATGGATTCTTTGCTTACGCCGCCACGTTTGACAGGAAAAGCGCCCAATTGCTTAATGAGCCAGCCCAGCACCGGAACATTAAATAATTCCGCCTTGGCCATATATCTTACTTGTCGCTTCAGCTTAATGCCGATCGTCATGGGATCAAGCAGGCTGATGTGGTTCGCGCAGAGCAGGACTCCACCCTCCTTCGGCACATTCTCTCTTCCCACAATCTTAAGCGGGAACAGTATGGCATAAATCATACGAAGCAAGGCCACGCAAATTGCATAAATCATAGATGATTTCTCTCCCCGTCAACATAGGTTCTGCAGTGGGAGACGATGGCTTCCACGGCCTGAAGGATATCCATATCCGTTGTATCGAGAAGTATAGCATCCTCGGCACGGCGCAGCGGTGAAATCTCCCGGCCTTCATCAAGCCGGTCCCGCGCTGCAATATCATGTTCAAGCTGCTGGAGAGTCACTGTTTCCGTATCCTTCAGTTCCTTGTAACGACGGAGAGCACGCTCCTCCACACTTGCCGTCATGAAAATCTTCACTTCGGCATCCGGCAGTACGGTTGTACCGATATCCCGGCCATCCATTACAACCCCCTTGCGGAGCGCCATCTGACGCTGCAAGTGACTGAGTCTGGATCTTACACCCTCAATCTTCGAATACTGCGACACCTGGCCGCTGACCTGAAGACTGCGGATATGCGGGGTCATGTCTTCCCCATTAATCAGCACTTTCTGCACATCTTTCTCCGGCAGAAGCTCAATCGCCATATTCTGGACCTTCCGGTCCACCAGCTCATGATTCTCTGCAGCTATGCCTTCACGAAGCATATACCAGGTGATTGCCCGGTACATGGCACCCGTGTCCACATAAATGTAAGACAGCTCCCGTGCTACCAATCGGGCTACAGTGCTCTTGCCTGCCCCGGCAGGTCCGTCGATGGCGACGTTAATTCGGTCGTTAGTATGTGTATCCTGCCTGTCCAACGGGGCATTCCTCCTCAAACACTCTTCCGCAGAAATACGCCTATCGACATATCTCTCTAGGAACTTGCTGATATTCTCAAGAAAAAAGCAGGCATTGCCTGCGACTTATAAAATTATACCACAGTTTGAACCCCAGTGCAAAATGACATTGAGGTTTTTTAGGGAGAAAAAAGCTGATTTAGGGCCCGTTTGAAGATTCCTGACAGGGAATCAGCGGTTGCGGAAATCGAATTGGCGTTCAAAGCAGTACCGGATAATTTTTTGCCGCTCCGTATCGGAAATGGCCGAGAATTTAACCATGACCAGATTCCGCCCGGTCTCCAGCGGTTTGATCCGTACAATCTCACCTTCGAAATTAACATGCTCAGTGCTTCCGTTCCGGTAGGAGACGAGCAGCCAGCAGGACAGCTTGTCTGCCACCCCTAATGTAATCTTGGCATCGCTTAAGAATGACGTTCCGCCGCCGCCGATATCCTCGGTGCGCACCAGAAACCGGCTGCCCAGAGCATCCTTAACGGCAAGCTCCAGCTCGGCATTGACGCGGAAGAAGCTGCGGCGCTGAATTTTGAAGATGGATTCTGCCTCGGGCTTGCGCAGCCGGACCATCCGGATGACATCTTCCTTGAATCCGAGCACATGAGTATTGAAGTAATTCTTGATGCCGCCCTCTGTGAGAAAATAGACCGACAGCTCGTCACCGACGAACAGCTTTTTAAGCCGGCCGTTGCTCTCCTGCATGGGAATTTCTATCAGGATGCTCTCGTCCTCCATATCAGCAATCCTTGCCCGGTACTGGATCTCAGACTCTGCCGCATCGCTGGATGCGACCTGGAGGAATAGATATTCATTGATTTTGGGATACAAACCTGTCACCGCCGCTTGAGTTAGTAATAAATGCTAAACCGATTATAGCACGCCCCTTCATAGCCGGTCAGAATTATTATTAGGTATAAAAAAAAGACGCCCTCCGTTTCCGGAAATGCGTCTTCTGTATTATAGCGGGTATAGCGGAGCTTAGCCGTCCTCTATCTGTCCTGTGCCCCCGAGGAGGTGCGGATCTGTTCCACCGCTTCCTCATTGCCGTCAGCGGCATTCAGATAAATTCTGAACTGTGAGCCGTTTATTTTGCCGCCAAATTCATAGGTCAACAGCTCCACCGCATCCTCATTCTCGATCCAGGCCAGCCGGTTATACAGCTCCTTGAACTCCGGGTTAAGCATCGCTCTGGCTTCAGCCAGGGACAGCTTCGGCTTAGGCAGCACGCGCTTCTCCTTATGCTCATTCACATAGTCGCTTGCCTGAAACCCTACCGCTTCCCCTGTATCCAACCCGACACGAACCGTCATTTTCTCAGGATAGATCAGCACGCCGTCCTGGCTGCTGACGAAGGTCAGATTGCCCAGATTGTCATACCGGTCCGCACTGACTGCGGTCATGCCGTGATATCCCTTCTTCTCCAGGAACTTGCCCGCCTTCTCCACAGCTTGCTTCATGGATACTTTGGCCGGTCCAACCTCGCGGTTGTCATTGTAAGAGATCAGCAGTCCGCCTTCCGCTGTGAAGTCCATCGAAACCGGCTCTTTATGCTCTGCGGAAGTCACAGTAGCTGTATAAGAGGCCCACTCGGTTCCCTTCCCGTTCTCCTGAATCTTCACCTGTGCCTTCCCGCCGAGCCCGGCGAACTTCATCGCCTTGCCCTTGATTTGGTCAGCGGTAACCGGCTTGCCGCCCAGCTTTTTCACCGACCGCTTATCATAGATGCTTGCAACTGAAGGGCCGTAGTCCAGCTCCGGGTATGCCGCTACGCGTTTATCCACGGTTTTGAACCCGTCGATAATCGTATTGTCTTCAGCCTTCTGCTCTGTAGCCAGTGCAGTCTCTACATCCATCCAGCGCAGCTTTTTGCCGATGACCTTGTCCTGAACCTTCTGCAGGTCCCTGGAGATTTCAGACGAATTCTGGTAGAGCGTCTTCAGATTCGCCATCTCCCCCTCAGTCAGCGGCTTCTTGGTGAAGTCACGCACCGCAGCCTTGTAGGAGAAGTTAGCGATTTTGGAGAGAAACTCCTCTGTCTCACTGAACGGCAGCAGCGTCAGCGGCAGCTGGTTAATCTCGTTCTGCGCCTCGCTGGTGATCCGCCATACATTGACCAGTCCCTTGCGGTGCATTCCGTTAGAGGTAGTATTCACCGCAAGCGTATTGCCCAGCTCACCATGAAGCCGCTCCACATGGAAGGAGAGATCATGGAACGCGCGCTGATACTGATTCTCCGCCTTGATCAGAATCGAATTCTTCTCCTGATTCTCCTGATACCCCCAGACGAGCGCTCCAAGCAGC
The DNA here is from genome assembly GCF_038051945.1 of Paenibacillus sp. FSL H3-0469. NCBI lineage: Bacteria > Bacillati > Bacillota > Bacilli > Caryophanales > Paenibacillaceae > Paenibacillus > Paenibacillus sp. FSL H3-0469. The sequence continues at coordinate 1,733,216 of NZ_CP150302.1, forward strand.
AAGAGTGCGGTAAGCGGGAACATTATGGCACTTAATCTTTTGTACATAGGTCCGCATAGCTCCTTTCAGTAGCTTATTGCCGTTAGTTTGACAATAACTGAGAAGTCTTATGCACTATTTCAAGAATCCGGTCTTCAGGCCCGTTCCTCAATCTCAAAGCCGCTTACACAGCTGCACAGACATTGCTTGAAGCCGGTCTGGACAACCCCTTGCTCCTTGTTCCCTCTTAATATGTAGGTTTCACCGCACTGCTTGCAGACAATCCGAACTTTTACTCGCAAAAAAAGACACCTCTCTCTCCTTTCTGGAATTCCTTGCCTTAAGGAACTGCCCTGTAGGATTAAGTGTGTCCATCTCGATTATAGGTTAACCTCTTCCTCGCGCTTCAAAAAGCGAAACGGAGAACGGCTGTTGGCCCGCGCTACCTTCCCCATGCCTCTATACCATAAAACCGCCATCAGGGGCACGATAAACCAGATCCAGTAGTTAGCTGTCGTGGCGATCAGAAAATCATAGATCCCATGCCACAGCCAGGGCAGGAGCAGTGAAATCAGCAGAATCTTCCGGGTCTTAACCCCGCCGGAGAACTTGGCTCTGCCCATATGGTAGCCCATAATTACGCCGAACATGGCATGTCCGGAGACTGGAAGCAGCGCCCTTAGAATCATGGTGCCGAATGAAGCATTGCTGTACCACGCATACATTACATTCTCTATTGTTGCGAAGCCGAGCGAAATCGCTACGGCATATAGTATTCCATCATAGGGCTCGTCAAATTCGGTATGATTGTAAATCATATGGTACAGCACAAACCACTTCAGGGCCTCTTCCACCCCGGCTGAGATCAGAAAGGAATCCACATAAGGACCACCGCCCAGCCCCAGCACAAGCCCCCTCTGGATAATCATCACCGGCAGCACGATCAACAGGCCAAGCAGGAACACCTTAAGCACCATATGGAGCGGTTCCTGATCATACTTGTCTTTCAGATAGAAAAAAGTCAGCAGCGCAAGTCCCGGTGCAACTGCTGACGAAATGACCGATAACAAAAGCACCGAATAGCCTCCCTTGCGCTTAAACCTAATCCCTGCTGAAGATGTTATGGAAGGAACCGTACCTTACCATACTCTCTTATTCCTGGCGTTTAAAATGATTGCACAGCGTCTGAATCGCGTTCTCCGCCATAACAGTCTTGCCGTATTCAGCCAGAACAGCCTGAGTGACCGGAGAGGAATCTCCGAATTCAGCGAGCACACCTACCAGCCCTGACAGTGCAGCCTCTTCAAACTCCTTCGGATCGAAGTAGAGGTACCATTTATCATTATAAGAATACAGTTGTCCTTGAGAAGTAATATTGCCGATTAGCACATGAGCCGCTTCCACCAGAACCTCGAAGTCGCGGAACGCATATACAATGGAGTCGCTTTGTTCAAGAGTAACTTCCATTTCGTAAATCTCTTCAGGCAATTCATCTTCCCCGGCCCCACCGTACTGATGGTGATCATATTTCCCCCGGGTCACAATAACGACCATGCCTTGCGCGGGCAATGCGAACACTTCCACGGCAAGCGGACCCGTAGCGTCAAAACCAAGCTCGCTGTATGCCTGATCCATCATTTCCGTAAAAAGGTCGTGCACCTTGGGAACCTCCTGCCACATATCTTCCTTCTGGATGCCCCGCTCGCTCAGGTCGTCAAAAGTGAGGAAAATCCGTATCTTATCTTGACTTAATCGCTCTATTCTCATGACAGGATCCTCCTTTTGCAAGCTCATTTAATATTAATGTATGATGAGTCCCGAGTAATGAGCCAAAAATGGTTACTATATATGTATGTTATCATTTTGAAGCTACAAATGCACGTAAATAAATATAGATTCAGCCCAATTTGCTGCCCATTATATGTAAAGCCATATTAAAAAAGAATCACTTTAGCGATGCCGGCATCGCCAAAATGATTCTGCAGCGGTTAAATCCGGTTACAAACCCGGTATGGCGGTATGAGTATCTTTGAGAATCTGCTCGACTTCATGCTTCACATCAGGGTTGCTGCGGATGAAATCCTTCAGCATGTTCAGATTTGATTCTTTGGACTTTAACGGGGAGTCCTCTTTATGATCGCCGCCGGATGCATGAGAGCCTGAATGTTCATGGCTGCTGCCTGCTGCTGTGCTGCCGAAGCCGGTCATAGCCATCCCCATAATTTTGTCGTTCGCCTTGTCACCCGCATTGTAGGAAGAACCATTCGAGTGCAGTAAGGCAGACATCATGGCGCTGCGTTTTTTGGACATAATCATACTGGCGGCTGCACCAATCAGCACCCCGCACAGAAATGACGAAGTATTCATATCTCCAACCTCCTTGTATGGTAAAATCATGCTTAGTGTTCGCGGAAAGGTAGCCGCTCATACAGCCAAACAACAAGAAAGCGAGATGAAAAAAGTGGGTAAAGCAACAATAACGCTGCTCCTGGCGGCTTGTCTGCTGTCAGCTTGCAGCAACAGCGGAAATAAAGGCAGTCAGGCAGCGGAAAAGACGCCGCAGCCTGCGGCAGCAACAGCCGCCGCGGAGACAGCCGCATCTCCTGCACCTGAGGTAACAGCCTCAGCTGCACCTGAGGCCACTGCATCACCGGAGGCCACGCCTGCGGCAGCCAGCGATGCGCAGGTGCCGCTGCTGTATCATATGAACAAGAATTATGACATTGTCCCGAATGATCCGGCAACGAACAAGAAGGTAGTCCTGCTGACCTTCGACGACGGGCCGAAGGAAGCGGAATTAATCAATCCGCTGATGGATACGCTGGACAAGCACAAGGCCAAGGCGATCTTCTTCGTCAACGGCTACCGGGTGAAGGAGCATCCCGAGCTGCTGGAGCTGATCCACAAACGGGGCGGCGTACTCGGCAATCATAGCTGGGATCACATTGTGCTGAAGGACAAGCCGGAAGCCGAAGTGAAGAAGCAGATTGAAGATGTTCAGAAGATCGTTAAGGAAATTACCGGTGAGACCCCTCACTTCTTCCGTCCGCCGCACGGTGCCGGAGGTGACGTAGGCAAAAAAATCGCTGCTGCAAACGGCATGCTCTATATGACCTGGTCCAATGGCTCCCTGGACTGGGAGATGAAAGCCAAGGATGCGGATAAGACCGGCAAGCTGGTCAGCAATGTTACCGGTCAGCTGCATTCCGGCAGCAATATCCTGATGCATGAGCTGCCTTGGACGGTAGAGGCGCTTGACACTCTGTTGACTACGCTGGAGGGCAAGGGCTACAGCTTTGTAGACCCGCGCAGCATTGAGCTGAAGATGCGCTAAGCACTGAATTCGTCAAGTGGAAACGGTGCCGTCCTTTTAAGGACGGTACCGTTTCAGCAAGAAATAGAAGGATAAGTTATCGTGTGAAACATATAAATTCTTATATTTCAAAAAAAACGGTTGTCCCGCAAAATGTGGGCAGCCGTTTTTTTGTGTTAAGTATCTATCTGATTACTCCCTGAGATCCTGAATGCCGCCCTCCGCAGCGCAGGGTCAGCACATGCATCTCAGCCGGACTGCGCCAGCGCAGCGGCAGGTGCGCGGTACCGAATCCCCGGCTGATCAGCATCTTCAGCGGCGGGAGAGCCGTATTATAGCTCCGGGGGATCTCATACATCCCCGCATTATACTGGCGGTAGAACTCATCGGTATGCCGGTGCCCGATCAAGGGCAGCACAACCTGGCCTCCATGGGTATGCCCGGCCAGAATCAGGTCAGCCGGAACCTCCTGCTGCCGGGACAGCCAGAGCGGATCATGCACGAGGATGATCCGGAAGGCATCCGCATCCGCTTCAGCTACGGCGGGCAGAGGCCCGTAGGCCTTTTTGCCGCCTTGCCTCGGGAAGTCCACCCCAGTAAGAATAAACTGCTCACCGTCCCGCTCAATGACGCAGTTCTCATCCACCAGCAGCCTGGCTCCGCTTCCCCGGATGATGTTATCCACCAGTGTAATGTTCGCCCGATAATCATGATTGCCGTGAACGGCATACACAGGCGCAATGGAGGCGGCCAGTGTCATATTCTCCAGCAGACGTTCTATGGATGCGCCCTTCTCCGTCATATCACCGCCCAGGAAAACTGCGTCCACCTTCCCCCGCATCGGGCTCAGCATTGCCTCCGGCAGACGGCGGCGGTGAATATCCGTAATGAGCAGTATCCGGTAGCCGTCGAACACGGCAGGAAGCCGTTCCAGTACAATATCCTGATGATTCAACCGTTTCTTGAAGGCAGCAGCAACCATCAGGAGGCCCATACCCCCTGCTCCCACAAGACACACACCAAGCAGAATCAGGAGCACCGCAGTCAACTCCATAGGCTATCCAGATCCGGTGCCCCGTTAATTCCCCACCACAGGAGGAAGCCGAGCAGCATCAGAAATACGACAATCAGCGAATTGATGAACATTTTGCTGAAGCGGATTCGTTCTGACGGATAGCTCTCTGCACGTGATGGAGTCTGCTCCCCTTCCTGCTGTGCCGCCTCACGCTCCGGCCTTCCGGCGGCCCTGCGTCCGGATAAGCGTTCCTTTCTGGACAGTGTCCCTGCCACCGGTACCGGACTTCCCGCACGCTCTTCTGCTGCCACGGAAGCCGGCTGACGCTTGCCTGCTCTGGCCGGAGGCTGTTGTTCTCTCTTCTGCTGTTTCTGGCGGGACCTTACCCGGCTTAATTGTTCTGTCATGATACCCTCCTGTAACGAATAACCATACCGGAGAACAAATCTATAAGGAAATGGCACAATATAGGTGCCCACAGACTGCCCGAATGGATGTAAATAAGCCCAAGACCATAGCTGCTGAGGAAGACCCAGCCCGTTGGAATCCAGTGCCGCAGATAACGGACATGAATAACGGCAAACAGTATACTTGTCCAGTACGGCCCAAGGGAATGCTGGATCGCTCCGCGGAAGAGCAGCTCCTCACACACCGCAACCACCGCAGAAATGACCACAATATGCCACAGCGGCCGTTTGCCGAATAACAGCTCGTTGATTCCCCCGTCATCCATGCTGTCTTCAGGAACAATATGGGTTAGCAGGAAATCCACAGCGAGCATAATAACTGCCAGGCCAAGTCCCCAGTACACGAAATGTACACTATCCGGAAAATTTAATATGTGAATAGGATTTCTTTTCTGTAATAATATCCATATCAAACCGATAAATAAGGTAAGGCCCTGAGTAATGTACAGATTAATGAGTAACAGCTTGTCTGTTAACTGCTGTGGATCGGCCTTTTTAATTTTGATGTCACCCAATTTGAATTTTTTCATTATAACCTGCCTGTTCTATAAATGTTTTTACATAAGTTAATTTACCTATACGAAGGAGCACCTAATCATGAACAGCCGTACCTCCCGCACTCAAATGATGTACACACTAGGTTTTTTGTTTTTTCTAATATCCGCATTCGCTTCATTTTTCACGGGAGTCAAGGTTGGAGCTGACAAGACAGAAGCCAAGTATTCACAGCTGAAGGACCACCCAAGCGCCCAGGAATTCTCCGGCTCCTACCAGCAGCAGGATCTTGTCACCTTTTATCATAACGTATTTTTGCCCTACCGGGAATTCAAGCGCAATTGGAACGAACAGCTGGACGGTCTTGCCCGCAGCACGGATGCCCGCCAGAACGCGGCAACGCTGAAGAATCTGAGTATTCTGGCGGACAAGCAGTATGATAAGGTTACCCAGGATTCGCTCTTCACTAATTCACCGATGCTCTATGAATCTCAGCTCAATATTCTTAAGAGTCTCACACTCTTCTCCCAAGCCTCCGGCAAGGTGACGGCGGGTGCTTCCGGCGCAGAAGCCGCCAAAATGCTGAGAAGCGACAACTTCACAACCAGTGCCGTGAGATTCGGGCTGCTGGCCCAGAAGAACTTCTATGATTCCATGCTGAAATGGGGGTCGAAGACCCATTCGTCCATTCCGCAGCAGTCCGGCGAGCTGAAGACAATCTCTTTCATTCAGTGGAAAAAAATGCCGCTCTTGCTCAAGAACGCTTCCATCGCCGATATGATGCTGAACCGCGGCATCTATGCCGGATATGATCCGCAGGATATCACTGCCAAGATTGATGATATGATCTACTCCGGGACCGCCAGCTCGCTGAAGCTGAATAATGTTCAGTCCTCCGTCACTCTGCTCATCTCCACCGGTGCGGTGCAGGAGCAGGACTTCATCAAGTGGCGGGAACAATATTACGGCAAGGAGATCATGCCGCAGCTCCCTTTCTTCTACGAGTAAGACCAGTTATTGCATCATAACGAAAATTACGGCCCACTTCAAGGCGGACCCGCTCAGAAGAATCCTATTGACACACTTGGCATCACCATGTTACATTATGACAAATTAATCAAGCAAAACCGATGATGGAACAAAGATTACTTGCAGTCTTCAGAGAGCCGGTGGGTGGTGAGAACCGGTGACGGACATTAATCTTTAGCGCTCCTGAGATATTGTATTGAACACAAGAGTAGATACAATCGGATCACTCCGTTACCAGTGTGGCCTTTGCAGGCCAATGAGGCTGCCTCTTAACCGTCGCAGTGAATTAGGGTGGTACCACGACAACTCTCGTCCCTTACTACGGCAGTAGTATGGGGTTGGGAGTTTTTTTATTGCCATATCCCTAAGAATCTGGTACCTCTGCATGCTGTTTCTTTTATGCGACAGCGCGTTACCCTGGTGTCAATATGCTCTTTAGGCTCTCGTAAGTTCTGGTACTGCGGATTGCCTTACCCGGTGATCCTTGGCATATACAATAGCTTTCCCATTTGAAGGAGGACAAGAGACCATGTTTAAAGTATTAGTATCGGACCCGATCAGCGATCTGGGCATTCAGCAATTGATGGACGCAAGCGATGTGACTGTAGACAAGAAAACAGGACTAAGTGAAGATGAGCTAGTTGCAATCATTGGCGAATATGACGGCTTACTCGTTCGCAGCCAGACTACTGTAACGGACAAAATTATCGCAGCCGGTACTAATCTCAAGGTTATCGGCCGGGCCGGAGTCGGCGTGGACAACATCAAGCTGGAGTCCGCCACGCAGCGCGGTGTAGTTGTTATCAACGCTCCGGACGGCAACACCATTACGACCTGTGAACATGCTTTTGCCATGATGATGGCCTTGGCCCGTCATATTCCTCAAGCCTATGCGAAGACCATTTCCGGTGTATGGGACAGAAAGACCTTCCTCGGCGTCGAGCTGCGCGGCAAGACACTGGGCGTACTCGGCATGGGCCGGATCGGCAGCGAGGTGGCCAAGCGCGCCAAAGCCTTCGGCATGAGCATCCTGGCCTATGACCCGTTCCTGACGGCTGACCGTGCAGAGAAAATGGAAGTGAAGCTGGCTTCGGTAGACGACATTGTGCGCGGGGCAGACTTCATCACGGTTCACACACCGCTCACACCGGAGACCCGCCACATGATCTCCCGTCCGCAATTTGAAGTCATGAAAAAAGGCATGCGTATCATCAACTGTGCCCGCGGCGGTGTTATCGATGAAATGGCGCTCGTAGAAGCGATTGACAGCGGCATTGTGGCCGGCGCTGCATTCGACGTGTTCGAGAAGGAGCCGCCTGAAGCAGACCACCCGTTCCTTACAAATCCGAAGATTATCGTGACCCCGCATCTGGGTGCTTCGACGATTGAAGCCCAGGAGAACGTGGCGATCGATGTATCGGAGCAGGTCCTCCATATCCTGCGCAACGAACCGTTCATCAACGCGGTGAACATTCCGCCGGTTGCACCTAGCGTGATGAACAAGCTGCAGCCGTACTTCACCCTCGGCGAGAAGCTGGGCAGCTTCGCTACTCAGATTACAGACGGGGCGATCCGCGAGATCCATGTGGAGTATGCCGGTGATCTCTCGGATGTGGATACCCAGCCGCTTACCCGTTATGTCGTCAAAGGTGTGCTCACCCGCCACTTCGCCGGAGATGTGAACATCGTCAACTCGATGCATCTGGCGAAGACCCGTGACGTGAACGTAGTGGTGACCAAGGCTTCCAAAACCAAAGGCTTCACCAATCTCATCACGGTAACACTCAAGGCTGAGCATGATGAAGAGCGTCTGGTTGCCGGTACCCTGCTGCAGGGCTACGGCGAACGTATCGTTAAGGTCAACAAGTTCCCGGTCGATATTGCTCCTGAAGGCCATCAGCTGGTCATCTCGCATAACGATAAGCCGGGTATCATCGGACTCGTCGGTACTCTGCTTGGCGAGAACGGCGTCAATATCGCATCCATGCAGGTTGGCCGTACCATCATCGGCGGAGCCGCCATCATGCTCCTGACCGTTGATAAGGGTGTGCCGAAGGAGGTCCTGGTGAAGCTGGCCGGACTGCCGGAGATCAACACCGCTGAGGAGATCATTCTGCTCTAATTCTTATTTCTTCACAATAAAACACTCTTCGGGAGTGCAGGCCCCAGGCTGCGCACTTCCAAAGAGTGTTTTTGCATTCTGACTATGAAATTTGGTAGGCCGGCACCTGCCGGCCGTCGGTGTCCGTAAAGCCATATTTCCGTGCCAGGTCCCCAACCTTCTGTGGAACACCCGTCATGGATATCACTTCAGGATCAGCAGCAAGCGCTGCAACTGCCCGTCCGATATAGGCTGTTGATTCGGTGGTCCTCAGCCCCTCCTCCTCCTGCCAGTGTTCTTCATCTGTACCGAAGCTGTCCAGGACCAGCTCGGTCCGCATCCAGCCGGGAGAGACGGGGATCACTGCGATGCCGTCCGCAGCCACTTCTAGGGATAATCCGTAGGCCATGCGCACCAGCGCATTTTTGGACAGATCATAATAGAAGTTTCCGGTGTATTTATACTCATCCCAGAAGGTCGTATGAACGATTAATTTACCCGCCCCCGTTCCTTCGCTGCGCATTAGAGGTATAGCATAATAATTGGTCATTAACTGTGCCCGGACCCCGGCAGTGAACATATGATCCCAATGCTGCACCGGCTGCTCCCAGAACGGTTCATTCCCGATAGCGAGACTATTGCCGCCCCAGACGTTATTGACCAGAATATCCAGTCTGCCCTGCTCTGTGCTAATCTGCCGGATTACAGCTTCTGTCTCGCTATCATTCGTATGATCACAGCGGATCACGGCTCCGTCCCCGCCTAACCGGCGGATCTCAGCCAGCACCCCTTCAAGCGTTCTTGCGTGTGCCTGCGGCATACCGGCATTCCTGCCTGTAGTGTATACATAGGCGCCAGCCTTCGCCAGCTCCAGCGCAATGCCTCTGCCTGCCCCCCTGCTCCCTCCTGTTACCAATGCCACTTTCCCTTGCAAATTAGTCATTTGATCCGCTCCCTTTCGTCTATCATGCCCGGATTAGAAGATCATTTGCGTTAATCCGTACTCTTGTCTAATATATACCTTATACATGACAACCATTGACATATATAAATAATACATTTTAGGGAGGCAGCTGAATGAGAGCGGATCGCCTGATCACTATTGTTCAACTTTTACAGAGCCGCGGGAAAATCAGCTCCAAAGAGCTGGCACAAACGCTGGAGGTATCCGAACGCACGATCTTCCGGGATATGGAGGCGCTCAGCTTCTCCGGCATTCCTGTGCTGGCGGAGCGCGGCCGGGAAGGCGGCTGGAAGCTGGCGGAAGGCTACCGGAATTCGCTGAGCGGAATGAACACCAAGGAGATTGCCGCGCTGCTGGTGCCCGCTGATCCGGCGATTCTGCGCGCTCTGGGCATTCAGGAGGAATTCTCCTCGGCCGCCCGCAAGCTGCAGGCCGCTGCTACCAGGCAGCCCCTAACCCCCTTCAGCTTCCTCAGCCAGCGGATTCACATCGACGGAGCCGGGTGGCATTCCTCCGGGGAGACCTATCCCTGCCTACCCGCTTTGCAGGAAGCCTTATGGGAGAACCTCAGGGTGAGCATCACCTATCTGCGCGGGGAGGACGCTGCCGAGCGGCTGGTTGCACCGCTGGGACTGGTAGTCAAGCGCGGCGTCTGGTACTTGGTCGCGGGGCATGACAGCGAGCTGCGGACCTACCGGGTCTCCAGAATCACTGAGGCCAAAGTCACAAATGAGTCTTTTGAGCAGCCTGAGGATTTCGTCCTGTCTGAGTACTGGGAGACCTCCACCGCCGCGTTCAAGTCTGCCTTGCCCCGGTATCCCGCCAGCCTGCTTGTCAGGGACCACACGATGAAGGAGCTGCAGCGGGAACGATACGTCGCCCTGTTGCACCAGGAGCCTTCTGAGGCCCCTGGCTGGATCAGGGCCGAGGCCGAGTTCAACACGCCGGAGTCTGCGTGCCGGATCATCTTGTCCTTGGGTCAAGGCATCAAAGTGACCGCACCGCCTGAGCTTGCAGATACGGTTGCTTCGGCTCTGCGGGAAGCGGCAGCATTATACGATTTTTAATAATAGACCAAATGCACTAGTATCCCCTATAATATTACAATACACATTATTCTTTATAGGGGGACTTTACATTATGGACTGGATGAACAAGCTGCCGTTGAAACAAAAAATCGTCACCGGATGTTACTTGGTGGCCGCTTTATTCGCTGTCCCTGTCTTAATCACGCTAATCCTGATGGACAGGCTGCTCGTCGGCATTATTCTTGTCGCCGTCCTGGCAGCGCTGACATACCCGCTCGCGCGCTTCATTGAGAGAACGCTTACATCTTCATTTGAGGATATCTCCAATGTGACGCACACGATTGCCAAAGGCGACTTCACCAGCCGTGCCGACGAGAATGGCTCCATGGGCGACATTAGCCGCTCCTTCAACACCATGATTGACAAGCTCAAAAAAATCCTCACCGATGCCTCACAGATTACCCGTCAGGTTATGGACGCCAGCCGCGGGATTGAAGACAAGAATCAGAACCTGAAGTTTGTAATGGCTCAGGTGGCCTCCTCCTCCAATGAACTGGCTCTAGGTGCTAACGAAATCTCGGTGGATATCGCTGATATGACCGAATCGATCAAGGATATCGAAATCAAGGTCTCCAATTATACGAATTCCACCAAGGAAATGAATAGAAGGTCTGTACATACGCTGGAATTGGTAGAACAGGGACGGCAATCGGTGGATACCCAAGCCGAAGGCATGCGCAAGAACATCCAGGCTACCCAGAAGGTGGCGGATACGATTGAAGCCCTATCGCAGAACGCACGCGGCATTACGATGATAACCAAGACGATTACCGAAATTGCCGAACAGACTAATCTGCTGTCGCTCAATGCCTCTATTGAAGCTGCCCGCGCAGGCGAGCATGGCCGGGGATTCGCAGTTGTTGCCCAGGAGGTCCGTAAGCTGGCCGAGGAATCCACCGCTTCCACCAAAGAGGTGTTCGGACTGGTCCGCAGCATTGAAGCGGATATCAAGCAGGCCATCGATAATATCGCCATTAACGAAGAGGTAGTTCAGGTACAGAATGAGATGATAACAGAAACGGCTAACATCTTTGCTCAAATTGTGCATAGTGTCCAATACATAACCGAGCAGATCGCTTCCTTCTCCGCAGAGAGTGACCTTATGCTGGAGAGCGCACTCAAGATCTCCGGGGCAATCGAGAATATCTCAGCCATTACCCAGGAGACCGCCGCAGGGACCGAAGAGGTATCCGCAGCGATGAACGAACAGATTCACGCGCTGCAATCCGTGGCTGAGGAGACAGAGAAGATGACCTCCGCAGTCTTCAACCTGCAAAAAACAATTCATATTTTCAAATTCTAGCTCCGGCACAATGAGACACGCGCCTGCGGAAATACTGCGGGTGGTGTCTCTTTTTCTATGCAAAAATCAGATTGTTATGTAATATTCACAAATTGTTGAAATTGTGCATAAGGGTAAAAAATGTGTTTTGCACTTCTTTACTATAGTCGTTCTATTGTCATAGCTTGTCTATAAGTCAACAGCTCACATATCCGTTACTTAAGTCCTATCATTTAATTTTGCAATGCTGTATATCTAGCGAATTCTTAACATTTTGCAGTACCTCAGGATTGTAATGAGTCTTTATGCTTACTCTCCATAATAAGGGCCCGAAATTTTCATTTGCATTTTAAGACTTTAGTCTTCCAGGGACAACCATTTTCAAAAGTTTGAAATTCCAAATATTTAGCCATTTCAACTCCTGAATATTCGCCAAATTCCGAGTTTCTTCTCACTGGGGTTATTGACAAAAGAGGAGCTAGGAATATATTGTAAAGGAAAATTCTCCAAAGATTGATTTATAACCGCATACCGGCAAAATTCACCGAAAGGGAATGACGCAAAGCCATGGATCTACAGTCTCATTTCTGAAGTGGGATCATGACAGCCAGGTTGCTGAAAAACTGTGAACGCCTTAGGTTTCGCGTTTGATTATGGTGATTCGTGCAACAGACCTGTGCTCCAATATTGAGTACAGGTTTTCTATTGCTGACTTATACAAATAACAACATGCGGGGTGGATGTTCTGAAGACAGTTGCAGATTATATGGCGGAAGCATTGCACAATCTGGGAGTCACTCATTCTTTTGGAATCATAGGCAAATCTATTTGCCCCATCGCTTTGAAAATGGTTGACTACGGCATAGAGTTCATCCCCGGCCGGCACGAATCCAGCTCCGGCTTCGCCGCTGGCGGTTATGCTCTGAAGACCGGCAGCCTCGGGGTAGCCTTCGGCACTTCCGGTCCGGGCGGAACGAATCTTCTCACCGCTGCAGCGCATGCCAAGGCCAATAATCTTCCCGTCCTCTTCATCACCGGCCATCAGTCCATCAAGGAGCTGGGCATTCCCCAATGCCAGGATTCCACTTCTTATCTGGCTGATTTGGCGGATATGTTCCGGCCGGCCACCCTCTTCAGCAAGCTTGTTGAACGCGGCGATCACTTCAGCACGATTTTCAACCATGCCCTATCCATCGCCCTCGGTGACCGGAAAGGTCCGGTCCATCTCTGCATTCCGTTTGATGTGCAGACAGAGCGGCTCGCGGAATGCCGGATTGTTCTGCCGGAGCGCGAGGGACTAGTCAGTTATCAGAACTATGACCGGGTCATCTCGGCGATTAATCAATCCGTCAGCCCTCTGATCATTGCCGGTAAAGGCGTCAACCGCTCCGGGGCCCATCAGGAACTGGTGCAGCTGGCCGAAACCTTCAACATTCCTGTAGTCACCTCTCCAGGCGGCAAAGGCGCCATAGCTTATGATCACCCGCTCTACCACGGTCCTGTCGGCGTCGGCGGCTCCCCGCACGGCGATGAATTGCTGAACAACAGCGACCTGTTCATTGTTCTGGGCTCCCGTCTCAGCGATATGACTATCTGTAACCTGAAGCCGGAGAATCATCCGCAGCAGCTGATCCAGTTCGATGTAGATCCAACCTTTGTCGGCAAAATACTCACCTCATCCACCATCGCTGTCGGCGGAGACTTAAGGGACAACCTGGCACTGTATCTTCAGAAGCTGGACCCCTCTGCGGTCACCAAGCATGAAATTAATATTTCCAATGATTACAATGACGAGCTGCCCGTGCTGGCGGGACTATCTCTGGCTTCGGTAATGAGCACGATGAGCGAACAAATCCCCTACAACAGCAGCGTGTTCGTAGATGACGGCAGCCATGGGTTCAATGCTGTGAAATGGTTCAATGTCCGCAGGCCCGGCAGCTTCATATTTGATGCCTACTTTGCCTGCATGGGCAATTCAATTGGCATGGCCATCGGCGCCAAGACTGCCTCTCCCGGAGAGACCGTCTTCTGTATAACCGGTGACGGCTGTTTTATGATGCTCGGTGCTGAAATAAACACGGCCGTTTGCAAGGATATTCCGGTGATTTTCATCGTGGTGAACAATATGCAGCTGGATATGGCGCTCAAGGGCATGGAGAAAACGACCGGCCGGATTGACGGTACGATCTTCGAGGTTCCGATGGATGCTGTGAAATTCGCCGAATCATTGGGAGCAGCCGGCTTCCGCTGTGAGACGCAGGAGGAGTTCGCCGCCGCAATCCGCGAGGCTATCGCGCTTAACAAGACCTCTGTCATTGAGCTGCTGACTGACCGTGATGAGATGCCTCCCACGGCTCACCGCACGCTGGATCTTACGTAAGGAAGCCGTATTCGCACACATTTTCTAACCTACTGTCAGGAGGTCAAAAGCATGAAGCAGAACATGAACAGCGGACTCGATCATTTCACTGATCTCTCAGGAGATTACGGGGCCAAAGCCCTGGCTCCGATCAAAGAGCATTTCCCGGAATTAGCCGAGTATATCATGGGCAACGCCTATGGTGATATTTTTCAGCGGACCACAATTGGCTCTGACTGGAAAGAGATCGCGGTGATCTCGTCTCTGATTACGATGGGGCAATATGAGCAGTTAGGGGTTCATTATGTAATGGCGCTCCGCGTTGGCATGACCATCGAGCAGATCAAGGGGGTGCTGCTGCATCTAACTCCTTGCGTCGGTGCCCCCCGGGTGATTTCAGCCTTTAATGTGCTGCTGGATACCCTGGAGGAGATCAAAGAAAAATCTTCATAAATCTACAATTTTCGACTTTTGATTGCACATTTCAGTATGATCTGGTTATAATGAAGGCAAAATATCCCAAATCCAATTGCGATTTTGTCGAATAGAGTCGCAGAAATGAGGTTTTGGAGGTATTACAAATTACACTTAGGGAGAGATCAACATGGGACAATTTATTTTGAAGACAGACACTGCGAAGAAAGTAATCAATATTGAGCTGGAGGGAACTTTTTCTAACGAGGACGGGCTCAAATCTATACAGGCTTACCAGCAGACCATTAACCCGATCAGCCCTGCTGAATATGCATTAGAGATCGACTGCCGCAAGTTGAATGTAACGGCTCCTGATGTTGTACCGCTGCTTGAAGGCTGCTTCATCATGTTCAAGGCTGACGGCTTCCAGAAAGTGAGTCTTACCCTTGAAAATAACCCGATCCTCAAAATGCAGCTGGCACGTCTGGGCCGCAAAGCCGGACTTGAGAACCTGGAGATCACTTCAACCGTACAAGCTTAACAATTACAATTTAAACTAAAATCCGCAGCATGAAACGCACATATTCATTCATTGTTCTGGCTGCTAACGCCGGAAGAGAGTTTTGTAAGAAGCAGATTCGTGAGAAGTATAGCTAACAAAACTTTAGGAGGTCTGTACTATGGCGGGGATTCGCATTAAGGACATTGATATCTACCATCCAGACAAAAGAATCGGCAATGAGTTTTTCATTCAGCATTTTGATGACAAAGGTATTGATATCCGCGGACTGCTGGCTACTCTGGGCCGTGAAAACCGCTACAGCATCGACAGCCCGGATGAGAACTCCCTGACAATGGCTTTTGAAGCCGCAAGTAATGTTCTGGAGAAGACCGGTCTTACCGGCCCTGACATTGACCTGATCGCTTATGCAAGCCAGACCCCTGAATATATATTTCCTACGAACTCATTGATGATTCACCGCCTGATTAACGGGGCTTCGCATACCATCTGTATTGACAGCAATGCCAACTGTGCCGGAATGACCGCCTCCGTTGAGCAGGTCAGCCGCCAGATGATGGCGAACCCGAGAATCCGCCGCGCTCTGGTCATCGGCTCTGATTACGTGGCGCCTCATGCGGACAAGAATGATCCGGTATATTACGCGAACTTCGGTGATGCCGCTGCGGCGGTCATTCTGGAGCGCGATGAGCATTCGGTCGGCTTCATTGACTCTATCTACCAGACAGACACCTGTGTGTACGGCAACTCTCTGTTCCCGGCAGAAGGCCTGGCTAAGCTCGGACGCACCGGTGTTGCCGCAGGAGAGTTCAATGTGAAGTTCATTCCGTTCGATGATTCCATCTGCGTGGACGCTGCTTCCGAATCGATTAACATTCTGCTGAGCAACAACGGGATTGCCCCTGAATCGGTTAAGGCCGCCTGCTTCTCACAGCTGTCTCTTCCGAACATCCAGGCTGTCTCCGGCAAAACCGGCATTAACCCTGAGGCCGCAGTCTACATAGGCGATGAGTTCGGCTATACCTCGACCAGCAGCCCGTTCATCGCCCTTCACAAAGCCGTCACTACCGGGCAGCTTGAACGCGGAGACAAGGTCCTGTTCTGGACCGTTGGCGCCGGATGGCAGAATGTCGCATTTGTAATGGAGTACTAATCATACTGTTCATATTGTTCCAGCGTTAAAAAAACGGCCCGCAGCAGAGTCTCTGCCTGCGGGCCGTTTTTGTTCTTATATTTAAAGTCTGCCTTCGTGCTTGCTCTCATGCTTCTCCCAGCCCATCGTACGCGACACAGCATCCTGCCAGGCGCGGTATCTGCGTTCCCGCTCTTCAGGCTCCATCTGCGGCGAGAATACCTTCTCAGCGGTGTTGAAGCTCTCCAGCTGCTCACGGGTCCATACCCCGGAGGTGAGTCCGGCGAGCAGCGCAGCACCAAGTGCCGTAGTCTCGGCATAGGTTGTACGTGTCACCTCGCTGCCCAGAATATCGGCCTGGAACTGCATTAGCAGATTGTTGCGCACCGCCCCCCCGTCCACTCTCAGGCCGGTGAGCGGCATGCCGGCGTCCTTCTGCATGGCATCGATGACATCACGGGACTGGAAGGCCAGGGATTCCAGCGTCGCCCTTACCAGGTGGGCAGAGGTGGTGCCCCGCGTCAAGCCGAATATGGCGCCACGCGCATACATATCCCAGTAAGGCGCACCCAGTCCGGTAAAGGCCGGTACCACCACAACCCCTTCACTCTCATCCACTTCGCTGGCCTTCTCTTCCGAGTCAGCGGGCGCAACAATCAGCCCCAGCCCCTCTTGCAGCCACTGTACAGCCGCTCCAGCTACGAACACACTGCCCTCCAGAGCATAATAGAGATCATCGCCCATGCCCCAGGCTACCGTGGTCAACAGGCCGTGACTGGATGCCACAGCTTCAGTGCCAGTATTCATGAGGATGAAGCAGCCTGTTCCATAGGTATTCTTGGCACTGCCGGCTTCCAGGCAGGTATGGCCAAAGAGTGCTGCCTGCTGATCTCCCAGCACCGACCGGATAGGAATCTCCAGACCGAACCACTGCTGGTTACAGAACCCGAAATCTCCGCCCGACATCCTCACCTCCGGCAGAATGGACGGCGGAATACGCAGCATGTCCATCAGCTCTTCATCCCACTGACGCTCATGCAGGTTATACATCATCGTTCTTGAAGCATTAGTAACGTCTGTAGCGTGAACAGCGCCTCCGGTCAGCTTCCAGATCAGCCAGGTGTCTATTGTCCCTGCCAAGAGCTCTCCCTTGGCTGCCCGGTCTCTTGCTCCCGGTACATGATCCAGAATCCACGCCAGCTTAGTCGCCGAGAAATACGCGTCAATGACCAGCCCCGTCTTGTCCGCAATGACTCCGGCCATCCCGCGTGACTTCAGCTCCTCACATTGATCTGCTGTCCGCCGGTCCTGCCAGACAATTGCCGGATAGATCGGCTCGCCTGTAATTTTATCCCAGATGAGTGCCGTCTCCCGCTGGTTGGTAATGCCGATAGCCGTTATGTGATCAGCCGGTTCGGAGCTTGCTGCAATGGCATCTCTGGCTGCTGCAAGCTGACTCTCCCAGATCTGCTCCGGGTCATGCTCAACCCAGCCCGGGCGGGGAAAGGATTGCTTGATCTCATATTGCCCCTGCGAGATCACTTCCGCCTCTGCATCAAAGAGAATTGCCCGTGAGCTGGTAGTACCTTGGTCCAAGGATAAGATCATAATGCCCAGCCTCCTGCAAGCCTTAGCTTGAAATATATGTTTCACGATGAACAATATTAATGTGGTGATTTCAACAAAAAGCACCTCTGCTCTCAGAGGCGCTGTCATGCATGGTCTTGGTTTACTGTTTTTCGACAGGAAGCCGCAGGGTAAATGTGGTGCCTTCTCCTAGCTTGCTGGAGGCATAAATACTGCCGTGATGCGATTCGACGATATTCTTCACGATCGCCAGCCCCAGCCCCGTACCGCCCGATTCTCCGCGCAGGCGGGCTTTATCGGCTTTGTAGAAGCGTTCGAAGATGAACGGCAGATCCTCGGGATTGATTCCGGCCCCCTGGTCTCTGATCGCGATCTCCACCAGACTTCTGCCTTCCAGTACTACTGTGCCTGCCAGAATGGAGATTCTCCGGTCAGCCGGAGTATGGCGGAAGGCATTATCCAGCAGATTGGTCAGCACCTGCTCCAGCTTGTCTTCATCGGCAGCCCCCAGCAGCAGCTTCTGCTCCGGCCGCTTCAGTTCAAGCATAATATCCCGCTCCTTGGCTCTGACGGAGAATTTGCGGTACACCCGCTCCAACAATTCTCCCACATCGACCTGAGCTTTAAGCATATCCGTATGCCCTGCTTCCATTCGTGCCAAGTCCAGCAGATCCTTCACCAGACGGCCCATACGCAAGGATTCATCATGAATAACCTGAACCAGCTCACTGCTCTCCTCCGGTGAGGAGGCCATTCCGTCCAGCAGCGCTTCACTATAGCCCTGCATCATCGAGAGCGGGGTGCGGATCTCATGGGATACATTCGCCACGAAATCACGCCGCATCTTCTCCAGTCGCACCTCTTCCGTCACATCACGCAGAACAGCAACGGCGCCGCGCAGATGATCTTCGGAATAGAGCGGTGCCATGTGCACCGACCATACCCCCTGCCGGACATGGACATTGGAGCGCTGATCGCCCCCGTTCTCAAGGGTGCTGAGGAATAATGGACGCAGCGGCGGCGGGACCTCGCTGGAAGCAGAGGCCTTCGGAACAGGTCCGTTATCCTCTTCCTCCTCCCAGGCAAGATCACTCCACGTTTCGAGGAGGGTCTGGCCATGCGGATTGGTGAGGATGATCCGGCCTTCGATATCGAAGGTAATCACCGCATCGCTCATACTGCGCAGGACACTGGATAAATGCCCTTTTTCATTATTCAGACTGCGTATATTCTCTTCCAGCTCTTCTGCCATGTGGTTAAACGATGTGGCGAGCTGGCCGATCTCATCGCTCGTGACCAGGGTCAGTCTTGTTCCATATTCGCCGCGGCGGATGTCATTCGCTGCCTCAATAACCTGCTGCATCGGCTGAGTGATCTTCGTGAACAGGAACAGGGCAAAGAAGGTGGTCAGCGAGAACCCAATCATGCACGTATACATGAACAAGCGCTTGATTGCCCCGGAATTGGTGAAATTACTGTCGATGTAAGGCAGCAGGAACAGCCCGAGTGTAATGAGCACGACAGCAACCAGAAAGATAATCGTGATCCACAGCTTACCGACTAGGCTTCTCCAGAAGTTCACTTATTTAGGCACCTCAAGCTTATAGCCTACTCCCCACACCGTTGTAATCATCGCTGCCGATTCCGGGGATACCTTATTCAGTTTTTCACGGAGACGCTTGACATGGGTGTCCACGGTGCGCAGATCTCCGAAGAACTCGTAATTCCATACATCCTTCAGCAGCTCCTCACGCGAGAATACCTTGTCCGGTGAGATCGCCAGATAATGCAGCAGCTCGTATTCCTTGGGCGTCAGACTTACCTCTTGGCCCCCTGCGCTTACGCGGTGTGCATCATGCTCAATAATCAGGAACGGGAACACGATATTGTTGCTTGAATTACTCTCTTTGGACAAAAATGCTGTTGCGGAAGAACGGCGCATAATCGCCTTGACCCGGTAGATCACCTCGCGCGGGCTAAATGGCTTGACGACATAATCGTCTGCCCCCATCTCAAAGCCCTGAACCCGGTTGATCTCCTCGCCCTTAGCGGTAAGCATCAGGACCGGTGTGGATTTCACGCCTCTCAGCCTGGTCAGCACTTCTATCCCGTCAATACCCGGCAGCATCACATCCAGCAGAATCAGACCGTAGTCATTGGCGGTTGCTTTGCGCAGGGCGATTTCACCGTCCTCTGCCTCATCAATCTCATAGCCTTCTTTTTCAAGATACATTTTGAGCAGGCGGCGGATGCGTTCTTCGTCATCCACTACCAGAATTCTATTCAAGTGCTCAGCCATTTACACAACAACCCCTTCATCAATTACAGTAGAACGTCACCTTGGATCATACGCATGCCCGAAAGAAGCCTGAGCTTATCAGTCCGTTCCCGCATATGAATGAAGTCCGGCGATAACCAGGTTAACACCGACCAGGGTAAACATTACGATTAGAAAGCCGAGTACAGCGAGCCAAGCGGATTTGCGTCCCTGCCATCCGCGGGCCAGCCGCAAATGGAGATACGCACTGTAGAACAGCCAAGTGACGAGTGCCCAGACTTCCTTGGGGTCCCATCCCCAGAATCTGCCCCAAGCCACCTCAGCCCATATCATTGCAAAAATCAAAGCCCCCAGTGTGAAAATCGGGAACCCGATGGCGATTGCCCTGTAGGTAATCTCATCCAGGTCATTCTCGTCGATTCCATCAAGCACCGGATGAAGGGCCTTCCCAAGCGGCTTACGCACGGCCAGCCGAAGAATGCCATACAGTATCAGTCCGGATAGCAGTGACCAGATCACAGTGTTGAACTTGCGCCCTGCATTGACACCATTCATCCAGGAAGGCGCTTGAAACAAAGGCTTCTGAAGCCCAAGAAACGGCTGGAAGCTCTCAATTTCGCTATGGTACGGTGCCACAATCGGCGGCATTTTATAACTCACTTTCTCTATTGTACTATCTTCCTGCCCGGGGCTGTCAATCGTAACGTTCGAACGGACAAAAACAGATTCATAGCCCGCGCCGCGAAAGGCAAATACCGATCCAAGAAATCCAATTATAACAATGATCGAGAACAGAGTAAATTCGACCAGCCGCTGCTGCTTACGGTCACTGCGTTCCTTGCTGTCAAATTTCACTGTCCGCAGCAGATACATAAGTCCGGCAGCAAAGCCCACCGCGAAGAAGGACTCCCCGAGGGCTGCCAGCGTGACATGAATATTCAGATAGATCGATTTGAGTGAAGGAATAAGCGGCTGCACTTCCTGCGGAAATACCGCTGCATAGGCCATCACAACTATGGAGATCGGAACCGCGAATACCCCGAGAATTATCTTGCGGTAGATGGCAAAGATCACCGTAAAGGCAACCATCACCATCATCGATAGGAAGGTCATGAACTCATACATATTGCTGACCGGAATATGACCGGCCCCCATCCAGCGGGTAACGAAGTAGGCCAGATGGCAGATCAGCCCGAGTGAAGAGGTGATAAAAGCAATCCGCCCCCACCGTGCCGTATGCTCCTCCGGCTTCCTGCCCGACCATTTGCGGCCCATAATGGCAATGGTGAACAACATGAAGGCACCGCTGTATAAAAGAAATGCGGCTATAAAGACGTCACTGCTGAAATCGAGCAAGCTCATGCCATGCCTCCTCCGTTGTCCAATGATTTGTCATCGACTGTCATGTCTATCTGCTCCAGAATAGAAACGAGCTCACGGCGGAAGCCGAACCAGTTCTTGTTGGTATGGCCTCCAAGCACCAGCTGTCCGCCCTCAACGATCAGCCAAATGCGTCTGTGCTGCCAATAGAAGCCGAGAATCAGCCCCAGCATGACAATACCCGCACCAATCCAGACAAACGGCATTGCCCGGTCTACACGGATATTGAGATAGGTGGTGGATTCCGAGAAATCCACATCCGTCATACTGCCCACCTCAAGCTCCAGAAACCGTGTGCCGCCTCCAAGCTTGTCATTGATGGCCGACTGCTGGAAGCGCTCCTTGTCGACCTGCTTCGGGAAATAGAAATATTGCTGCCCCTCTGCCGGCAGATCCGGACCACGGATCAGGAAGAGAAACGCCGGAGCGTTCGGATAAGGGGAGGTAGAGACCGGACGGCCTTCCTCATTCAATCCGAAATCCATATACTTCTCCTTCAGCTCAAGGGTGTAGGGTCCCGTCTTGAAGCTGCGCTGCGGATTCTTCATATCCAGTCTGAAC
This sequence comes from Paenibacillus sp. FSL H3-0469, assembly GCF_038051945.1. NCBI lineage: Bacteria > Bacillati > Bacillota > Bacilli > Caryophanales > Paenibacillaceae > Paenibacillus > Paenibacillus sp. FSL H3-0469. The sequence goes on from NZ_CP150302.1 coordinate 1,755,180, forward strand.
TTGCCGTAGCTCTCACCGGTTGAAGCATTGACGAGATCAGGCTGCACGGAACGCAGCACAGGCGTAAGATCATAGTCGAACTGATACGCTTTCATTCCTTGGTAGCTCAGCGGAGAATTCACCTGAATGTCGTGCCGGGCAACTTCCGCAAGCTGAGGCTCCTTGGAGGGATCGCTGCAATCCGCCGTACATTCATATAGAACCGCCTTAGTCTCGTAAAGCTTAGGGAGAACCTTCTTGCCCCGGAATTCCTCGGGCATCTCTTCTCCACTATAGAATTCTACTGTGAACTTCTCATTCTTCAGGTACATGCTGGTGTCCGGTATCCGTACTGCCTCTCCCTGCGGGAAGGCAAGATGCTGATCCATATTGAGACCCGGCAATCCTCTGGCGAGCACAGCAAGCAAAAATATAATCAGGCCAATATGTATTACATAAGGTCCCCAGCGGCTGAAACGGTGTTTCTCGGCCAGTAATGCCCCTCCCTCCGTCCGCACGCGGTATCCTTTCTTCTTAAGCGGCTGAACGATCCGTGCCACCCATTCCTCCGGCTCCCCCTCCACCTCTGTAATCAGCGTAAGCTTTTGACGGGTAAGGAACTGGCGGTGCTTGCGGACCTTCTGCCGGGTTAGCGCCTTGTAGAGCGGAAGCACGCGGTCCAGGCTGCAGATGACCAGAGAAGCTCCGATCATGACCAGCAGTGTCACGAACCACCAGGATTCATAGGTATGCGAAAGGCCGAGTCTATAATATATATTCCCGGCTGTTCCATACGTTTGTTCATAATAGGTTGAAGCGTCAATATTCAGAAAGGTGCTTTCTTGCGGAAAAATCGTACCGAGCATCGCACCGAGCAGTGTCAGCACAATCAGGTAGATGGCAATTTTGACTGAGGAAAAAAAGTTCCAGACCTTATCGATCACTCCCGGACTTACCCGTTGTGAACGGCGGGCTACCCCATCGTAGCGCATCTCCAGGTTCCCCGAGGCGTTCTCTTCCTTCTCATCCAGCGGCTTGCCGCAGGCTTCACAGAGAACCGTTCCTACCGGATTCTGGTGACCGCATTCACATTTGGTGTTGCTGATCAGCGGCTCACGCTTATTCATGGTTCCACCAGCTTCCCGATTTGCTCGTCAAGCGAGCTCAGATCCAGCTGGCCGATATGAATGCTGTCCACCCTGCCCTTTGTATTAATGAAGAAGGTGGTGGGCAGCGGGGAGACCCCGTAGCTGCGGACCGCGTCGCGTCCCTTATCCATCACAACCGGAAAATCAATATCCACGAGCTTCACGAAATTGTCCACCGTCATCTGATCCTCGCCCACATTCACGCCCAAGACTACAACACCCTGGTCCTTCCATTTCTCCCACTGTGCCTGGAGTGCAGGCATTTCCTTCACGCATGGTGCGCACCAGGAGCCCCAGAAGTTCAGCACAACCGACTTCCCTCTGAATTCCTCCAGCGTATGGGTCGCACCGTCCAGCCCAAGCAATTCAAAATTAGGCGCTTTCCCGCCTTCTTGCGGCTTGCCGTCCCCCCCGAACACAGAGGAGCTGATAGCATAACCCCCAAGCAGAACGATTAGAAATAGTATCACGATTTGGATTGGCTTCCTGGCTTTGCCCATACAGGGGTACCCCCTTCTGTGACGCAACTCATTACTTTAGTTGTAAGGTGTGAACATCCTATGAACATTATAACGAATATTGTCACAGTTTTAGGAGGGGAAATTGTGAACTTTATGTGTCTTTACGTGTCTGATTATCCCGAAGCATTCCCGCTTTGGCAATTTGCTGCAGATGATTGATCTCATCCTTGGTCAAATGGCGGTAGGAGCCGCGTTTGAGATTCTGGAGCAGGATATCCCCGAAGGAAATCCGCTTCAGCCGGATAACCGGATGTGATACGGCCTCGAACATCCGCCGGACCTGGCGGTTGCGGCCTTCATGGATGGTGATGCTGATTACCGCTTCCTTATTGGCTTCATCGATATCCTTGTATTCAACTTCCGCCGGAGCGGTCATGCCGTCCTCCAGCTTAATGCCGGCCTTCAGCTTGTCCAGCGCTGTGCCGTGCGGCACACCCTTGACCGTGGCCAGATACGTCTTCGGCACATGATGCTTCGGATGCGTGAGCAGGTTGGCAAACTCACCGTCATTCGTCAGCAGCAGCAGCCCTTCGGTATCGTAGTCCAAGCGGCCTACAGGGTATACGCGCTCTGTGATTCCTTTCAGGTAATCCGTTACTACCTTGCGGCCCTTGTCATCCGAGGCGCTTGTAATTACACCTTTGGGCTTGTTGAACATAATATAGATTTTATTCTCGCCCCGGATCAGTCTGCCCGAGACTTTAATAATATCGGTTGCGGGGTCCGCCTTCGTGCCAAGCGTAGTTACGAGTTCCCCGTTGACTTCCACTTTACCGGCCAAAATCATTTCTTCACATTTGCGTCTGGACGCAACACCTGCTTGCGCCAAAATTTTCTGTAATCTTTCCATTTTCGACTACTCACCTCAGGTTAATGATAACCATCAGAGGCATAAATCACAAGGTCATTCCACGGAAAAAATGCGCCGGGGCAAGTTTCGCTATGCGGCTCCACCGTAAGCGGCGACATTTGATAGCGCCCGGACAGCTCCAGTATAAGCTTCCCTGCCGCGAACAGCTGCTGCTGGCGCTCCGCCAGCTGGGGCAATTGCTCCGCCTCCCCATAGTTGCCCTCAAGGCATATATGAATATGCTCCGGGTCTGTCAGCAGCGGAGCCGCATAGACCGAGCCGTTCAGTCCGACCCAGAAGTCAAAGCCTTTGCCGTTAATAGACGGACAGCGGGAATGATGCAGAATAAAGCCTTTGTATTCCACCCTTGTCGTCCTCCCTCCGTATTGCTGAAATAGCATATGAAGTGGGGGGGCGGGCGGTGAGAAATGTTTGTTAAAATGTTTGGGGAGCGGGGTGGGAGCGGGGCCAAAGAGAATAAAAGCGTTGACTAATCGTAACCCCGAGGAATGTTTGGACTTCCGGCCACTGTTAAAGTTGGATTTCCTTGATTAGACTGCCCTGCGGCAGTAGAAATCCAACTTTAAAGGCGGACGCTAGCGCTCCTCCAGTTCCAAAATTCCTCTCCGTTACTCCGTCTACGCACGGGCAAACCTAATAACAATCAGTCCTCACCTCCCGGAAGGGGGGGAGGACTGTAGGGAAGACGCGGGACGAGCAAGCGGTTGCGGGGCAGCGCTTGGGAATCACAACCACTGGCGGCAGGTTGCCAGGGAAGTGATCAGGTGCATTTATACCCTTCATTTGCTCATCCGGCTAACTTTTGCTGAAATCAAGTGCATTAATACCCTTCATTCGCTCATCCAGCCAACTTTTCCAGTAATTAGGTGTATTAATACCCTTCATTTGCTCTCCTGAAGGCAAACAATTGGATAAACCGACTTTTGCTGAAATCAAGTGCATTAATACCCTTCATTCGCTCATCCGGCCAACTTTTGCTGAAATCAGGTGTACTTATACTCTTCATTCGCTCTCTCCTGAAGGCAACAATTGGATAAACGTATCGTAATTTATGAGTTTCGGGGATATTGGCTGAAACAGGTGGAAAAAGGGCATTTAATGCTGTTAGTGTTAACCGTGGACACCCGTTAAGAGAATAGAGATAATTAGTTTAACGAGGAGGTGTCCCCATGAGTGGAACACGGAGAAGCTACAATGAAGAATACAAAAGACAGACCGTCAAGTACATCCAGGAGCAGACGAAAACGGTAGCGGAATTGGCCCTGGAGCTGGACATCCCCGCCAAAACGTTGCATAAATGGCTAGGACAGTATCGGCAGTTTGAGAATGAGCCCATCATTACTCCAGACAAATACAGAGAGCTGGAACGTCAACTGAAGGAGAGGGAGCGAGAGCTCGCAGACCTGACCGAAGAGATGGCCATCCTAAAAAAAGCAGTGCACATCTTCAGCAACCCAAAGAACTGAGATTTCAGCTTATTGAAGATCATCGCTCCGAGTTCCCTGTGGAGAAGATGTGCCGTGTCTTTCAGGTGTCCCGGAGCGGTTATTACAAATGGAGAACAGCAGAACCTAGCCCCCAAGCCACCCGCAAAGCGTTGCTATTAAAGCGGATAGCCTATCATTTCCATGACTCTAAGGGTCGCTATGGCAGTCCCAAAATCAAGGTTCTCCTCGAACGTGAAGGGCACCGGGTCAGTGAACGCACCGTAGGAAAGTATATGAAGGAACTCGGTCTGCGCTCTTGTGTCGCGAAACGATTTCGGGTATGCACCACCGACTCCAACCATCCGTTACCCATTGCCCCCAACCTGTTGAACCAGCAATTTCACACGGAAAAGCCGAACCAGACGTGGGTGGCGGATATCACCTACATTCCCTGCCGGGAAGGACGGATGTACTTGGCGAGCGTACTGGACCTGTGTACCCGGGAGATTGTCGGCTGGCGGCTTAGCGACCGGATGACCACTGACCTCGTACAAGGCGCTCTGGACGCTGCTTATCAGGCCAAACGCCCCGGGAAGGGCTTGATTCATCATTCGGATCGGGGCTCCCAGTACGCCTCTGCAGACTACCGGGAACGCCTAAAGTCGTACCAGATGACTGCAAGCATGAGCCGCAAAGGAAACTGTTATGATAACGCCTGTATCGAATCGTTTCACAGCCTCTTAAAAAAAGAGTTGGTGTACTGGAATCGATTTAAAACGAAGCAACAGGCGTATGATGCCATCTTCCAGTACATTGAATTTTTCTACAACCGCAAACGAATCCATGGGGCGCTGGGTTACGTTTCTCCGGTTCAGTTTGCAGCCACATTTAAGCGAAAAACGATGTAGTTGTTGTCTACTTTCTTGACAGGAGTCCATAATTTGTTTAATTTCAACACTTTGGCGAGAATGCGTATAATTAAGCGGCATTTTTCCAACTGTTGTCTTCACAGCGCTCATTCGTCTAGCAGCAGGTGGAGGAAATCCATCTATCAATCTACTGCTACCCGAACACCAGCAGACAAACGGCAATGGCAGCTATAAAGCCGACAACGTCCGAGAACAGGCCCACCTTCAGGGCATAGCGGCCGTTGCGGATGCCTACGGCGCCGAAATACACAGTAAGCACATACAGGGTGGTGTCTGTGCTGCCCTGTATAGTAGAAGCAATCATACCGATGAGAGAGTCCGGGCCGTGGACGCGGATCAGGTCTGTGGTATAGGCAAGTGATCCAGTGCCCGTCAGCGGGCGCAGGAGACCGAGCGGAAGCACCTCTGACGGAATGCCCAGCCCCTGCAGCAGAGGGCTTACAAAGCCCATGAGGAAGTCCAGCGCGCCGGACGCGCGGAACACACTGATCGCCACCAGCATACCGACCAGATGGGGGATAATTGCAATGGCGGTGCCGAACCCGTCCTTCGCACCCTCCACGAAAGATTCATAGACCGGAACCTTACGCGTGAAGGCATACAGCGGAATAAAGGTAACCATCACCGGAATCGCCCAGGCAGAGATCAGACTGATCAGTTGTAACACGGACGGTCACCCTTTCACCGAAGATTGTGGGAGTGCCCCGCTCCCGTTCGCCGGGCCTGTCCCGGTGTTGAGGACCGGCGGCGGTCCGGGCGGCCTGCGGAGCAGAGTCAGGCGGCGGAACAGCCTGTCCGCAGCAATCGCCGCCAGGGTCGCCACCGCCGTCGCGGCCAGAGTGGTTCCGACTATGGCCGCCGGGTCCGCCGATCCGTAATTCAGCCGGATCGCAATCAGGGTCGCCGGAATCAGGGTGATGCTGGCGGTATTCAGCGCAAGCAGGGTACACATGGCCGGCGTTGCGGTCTCCTTATCCGGGTTCAGTGTCTGCAGCTCCTGCATCGCCTTAATGCCCATCGGAGTGGCCGCATTCCCCAGACCCAGCAGGTTGGCGCTCATATTGGAGAGAATGTAGCCGATGGCGGGGTGCCCTTTGGGCACATCCGGGAACAGAAAGGAGACTACCGGACCCAGCACTCTGGAGATTTTCTTCAGCAGGTCGGCATCCTCCGCAATCCGCATAATGCCCAGCCAGAACACCAGCACACTGATCAGCCCGAAGCTGACAGTCACCCCGCTCTTCGCACCATCGAATACAGCGGCGGTGAATTCATTCATCCTTCCGTTAACTGCCGCAAAGCCAAACCCGATCAGAATCATCCCCAGCCAGATTCCATTTAACATGGGTATCCCCTCCCCCGCTTCATTTTTTATACTCTATCTTACCGAATGCTTTCGCTATTCCCCCGTGTGAAACAGCGCCCGCAGCGCACTGCCGAAGGCCTGCAGCCAGTTGCCCGCCGGGTAGGCGGAGGCACTCGCAGCGTTATATTTTTTCACATACGGCGAGGTCTCCGGCGGGAGCTGACCAGGCGTGTACACCGGAACCCGCCCGATCTCCTGATCCCCCAGCCGTAAAATAATCACTCCTCTGAGCCCGAAGTTAACATCGCCCTCACTCCCGCTGGCATTTACACCTGCCCTGCCCGCACCCGCACTTACACTGGAACCAGCACCTGCACTCCCCGTACCCGCAGCATTGCCATTCGCAGAAGTCTGCGGATCTGCACTAAGCACCAGCTTGTTGACGAGCCTTGCTTCCTCCCCCTGACCCAGCGGATAGGCGAAGGCCTTGCCGGTCACCAGACTGTAGCCTTTGACGGCCTCGCCCCGCTCAACCAGCGTCTTCAGCGGATAGTGGTTGAAGCCGAAGTCCAGCAGCGAGGCATGGTCGTTCCAGTCATTGCCGTCGTTCAGCGTAACGGCCACGAGCTGCTGCCCGTCCCTTGTAGCGGAGCTTACCAGGCAGCGCAGCGCTTTTTTGGTATACCCCGTCTTGACCCCGTCCGCTCCTTCGTAGAGGCGCAGCATCTTATTCTTGTTGCTCCATTTATAGTCCCACTTCTCATAGGGATTGTCCGCTGTCTTCTCTTTGGTGGCTACGATCTCCTTGAACACCGGATTATGCATTGCATAGGCAGTCAATATGGCCAGATCATTTGCACTGGAAAAGTGGCCTTCTGCATCTAATCCGTGCGGATTGGCAAAATGCGTATTTTTCAAATTCAGCTCCTGCGCCTTGGCGTTCATCAGGTAGACGAACCCCTGCTCCGAACCGCCGACATGCTCGGCGATTGCCGTTGCCGCATCATTGCCGGAGCGCAGCATCAGTCCGTACAGCATATCCTTCAGCGTCATTTCCTCGCCCAGCTTCAGGTACAGGGAGGAGCCCTCCTTGGCAAAAGCATTTTTGCCGACCTTGACCTTCGACGTAATATCGCCGTTCTCTATCGCCACAAGGGCGGTCATAATTTTGGTCAGACTGGCAATCAGCATCGGTTCATCCCCGCGGCTGCTGTACAGAATTCTTCCGGATGTCACATCAATTAGCGCAGCCGCCCTCGCGTGCGTGGAAATCGAAAGGTTCTCCGCCCGGATGGCAGACACCGGCACCAGCGCAAGCAGCAGCGCACATAACAGTAAGGACAGCATAGATTTTCGGGTTAATGTCTTCATGTTCATCCTCCGGCTTCTTATCCGTTCCTTACGCAACGGTTCATCAGTCTTGCCTGGTTGTACAAGTGTATGCGGGGCATGGGGCAGGTATGTCCTATCCTCTATCATCCGGCAAAAAAGGGATACCACCTTCTAAGGTGATATCCCTGACCATCCATACTTTTCTTGAGTTCGCTGTACCCTAATGTGTTGACGAATGGTCAGACGAGCCGGACCCGGTCTCTACAACGGTTTTGGTTACCTTGGAGCCGGGAATGTCCGAAGCTTCGGGAACCATGCCGGGCTGGAACATATTCTGAATTTTGTCGAGCAGGTTAGGCGTGGCATCAATAATTTTCTCGAACAGATGAGTCTGATTATCCAGCGGCACAATATGTACCCCTTCCCTGCCAACGACTAGAAAAGCAATCGGACGAATAGACACACCGCCCCCGCTGCCGCCCCCGAAGGGAAGCATTTTGACGCCGGACCCGCTGCTGTTCACGCCCGGACCATCATCCTCCACCCTGAAGTCACTGCCGCCTGCTGCGAAACCGAACGTCACCTTGCTAATTGGCAGAATGACGGTGCCATCGGGCGTTTCAACCGGATCTCCGACAATTGTATTTACATCAACCATGCCTTTAATATTCTCCATTGCGGTCTGCATGAGACCTTGAATCGGATGATCTGACATTGTTTGTCTCCTCCTCGAGTGTATATAAATGTACCTGCAGTATTTATCTTGCCCACTATAGATTGGAGTATGTAGATTATTTAGGAGCGTTCACGTCTGAGCAATTTCTTCCACCGGCCCAGACCGCCTTCCACCTTCGACACTCGGCGCAGCAGCAGAAGCCCTGCATAGAGCGCATATCCGGCGGACAGCTTGCCGCTGCAGACGGCTTCCGTTGCAAAAGAAGGCTGATCCCGGAAGACAGGAGCCACAAATATTCCCGGCTTATGCACCAGTCTGACCATGCGGGAGAGCACGCCGATCATCGTCCACTTCAGTCCCCATAAGGCCCCTACCGCCGTGGCGGTCGTTGCAGCCTCCCCCAGAGAGAAGTCCGTGGACCAGTCCAGCTTGGTGATCTGAATATGGGACAGGGTGTCTTTCAGCCATTTTTTCAATCCGCGGGTGGCATGTAACGCAGTACGTACATTCTTTAGCCATTGCGTCACAGATTCCTTATCGACCTGCCCTTCCTTCTCGCTATCCAGCTTCACCGGTGCGATTCCGCTTTTCTCCACCTTGAGCTTAATTCCCTGTTCGAGGCTCTGGAAGACCAGCGCAGGCACCTCATAATGAATTTTAACGAGGCCATATACAGCTTTGATGTCGAATTCGATGCGGTCATCCTTCCCCAGTCTTCGTACACGAAAGTGAAAATGAATCGATGACGCCAGAACCAGCAGGAACAGCAGAACAACGAGCAGCAGCAGGATTAAAGGTATTGCCAGCCATAACGTCACACGGTTAACCTCCAAGCAGACTTTAGAATAATAAACATGGAGCCTCTGGATTAGTATGGCAATTACGGCTGGATAACATTCGGTGATTTCGCTAACATCTCTATTATTTGCGAAAAAAATGCCGCTGCCCCGGCAGGGACAACGGCATCACTATGAACAGCGGCAATATGCTGCGGTTATTCGACCTCATCGAAGGTCATCTGGCTGTCCAGCTTGCTGAACAGCAGTTGGGTCTCCTCTTCCAGTCCCTCCGAAGTGTCGAAGCTCGACGGCTCCGGCAGCTCCTTCAGGCTGGCCAGCCCGAAGCTGTCCAGGAAGGACTTGGTGGTGCCATACAGAATCGGACGCCCGACAGCCTCCGCCCGGCCCACCTCGTGGATCAGATCCTTGTTGCCCAGCGTGTGGATGGCCCGCTCGGATTTGACGCCCCGGATCTCCTCGATCTCCACTCTCGTGATCGGCTGGCGGTAAGCCACAATCGCGAGTGTCTCCAGCGCCGCCTGGGACAGGGAGGATCTGGAGGGCGAATAAGCCAATCGCTCGAAATACTGCGCATGCTCCGGGAGTGTCGCCAGCCGGTAATTCCCGGCAATCTGGACCACCTGAAGACCCCGGCTCTGCGAGTGGTAGTCTTCTTTTAAATCATCCAGCGCTCTTGTCGCCAGATCGGGCCGCTGCTCGGTAATCTCGGCAATCTGCCGGACCGACAGGCCTTCATCCCCTGAGAGAAACAGCAGGCCTTCAATAATCGATTTCAGCGTGTTGTAGTCCACTGACATCCTCTCCTCCTCTCCACTCCATAACAATATCCTCAAATAATTTCTCCTGGTAGCAATAAATGGCCTTCATCTTCATCAGCTCCAGAATCGCCAGGAAGGTGGTGACAATCTCATGCCGGTCCATCTCCTCATGCAGCAGGGACGAGAACCGCATTCTGCCGCCGATCCCTTTGCGCTGGAGCGCTTCGGATACATCACGAATCCGGTCTTTGACCGAGATCTCATCCCTGGTAATCCGCTGGTATGAGGTGCGCCGGGCAGCCTTGCTTAGCGCCTTGCGGAACGCAGCGATCAGATCGGCGGTATGCAGACCCTTCAGTGTATTGTCCGCCTGCGCAGGGACGAAGGGGCCAAGATCCTCCGGCTCCTTCGTAAAAATCAGGCTGCGCTCGCTCTCCATATCCAGCAGCTGCACCGCGATGCTCTTGAACTTACGGTATTCAATCAGTCGCTGCACCAGCTCCGCGCGCGGATCATAGCCGTCATCCTCATAATAATCGAAGTCCTCGATTTCAATGACGGGCGGCTTCGGCAGCAGCATTTTGCTCTTAATCGACAGGAGAGTGGCAGCCATCACCAGAAATTCACTCGTGATATCCAGCTCCAGCTCCTTCATTCCCTGTAGGAATTCCATATACTGCTCGGTGATCTCGCTGACCGGAATGTCCTGGATGTCGATTTCCGCCTTGTCAATCAGATGCAAGAGCAGATCGAGCGGACCTTCGAACGTCTCCAGCTTGTACAATACAGTCACGCGGTTTCCTCCAGCCCAAAAAAAGTAAAGTGCAGCGCCGCAAGGACGCTACACAAGTAGAAAGATCTATATTCATGCTTTCTTCTCATACCTATAAATAAGCACGATTTACGCTCTTTCGTCAAGAGGTGGTTTATTTGAACAGCTTATTCAGGTTAGCCATCTCAATCGCGGCAGTCGCTGCATCCCAGCCTTTATTGCCGGCTTTAGTCCCGGAACGCTCAATGGCCTGTTCAATATTCTCCGTTGTAACCACACCGAAAATAGTAGGAACACCGGTCTTAAGATTAATCGCTGCTACACCCTTAGCCACCTCGTTGCACACATAATCATAGTGCGTTGTAGATCCGCGAATGACTGTGCCCAGCGTGATGACGGCGTCGTATTTGCCGCTTTCGGCCATTTTCTGGGCGATCAGCGGAATTTCGAATACGCCCGGTACCCAGGCCACATCCACTTCATCATCGGCAACGCCATGGCGCTTGAAGGCATCAAGTGCCCCGGAGAGCAGCTTGCTGGTAATGAACTCATTGAAACGTCCTACAACCACCCCATATTTCAAGCCCTCAGATACTAAATGTCCTTCAAAATAATTCGGCATGCTACTCATCAACCCTTCGTGTATAGGATAGGTAATCTATGATTAAATTTTGGTATTCTCATTCTGTTCGATCTTGTCAAAATTCAGCAGATGCCCAAGCTTCGCCTGCTTGGTATGAAGATAATTGGTATTGTCCTTATTCTCCGGCATCTGGATCGCTACGCGCTCCACCACCTCAAGTCCGTAGCCTTCCAGCCCCTTGATCTTGCGCGGATTGTTGGTCAGCAGCCGGATCTGGCGGATGCCGAGATCCTTAAGTATCTGTGCCCCGATACCATAATCCCGCAGATCCGCCGCGAAGCCCAGCTTCAGGTTGGCATCCACAGTATCCAGCCCTTCTTCCTGCAGCTTATAGGCGCGCAGCTTGTTAATCAAGCCAATGCCCCGGCCCTCCTGACGCATATAGAGGAGAACGCCCCGGCCGGCTTCTTCAATCTGGCGCAGCGCCGCTTCGAACTGCGGACCGCAGTCGCAGCGGTGCGAATGGAACACATCGCCGGTCAGGCACTCGGAATGCACACGCACGAGCACCGGCTCATCCCCGGAGATATCGCCTTTAACCAGGGCAACATGCTCCTTGTCGTCTACCTCATTCGTATAAGCGATGGTCTGAAAATCACCGAAATCCGTCGGCAGATTCACCGCTACCTCACGGGTAACCAGATGCTCCTTCTCATTACGGTAGTGAATAAGGTCCTTGATGCTGATCAGCTTAAGATCATGCTTCTTCGAGATTTCAATCAAATCAGGCAGGCGGGCCATAGTACCATCCACCTTCACCACTTCACAGATGACGCCTGCCGGGTAAGCCCCGCACATGCGGGCCAGATCGACAGCAGCCTCCGTATGCCCGGAACGCCGCAGGACTCCGCCCTTCTTGGCGATCAGCGGGAACATATGCCCCGGTCTGCGGAAGTCGGCCGGCTTGGCCTTGGGGTCCAGCATGGCCTTTATCGTCTGGGAGCGTTCACCGGCCGAGATGCCGGTCGTCGTATCCGCGTGGTCAATGGATACCGTGAACGCCGTACCATGGTTATCGGTATTCTGGGATACCATCGGGTGCAGGTCCAGCTCCTCTGCACGCTCCGCTGTGATCGGTACGCAGACCAGGCCGCGTCCTTCGGTAATCATGAAGTTAATGACTTCCGGAGTAGCCCGTTCCGCCAGAGCAACGAAGTCTCCCTCATTCTCGCGGTCCTCATCATCTACAACGATAACGACCTTACCGCGCATTAAGTCATAAATCGCATCTTCAATCGGGTCTAGAACACTGTCTTTATCAGCTTGCTGGCTCATACTACTGTCCTCCTAATGGCTATGCGCTTGCCTGACGGCCTGCCGCATGCCTGATCTATAGATTATACGAACCCGTTGGCCGCCAAAAAATCATGGCTGATCTTCGAGCTTCCTCCATCCTCTTCATTGCCCGCGCGCGAACCGTAATGGAGCAGATGGTCCACGTATTTACCGAGCACATCACATTCGATATTCACCCGGTCTCCCGCCCGCTTGTGGGCCAGCACCGTCTCTCCCAGCGTGTGCGGGATAATCGATACGGTGAAGGTTGCGGCTTCCGTCTTCACAACCGTAAGGCTGATGCCGTCTATCGTAATGGAGCCTTTGGGAATGATGAATTTGAACAGAGATTTGCGGTCCGGGGCAATCTCGAACACTACTGCATTCTGATCGCGCCTGACGCTGCGAATCTCACCGGTTCCATCCACATGTCCTTGGACAATATGCCCTCCGAAGCGTCCTCCGGCAGCCATGGCGCGTTCCAGATTCATTTTGGACCCGGTGCGCAGCTCCTTGAGCGTACTGTTGCGGTAGGTCTCGGGCATCACGTCAACGGTGAAATGATGGTCCCCGAGCGAGGTTGCCGTGAGACAGACTCCATTGACCGCCACACTGTCGCCGATCTTGAGATCTCCCATGATGAGCGAGGCGCCGATGTTCAGCACCATCATTTCCCCGCCGCTGGTAACGCTGCGCAGAACTCCTACCTCTTCAATCAAACCGGTAAACATACCATCCCTCCTCCCTGAATGTTCGGTTAATGCTGAGGAACCGGGGTGCCGCTGATACACACATTATCCCCGAGCACTTCCACTTCCAATCCTTCAAGCTGGATGGCATCACGCATCAGCTCCACACCCCCGAAGTCGAAGGTCCCCGCTGCTTCCGCGCCGCCGCCGACAATCTTGGGCGCGAAGAAGAGGACCACCCGGTCAACCAATCCTTCCGCAAGCATCGCTCCATTCAGCGTCCCGCCGCCTTCCAGCAGAATAGACCCAATCTCCATTTCACCGAGCGCAGCCATAGCGGCCTTCAGATCCACACGGGGACCAGTCCCGGCAGCAATTACCTGTACCCCTGCAGCCAGCAGCGCCGCTCTGCGGTCAGGATCGGCTGCTTCTGTCGTTACGACCACCGTAGGCGCGAGTCCATCCTTGACCACCGCGCTCTCCAGCGGAAGACGCAGCGAGGAGTCAATGATAATCCGCAGCGGATTCCGCCCGGGCACATTCAGTCTGGTCGTCAGCGAAGGGTTATCGGCAATCACCGTATTCACCCCGACCATAATCCCCTGATGGCGATGACGCAGGGTATGTACAATCTCCCGTGCCTCAGCATTCGAGATCCACTTACTGTCTCCGGTCCGGGTGGCGATTTTGCCGTCCAATGTGCTGGCGCTCTTGAGAGTTACGAACGGCTGCTTCGTCAAAATATACTTGATGAACTTCTCGTTCAGCCGCAGCGCCCGGCCCCGCAGCAGACCTACTTCAACATCAATTCCCTGCTCGCGCAGCATCGCAATCCCCCGGCCTGCCACCTGAGGATTGGGGTCCTCACAGGCGACAACTACTCTGGCCACCCCTTCGTCGATCAGACGCTGGCTGCATGGAGGCGTAATGCCGTAATGACTGCAAGGCTCCAGCGTAACGTAGGCTGTACTGCCTTGCGCTTTACCGGCTGCCATATTGAGCGCATGCACCTCGGCGTGTCCGGTCCCGCGCTGCAGATGCGTTCCAATCCCAATCATAGCGCCGTCCTTCACGACTACGCAGCCGACCACAGGATTAATTCCGGTCTGTCCCTGTGCCCGCTCCGCCATATCCAGCGCAAGGGACATGTAAAACTCATCATTCATCTTATCCATGTCTTGCCTCCTATCCCAAGGCTGTATTCTTCATGTGTACCAAACCATAAACAGAAAAACCCGTCTCAATCTCCAGGAGGAGTTCAAGACGGGATATACGAGAGGTGATCGCAGCAAAGAATATATGCGTAAATAAACGCCGGACCTCCATCATTGTGAAAGTTCGCACATAATATCCGAAAACACTGCTGCTCGGCCGCCTGTTGTAAGCACGGCGCGTGAATCTCTCCTTCTTCCATCCAGACTATACTGTCGGTCCCGGAATTACACCGGGTCCACCGTCCGTAGCAATATCATACGAAGCGGGTAGCGGACTAAGCATCAGAAGCGGCAATTATAAGCCAGTTCCAACAGCATCACCGCCGGTAGGGAATCACACCCTGCCCTGAAGGATTGATCTATTCAGTTCAATACCAAGTTACGCCTACAACAAAATTATCACTTCACTGCCGGAAATGCAAGTGTGCTTCGGAAATTTACTATATTTATGTAACCTAATTCCCTATCATACCTGTCAAATGCCTGTCTCACGCTGCTTGTCCGCTCTCAGCAGATCACGGATTTCCGTCAGCAGGACCACATCCGGTGCCGGAGCAGGTGTCTCCACAACCTCAACCTTGACGGTCTCCTTACGTCTGAACCGGGTACTCAGCTTCACCACCATGAAGATGGAGAAGGAAATAATGAAAAAGTCGACTACGGTCTGGAGGAACATACCATATTTCACCGCAACATCTCCTATGCCAAAGCTAAGTTCCTTCAGATCAATACCACCGCTGATCAGACCGATAAGCGGCATAATGATATCTCCCACCAGCGAGGTAACAATTTTGCCGAATGCCGCTCCAATGATTACGGCCACCGCCAGATCTAGTACATTGCCTTTCATAGCGAAGCTTTTGAATTCCTTCCACATGACGAACCATCCCTCCGAAACTTTGAATTTGAAATTATTATAGCATTTATAGCAACACGTATAGCAACAGGCAGGCAGAAAAATATATAAGTGGAGTAAGATTAACGTATGCACTTGGATGGACGCTCCGCAAACGGACCGTTGTTCCAATCGCTGTGGTCTCCAGATTTTTTTCATTCCCCTGAGCGGTGAAAATCCGGAGACCAAGGCGACCGCTGCCGCTTTTACACAATCGGTCCGTCCGCTCCACTGTTTAAGCGGGATGCAAAATACTTAATATTCTAAAAAGCTCAAAGCCCATTAACCTCAAAAGAGCGATCTTAGTACGCTCAAATTTAGCATGGTCCAACTGACTCTGAATTAACGGAATGCAGCCCACATGAGCGAATGAGGTGCGAAAGTACACCTGAATTCATCAGAAGTGAGCAAAACGAGCGAATGAAGTGCATAAGTACCCCTGAATTCCCACGAATTGAGCAAAACGAGCGAATGAGGTGCATAAGTACACCTGAATTCATCAGAAGTGAGCAAAACGAGCAAATGTAGTTTATAACCAGAAGCACAAAGGAGCGTTTCTCCAATAAGGGAGAAACGCTCCTTTTTTCATATTCAGCTTCGAAGAAGATATAGGTTTTGTTGCCACTTATGGAATATTTACTTTTGGCACAGCTCCTGCTGTGACCCTATCCTGCTGCTCTAATTCAGCCTAATCCTGCTTGCGTGTTCTGCGGAATACCCGGCTGAGGATAAAGCCGCCCAGAATGAGGCCTGCACCCGTCAGGTAGATCGGCAGCGGGCTGTTCTCTCCGGTCTGCGGCAGTCTGCCGCTGCCGTCATTCGTACCCGAGACCGTCCCCTGCGGAACCGCATTGTCTTCAATATCCACTTCCGGATTGCCCAGCGGGATATTATCGTCGATTGGCGTCACCACTTCAGGCGCTGCCGGTCCTGGAGTCACAGTTGGTACCGGTGCAGATGGCTGCGGCGTTCCCGGCAAGCCTGGTCCTGCAGGAATCTGCGAATCATCGATAATAACTCCCGGTTCGAATGTGCCGGCTGGTGTTGGTGCCGGAGTAAATACCGGTCCTCCACCAGGCGATGTCGGAACAGGTGTAGCCTCTGGCCCCGTAGAATCTGTAGGCGCTGGCGATGGCACTGTAGTCGGAACTGTAGTCTCTACAGGTGTCTCGGTTGGCACCGGAGTTACAGTCGGCGTTGGTGTTACTGTCGGCGTTGGTGTTACTGTCGGCGTTGGTGTCACTGTCGGCGTTGGCTGCTCCTCCAGCTTATTATACAGGGTAAGATTCAGTACGGCCGATGAGCCGATCGTCACCGGATGCTCCGTGGAATCAAGCACATAGCCTTGCGGTGCAACCGTTTCAATCAGGACATAGCTGCCCAGCCACAGATTGTTGAACGCGGCGATGCCTGCTGCATCTGTGGTGCGGGTATTCACCAGCACCCGGTCGCTTCCGTTCAGGCGGTATAGCTCATAGGTAGCTCCCGCAAGCGGTTTGGCAACATTACCTGCTTCCAGCTTGAAGACATTAAGCGTCCCTCTGACGCCGCTGCCTGTTCCCGAACCGCTGGATACTCCCACGATAATCTCCTTGGTTGTTTCCTTGGTGATAAGCTTAACGTTATTACCGCTGAAGCTTACAGAGTTGACCAGCTTATCACCAGTGTTCGCAACGATCAGCGACTGATATTCCAGCACATAAGCGGAATGGATATCACCAGGGAAGCTTAAGACGAAGGACTGCCTGCCCTGTGCATCGGCGCTGATCGTTAAGGTGTAATCCGTATCCTTCTGAAGTGCAGGTCCGCTCTTCGTCACTTCGCCGTTCACGGCCGTAACCGTACGATAGAGCTGGAAGCTGTCCGGCAGCAGGATCTGATTCGTGCTTGGCACATCGGTGATTACGGCATCTTTTACATGGGACTGGGTACGGTTGATCGCAATGGTCCAGTTCAGCTTATCTCCATTCTGCGCACCGTCTTTGAACACATATTCGTCCCCATGCGGGATATCTACCGTAGCCTTCAAATCCTTGGAGACCTTCTTAGTGCCATCCAGCAGATTCGCTGTATTGGCTACCTTAGTTCCAATTAGCTGTCCGGCCAGGCTGGTCTTGAACACGATATAATAAGGCGAATTAATCGCTTTGCCAAAATCAACCCTCAGCTCATTGCCGCTTCCCACGCTATAGCTGAACTCATTGCCGTCCACCTCAGCGCCAGGACTATGGTCCCCATTCTTGGCAATATTCATTTTGTATACCTTAAGTGAGCCAGGCACCAGGGACTGTCCGTCACCCAGTACATCCGTCACAACAGGATCGGCAATGGATTTGCTGTTGTAATTAACGCCTACGGTCCAGGTCAGCTCTTTGGCAGAAGCATCATAGGCTCCCGATTTGAACCCGTTGTTCTTCACCTCGGAATTGGGAATGAACTTCCCGCTGGCTTCGGTCCACTGTGGCTTGTTCTGGCTGTCCTTCCAGTCAATCCGGGCCACGTTGATGAAATCATTCGTATTGCCGGTAAGCCAGTCATTGCTGAATTCCGTCTGATAACTAATGGTATAAGTACCTGTAACCGGTGCATTAAACTTCACCTGGAAGCCTTTATTAGGCTGAGCCGGTGAATCCACAAGCAGGGTATAAGCCGATGAAGGGATCACTGTGCCGGATAGAGTACGGACCACCAGAGAACCTGAGATGTATTTCTGTCCTCCCTGCGGGAAGCTGTCTGTAACTACCACTTCGTTCATTGGGTAATTGTCACCATTGAACGTGATTTTCCAGTCGGTCGTATGCTTGTTGTAATCCACCCCGGACAGATTCTTATAGATAATAATGGGCCGGATCAGTTGAGTAGCGTTGCTGCTATAGGTACTGTCAGAGACAGTGTTCGTGATCTTCGTATCTTTGAACACGCGGTCTGCAGCTTTGGTCGTATATTCGATCAGATAAGCCGATTTCACTGTATGCTTGAACTCCAGTCTGAATCCGTTGCCGGATTCGCTGCTGACTGGCGTTACTGTGTAATCACTGCCTGCATTAAGAGCCGTACCCTTAGTAGCTTCTCCGGCTGCATTCAGAGTAACCGGATAGATCCGCACCGAGTTCTCCAGGAGCACCTGGGAGCTGTTGAACACATCCGTCAACACCGCGTTCTCCGGGGAGACCGTCCGGTTATTGTAGTTGTATTCGATGGCCCAGTTGATGGTCTGGGTGCCCCAGTCATAACGGACGGCTTTTTTGTTAAGGCTGCCTCCGCGTTCAATGTCCACGGTATCCGAAGCGCTTACCGGGTCACGTCCATCTCCTGTGAAGGTTGCCGTGTTGGTGAAGCTGGACAAGTTGTCGCTTACTACCTGCGTGGTATAAGTGATACGATATGCCCCTGTTATCACAGGGTCTGTGAACTGAAGCTTCAGCGTCCCGCCGGAGACGCCGGCAGTATATTTGCTGCTGTCTATCAGCTGCCCTTGCGTAACTGTGCCGTCTAGCTGAACATTCAGCTGATAGACGGCAAGCGTAACCGTACTGTCCAGTGCCAGCCCGGCAGGAATCGGGTCGGTCACAGCCGCGCCGCTTACCGGCTCCAGTCTTTTGTTCACATCAACAGTCCAATCAATATGATCCGCGTTGAAGCCGCTGGAGATTCCCTTCTTGGTAATTGTCGAGCCTACAGTAGGCTTGAATGATACCGTAACCGTCTGGACACCCCCGTTCACCGGGAACAGAATCTGCTGGACGGTGCTGCCGCTGATCACTTTTTTGTCAAATTGGGTATTAATACGTAAGGTTCCCTGCACATTGGCATGACTCTCGATATAATCGTTGAACGTCATCACTACCTGATGCGTAGCCTGGCTCACTGTGAAGGTGCCTACCGCCCCGTCGTCCGATTCCAGTCCGCCCTGAATGTCATTGAAGAGCTGGAACTGCTCGGGAAGCTGGAAGGTGAAGCTGTCTCCCTGGCTATAGCCGTGGCCGTTAGGAAGCGACCAGGTATAGTCCAGCTTAACGGTCGAATCCACATCATACACACTGCCTGTCACCGTCTGTCCATCCGGACCATATACCGCCATGGATACACTGGTAATAATGTCCCGGTCCTGCTCAATAGCCGCCGCTGTTGCCTGTTTGGTGAAGCCCAGCCCTGAGACCAATTGCACAACCAACATGACCAGGACCACTGCCAGGCTTGTTCTTTTTTTCACCATTTCCCATAAGCCCCCGTTCTTTCAATTGAATGATTTGAAACATACCTGCTAAAAAGATGGCTGCTGAACGCACCGGTAAGGACACACTCCACCTGAAGTTTCGTTATGTATACGGGCTAAGAGTCCATCTTATGTAAATAAACTAGTAAACCTGACTTTTCTGCCCACAACAGACGATATATACTTATATCACCTAAGAGTAGAACTTTAGAATCAGAAATGGTTAAAATTAAAGAAAATATTATGCAACTCTTAATTCCGGACTCAAGGAGAGATTCCAAGTGAACCGAACTTTATTCTGGGACCGTGCCCGTGACAGCGATTTCGTCATGCTATCCGTCTCCCATCTCGTTGCCCTGGCTATTATTTCCTTATGCTGCTTGGCGCTCTTTGGTTCCCGCTTCGCCCTGCGCAGCCGGTCCGGCTTGCGGTTAGGTATACGCCTGCTGCTGATCCTGCTGCTGGCTGCTTCCGAGGGCGGCCTGCATGTCTGGTATCTGTCCCATCACAGCTGGAGCCGCAGTACATCCCTGCCGCTGGAACTATGCGGAATTACCCTGCTCCTGTCGATCGTGATGCTGCTAACGAGCAGCAGACTGCTGTACAGCTTTCTGTATTTTGCCGGAATCGGAGGTGCATTCATCGCCCTGCTTACGCCTAATCTGGTCTATCCGTTTCCTCATTTCCGCTTCCTGCTCTTCTTCATCGCCCACGGGTCGATCATACTTGCGTCTCTGTACATGACCTGGGTCGAAGGATATAAGCCCACCTGGCGCTCGCTGTTCTTCACCATGCTCTGCCTGAACCTTGTCGCTGCTTGTGTATACGCCGCCAATGTACTGCTGGACTCCAACTATATGTTCCTGATGCACAAGCCCAGCACGTTCTCGGTACTGGACTATTTCGGCCCTTATCCCTACTATCTGCTGGTTGAAGAAGGCTTTGCCTTCGTCATCTTCCTCCTGATGTTCCTGCTCTTCTTCAAGCTGCCGGAGCTGTACATGGCCCGCCGCGCCGCAGCCAGCCGGAAACTTGGCCGGTAAATGCAGAGGGGGAGATTCAGGGGCATTAGTGCCCTTCATTTCTGCCTCGCGCCGATTTTCTGCGGATTCAGGGGCACTTGTGTCCCTCATTTCTGCCTCGAGCCGATTTTCTGCAAGTTCAGGAGCATGTTAGTTAGACAAACGTATTTTGTTTCGGATGTTTTGAAGCTTTCTAGGAAATCCAACTGCTATGTTCAATTCCCCGCACGGCAAAAAGCACCCGGCTGGATAACCCAGCCGGGTGCTTCGGCGATGCCATAAAGAGGAGATCCTCCCCTATAGCATCTATGGAGTGCTTGTATTAAGCTTCTACAATTTCAACGGTCGTCATCTTGTCGCGGCCTTTGAAAGCGTCAACCAGATCCATGCCTTCAACCACTTTGCCGAATACTGTGTGTACTCCGTCCAGGTGCGGCTGTGGAGCATAAGCGATATAGAACTGGCTTCCGCCTGTGTTCTTGCCGGCATGGGCCATAGCCAGGGAGCCGCGCTCGTGCTTGTTCGGGTTGATCTCGCAGTTGATGGTGTATCCAGGACCGCCGGTGCCTGTACCGTTAGGGCAGCCGCCTTGTGCTACGAAGCCTGGAATCACGCGGTGGAACAACAATCCGTTGTAGAAGCCGTCTTTAGCCAGCTTCTCAAAGTTTGCTACTGTATTAGGCGCATCCTGATCGAACAAGTCGATCAGCACAACACCGCCGTTTTCGAGTGTAATTTTCGCTTGCTTAGCCATATGTAAATGACCCCTTTCGAAATGACAAATGTAGAACACGTTTATTAGTTTACTATGAAACGGGGCACAAAGCAAAGCAAGCGGGAAGTCTTCCCGCCTGCCGCTATAGCACAACCCGTATAGTCTTATTTCGTAACGGCCTGTTTGGCAATCCGTGCAGGCACGATATCATTGGCAACAATGTCCTGATGGGACTCACGGCGTACTACCAGATCGCTCTGCCCGTTCTGCACGAATACCACCGCCGGACGGCGGATACGGTTGTAGTTGCTGGCCATGGAGTAATTGTAAGCACCAGTGCAGGCCACAGCCAGCAGATCGCCGCTCTCCACCTTAGGCAGCTCAACGTCCCAGATCAGCATATCGCCGCTCTCGCAGCATTTGCCGGCGATGGATACCTTCTCCACGTTAGGCTCAGTCGCACGGCTTGCCAGCAGCGCTTCGTACTTGGATTCATACAGGGCCGGACGCGGATTATCGGTCATGCCGCCGTCAACGGCTACGTATTTGCGCACACCCGGAATCTCCTTGCTGGTTCCAACTGTGTACAGGGTCGTACCGGCATCCCCTACGATGCTGCGGCCCGGCTCCACCCAGATCTGCGGCAGTGAATCGTTAATGCCGGTGAAGTGGGTCTTCACAGCATCTGTGATGGCTGCGACATATTCGGATACCTGCAGCGGCGTATCGCCGTCCACATAACGGATTCCGAAGCCTCCGCCCAGGTTGACTACAGGGAAGCTGATTCCCAGCTCTTCCTTGACGGCACGGGTGAACTCAGCGATACGTTCAACAGCAAGCTGGAAGCCTTCGGTCTCAAAAATCTGCGACCCGATATGCGAATGCACCCCGAGCAGATTCAGATTAGTTAGGCTGTCAGCCAGGCTAACCGCTTCACGGGCCGAACCGTTGCCGATATCGAAGCCGAATTTGGAGTCGGTCTGTCCTGTGGAAGCGTAGGCATGATGGGCATGGGCTTCCACCCCGGGCGTCACGCGCAGCAGAATATTAACCGTCACTTCTCTGCGGGCGGCAATGGACTGAAGCAGGCGGAGCTCCACCAGATTATCGGCGACAAAGCAGCCAATCCCAGCATCGATCGCCATCTCAATCTCATCCGGTGTCTTATTATTGCCGTGGAAATGAATGCGTTCCGCCGGGAAACCGGCTTGCAGCGCAGTATACAGCTCTCCATCGGAGACCACATCCAGCGACAATCCTTCCTCATCCGCAAGCCGGCACATCGCCATCGTCGAGAACGCCTTGCTGGCATAAGCCACCTGGAACCCGAGACCGGAAGCTGTGAATGCCTCCATGTACTCGCGGCAGCGGCGGCGGACCAATTGCTCGTCCACTATATATAGCGGTGTTCCATATTCCGCCTTCAATTCGGTTACATCACATCCGCCGATCTCCAAATGCCCTGCATCATTGATTCGGCTCGTCCCGTGTAAAAACATTGCGCAGTCCTCCAATTTCTGTGGAATCATCCGATCCACCCTGTCTAGTATATGATTTGGGGCCCCGATGCGTTCCTGTAAAAGATGCTCAGAATACAAATCCGGCTTATTGCGGGGCTATTCAGTATACTCAGTATAACAGACAGAGGGAACACCGTTGAATGGACTTTTTTGCAGTTGATTTGTATTTTCCTACGACTTGCGCGGGGCGTCCTTATTCTCAGGCATCCTGGTGTTATCTCTTGTTTTGTTGAAGGATGGCCTTGTTTTGGAGCTGAGCACCGGCTGACGCAGAAGGATCTCCGCCATAGCTTTTGCATTAAATGGTATAAACGGCCACATGTATGGAGAGTTATACGAACGGTGTGTGGTTAGCAGCACCACCAGCAGTGTCGTCCCGATCATGAAGCCGGGGATGCCATAAGCAGCTACCGCCAGCAGCAGTGCAAGCCGGACAATCCGGTTAGCCAGCCCCAGCTCGTAGCTCGGCGTTGCAAACATCCCGATAGAGGCCACCGCCATATAGAGCACCACTTCATTGACAAAAAGCCCGGTCTGTACGGCGATATCACCGACCAGAATGGCAGCGATCAGCCCCATCGCGGAGCCGAGCGGGGTCGGTGTATGCACCGCAGCCATCCGCAGCAGGTCCACCCCCAGCTCAACGATCAGAAACTGGGCAATAAGCGGGAGATTGGCTGATTTTTGCGGACCGATGAAATCCAGCATGCCGGGCTTCAGCTCCGGATGAAGCACCATCAGCATCCACAGCGGGAGCAGGAACATCGACGCAAAGATCCCGATGAAGCGGACCCAGCGCAGATAGCTCCCCATAAAAGGGGTCTGGCGGTTCTCTTCCGCATGCTGGCAAAGATCAAAAAACGTCGTCGGCAGCACCATGACACTCGGTGAGGTATCGACAAAAACAACGACCCGGCCCTCCAGCAGATGAGAGGCAACAATATCCGGCCGTTCCGAATAACGGACCAGCGGATAGGGGTTCCAACCGCCGCCGACAATAGCCTCCTCCAGCTGCTTGTCTGCCAGGGGAATGCCGTCGAGATTGACGCTTTTCAGCTTGTCGGTAACAGCCTGCACCTGGGTCTTATCCACGATGTCATCAATGTAGGCCAGACAGACATCCGTCCGGGTCCGCCGTCCGATCTGGTGCATCTCCAGCTTCAGCCCCGGGTCGCGGATACGCCTTCTCACCAGGGCCACATTGCTCAGCAGCGTCTCTGTGAAGCCGTCGCGCGCTCCGCGGACCACCCGCTCAATCGACGGTTCATCCGGGCTTCGGGAAGGGTACGAACGGGTATCCATGATGATAGCCTGTGATTCCCCTTCAATGAAGAACGCACTCATGCCGGATAACACTTTGTTGATGCTCTCGCTGAACAGCTCGCCTTTCTCCACCTGAACATGGGGAATATATTCACTCATGAAGCTGGCGACGACATCGGTCGATACATTTTCAGGGGTCAGATAGGTCAGGCGCTTCAGAATTTCATCGATAATCGTATCCTTGGCGAAGCCGCTGATGCAGAGCAGTGCTGCGCGTTTTCCGCCGAAGGACATTTCCCTGAACACAATATCGAAGGATGAGCCCAGCCCAAGCACCTCGGTCAGTGTATTCTTGGCATCCGCAAGTGATTGCGGGATCTTGTCATTGCCTTGCCAATACGTAATCGACTGCTCCAGGGAGTCAGAGCGTTCATTGTCCCTTTTTTGCTGCATGGGGTCCTTGGGCTTGCTTGCAGAATCCGCTCCCTGACCGGCTTTGGCCTTCTTGGGGGCGGACTGCTTAGGTGCGGACTGCTTCGGCTGCTGTGGCTGACCAGCTTCCTGACTGTCCTCCTGATCCTCAGACTCTTCATCATCTCCAAATAATCTGGCAAAAAAGCCTTTATGGCTCTTATCCGGCGTCTGCGCCCCCAGTTCGTCCGAGGTTTCCATGTCCTGTGACTTGTCTCTGCCGTCCTCATGGGCTCCATCTTCCAGGCCGGAATCCGCACCTGAATGTTCCGTCACTGAATGTTCCGTCCCTGCCTGCGCAGCTTCTGACTGCTCGGTTGTACCGGCTCCTTCAGCATCCGCTGATTCCGGGCCTGCAAAACCGGCGGAGGCAGAATCTCCGGCAAAATGCGCGTCCTGCTGCGAATGGTCATTTGTTTGGTCAGTTGCCTGGTCTCCCTTCCCGGATTCCGCAGACGCTTCCTCCGGCTGACCGGACTTACCCAGTTCATCCGCAGCTTCCATCTCCTGATTCGGTCCATCCGTATTGCCGGAGCCGTCCCCGGCCTGCTCCTCCGGCCCGGCATCGTCGCCGAACAGACTGCTGAAGAACCCTTTGATCCCTCCGCCGGACGATTCCTGATCGTCTCCGTCCCCGGATGCGGGATCGTCCTCGGTGCGGGACTCATCATCTGTAGCCGCAGCACTCTGAGCGCCCTCAGCCACACTTTCTCCAGACGCAGCATCTTTCCCGCTAACAGCCCCAGTGTCTCCAGGTGCAGCATTCTTATCACCGCTTGCTTCATTATCCCCAGACACAGCACTCTGACCGCCGTCATCCTC
The DNA here is from genome assembly GCF_038051945.1 of Paenibacillus sp. FSL H3-0469. Lineage (NCBI taxonomy): Bacteria > Bacillati > Bacillota > Bacilli > Caryophanales > Paenibacillaceae > Paenibacillus > Paenibacillus sp. FSL H3-0469. The sequence continues at coordinate 1,780,444 of NZ_CP150302.1, forward strand.
ACCTTCTCCAGCTGCTGCGTTCTTACCGCCGCTATCCTCCCCGCCGGTATTGGACGGAGCATCCAGGCCCGAAGGGCTCTCCTTCCCGCCCTCAATCGGGCGTGTCACCGCGCCCAGCTCCGCTGACGCCTCCAGCTCCTGCCCCTTGCTACTCTGGGACGCAGGCGCTTGCTCTTCCTGCTCTGGCGACTGCTGCCCCGTCACCGCGCCCAGCTCCTGACCCTTGCTACTCTGGGACGCTGCCGGTTGCTCTGCTTGCTCCGGTGACTTCTGCTCCGTGCTCTGCTCCGCAGAACGGTCTTTCTTTTTATCCGTCTCTACCGGATCACCGCTGTGAATATATCTCACTCCCTAGCCCCCTTTACTGTTGATAGACAAACCAGTCGAACAACGAGCCCGCCACCTTGCCGCATACCATCGCCATTAAGAGACCAAGCAGCAGATGGGTCATATGCAGACGTTTGGCCAGGATCGGCAGGACATTGAGCACCTCAGTCAGTGCCGCGGCCAGCATGCCGATGAATATGCCGTTGAACAGGCCGACCCCCAGCTCAATTAGCGGACCGGCCGCCATTTTCCAGTTCCAGAAGTCACTCACCGTCCCCAGCAGGGAACCGCCGACCATCGCTCCCTCATACCAGTGAACCTTGTCATAGGAGGAGGTGAGCTGTGCCAGCCGGGGAATGATATCCAGCACTACGAATAGCGCAATCACCCCGCCTCCCACCGCGATTCCCCCGGCAATCCCGAGCAGCAGATGAAGTCCGAGCGACAACGGTGCCGTCATGCGCCCCCCTCCCGGCTGCCGGGTGCCTCGTCACTGCGGCGTTTCATTTTGCGGTACTCCTCGTTGATTACATATTGATCGATATTCTTCTGATACAGGAACATTTCCACCTCAAGGGGAGTCGGCTCCTCATTCCATTTCTTTTTGAACAAATGATTGAAAAAAATGACCATCCCAAGCCCGATGCCCAGCGAATAGGCAATCTGAAACAGATAAGGATGCTCGTCCCTGCGGCCGGTCAGCATCTCCACAATCCGGATCTGTACCTCCAGCATGCTGACATCGGCATGGAAATTCATAATCGTCAGCGCCGAGCCGAAGAACAGCAGCAGCCAGACCAGCACGAACAGGGCTATAGAAGGTTTAGCAGCCGTAGAGGGACCTTCAATCTGTACAATGGTGCGGCCTTCGCCAATCGGTTGGATCTCCGCATCAGGGTACACTTCCTGAATCCGGGGAATGACGGTCAGCAGATCAACCAGAATCAGATTGCCGTCACTCTCCTTCGGCTGAAGCACAAGCAGTGTATACAGCGGCTCCCGCCACTCTTGATCAGTGATCAGATAAGCGACATCGCGCAGCAGCACCCCCTTGCCCTTGGGCACCGTCACCCGGTTCTTAAGCTGGATATAGACGGCTGGAGCCGGGGAATCAGTGTTCATCTGCGGGGCCTCCTTAAGCTCAGGTGTGAAGCTGTCCTACGGCAAGAATAAGGGTAGTATGGGAAAAAAGGCTTATTTTTACTCTTCCCCTCTGTAATTCATCGTGATTAAGCAGGACCAGCGAAACTTTTCCTGCCTCAGGGCCGTCTATAGTTACAGTTATTTACACAGAAGGGATGGAAGTTCATATGAGAAAAGCACTGCACCACTCCTTACGGATGGTTCTCTCTGCATCAATGCTTCTGGCATTCGCAGCACCGCTCACAGCACATGCAGCCGAGAAGATCGAGGTATACGATTCCTATACCAGCAAAAGCTCCAACGTACAGCTATATTCTGTGAGCCAATTGGACGGGAACCAGTTCATCAATGCCGTCATTGCCCGGCAGCCGGACGGAACGTATGCCAAATGGCCGGAGGCCTTTCAACATTTCTGGAAGTATGACAGCGGGAACTTACAGTTGACGGGGATGGATGATCCGGAGCAAGCCTATGTATACGATACGCAGAGCCAGTCCATTGTACGCAAAAGTGAATACTCCTTCTCCCCTGACGGCCGCTGGGGTGTTCTTGAGCGTTCCCGTTATGAACGGCAGCCGGAGGGCTATGTCGCCAAATTTGGTGATCAGTATCTGAGAAACTCGGCGACCGGCAAGGTCTCCGTCTATTATTCTACTCAGTGGTACTACAGTGCACGGTGGATCAACCAGCATACGCTGCTTGAGAGCGGATATAATGAGACTGCCAAACAGAATGTGATCAGTACGTACGATCCGTCCACCGGGAAGCGGCAGGAGCTGCTGAAAGGGACCTTGAACAACTTGAACCTGTCGAAGGGACTGCTGCAATATGTCAAAAACGAGCCTAAGCGCCTCCCATGGATCTATAATCTGAAGGACGGATCGTCACGGCTGGTCAAGGACACCCGCGAGCTTGAAGCCTTGTTCCCTGCTCCTCCTTCCTCCAGACCCGAAGTTGCTTTTCCTAAAGATATGCTGCTGAAAGACTTGCCTGTCACGGACATGCCGATCACCTTAGCCTATGAACACAACCTGAATCTGGACGGAAAAAGTGTCGATGTATCCACCGTATTCACTAAGGGCGGACAAGAGTGGATACCGGTGAAGCCGCTTGCTGCGGCACTCGGCTGGAAGGTCGAAGTCATGAACCTTAGCGCAACCGGCGACCCTTCTGCGGCTTATATCTATAAAATCACAAACGGCAGCAATCACACGGTTCTTACACCTGTTAACAGCTTCAATTCGGCAAGCCGGCTGTATATCGCACCAGCGCAGCTTAAGGAGCTTGGGTACAAGAGCATCAAGATCACTCCATATCTGAAATAAAATCACTCCAGCGGCGGCACTCTTGCCTTGCGTCTGCAATACAACAAAGAGGATGTTCCCGGACGGCGCGGCCGTGTAGGAACATCCTCTTTGACTATGATGCGCTGGGTCCTGGGGTATGTCCCCTCAGACTGTAGCGCTATGAAGTTAATTCTGTTTGGCCGGCTGCAGCTGATCCCGCTGCTGACTGGAGATGAAGAAGAGTGCCGTCCAGATCAGCGCGAAGCCGACAATCTGCGGCAGGGTTACAAGCTGCTGATAGACCACCCAGTTAATCAAAATCCCTGTCATCGGGAAGCTGAGTTCGGCCAGTGTCGCTACCGAAGCTTTGGTCGTATTCAGTCCCTTGTAATAGAGCAGCATGCTGAGCAGTCCGGGGAGCAACGCCTGCAGCAGCAGGTTAACGGCAACTGCCGCCGAGCCGCTGACTCCGCCGCTCATCTGCCACGGGGCGCCTTCCATGCTTGTAATTACGAACAGCAGCGGGAGCGCCAGAATGAAGCGCAGTGAGGTTACGGTCTCATATTTCATCGAGCCCAGCAGATAGCGGCCCATAACTGTAGATCCGCCCCACAAAGCTGCAGCACCCAGCGCCATCAGGCTTCCTACACCCATGAAGCTGTTCACATGGCCGAAGGGAATCGTCCAGCCGAAGGTCAGCAGGTACGTTCCGGCCAGGGCAACGATAAGCAGCGGTGCGAAATGGCGCGGCAGGCGTTCTTTTAGAATAACAGCAGCAAGACCAATGGCGAACAAAGGCTGAAGCTTCTGGAGCAGCAGCACGGCATTGAAGTCTCCGCTGGATAGAGCTTTGGTGAACAGAATGGTCGCTACGGCTGAGCCGCCCCACGATACCACTAGCAGCGCTGCGGCCTGACGCAGACGTACACCCTTCAGCTCTGCGCGGTTACGCCACATTACCGGAGCGGCCACCAGGAAGAGCACAACATGCTCAAGCAGTACAATCTGGGAGGAAGTCAGGGATTTCAGCAGGATAATGCGGAACAGCGGGTCAACTCCCCATAAGGCCGCCCCCAGAACCACCAGCCAGAATCCGCTGCGCACCGGTGCGGTACGCACGCCTTGGGATGAAGCAGTTACATTACTCATCTTTCATTCTCCTTGTCGATACAAACCCTCGATAGAGACCAAAAACCCCCGAGTCTCCTGTGAACAGGACAAACATCGGGGGTTGTTATCAATAAAGACATACGGAATAGACCCGCCGCCTTTATCTTATGATCCTCTCCCATCCGGACTTTACCGTCGGCTCTGGATTGTCACCAGATCAGTCGCTTCCTCTTGTGAAAAGAGTAACGAGTCGCGGGCTTAGTTCTCACGAACATCACCGCCGGTCAGGAATTTCACCTTACCCCGAGAATCTTGTATTCTGTTATTATTTTCACAATCCCAGAATACCTCTGATTTTTGATTTCGTCCAGCTTTTTATGAAAATAATCATTATATTTCATTCAATAATCATTCAACCTAACATTACATTCTGCTAATTCAATTTGCGGGCCGCATCCAGGTTCTGGTTCGTTTGGCAGAAACGGCAGTGTGCGCTACACTATAGTATGAACATTGATCATCCCTAATATAGAGATTTTATGGAGGTTATCATGAAAAGAAGTATTCCGACCAATCTGCTGTATTCCATCCTAGCTCTGGCCGGCCTTGCCATCCTCGGCTTCATAGCTTATGTTATCGCCGCTTTTACAGGAGGAATGCTCTTCTATGGTCCGCTGGCCCTCGTGGTCGCTTCAGGGCTGTCTGTATTCTCCGTGCTCAGCATCTTTGGCCTGTTCAGCAGCAAGGTACGGCGGATGCTCCTGGCCGTTTTTGCCGGAATCTGTGTGCTGGCAGCCGCAGGCCATGAGATCAGACAAGCGTATGTGAACAGCCTGGCAGAAGTCAGAGAACCAGAGGTGAACCTGTACCAATACGCCCCCTTTGAGGCCAATACCAAAGCTGCTTCTCTAGATCATAAGGCATCCTATCAGCTTACGGAGCAAATGCCCCGTCTGGATGGCGCAACGGCACTGTATCCGCTATATTCCGCTTTTGTCCAGGCCGTGTATCCGCAGGATACCTATAACTCCAGCATTGAGCTGACCGGAAATGATCTCGTCCTGTGCACCAGCACTTCCGAGGCTTACAAGCGTCTGATCGCCGGGAATGCTGACATTATATTTGCCGCAGCCCCTTCGCTGGCCCAGACGAAGCAGGCGAAGCTGGCGGGCCGGGAGCTGAAGCTCACTCCGATCGGGCGCGAAGCGTTCGTCTTCTTCGTCAACAAGCGCAATCCGGTGGACAGCTTAACGGTAGATCAGATTAAGGATATCTATTCCGGCACGGTTACGAACTGGAAGGAGGTCGGCGGCAAGAAGGCGTCCATCCGGGCTTTTCAGCGGGAAGAGAACAGCGGCAGCCAGACCAAGCTGCAAAAAATCATGGAGGACCGCCAGCTGATGGCTCCCCCCAAGGAGAATGTGGCAGACGTCATGAGCGGCATTATCAGCCTGACCGCCAGCTACCGCAACTTCAATAACGCACTTGGATTCAGCTTCCTGTTCTACGCCTCACAGATGAATGCCAGCGATGAGATCAAGCTGCTGGCCATCGATCAGGTACCGCCTTCCAAGGAGACCATCCGCAGCGGCGATTACCCGCTCGCCGTCGAATTCTACGCCGTAACGGCCGGCAGCACCAACCCGAACATCGATCCGTTCCTGGACTGGATTCTGTCCGCCGAGGGCCAGGAGCTGGTTGAGAAGACCGGCTACACGCCGGTGAAATAAGCAGAACACCAGCATCCTAGCGGGGTAAGGGGATGCTGGTGCCTCATCGCTTTCTGATGGCATAATATACAGCCCGCACACCACCGCGTCCGTCCATTGTAATCGGTTTTTCGATTACATTCCCCCAACACACCCCGCGCCTGCCCATTGTAATCGGTTTTCCGATTACATTTGGCCACACACCGCCGCGCCTGCCCATTGTAATCGGTTTTCCGATTACATTTGGCCACACACCGCCGCGCCTGCCCATTGTAATCGGTTTTCCGATTACATTTGGCCAACACACCCTGCGCTCGCCCATTGTAATCGGTTTTCCGATTACATTTGGCCCACACATCCTGCGCTCGCCCATTGTAATCGGTTTTCCGATTACATTCCCCCAACACACCCCGCGCCTGCCCATTGTATTCGCTTTTTCGCGTACATTCTAAAGTGTTCTCCCACTCATTCTGGCGCTCAGCCCAACTCTGGCCAATCTGAGAGTTTTATCTCTCACCGAACGCTTGTATAGAGCAGCATAGTTGCACTTTTTGCAGGATTTCTCTATGACTGTTACTGGCTGAGGGCTCATTGTTGCATCATTTGCAGGAATTATAGTGTATAGAGTAAGTCAGCGCTGGATTTGTTGCAATTCGTGCAAGATTGCAGCATAAGCCATTTCTATGGAGCAGGATTGCTGCAATTCGTGCAGGATTTCTCAATAGATGTTATTGGCTATGGAGCAATGGGCCCTTCCCTTATCGCAGCACCTGTTGCATTCGCTTTTACGCATACATCCGCCCGCACACCACTGCGCTCATCCATTCCATTCGGTTTCCCGCCTACATCCGGCCCACACACAGCAGCAGCCCTCCCGGAGGTCTTCCTCCGGCGAGGGCTGCTGCCTGTAAACTTATCCCAAGTAATGCTCAAAAATCCGTCTGCGCTTCTCCCCGTCCGGGTCATTCACCACAAGCGAGGATTGGTCAAATATCATCGTTGCCCGCGTCTTCGGCGTGTACTGCGGCCAATCCAGTCCCGGCGCTGCCGGATCTCCACTATGGGCGAAGGCAGTCCAGGCGGTCTGCATCGCCTCGGCCACTGCCTCCATCTCCGGCGTCACGCTCAGGCCGTACTGCTTGAGCAGCGGGAGGTTGTTGAAGACATACAGAATCTCCGCGCCGTGAATGGCCTTCTCCAGCAGCGGATGCCCAGCCACCGTCCAGTCAAAGCGGTACATCCAGACGGGGGCATGCCCTTGCTGCTTCTCCGCGAACGAAATCGAGCTGGCCCAGAAGAAGAGGTCAGTCAGCACCTCCGCCTGTCCTTCCCAGGTCTGGCTGTAATCGGAGGTCAGCTCGGAGAGGTCGTCCACTCCCATCAATTGCTCCAGCGCTTTGAGTGATTGCTCGAAGTTATCCGCCTTCTGCCCCTCGCGGAAGAACAGATTGCCTTCATGCAGATTCGTTCCGATCAGCACGGGAATGCCGCTGGCAGCTCCCGCTGCGATGGCCTGTACCGGCTCAACCGGCAAGGTGCCCGGCTCAACAACCGGCTGGAAAAACATATTCATCGAGTCTCCGGACAGCTTGTACGCCATCCGGCCTGCGGCTTCCATGATCTCTCCGGCCGTCAGCGTATGCAGAAGCTGCGTATCGCCGCCGGGCTGAAGGCCCAGCTCTGCCAGGAAAGCGGCGGCAATCTGCCCGCCCAGCTCCCCATTCAGCGTCTGCGCCGCGCCGCTCTCCATAATAGCCCTGGCGAACAGTCCCTTCGCCGCAGGCATCGCCAGCAGCGCGGCAATACTCATGCTCCCTGCCGACTCCCCGAAGACCGTGACTCGCGCCGGATCACCGCCGAAGGCAGCGATATTCTGCTGCACCCATTCCAGGGCAGCAATCTGATCCAGGAGGCCCAGGTTGCTGCCCAGTCCTCCGCCCAGCGGAGACAGATGCAGGAACCCGAGCGGACCCAGCCGGTAATTCACGGTAACCACCACGACGTTCCCGGAGACGGCCAGATTACTGCCTTCGAACATCGGCTGGCTGCCTGCGCCGGTAACGAAGGTGCCGCCGTGAATCCACACCATCACCGGCAGCGCTTCGCTCTCCTCCGCCACCGCCGGGGACCAGACATTCAGATATAGACAATCTTCATCATAGATAGGGGTAGTGCCGCCGAACCGCGTCCCGCTGGTGCTGACCGGCTGCAGGCTGACCGGTCCGAACTTGACGGCCTCCCGCACGCCGCTCCAGGACTCCGGCGGCTGCGGTGCCCGGAAGCGCAGCTCTCCAAGCGGCGGGGCAGCGAATGGGATGCCGCGCCACACATTCACGCCGTTTCCCGCTTCTCCCTTCAGTTGCCCATAAGCTGTATTCACCAGTTGTCCTGTCATTGCACTCATTCCTTTTCGCTTTATTCCTCAGTCTTTTCTTCGATGACTCTGTAGAGCCCGGAGCGGAAGCGGAACCACTGGAAGATATGGGTCATTACCACCTTAAGCACGGCGTAGCCCGGCACCGCAAGTATGATACCGAGTACACCGAACATTTTCCCGGCAAAAATAATCACAAAAATAATCGTAATCGGGTGGATCTTCAGCGACTTCCCCATAATCTGCGGCGAGATGAACTTCCCTTCAATCAGCTGGACGGCGGTCCAGACAATGACCATCTTCAGCAGCATAAACGGTGAGGTCACCATCGCCACAATCAGCGCAGGGGTAATTGCAATGGCCGGCCCCAGATAAGGAACTACAGCCGTACAAGCGGCAACGATCGCCAGAACCAGCGAATACTCCAGCCCAATAATCAGATACCCGATATAGAGCAGTGCACCGATGCAGCAGCTGACAATAATCTGGCCGCGGATATACGATGCGATCTGATTGTTCATTTCCTGCATCACCATCCGGGACTGCGGCCGCAGCGCGGTAGGGATGAGTCTCATGAGATAGTCGGGCAATCTTTTGCCGTCGCGCAGGAGATAGAAAAGAATGAACGGTGTAGTCACTACAGCCAATACAATTTCGGTCAGTGTTCCCACGAAGCTGCCCACGCCGCTGACGGCATTATTCAGGAAAGTGGAAGCCCAGGTCGTCACCTTGCTGGTGATATCACTAAGGTCCGTGCCCACGCTCGACTGAATCTTATTGAACAATTCACTGCCCGTAAGCTGGAGGAATTCCTCCTGGATCTGCTCACTGTAGACGGGGAAGTTGTCAATCAGGCCCATGAGCTGGGTGCGGATGATCGGGATGACCATAAGCAGCACCAGAGTAATGATCCCCATAATAATCAGATACAGAATGACAATGCCATAGGCCCGCTTCACCCGGCTTCTCTTCTCCAGACGGTCCACCAGCGGATTCAGCAGATAATAGGCGATTCCTGAGAGCAGCAGCGGCGCTGCCACCGTATGCAGAAGCACAGACAGCGGCTTGAACACAAATGGAATCTTTGAGAATACGAGTATCGTTAAGCCCACCAGCAACGCAATCAGCAGACCTACCACAAACTTGTTGTTCAGAAAAAACTTCTTGAATTTATCCGGCCATACCTGCCGTCTATCCATATCCTGCCGCCCCCTAGCTGCAACTCTTGCCTGTTAAGTGTGATTATTTGCACTATGTATAAGCATAGTAACCCTGTAGCTGCAAGTCAAATCAGGGATAGGCTTAATAAATCATAGCTTACTGAAAGCGCAAATCAGCAATACTCCCGGTCCGCTTGAAGCCCACCGACTGATAAACCTTGTTAGAATCAGGGTTCGCCGCATCGGCGTAGAGCATTGGCGTCACACCCTTGCTGAGCAGTTCGTCACATAGGGCAGCTACAGCCGCACTCGCATACCCATACTTGCGGAACTCACGCGGAGTGTAGACCTCATTGATTCGTGCATGTCTGGCAGACTGATGGGCCAGATTAACCATGGACACCGGCTGGTCCTTGTCGATCCACAGACGGAGCTTGCCGGACTCCATGACCGTCCCGGCATAGTCCAGATGATCCTCCGGCGCACTCTCCGTTCCGAAGCATTCCTGCACGAATCCAGCTAAATACCTGGCGATGAGCGGAATATCGCCTGGCTCCGCCTGCTGCAGCTTGCCGCTGACACCATGCGGCAGCTGCACCTGCGGGCAGTGATAGGCCTCCATCATCATCCGTACGTGGTGAGACTTGCCGATAAGCTTGCTGTACGCATCAGCGAACAGCCTCCCCGTCCCCGGCGTTCCGGTAACCCCCGGCAACTCGCGGTCCGCCAGCATTTCCGTCAGCTCCCGGACAAGGGAACGGCGCCTCTCTTCTTCCAGCTCCGGCGATAACCACAACCACGAGTTACGCCCTGGGGCATGGGCGAAAATCAGGTCATTCTCCTCCGTCTTCAGCCGCATGGACTCCTGATTCCCCGCGATCAGATGAATCAGGTTATATTCTACCTCCTCCTGCATGAACAGCCTGCTGTGCAGCACATCATCCTCCGGCCCAAAGCCTACAAACATTCCGCTTCCCCCTCTTAGACTTTTCTATCTATTGTAAAGCCCCCATTGGAAAAAATAAACAACCCGCAGCCGGAATTATTCCGTCAACGGGCTGTACTACGGCTCTTATGTTATTTCTTCTTCTTCCCTTTGGCACCCTTCGGGATCGCGGCCTTGAGGCCATCTTCGTAAGTGTAGAGCAAATTCTCTTCGAGCTTTTCTCCCTTCAGCACCTTGCGCACCAGACTTTTGGCCGTCTTAGGGGTAACATCCCTGTACCATACGCCTTCCGGGTAAGAGATCACGACACAGGCATCCGAGCATCTTCCGTTGCAGCGGGTTACTGTTGTATGTATCAGCGCGTCTGCCCCTTGCTTCGTAATCTCATCCTCGATCGCTTCCGCTACCTCTTCGCCCTTGTGCTTCTTGCAGTCACTTCCGTTACAGATCAGCAGATGGCTGACCGTTCCTTGCAGATTCCAGGTTGTCATGGCAGTTCCGCCCCCTTCAATACAACAATACCCAGCTTGTCTATAACCCTAAACTACCTTCCTTTTCGGGGATCGTCAATAGAAGGAAAGACTGTTATACTAACATTGAGAATGATTATCATCTAAGAAAAGAGTGACTTGAAACATGCAGACGCGAAATACCGGCAGTTCATGGCCTAATCCTCACAGCTTTTATATTCCGGTACGTGTAATGGCACTGGATCAAGCCTCCTTTAACGGGGACAATCCCACTCAGCCCTTCACCTCATTCCTGGTGGTGATCACCAGAGGAAGCGAAGTCATCGAGCTGGATGGCGAACGCATCCGTCTATCCGGCGGTCATATTCTGTGCAGTGACAGTTCGGTGGATATCAGGCTGCCCCGCAGCCATAAGCTGCAGGGTGTATGGATCGAATATGCGGCGATCTCCGGCAACATCCGGACGTTCAGCCCGCTGAACCATCGTCAGCCGGTCCGAAGCTGTCCGCCCCACGTAAGCACAATGGCTGTGCAGGCTTCTTAGCGGCTGGAACCAGCCGGAGCAGCGGAAGCCGTTTGCCTTGCAAGCTCTGTTCACGGAGCTGCTCAGTGAGCTATATGACAGTTCAGCGGAGGACGCAGAGCCGCCCTCTCAGTGGATTGACCGTGTCCTGCAATATATAGAATCCCATTATAATGAAGATTTGACGAGAGAACAGGCTGCCGGGCTTGCCGGAATCACCCCGGAGCATTTCTCCCGGAGCTTCCGCAAGTTCACCGGACAGACCTTCAACCAATACATAACGCTGCTGCGCATCCGCAAGGCCCAGCAGCGTATCCTTACAGGAGCCCCGAATCTGAGTACGCTGGCGCTTGAGATCGGGTATAGCGAAGGAACTTATTTAAGCCGCAAATTCAAGCAGGTCGTAGGAATTTCGCCATCAGCCTATCACCGTAAGAGCAAATCCGTAGTCTCGCTGAACTTCAATCATACGGCCAGTCTCCATGCGCTCGAAGTCGTTCCCAGGCTGGGAGTCTATTCGGCCTGGATGGAGAGCCTGCAGCCCGTTCCTTCCAGGAAGAAGCTGCTGGATGAAGGAATCAGCTCCTCAGGTCTTTACGAACGTCTATCGTCCGCCCGGCCGGATGTTATTATCAGCTACTCCTTGCCTGACAAGAGCAAGCAGCTCCTGTCCGTCGCACCGGTGATCGAGATTCCCTTCATGCAAATGGACTGGCGGGAGCAATTCCGGCTGATTGCCGAGGTGACCGGGCGTCAGCCGCAGGCAGAGGCCTGGCTAAGCCTCTATGACTGGCATTGTTATCAAGCTAATCAGTTGCTTGACCGGCGGATCGGTGACCGGGGAACCGCCCTAGTCCTGGAGCTTGGCGCAGAGGCGGCCTACTGCTTCAGCAGCAGCTACGGCCGCGGGACGCAGATTCTGTATCATGATCTTGGCTTCCGCCCGCCGCTTGGCCTCATTGCAGAGGGACTGCTGGATAAGGGCTACCTGGAGATCGCCTTCCATAACATTGCCCGCTACCCCGCTGACCATATCTTCATTACCTCAAGCAGGGAGGCTGCTGAAGCGCTGGAGCCGCTGCAGAGCTTACTTCACCCTGTACACCAACATCATACCGATGATTCTCCAGGCGGAAGAATCTATTTCCTGAATCAGCCCTGCATGTTCTACGGCTTCGACCCCCTCTCCTCCGAAGCGCAATTGAAGGTCCTGGTGCAGGCGCTGACATCATAAATTTACATAGCCGGACATCACATTCAGCCATAGTCTAATCCGAGCAAACTCTGTAAAGTGTTACCTGAGAATGATAATCGTTCTACATTAAGGAGGCAACCTCTTGAAGATCCCGTATTTACGTTCACGCAACATCCACCTGAAGCATTGGATCATAGTAACTCTGCTTCTGGCATTGACTCTTATGGCCTCAGCTTGTGGAAACAACACCTCTACTACCAGCAGTGGTGCTGCTTCAGCTAATGCCACTGGAACACCCGATTCCACTCCTCAGCCGGAGAAGGCTGCTGCCACCACAGCTCCGGCTTTCCATACTGTGACAACTGTGAATGGAGATATTGAGGTGCCGGCAGCACCGCAGCGGATTGTGGCCGAGGAATATCTGGGCAGCTTGATTGCACTGGATACGATTCCGGTCGGTGCTCCGGGGCTTACACTGGAGAATGTGTACTTCAAGGAATTCCTGACAGGAGTCGCCGATACCGGCACATACGGTAAAATGTCACCGGAGAATATACTCGCGCTGAATCCCGACTTGATTATCTCAGGCAATGCAGACAGCTATGCCGCGCTCAGCCAGATTGCCCCAACGGTCATTGTGCCGTACGGTGATTTGAAGAATGCGCATGATGAGCTGACCTTTTTCGGCGAGCTGCTGGGCAAGGAGCAGGAGGCAGCAGCATGGCTGGCTGATTACGATAAACGGATTGCTGACGCCAAGGCCCGTGTGGATGCAGCCATTCCTGCCGGGGCCACCTTCAGCATTCTCGAGCATGCAGACAAATCCACCTGGGTCTATGGGGACAACTTCGGACGCGGAGGCCAGCCCATCTATCAGGCGCTGGGGCGCAAGCCTCCGGCTGGAGTGGCTGCTGAAATTATGGAGAAGCAGTGGGCTGAATTATCCGCCGAGACCCTGGGCAAGTATGCGGGTGATTATCTGGTCATCACCGACAATACCTGGACTGCTCAAGACTTCCAGGCAGACCCGATCTGGGGCAGCCTGCCGGCGGTCAAGAACGGGAAGATCTATGTATGGAAAGAAGAGCGCTCCTGGTATTATGATCCGATTGCCGTCCTGGCCCAGACGGAGGAGCTGGCCGATTGGCTGACCTCGATACCACAATAATAGAGTAATGATCAAGCTGCCTGAAGCCTTGAATGGCTTCAGGCAGCTTTTGGCGTTTACCCCATTCATTACTCGGAGATAATATCTGTAGCCCGCCTCGCCGGACACGGCAAAACATCCTGCGGTGCATAAGGAGACCCGCCATGAAGATTATCAGTATCTATGTCCTGTTCGCTGTTCTTACGCTTACGTTAATAGTCATCATTGATGTGATGACCGGTATCAGTCTGTCTGCCTCCATTCATTCGCTCGGGACCATCTTTGCCACAACTACACTGCAGGAAGGGATATGTATCACGATCTTCCTGCTCCTCCCCTTCATCCAGGTAGCCGTTCATGCTTCTAAGAAGCGTCAATCCCGCCGGAAACACTCATAATTCCTCTAACGGTACAAGCCGAACCTCCGCCGGACACGATGAATCAGCAGCAGCAGGATGGGAATCACCGCACAGAATACTGGCAGAATCGTCATCAGAAAGGTCTTCCCGTCATTCATATGCTCGGGATAATTCTGCGCGCTGACAAAAGAGCTGAACAGCATAATCACGCCTGCCGGAATAACCAGCCTGCTTGTATCGTTCACCTTGAACAGATCATTTGCTATCGCGACAGCAGCATAACAGTAGACGGTCAGCTTGAAGAATGCCCCGATAATCAGTGTAAGGACGACAAGGGCATCCAGCCGCTGGATGAAATTGGCCAAATTCACAAGCGTAATGGTCGTAAACATGGGAAAGGCGGTCCGGCTGTAGAGATTCTCTCCCAGCACCGCCATCTCAATGGCATGGGTGAAGCTCAGCAGGCAGGCGCTGACAATAATCGCTGCGATACCTGCTTTCTTGATTTTCCGGGATTTGTTGAAGTGGGGCAGAATGGTGGTGAAGCACATCAGCTCGCCGAACGGAAAGATCAGGATGCTGGGATAGGCTGATTTCAAGGCTTGCTTATAATCGCCCATATGAAGCGGAAACAGATTTCTGTACTCCACCAGCCCGGCTGAGATTACAGCGGCAATACAGATGCACCCCATAATGATCACGATCCACAGGACAATTTCGGCGGTTCTGGCGAACACTTCTATCCCTTTTCTCAGAATATACATCACAGCAATAATCATGATGGAATTAATAATCAGAATCGGGGTTTTGTCATAGGAGGCCGAGATCAGCAGATCCCCCGCCTCCCGCAGGTTTCTCGATCCGTTATAGAGAATTACCGGCAGAAACAGCAAACTTACCGGCCAGCCCAGCCATGGCCCTAGAATAGAACGCGTATAACCGCTTATAATCTGGTTCGGGAACTGAAGATAGAGATGTGCGAACACCAGATACAGCAGAATGCCTCCGGGGAGGGCAAACAGAATTGCGAGCCAGACCGCATGTCCGCTCTCCAGGCCAATAGGGACAAGCACGGCGGTTCCCAGCTCAAACAGAATGATCAATGCAAGCAGCTGGCTCGGGCCGATCACTTCTTTTTTCATAACAACAATCACCTGATTTCTGCGGTTAAGCCGATTATTTACCTTCGGGGATATAGGGTTTCAGACTCATGCCAGTGCTGCGGATGTAAGCCTTGATCTTAAGGTCCAGCCTTCCCTTCGCAAAGATTGGGCCCCAGTCCCCGTCCAGTGCCGCCCACTCCTGCGGATTCGTCCGTTTCAGCTCATTGCCGAAATTGAAAATATCACTCTCCAGCTGTTGCCCCTTCTGAAAAGCCTGCATGACGTCGATCCTCGTCTTCTTCTCCAGCCCCCGTTCAAGCTTCATGATTTCTTCCCGTTTGCTAAGATCCACGTAGCTATCCGTTTCATTGATGCCTCCCTCCTCCGCAATTGTCACATGAAAGACCGGAAGCCCGTCCTCCATCGTAGTCTTTACCTCCGTTCTGGAATAGATGATATTGACGGCAACGGACTCTTTTTTATCATCCGCATCAATATTAAGTACTGTTTCTTCTATCTGGTTAAGCAGCCACTCAGTTCCCCGTGCCTCGGAGTCCTTCATCCAATAGATCAGCTTCCCCTGCCTGAAGACCCCAAGCCCGTTCATCACTGTCTCAGTCAGGGTCTCCGACCCCTCCAGATTGCTTTTCTTCTTCCCTTCCTCAGCATTCCCCTTGATTTTCACAGCATTAATTGTCAGATCACCTTCTCCTGTAATAGCGTGAATGACATCGAATACGCTGATTGGCCGATTCTCCCCCCATACGCTGGAGGTATTCTGCGCTTTTTTGACCAGCCCCAGTGCCGGTAGACTCTCTACAGGAGTCAGCAGCTTCATGACAGAGGCGGCATCGCTGCCGCAGGCGACCAGTATTTCTGAATTGAGCCGCAGCTCATGGGACCGCTCGAAGATGTCGAAGATATCGTTAATCCCGTCCCGCGCCAAGGACTCTCCAAGCACAATAAGCTGGGTATGGGCAAAAAAAAGCTGGCGGGTCGCATGCTTTGACGCCCGCCGTAACGCACCGAACATGGTTTTATCGGTGGCAGATACCACTACTACAGCAGGCTTGCCGCTTCCTGGAGAGGTACTTGTCGATGTGGAAGACGGATTGACCAATTGAAAGGTTACCCGGTATTCATCGGTCTCCGGAACGAGATCCATCCCTATGCCGCTGACAACGGCCAGCTCGTTCAATTCCCGGCTGTTCCAGCAGCCGCCAAGCGGCAGGACCAGCACCGCTATAGCGATCAGGCGCAGCAGCCCCTTACCGTTCATCGGATTTCCTCCCGACGGCCCTTTTCCCTGCGGGAGAGGCTGAAGAGCGCTTGCTGTTGTTGACCAGCCGCTTTCTGAGCCTCGTGAAGCTCTGCGGGGAGCGGATGAAGGTATCCTTCAGATTCCCCGGTACAAAGGGACCGATAGGAGTCATGTAAGGAACCCCGAGCGAACGCAGGCTGCATAGATGAGCAATCAGCATAATAGTGAATATGGCGATGCCATACAGCCCCATAAATGCGGCGATTGCCATGATGATAAACCGCAGCATGCGGATGGAGAGCGCCATGTTGAAGGCCGGTGTAGCAAAGCTCGAGATTCCTGTCAGCGAGACTACGATTACCATCGCCGGCGAGACGATCCCTGCCTGAACTGCTGCTGTCCCGAGCACCAGACCGCCGATGATGGAGACCGTCTGGCCGATGGGCGAAGGCATACGTACCCCTGCTTCCCGGATAATCTCGAAGGTAACCTCCATCAGAACCGCTTCAACAAAGGCAGGAAACGGCACCCCCTCCCGCTGTGACGCCAGATTGATCAGCAGCGGGGTTGGAATCATCTCCTGATGGAAGTTCAGCGCAGCGACGAAGATCGCCGGGCCATACATCGAAATGACCAGGCACACGAACCGGAGCATCCGGATCAGCGAGGAGATATCATACCGCTGGTAGTAATCCTCCACCGTATGAAAAAACATGAAGAAGGTGGTAGGGGCAATAAGGACAAACGGGGTACCGTCCACGAAGATCGCTATCCGTCCATCCAGCAGATTGGCTGCCACACTATCCGGGCGCTCCGTATTGAATATGGTGGGGAACGGGGAATATTTATTGTCCTCTATGATCTGTTCGATATATCCCGACTCCAGAATCATATCAACCTTAATCTCCTGAAGCTTGTCCTTGAACGCCTGAATCGTCTCTTCATCAGCAATGCCGCGGATATACATAATCGTGATATCCGTGTGGGTGACATCACCCAGCTTCATCGTTTCAGTCCAGAGGTCCGGGTTCTTGATGATTTTGCGGACCAGGGCAATATTCGTGCTGATGGTCTCCGTGAAGCTTTCTTTGGAGCCGCGGATGGCGACCTGGGTACCTGCCTCGGTAACAGCTCTGGCCTCTCCGCCGCAGGTGCTTCCACTGACGCCTCCCCCCACTCCGTTCACCAGAATAACCGTATCGCCCGAGAGCAGCGCCTCCAGCAGCCCGTTGATATCTGTAACCAGCTTCTCCTTGCCGATACTAAGGGCATTCTCTTTAATATAGCTGTACACTTCCTCCGGGGTTACCGCAAGCCGCGCACGGTCATTCAGAGCCTGAAAGGACATCACATGCGAGATATAGTCATCGACCATCACTCTGTCTGTTATGCCAGCGATATATACTGCAGCCACACGGGCTGTTCTATTAATTAATTCATAGGTGCGTATAACCAGATCGGGGCTGTTCCCGAGCCTTGCTTGAATGGTACTGATGTTGTCTTCCAGCTTAGGGGAGACCGGCGAATTTATATTCTCCATATCCGCACCTCCTGGCTCTTACTATTCGCCCGATATCCTATTTTTATACAGCATATGGAATGGGAACCAAGTGGAAACGGCTTTGCCGTCCTTTTAAAGGACGGTACCGTTTCAGCGAGAAATAGAAGGATAATTTAGCATGTGCAACATATAAATTCTTATATTTAAGCAGAAACAAGCTGTCCCGGTACGGAATAATCCGTGTAAGGGACAGCTTGTGCAGATATAGCTTATGACATACCGCAGGTACACTTGCTGGCATCACTGAAGTAGGAATGCTAGTGGTTATCTACTACGCCAAGCGCCTTGTTCTTCTCCTTGAACCGGTCATTATGAGAGGAGACGTAGGCTACCTTCTCAGCGGTAGGGTCCATGTACAGCTTCGCACTGTTCAAGGCAAGCACTGCGTCGGTGAATGTTCCGGCGATGAGCCTCACCTTGCTCTCATAATCCACGAAGTCCCCGGCAGCGAAAATACCCGGGAGATTGGTCTCCAGCTTCCCGCTGACGTTCGCACACCATTCTCCCATATCCAGCCCCCAGTCCTTCAGCGGACCGAAGTCGCTTCTCAGCCCGTGGTTGACAATGACGGCATCGACCTCAAGCTGCTCATGCTCTCCGGTCTGAATATGGCAGACGGTCACCTGATCGATCTGCTCTCCGTCACTGCTGTGCAGCTGGCTTACCGCACAAGGCACTCGCACATCCACCGAGGAGGCCTTCATCCGGGCAATATTCTTCTCATGCCCGCCGAACTGCTCCCGGCGGTGTACCACGGTTACACTGGCGGCAATCCCCTCCAGCTCATTCGCCCAGTCTACTGCCGAATCGCCGCCGCCCGAGATCAGCACCCGCTTGCCGCGGAAGGGCTCCAGCTCCTGTACCGTGTAGTGCAGGTTCGTAACCTCATAGCGGTCCGCTCCTTCAATCTCAAGCTTCGCCATCTGCAGAATACCGTATCCGATGGTGAGAATAACGGTACGGGTCCAGTGCTGCTCGCCTGTGGCTGAGGTCAGAATATACGTTCCGTCCTCTTGGCGGGCCTGGTGAACAATCTGCTGTCCGAATACAAGTGTAGGATCGAAGGTGCGTGCCTGCTCTGCCAGCTGGTCAATTAACTGGCGGCAGAGAATAGGTGTCACTCCTCCGACATCCCAGATCATTTTCTCAGGATAAATCAGCATTCTGCCGCCCAGCTCATCTTTCGCTTCAATCAGCTTGGTCTTCAGATCCCTCATTCCGCTATAGAACGCTGTATACATGCCTGCGGGCCCGCCGCCAATAATGGTCACATCGTATAATTCCATTGATTCATTCATTGATATCCCTCCAAGGTCTGGTTGTATTTAAGATTTGGTACGGGCCAGAAGATACAGAAAGTATGGAGCGCCGATGACAGCTACCACTATGCCGGTAGGAATCTCGGACGGCTGCAGAATCCGCCGCCCGATCGTATCCGCCGCAATGACAAGCAGCGCGCCGATCAGCGCGGAGGCGGGCAGCATCAGCTGATGCTTCGGTCCAACCAGCCGCCGTGCCAGATGCGGGCCGACCAGCCCGACGAAACCGATGCCGCCGCTGACCGCTACGCTGGAGGCCGCAAGGCCCACCGCTGCTGCCAGCAGGCGGAACTGCTCTCTGCTCACATTAGCTCCGAGTCCTGTCGCTGTCTGCTCGCCCAGATTAAGTACATTCATCACCCGTGCCTTGTAGATGACATAAGGCAGGAGAATCACGATCCAAGGCAGCAGGGACAAGACAAACTTCCAGCTTGTGCCCCAGATGCTGCCCGCCAGCCAGGTAGCCACGAACTGATACTTATCAGGGTCTAGGCGAAGCGTCAGCACGATCATCGCCGCGCTCATGCCTGCCGCCACTGCGACCCCGGTAAGCAGCAGCCGGATCGGGGAAATGCCCTGATGCCGCTTGTAGGCAAGACTGTAGATCAGAGCGGCAGTGCAGGCTGCCCCGGCAAAGGCTACCACAGGCAACAGATAGACCGGTGCCGCCGAGGTCGTAGGATAGAAGGAGATCAGCAGCATGACCATCAGTCCGGCTCCGGCATTAATGCCGAGAATACCCGGATCGGCCAGATCATTGCGGAAAACCCCCTGCATCACTGCGCCGGATACGGCAAGTGCGGTACCAATTAACAGAGAAATGACAATCCGCGGCAGGCGGAACTGGAACAGAATCAGCTCCTGCTTGTCCGTCCCCTTACCGAACAACGTATCCAGCAGCTCAAGCGGGGTAAGTCTTATGTATCCTGTATTTACACTTATAATGAACATGATCACAATCAGAACAGCCAGCACGGCGATCACCCTCAGGCCATGCTTACGCCTTGCATCTTCTGAAGAGATTATCTTATGGCTCTGCATCTTTACAGCTCCCTTCTTTCTTTTCGGGCCAGATACAGGAAGAACGGCACGCCAATCAGCGCTATAATCGCACCTACCGGCGTTTCATGCGGCGGATTGATCATCCGGGCCGTCAGATCGCCCCCGACCACCAGCAGCGCACCCAGCACCGCAGAGCAGGGAATAATCCAGCGGTAATCCACACCGACCAGATAGCGGGTCAGATGGGGAATGATCAGGCCGACAAACCCTACAGCTCCCACTACAGCTACCGAGGCTCCGGCCAGAATCAGAACAATTAGCGTACCCGCTAATTTCACCAGCCCTGTACGCTGTCCAAGCCCCTTGGCAATATCCTCACCCAGGCTGAGCATCGTAATCGAACGGGACAGCACAATGGCTCCGAGGATAGCCGCTATCACCCATGGAGACATGATCTGCAGCTGGAACCACTTCGTTCCGGCCAGACCGCCGGCATACCAGAAGGCGAGATCTTGTCCGATCCGGAAATACAGGGCGATGCCTTCACTTAGCGCCGAGAGCAGCGCACTGAGGGCAGCACCTGCCAATACAAGCCTGGCCGGGGTTAGCCCGCCCTTCGCCAGTGAGCCTACTCCATAGACAATTCCCGCTCCCGCTCCGGCGCCAACGAAGGAATAGAGAATAAGATACATGAACGGCAATCCCGGAAAAAAGGCAAAGCAGACCGCCAGCGCAAAGCCTGCGCCGGAGTTAATGCCCATCAGTCCCGAATCCGCCAGCGGATTGCGGGTCATCCCTTGCATAATAGCCCCTGCCACAGCGAGGCTGGCTCCCACCATTACACCGCCCAGCACACGCGGCAGTCTAAGCTCGCGGATGATCTGATGGTCGGTAATCTCGGGATTGAAATGAAAGACTGCGGTCCATACGACCGACAGCTTAATATCTGCGGCCCCGAACGATACGGATATAGCGATACCAAGCGCCAGCACAATAAGACCGCCTATAAGAATTAGTGTTGCCGCCCAAGGACGGGACCGCAGCTTGAGCCGCTTGGCCTTCTCATCCAGCCCGCTCCCGGACACTGCCTGTTGATTCATGAATGTCACCTGTTTCTTTGAAATTGATTCTCATTATCATTATAATATTGTAATGGAACAGGTCAAGGTTTGGCAATGGACAAAAAAATAAAATAAAACAGCCTATCCTCCCGGTTCCATCCTGTTAGAGATGTAGCTGGAGCATAGGCTGTCAGATTAGCTGGTAGTTGAGTTCTATACATTCTGAAGCGTACCGCCGAATATTTTGCGGATGTACCCTTGCAGCTTGCCGATATGCGGCACGAAGAGGCTTTTGTCATAGACGTAATTCGATTGGGTTACCAGCTGTGAATAGAGCAGGAAGAGGATGGCCGCAAGCTCCCGGTCAATCTGCCGCTCATGCTCCATCAGAGCATACGTCTCATCCAGTGCCTCATAGAGCTGAAGCATAGCTGCCTCATTAATGATCTTGCGCCGCAGAGGTACAAGAATATCTGTAGCAATAGCATCAATCCGCAGAATAACAGCTGCCAGTCTCTCGTTCACTCGATTCTCCTCCTGCAGTGGCTGAATGGTAGAGCGCTTGCTTATTACCATCCTATGTCTGCCGGACTCCTGGCATGCCTGGGCTGCGGAATCAGCTACCTCGTGTAATCCTCGTACTCGTCTCTCCTGTTCAGCTTGGAGTACATATATTCATCATTCTTCAGCTTATAGAGCTGGCCCATGGCACCAAAGATCAACAGCAGCACTACAATCAGACCATAGGCATAGCTAAACTGGTTGAAATAGAAGCACAATACAATGGCTGCAAAGGTCATAAGCAGCAGTGCAAGTGCGATCCGGCTCAAAATTCTCTTCATCAGGTTCCTCCGCAGAAATTTTAGCTAAATATATCATAATCTGCGGACGAATCCTGTCGAAAGCTGGCAGCTAGATCAATTTCGAAAGTACCGTTCCCGCCAGCAGCTCACCGAGCGTCTTATCGAGCGGCAGCGGCTTGTTACCCAGACAGGTGCGGAGCGCGGTCAGCAGCACACGGACATCATATTTGCTCGGATGGACGGGAATCACCTCTTTGTCCAGCGCGAGCAGATTGTAGACAGCCATCATTGCGGAGCGGACCGAATACTCCACGGTGAACACGCAGTCGTCCGGCACTTCGGCGAACTGGCCGAGGAAGGCCAGATTCACGCTGCCCTGCGGCACGACCTGCGGACGGTCACCAAGCACGCGCGGCATGAACTGTGCAGTGATATAAGGCATCATACAAGGGATGACGTTGGTGGTATGCTCCAGAATCTCGGGAATGCGGTCCGCAAGCCCCATATGGTAGCACAGTTCCTCCAGCAGCTCGCGTCCGGTGCAGTCGCTCATTTTTTTCTTAATATAGTCGCCTTCGGCATCCGGGAACAGGCCATACGCCCACAGCACCTTCACATTGTCCGGCTGGTTGATGAAATGCGGCTGCTTCGGTGCGGTCCAGGACATCATCCAGCTGGAATCTTTGATCGTCACCACGCCGCCCATGCCGGGAGCATCTCCCGTCAGCTCCAGCAGATAAGGGAATACAATCTCATCATCGGTAAAAGTCATCGTGAACGACAGCCATTTGGACTTGTCGATATCCCCGCAGAACACCTCGGGACGGCCGAAATCCGGAGATTTAGCAGCAAGCTTCTCCCATAGGCTCCAGCAGCCGCGCTCAGTCAGAGAGCGGTTCAGCACCGCCGGATGGTCCAGATCGCCAAGCGTAGAATTCTCTGTCATTGAGCCGTTCGTGACCATGACCAAATCCCCGCGCGTCACCGGAATGATCTTCGGCGAACCGTTCACAAGCACCTGAATCGCGGTTACAACCTTCTCATCCCCGTTGATATCAAGCTCCAGATCCGTGACCTGGTGCCCTTTGTCAAAATGAACGCCCTCACGCTCCAGCCACTTCATCAGCGGCAGGATCAGCGAGTCGAACTGGTTGTATTCAGTGTGCAGAATCCCCTTCAGCTGGTTCATCCCGGAGATCAGGTGCATGAACCGTTCCATGTAACGCTTGACTTCAACCACACTATGCCAGTTCTCGAAGGCGAACATGGAGCGCCAGAAATACCAGAAATTCGTCTCCAGGAAGCTCGGATCAAAAAACTGCTCAATTGTCACCGCGCCCAGTCTCTCTTCGGTAGCCAGCGTCAGCTTGCCTAATTGCAGGGCGTGTGCGGTTGAGAGTCCAAGTGAGGAGAAGTCGGCGGGGGTGCCTTGCTTTTCGACCAGACGGCAATGCGATTCAATCGGTTCTGCCAGGTTCAGCTCCCGGAATTCATCCAGTACCGTCCGGTCCGGATTGGTCAGGGAAGGGATGAAGCCGAACAGCTCCATGAAGCATTCGAAGTGCTCTTCAATCTCGCGTCCGCCCCGGGCGCTGTAGCCGTCCTTGGCATTACCCGCCCCGTCCATTGAACCGCCGTATATCGATGATTGCTCCAGAATATGAATATTCCGGCCGGGCATGTGCCCGTCACGGATCAGGAATGCCGCCGCCGACAGGGAGCCGATTCCTCCTCCGACGAGATATGCCTTGCGTGAAGCGATGCCTTCTTGTACCTGCGGATGAATTCTTTGATATGTACCCATGTGTCCTCTTCCTTCCTTGATCAGGGGATAAGTGCCTGCTAACTGCCTTCACTATACCCACCGTGAACCAGGGATTCTATGGACAGCCGGACGCAACTGTCTAGGGATTACACATCCGCAGGATATTGTGTCATTACTTCGCCGGATGCACCGCAGTCTGATAATGTTCTAGTCCCCGGGCAATGCATCCGTCCATAATCCTTGATACCTTATCCACCACTCCAGCCGGATCTGTATTTGCGCCTGCTCTGAGCCAGTGGATCACCTGTTCAAGGATGGCCAGTGTGTAGAAATCGGCTATATCCAGTCTGGCCTGCATTCTCACTGGCTCTGGGATCTGCTCCTGTCCAGGCCACGCCTGCCCGTCCAGCTCCTCCACTACGCTGATCATGACGCGGTAAATCACCCCGTACAGGAACTCTTCCAGATGCTCGCGCCCCAGCGAATGGAAGGTGTTCAGACAGATGGTTTTGTTATTTACGGTGTAACGCAGGACGCTTAAGAACCCTTGCTTCCAGCCCGCCCAGCAGCAGTATTGGTCCAGTCCTTCAATCACTTCTGACTTGTAGATCCAGCCGAGCAGCTGATAGATATCCTGAAAATGATTATAAAACGTATGGCGGGTCACCCCGCAATCCGCCGTAAGCTGCTGGATCGTTATTTTATTCAGCGGCCTTGTGAGCATTAGCTTCTTCAGGGACCGGGCTAACGCGTTCTTCGTTAAAAGGGAATTGGACATCTCTTCCTCCTGAGCATTCAGATTTGATATTCCAATTATAACCAATTGCGGGTTTGTTTTCACCCCGTCTGACTCAGAGCTCTTATTACTCCCGCTCGCCAAGCCGAACGGCATAGGTCTTATATCCGGCTTCGCTAATCTCCAGGCAATTCAATTGCTCCCCGTATACACAGCCGCCGTCGATGCCTATTTTGTCACCCAGCGGACTGAACCAGACGCCTGCCCCGTCCTGCAGATCTACCGTAGAGGTATGGCCGAATACAACCGTCTTCACCGTAGAAGTAACAGGATGATTGTAGAAAGGCTCCCGAATCCAGATAAAATCATACTCCCGCTGGGTCCGCCAGTCGGCAAGGGATGGATCAATGCCCGCATGAACGAACAGATGGGTCTCCGTCTCATAGTAATAGGGCAGCGAATTCAGGAAATCCAGGTGCTCCTTATACTCGGTGCGCATGAACTGCTTCATCTCCGTATAATCCCTCCAGCCTGAATCCGGGTGCAGCAGCACCGAATCCCTGCCTCCGCAATAGCTCAGCAGGGTGTGGAAGCCCCCGTTCGTAATCCAGTGGGTATCCCGCTTGTCATCCTCTCCCGCCAGCGCATCGCAGGCCATCTGATCATGGTTGCCCCGCAGCACAATAACCCCCTCCGCCTCGGCAAGCCGCTTCACCCGTTCCACGACCGCTCTGCTGTCCGGCCCCCTGTCCACATAATCGCCCAGCAGGATCAATTGATCCCTGGAGGGGTTATACTCCGCCCGGCGGAGCAGCAGGTTGAATTCCTCTATGCAGCCGTGGATGTCACTGACCACTAATGTTCTGATGCCGCTCTCCTCCTTCTTCACTTGCAACTGTGTTTATCTGGAGTATTTATTATACTATATAGGCATGAGGCGCACTCATAAGGCATAAAGCGTACTCAATAACACAAAAAGAGGTTCACCCGCCAAGCATTCAGCTTAGCAGGGAAACCTCTTAGTTACATTCTATTCCTTCAGCGCGGATGAAGGGTGCTGTACAGGCCGTCCCGCAGTACGATCCCAGCGCCAAGGGAAGTCACGCCCCTTCAGATGCAGGCCGCCGTACCATTCATCGATACTTTGCAGCTGTAGCCGGTCGGATGCTCCGTTCAACACCTGCTCTCCCCATCCAGTCAGCGTAACGCTGCGGTGCAGGAATTCCGGTAACTCCCTGTAATCTGTCAGCTCTGTTGCACCATCGATCTCAAGCAGAGGCCTCTCCCCGGCTGTAAGTGTGCGCAGGACCTTCCAGTATTCCGTATCGCCCATGCCAAGCCGGTGCAACTCATCCGTAACCTGACGGAACAGCTTAAGCGGCGTATCCATACCGCCAGCTACAGCTTGGAGAGTGGTCTGTTCGACAATACCAAGTCCATTTTCTACGGAAGGCAGGCGGGAGAGATGGGCCATGAAGGCATCATAGGCAAAAGCAAGCGCGCCCCCCGCCAGCTCCTCCCGCTTCCCCGCAAGCAGATCCGCCAGCTCGCGGGGATCGGCAGCCGCGTATGCCTCCCACAGCAGGCTCCCCAGCTCCAGCTCCTTGCGGCCAATGTTCCGCCAGGTTCCCTGCAGGGTGCTAAGCTGGGCTTCCGTCAGCTGTCCCAGACCATGGAACCGCTGAATCCCGGGGAATTCTCCGATGCAGAGCAGGCTCAATTTCGTGTTGCCCAGCTTTTGCCCATTGAACCAGTGTAATAGATAGGCCAGCATACTCTGGTCAAACAGATCATGCTCGAACCACAGCACCACCTCATCATACTGGCGGAATCCGCTAATTCTGCGCTCCTGCTCCTCGCAGCCTGCCCGATATTCATCCGCCGGAATGCCCATCGTGGCCTGTAGCACCTCAGCCCGCAGCAGCCGATTCTGCTCTGCCGCCGGATCGGTGAAGACCGGCCCCGCCGAATAGATCTCTCTCCACACCAGCACCTCCCCCTGGACAATTCCCCGTTTCAGCTTATCTCCCACCGTATCACCATTCACAATATGCAGCATACGTGCTCCCCCTTCATGTAACAGATGAAATGCAGCAGCCAGATCGGCAACAGGTAAAGCGCCCTTCAGCTTGCGTCTGCCGTCATATAGCCTTTTCTTCAGCGTAGCGGCGGGAAGACCCAGATACACGGAAATCTCCTGAAGCGAATACCCGTAGAAGTAGAACAATTGCAGCGGTACCCGCAGCTTAGCGGACAATTCCGCCACTGACTTGTGCAGCACCTGTGTCCATTCCCGGTATTCAACAATCTCCTCCGCGCCGGGGGATGACCCGGCAACCTGCTCCGCTGCTTCCAGAGGCAATATTGTCTCTGTCTTGCGCCGCAGCAGCCGGTGGCATTGCCTGACCACGATCGTTTTGAACCATCCCGGGAACGCGGCCGGCTCTTGAAGGCTGCCAAGATTCATATATGCCTCCAGCAAGGCTTCCTGCACCGCGTCTTCCGCGAGCTGTACATCCCGGAGCATATCGTAGGCCACTACGTAAGCCATCCCCCGCACATGCCCGCTAAGCTCCCGGAAGGCTTCGGCATCGCCCTTCTGCGCTTGTTCAATCCACTGTTGCATCCGTCTACCGAACCTCATTTCTGTAAGTGTTTATCACGTTACATTACTAAGTGCCATCAAGGGAGAAAAAGGTTACAAATAAGGCTTAAGAAGAGATTTGTGAACACTCGTTATTAATAAAAGCGTCCCGCAAGCCGTGAACTGGCTGGCTGGAGCGCTTTTGTTAATTAAGCAATGAATTCGGGCGGAATATAGTCCGCGAGCCAAATATTATGATTTCCGTGGTAGAACTTGATTCCTTCCTGTGCGGCCCGCCCGGCATCGATGGTTAAGATTACAGGACTTGAATCCTTGCGCCCTCCCACCAGCTTGGCTGTAGCCGTATCCACCGAGAAATGAACATACTGCCTCTTCATTGGTTTCAGTCCTTCGTGCAGAATCGTCTCTACCCACTCCCTGGCTGTTCCGTGGTACAAAATAGGGGGCGGCGTTTCAGCCTGCTTGATTATTTTTTGCGGGACCGAGTGACCATACAGTGCCCTTATTCTGCCCTCCGCAAGCTCATGCCGCTGCTTATCCGATGCTGCGATCATTTTGTCCAGATCCTCTGCACCGACTGTTTCCCACTTCTTGTCCTGATGCAGCGCGTGGAGCAGCTGTTCAATATCCACCCACCCCTGTTCATCCAATTCCAGTTCATATTCCCACGGCGCATGACGCAGGGCGTAGGAGACCTCTTTGCTGAGCTTTGCATAATCCATCGGGTTTAGTCCTCCATAGTCATTTGGGATCATTAGTTAGTTGCCGCAATCATCGATTGTTACAAGTTTAGCCTAGTTTAGCATATGTGAAGCTTCAGGTATAACCATGCGCAAGAGCATCCGGGGTTCCATCGGCGGGTTCCCTCGGGGTGGGGCTCCATCTGAGGCTCCATCGGCTACGAAAGCGGACTGACATTCCGCTATTTCCGCTAATCCGGCGGACGGACTGACATTCCGCTATTTCCGCTAATCCGGCGGATATATGAAATACGCGGACTCAGAAGCCGTTATTGGGCTGGATTCCGCTTATTAGGTGCCGTACAGGCAGGATAACGGAATCTGTGTCCGGTTCAGCTCTAAAAAGAGACATTTGGGCCGAATAACGGAATCTGAGTCCACCACACACTTCTCAGCTATGCATTATAGAGCATTCTAGCTAAGCAGCTATCTCAGCACTGACCTTAAACTAATCCGGTCTCTGTATAGCTCAGGCAAGGGAGCCGTCGCGGTACAAAGATCGTGGCGGATGGGGCTGTGAGCGCACGCAAAAAGCCGCCCCTCTAGGGGCGGCCCCTTGCACCCGTCACTGTACATTACTTACCTAACCATGCTCCACACGGACCCTGCCGCTGGGCGGCCGGGCTTCCTGCCTGCTGCAATGCTCCTTGCTGTACCGGAGCACGCTGAGTTGTTACCGCAACCTACATGTTGCAACATACCCGCTGCAACCGATGCCACTCCGCAGTATACGCCACCCGCTGCTGCTTATCAGCGACGGCTGCACGAGGCGGGCTGCGCACCAGCCTTAACCCTTACTGCGCAATCTGCTCGCGGATGTTCGCGAGGATCTTCTTCTCCAGCCTCGACACCTGCACCTGCGAGATGCCGAGGCGGCTGGCGACTTCGGACTGGGTCTGATCGCGGTAATAGCGCAGATACACGATCAGACGCTCGCGCTCGGTTAGCGCACCGATGGCCTCATTCA
Organism: Paenibacillus sp. FSL H3-0469; assembly: GCF_038051945.1. Classification (NCBI taxonomy): domain Bacteria; kingdom Bacillati; phylum Bacillota; class Bacilli; order Caryophanales; family Paenibacillaceae; genus Paenibacillus; species Paenibacillus sp. FSL H3-0469. The sequence goes on from NZ_CP150302.1 coordinate 1,809,116, forward strand.
AGGCCAGCTTATCGAACCAGCGCTCCTGCGACTCGTCGGCGATCTGGTCGATCAGCGTGATCGGATCGCCGTCGTTCTCGAAGACGGTCTCGTGGATCGAAGTCGGCGGCTTGTTGGCCTCCTGGGCGAAGACGATTTCTTCGGGCGTGACGCCCAGCGCTTCGGCCACTTCACCGATGGTCGGGAGGCGGTCGAGCGTTTTGGACATCTCATCCTTCATCTTGCGCACCTTGTTGGCCATCTCCTTCAGCGAGCGGCTGACCTTAAGCGTGCCGTCATCGCGGAGGAACCGCTGGATCTCACCGATAATCATCGGCACCGCATAGGTGGAGAACTTGACCTCATAGCTGAGGTCGAATTTATCAACGGACTTCAGCAGTCCGATACAGCCGATCTGGAACAAATCATCCGGTTCGTATCCGCGGTTCATAAACCGCTGCACCACCGACCAGACGAGGCGGATATTGCAGTTGACCAGCGTGTCGCGGGCCGTATGGTCCCCTGCTTGACTGAGCGCGATTAGACGTTTGACCTCCGCATCGTCCAAATAGGTCGGCGGAGCTTTTTTTGATTCTGCTTCCATGGCTCCAACCCCTAATTGTATAAAGCTTTTTTCGAGACGATGGTTTTCTTCATGGAGATTGAGGTTCCGCGTCCCGGTTCGCTGATAACCTCGAATTCATCCATGAAATTCTCCATAATGGTGAAGCCCATACCTGACCGCTCCAGCTCCGGCTTCGAGGTATACAGCGGCTGCTGGGCCAGCTCCAGATCCTCAATGCCCCGGCCCTTATCCTCAATCGTCAGGTGCACGGTCTCATTATCGAGTGAAGCGGATATACTGACAACGCCTGCGGGATCACTGTCATAACCGTGAATAATACAATTGGTGACGGCCTCCGAGACTACCGTCTTCAGGTCATTCAGCTCCTCCATCGTCGGATCGAGCCGGGAGACAAAGGCAGCCACTACCACACGCGCGAACGATTCATTCTCCGACAGCGCAGCAAACTGGACACTCATGAAGTTACGGGCTTCGCTACTAGTCATAACGCGACCTCCAAATCCGAGAGTGCAGCGCTCTCGTTGTCATATAGGGGCATGATTTTGAACAGGCCCGACATTTCCAGCAGGCGCTTCACTGGCGCTGTGGCATCGCAGACTGCCATTTTGCCGCCCTTACTGCGGATCAGCTTGTACCGCCCCAGAATCACTCCGAGACCCGAGCTGTCCATGAACTGCAGCTCCTTCAGACTCAGGATCAGATGCTCCACCTGGCCCCGCATAATTGCTTCATCCATATCCATACGTACATAATCGGCTGCGTGATGGTCCAGTTCTCCGGACAACCGGACAATCAGCACACCCCGGTGATGCTCCATCTCCACATGAGAATTCATGCTTGCCACTCTCCTCTTCGTTGCTTGGACAACCGCCCTGTAACAATTCTTTCCCCTACAAGGACAAGGTTTCTACACCGCAATTGAGGATTCCTGCCTCACGACAAAACTAGAAGAAAACCCCTAAGAACTTACACAAAGCCCCTAGTTCAATCTACAAAAAGGAACAAACAAGCTTGAACCGGCTGCGGCCTTAATCCTTCGTGAACATAGCGCCTGTTGCCCGCTTAAACAGCTTCCACCAGCCCGCCTTAGCGATTGGCTCGCCTGCCTTCAGCTCATATTCCTTCAGGACAGCGGTTCCCTGGTAAACCACCAGCTTGCCGACCGTCTGGCCTTCGGCCACCGGAGCCTTCACCTGCTCATTCAGCACAAGCTCGTGGCGGATGCCCTCCTGGGTCACTCCTTTGCGGAGCAGGACACTATAGTCTTCCTTCGCTACCAGCGGCAGCTGTGACTTCACGCCCTTCTCAATCCTTACCGTGCCGATGGTGTCGCCTTCCTTGTGAATCGTATGCAATTTATATTGGGAAAAGAGGTAGTCAAACATCGCCGAGACCTCGCTGTTGCGGGTCTTGGTATTCGGCTCGCCCAGCACAACCGCTACAGCGCGCAGACCGTCTCTGGCCGCCGTCGCGGACAGGCAGAATTTCGCCTCGGACGTATATCCCGTCTTCAGTCCATCCGCCCCCGTGTAGAACCGCACCAGCTTATTGGTGTTGACCAGCCAGAACGGCTTGGTGGAATCCTTGCGCAGGTAATCCTGATAAGAGCCGGTGTATTTGATAATCTGCTCATGCTTCAGCAGCTCCCGGCTAATGACGGCAATATCATGCGCGGAGGAATAATGATTCGCAGCCGGCAGGCCGTTACAGTTGGCAAAATGAGTATCCTTCAGGCCCAGGTCCTGCGCCTTCTGGTTCATGAGATCAACGAAGGCACTCTCCGAGCCGGCGATTTTCTCCGCCATCGCTACGGAAGCATCATTGCCGGAGGCCATCGCGATGCCCTTCAGCATATCGTCCACCGTCATTTCCTCACCCGGCTCTAAGAATATCTGCGAACCGCCCATCGATGCCGCATACTCGCTGGTCCGCACCTTGTCGGTCAGCTGCAGTCTGCCCTCGTCCAGCGCCTCCACGGTCAGCAGCATGGTCATAATCTTGGTGATACTGGCCGGCGGAAGTTTATCATGGCTGTTCTTCTCATAGATGACCGTGCCCGTGCTGGCATCCATAAGAATGGCAGAACGCGCCCCCGGTGCCAGCTCCGCAGCCGCCCCTCCGGCATTGCCGGAATTTGCGGTGCCTTTGGCTTTTTCCTCGGCCCAGGCTCCTGTAGCGCCTCCCAGAACCGACACAGCAATGCACAGCACAAGCGTTACATAACGAATTTTCCTCACAATGGTTCCCCTCCTGAACTTAACCTTCATTTCACAGGTACTGTGTTCCAGTTTCGTCAGAATGGCAGGAAATTATTCCATTTCAGCGCAGAAAAAAAGAAGCCTCCCAAGGTTCGTCACCGATCCTTAAGAGAACTTCTGCTCAGGTTAGATTGGATTAAATGGTCAGCTGACGCTTCTGGACACCGGACGGCTCCCGCCCTTATGCCCGAGATAGAGTCTGGAGAGTACCGGAGAGCGCACAGCCCACATGGCTACGAGCAGCGGCACGCCCACCCCGATCAGTGTAAAGGGGATCAGCCCGTAATCCGCGCCAAGCAGATATTTCAGGCTGTAATTCAGCGGCAGATGCAGGTACATGATCGCAATAGAGTTGCGGCCCAGGCTGCCCATCCAATCAAGCGGAACAAGCTGTACCAGCCGGTACACCCCGGCGCAAATGGTCAACGAGACCAGCAGCGGAACCGCGAGATCCAGCACCAGCGAGGTATACTCCTTGTATTTCATATTCAGGCTGTATTGAATGACACCCGTCCGCTCCAGCAGCAGTACAAGGCCGCATAACGGGAGCAGCACCAGGAGCGCCGAATAGCGGCGGATCAGCGCAGGGATCACCTGTTTGCCGTAGAAGCCAATGGCATAATAAGTGATGGCGAGCAGCGACACATCTATATTCCAGGGGAGGTTGAAGTTCTTGAGCGTGGTAAGAGAGATCACATGAGAGAGGAGGTAAGCAGAGGCAATAAGGAGAAATTGGATGCTGCGGGAATAACGGACGATATATCCGAACAGCAGCTGGGTGAACAGCAGGCAGGTGATGAACCAGAACACCCCGTAAGGACCCGTAAGCGACAATCCCCCGTAGAGCAGCCTCGCCACATTCTCTGCGAACCCCTTAAGATTCAGGTTGAACACTAGCAGCACTGCCGCAATCAGGAGTCCGTAGGCAAAATAAGGAGTCATCAGCCCCCGTGTCCGCTTCACCGCCCAGCGCAGATAACGTCCGGGTTCGACCGGCTTAAACAGCAGCCCGCTTAACATGAAGAACAAAGGCATCCGGAACCAGGACAAATAATGGTTCGCTGCCGCATCGCCCGAGTGGCCCATAACGACAAAAATAATACTGAATCCCTTGGCGGCATCAATCCATAATTCGCGTGGTTTATTCACTGTCTCCTCCCATCTCCTCCCATATCAGTTGTAATTTAAAGTAATTATAAAAGGGTTTGCTTTTATTTTCAAACTTCGATGAAACATTTCAGTGGTATTTCTGAAAGAATATTCCCTTAACAACGGAGCAGACTCTGTAAAAATAAGTCATTCTGCCTAGATGGGGGACGCTGTCCTATCCGGCCTACAAATAGGGCTAAAGTCCGGCGATGTTGCCGGTGACGTAGCGGGCAGGAAAAGCGGCAGGTAGGGTGCAGAAAGCAGGAGGCGGGAGGCCGAATGTAATCGGTTTTTCGATTACATTTAGACCACGCGCTTTCGCAGCGCCGAATGTGATCGGTTTTTCGATTACATTTGGACCACGCGCCTCCGTAGTGGCCGAATGTAATCGGTTTTTCGATTACATTTGGACCACGCGCCTCCGTAGCCCCGAATGTGATCGGTTTTTCGATTACATTTGGACCATGCGCCTCCGTAGCCCCGAATGTGATCGGTTTTTCGATTACATTTGGACCACGCGCCTCCGTAGCGCCGAATGTAATCGGTTTTTCGATTACATTTGGATCACGCGCCTCCACAGCGCCGAATGTGATCGGTTGTTCGATTTGGTACTGGAGGCGCTGATTAATGAGTACCAGGAGTGTTGATTGGAAGGTGGGGAGCGCTGAGCACTTAGTGCCGGAGGAAGCGTTAAGCTGGCGGAGTGTGGTTAGTCCGGAATTGAATTGCGTGGTTCGTGCGTTAGAATGGCGTAGCATCAGTAGCCTGGCATCAGTAGCCTGGCATCCAGCAAAAGCAAGGGCCACCCGCTGCCGGATGGCCCATAATATAGCTTAATACAGATGACAGGCCACCTGATGGCCTGAATCCAGCTCCCGCAGCAGCGGCGCTTCCGACTTGCAGCGGTCCATCGCATGTGGACAACGGGGGTGGAAGGCACAGCCCGTGGGCGGTGTCTCCGGGTTCGGAACATCCCCGGTCAGGACGATGCGCTGCTTTTTCAGTCCCGGATTCGGTACCGGAACGGCAGACATCAGCGCCTGCGTATAAGGATGCAGCGGCTTTGCAAAGAGCGCCTTCGTCGGCGCAAGCTCGACAATCCGCCCCAGGTACATGACCGCCACCCGGTCGCTGATGAACTTGACAACCGACAGGTCATGCGAAATGAACATATAAGTAAGGCCGTATTGCTCCTGCAGATCCTGCATCAGATTCAATACCTGAGCCTGGATGGAGACATCCAGTGCCGATACCGGCTCATCGCAGACAATGAACTTCGGATTCAGCGCAAGCGCACGGGCAATCCCGATCCGCTGCCGCTGGCCGCCGGAGAATTCATGGGGAAAACGGTGAGCCTGATAGGGGGACAGGCCCACCACCTCCATCAGCTGCTCGACCCTGCTTCGCAGCTCGCCGGCGGGAGCCGATCCGTGGGTACGGAGCGGTTCCTCCAGAATGCGCTGGACAGTCCAGCGGGGGTCGAGCGAAGCATAAGGGTCCTGGAACACCATTTGCATATCGGTACGAAACTTGCGGAGCTGCTCGGTATTCAGGCTGCGCACATCGGTTCCGGCGAACATAATCTCGCCTTCTGTCGGCTCAATCAGCCGCAGAATAGCCCGTCCGGTGGTCGACTTCCCGCAGCCGGATTCTCCGACCACCGCCAGCGTCTCTCCTTGCTCAACGGATAGGGTAATGCCGTCAACGGCTTTGACTGCACCGACCTGCTTAGAGAAGAAGCCTTTGCGGATCGGATAATGCTTTTTCAGATTACGGACTTCCAGTAATGTGGTCATAGAATCCCCTCCTGCTGCAGGATACAGCGGCATGTATGGCCCGGCTGCACTTCAAGCAGCTCCGGGAGCTGCTCCCGGCAGCGGTCCACCGCTACAGGACAACGCGGCGCGAACCGGCAGCCGGGCGGCAGACTGGCCGGATTCGGCACCTGCCCCGGAATCGAGCTGAGGCGTTCCTCATCCCCCGCCAGCTGGGGCAGGGAAGCCAGCAGCCCTTGCGTATACGGATGCAGCGGCTGGCTGTACAGAGTAGCCACATCTGTCTCCTCAACAATCTGACCCGCGTACATAATAACAACCCGGTCACACATCTCGGCAACGACTCCCAGATCATGTGTGATCATCAGGATCGACATGCCCTCATTCTTTTGCAGATCCCGCATCAGATCAAGGATCTGCGCCTGAATCGTCACATCCAGCGCTGTCGTCGGTTCATCGGCAATGAGCAACTGGGGACTACAGACCATCGCCATCGCAATCATTACCCGCTGCCGCATCCCGCCGGAGAGCTGATGGGCATACTGCTGGGCAATCTTCTCCGGGCGGGGAATTCCTACCTTGCGCAGCATCTCCACCGCCCGGGCGTCGGCTTCCTTCTTGCTCAGCTTCAGATGATAACGGGCGGATTCGGAGATCTGGCGCCCGATCTTGAACACCGGATTCAGCGAGGTCATCGGCTCCTGAAAAATCATTGCAATCCGGTTCCCCCGGATGCTCCGTACCTCTTTTACCGACATCTCCAGCATATCCTTGCCCTCAAAGCGGATTTGGCCGGAAGCAATCCGGCTGATCCGCTTAGGCAGCAGCTGCATGATGGAGAGTGAGGTGATGCTTTTGCCGCAGCCGGATTCACCGACAATGCCCAGCGTCTCTCCCTTGCGCACTGACAGACTGATGCCGTCCACCGCACGGATCGTACCCGCCGCTGTCTGGAACTCGGTGCATAGCCCTGATACCTCCAGCAGTTCTGTCATGATTGCATCTCCCCCAATAAAAACTCCCCACAAAGTGATGTTTTGCTTCGATGATTACTCAGGTACTTTGCGGGGGCCCCAAAAAAATCCCCACAAAGTGATGTTTTACTTCGATGATTACTCAGGTACTTTGCGGGGGCCCCAACTAATTATTCCTCTTCTTATTGCTCTTCTTCCACGCCCAGATATTTAAGCGCCGTCAAAGCATAGACCTTCGCACACTGGATAATCTGCCAGACGGGAGCCTTCTCGTTAAAATTATGAATCGTTGACAGCTCGGCCGGGCCATATTGCAGCACCGGAATGTTATGCTTGCGGAAATGGCGCGCATCGCTGGAGGCCCATTGCAGCACACCGTAGGCTTCTTCGCCGCTTACCTCACAGATACTCTCCACCAGATCCTTGACCACCGGCTCCTCATTAGAGGTCCAGTTGGCATTGCCCTGGAAGCCAAAGCCCTTGACCTCGGATTCAATGCCGGCTTCAAGCAGCAGGGAGCGGGCACGGTCCAGCACATCCCGGTAGTCTACCCCGAAGGGTACACGGGAATCGACCTGAATCGTGCAGCGGTCCGCCACTACGTTCACCTTGGTTCCGCCCTGGATCGTTCCGATGTTCACTGTCACATGGTCGAATACCTGATAGGCAAGGGAATCTCTTTCTTCGCTGCCTTTCACATACTCCTGCGAGATGCGGATAATCTCCCGGACTTCCTCGGGAATGTCCACTTTGATATCCCATAGCCGCTGTAAGGCTTCAATCCCTTTGGCTGCCTTCACAATCGCACTGTCTCCAACCACTGGCGACAGGCTGCCGTGACCCGGTGTGCCTTCGACGGTGAATTCGAACCAGCAGCTGCCCTTTTGCCCGATGGTCGGGTTCAGCGGGCCGGAAGGCTCGGCAATCACCGCAGCGGTTCCGGTAATCAGGCCGCGCTCCAGCACCCAGGGAACTCCAAGATGACCTCCGGTCTCTTCATCAGGCACGATCAGCAGGGACAGATCCCCTTGCAGCGGAACGCCCAGCTTCGACAGCAGTGCAGTGACGTAGATTAACCCGGCCAGCCCCGCTTTCATATCCGAAGCGCCTCTGCCCAGCAGATAGCCGTCCACAATATCGCCGCAGAACGGATCGAAATCCCAGCGCGAGCGGTCTCCCGCCGGAACGACATCGGTGTGTCCGCAGTAGATCAGTTTTTTACCGGTGCGCTCTTCTGCTCCTGCGCCCAGTGTGGACACCAGATTGAACATGGTTTCAGTCGCCGGATAGATCGAAGTATCGATCCCGGCTTCCTTCAGATAACTAATAATATAAGCGCTGATCTCCCGCGAATCTCCCGGCGGATTCTCCGAAGGGAATCGGATCAGCTCAGAGCACAGCGCAAGCAGCTCCTCCTGCCCGGCATCAATGGCCTCCAGTACCTTGCTTTTCCAGTCCGTCATGGGTTACGAATTCTCCTTTGTGACCCCGCTTCCCTGCATGCAGCAGGCACAGGGTCCTGTGAATTTGTGCAAAGAGGGACAAGCCTGGGGCCTGTCCGCTCTCTTTTAGCCAAACCTGCTTATTCTGTAATCGACAGCGGATAGAAACGGATCACTTCATCCGGGTAAAAGGCGTAGCCGCTGATCTTGTTGCTCATACCGACAATGCGGTTATATTCGTAGAGATACGCCCAAGGTGCTTCTGTCGTGATGATCTCCTGTGCCTGCTTGTAGAGCTCTGTGCGCTTCGCCGTATCTGTCTCCAGGTTCGCCTGCTCCCACAGCTTGTCTACTTCAGCGTTCTGGTAGTTGATATAGTTGGAAGAGCCCTTGCCGTACAGCAGGAAGCCGAGGTGGTAGCCGGGATCATTGACGAATGAAGTCCATTTAGAGATATAAGAGGTCAGATTATTGGTCTTCTGCTGCTCCAGGAACTGGGCACGGGCCAGCTTGTTGATCTTCATGTTGACTCCGATTTTGGCCAGCTCAGCCTGGATCAGGACCGCATCATCTTCCCAGTCATCGAAGCCGGAGCCCAGCGTGAAGTCGAAGTCAAAGCCTTTCTCGTAGCCTGCTTCCTTCAGCAGCGCCTTGGCCTTGTCCAGGTTGTACTCATACACATAGCCTGCATCGGTGAAGCCTGGTGTGTTGCTCGCTACCGCACTCTTCATCTGCTTGGCCTGGCCGTACATGACCCCGCTCAGCAGCTGATCGTAAGGAATTGCATAGTTGATCGCTTGACGGACTTTTACATTATCGAACGGCTTGACCTTGTTGTTCATGGCGAAGAACAGAATCCGGTTACTCGCATTGGAAGCGACCGTCAGCGCCGAATTGCTCTCCAGCGTGGATACATCCTTCGGAGGAATCTCAATCGCCATGTCTACATCGCCCTTACCCAGCAGCAGCACGCGGTTCGAGGCTTCCTTGGTGAACTTCAGAGTTACCTTGCCGAGGCTTGGCGCACCCTGCCAGTAGCTATCATTAGCGGTGAAAACAGCTTCAGTAGCCGGGTCCCACTTCGTAAGCTTGAACGGGCCGGAGCCGGCTGCATTCGTCTTCAGGTAGTCTGCACCCTGTGCTTCCACCGTCTTCTGGTCCACGATAGAGAAGGTGTACATCGCCAGAATCTGCAGGAAATTATGATTGGCATTCGTCAAGGTCACTTCAACAGTCGAAGGGTCTTTTACCGCAACCGATTTAATGGAAGCCATGCCGTAGAGGAAGCTGCCGGAGCTGGACTTCGCCACACGTTCAAAAGAATACGCCACCGCCTCGGCATCCACCGGATTGCCGCTCTGGAAGCTCACGCCGGATTTCAGCTTGAACGTATACACCGTGTTGTCAGCATTCACTTCCCAGCTCTCTGCGAGCATGGGCTTGATATCTTCGGTATTGGCGATGCTGGCGCCATTCTCGGTCTTGATGCCGTAGGTGACCAGCTGATCATAAGCGGCCAGCACAAGCGTATCGGAGGTCAGATCATTGGCTTCCGCCGGGTCGAGCGTGGTGCCGCCCTCGGAATAGGCCACCGTCAGGTTCTTTTTGACCGGGGCTGCGGTTGCTGCCGTATCTGTTCCCGCCGAAGTGGCAGCAGGGGTCTGCGGATTGGCGCTGCTGGCGCATCCGGCAAGCATGATTGAAAAAGCGACGAGTGTGGACAACAGTTTAACTTTTTTCATCGGTAATTCCTCCCTTTTCTATATCCTGCCTGCATAACAACTACTTGTGCTGCTGATGATTGTCTGCCGCCCTGCGTTCCAGCTGACATTAATCTATCTATCTTTATCAGGGATGGGGCAGCCTTGGGGGATTCCCCTGCTACGCCTCATTTCCCCGAACGCAACCGCGGGTCAAGCACATCCCGGAAGCCGTCTCCGAGTAAGTTGAAGCCTAAGATAGAGGTGGCAATGCCGAGGCCTGGAAAAGTAACCAGCCACCATTGCCCGGAAATGATATATTCCCGGCCTTCAGAGATCATCGCGCCCCATTCGGCAATCGGGGGTCTGACCCCCAGCCCCAGGAAGCTGAGACTGGACGCGGTCAGGATGGCGAAGCCCATCCCGAGCGTAGCCTGCACCATTAGCGGAGCCAGGGCATTCGGCAGAATGTGGCGGTACAGAATGACTCTATCCTTCACTCCAATGGCGCGGCTGGCCTCGATATACTCCTTCTCCCGCAGCGAGACCGTCTGGCCGAACATCAGCCGGGCGAATTCGGGAATGCCGACAATGCCGACGGCGATCATTGCGCTGCTGAGTCCGGCGCCTATCGAGGCCGCAATCGCCATCGACAATACCAGTGAAGGGAAGGAGAGCAATACATCCATGACCCGCATGATGATGGTTCCGGTCCGGCCGCCGTAGTAAGCGGCAATCCCGCCCAGCGGCATCCCGATCAGAAAGGAGATCGAGACCGCGATCAGGCCGGTCCAGATGCTGATCCGTGCGCCGTACAGCACCCGGCTGAGAATATCCCGGCCGAAGTTGTCGGTTCCGAACCAGTGGCTGCCGGAGGGCGGCTGCAGCTTGCTCGCCATATCCGTGACGAACGGATCATGCGGAGCCAGCCAAGGGGCGAAGATGGCTACCATAGTCCAGATCAGGATGAAGGTCAGCCCGATGGCCGCCAGGCGGTTGTGCAGCAGCAGAGATAATAGGGTCCGGGGCTTAGCCTGTGCGGGCTTCGCCGGGCTGCCCTGTGCTGAATGTGCTGCAGTGCTCACAAGCAATCTCCTCCTTTCACACAAGCTGTTCTATTCATAACGGATTCTCGGGTCGATGAACCCGTAGATCAGGTCGACCGCCAGGTTAATTCCGCAGTAGAGCACGGCACTGACCAGGGTGAACGCCTGGATCGGCGCGTAATCCGCCGCCAGTATGGAGTCGGTGACATAGCCGCCGATTCCCGGCCAGGAGAAGATGGTCTCCGTGATGACCGCACCGCCCATCAGGAAGCCGAACTGGAGTCCGAGCACCGTTAATGTAGGAATCAGCGCATTGACCAGCGCGTGCTTGTAGATGACAGCCGATTCCCGCAGCCCCTTGGCCCGGGCGGTGCGGACGAAGTCCTGATCGACCACCTCCAGCATGCTGGAGCGGGTCATCCGGGCGATGATCGCCATCGTGCCGGTACTGAGGCAGATCGCCGGAAGCAGCAGATGCGCGAGACTGCTTTTGAGTGCGGCGGTATCTGCGGAGAGCAGACTGTCCAGTACGTACAGCCCGGTGATATGCACCGGCGGGTTAAGATCCCCGCTGATCCGTCCCATTGGTGCCGGTGCCCAGCCCAGAATGGAGTAGAAGATATAGATGAACATCAGTCCGAGCCAGAAGATCGGCACACAAGCACCTATCAGGGAGAACACACGCGAGATGTGATCCAGCAGGGATTCCTTACGGGTAGCGGCCACAATGCCTACCGGAATGGCGATTAGAACGGCAATCAGGATGCTGGCCAGGGTCAGCTCAATCGTAGCCGGGAAGCGTGAGGCCAGATCGCTGGCGACCGAATGTCCCGTGTGATAGGCATAGCCGATATCGCCTTGCAGCAGCTGCCCGATGTAAGCGAAGAACTGGATATACAGCGGCTTGTCCAGCCCCATATCCTGGCGGATCTTGTTCACAATCTCCTCTGGAGCCTGCTCTCCGGCCAGCATAATCGCAGGATCGCCCGGCAGCACTCTCGACAGAATGAAGGTGATGACGATAATGCCGAGCAAGGCTGGAATCATCTGCAGAAGTCTTTTTAATGTATAAGCAAACAATGAATCAACCCCCTTACGACTTCGACTGCTGTGCCTCTGTGACGGAATTACGCTCTCATGTCAGGTAATGCGTGTATGCTTTGTCTTATTAAAGTGTTGAGCTAATTCTACATAGAATTTCACAGTCACTCTACGTCCCGTTCAGCTAAAAAAATGCACAACCGTTTGTCGATTGTGCACTATCAAGGACTATGAATGTTAGATTTACTCACACGACATTCCAGAAATCTTCCAAAGCGCCCTATTTTTCCTGGAGGTAGTAATAAATCAGGCACAAATGACAGACGAACTGCTCGCGCGGATCATTCAGATCGAAGCCGGTGATATCCCGAATCCGCTCCAGCCGGTATTTGACGGAGTTGCGGTGGATATAGAGGCTGTTCGCTGTCTCAATCAGACTGCCCCGGCATTCCAGATAATGATAGAAGGTCAGCAGCATATTGCTGTCATGCTCCTGGTCGTATTGCAGCAGCTTGCCCAGCTTACGCTCGAACAGCCGCTCGAATCCGGGACCGCCAAGCCCCTCCAGCAGATGATAGACCTCCATCTCTTCATAGCGGGTGATCCCGCCGGGACCTTGTCCCAGCCTTCTGGAGATGGACAGCGCTTTGCGCGCCTCGTTATAGCTGGTGTGGATGTCCCACAAATATTCCGAGGTGCCGATACCGCAGCGGTAGCTGCTTAAGCCTTCGTTCTTGTCCTGCAGCCAGCCGTCCAGCGTCTTGTCCCACGGCTCCTCTGCGTCACCGCCCGGCGTGAACCTGCGCCCCTCCTGCGTAGGCAGGAACAGCACCGCCCGGCTCGAACGGTACTCTGCGTGCGGTGTGACCCCGCGCTTCTTCGCCTCCCGCTCCAGCAGCCGGTTCACCGTCTCCTCGCTCGGTGCCGTCTCCCCTTCGATGACGGCCACCTCCCACTTGTGCTCCGGGTTCATCCCGAGCTGGCGGGCCCGCCGCTGGACCTCATGTCTCGACGGCAGCGGCGGAGTCAGCAGCTCATCGATGAAGTTGCCGCGCAGCCGGAATTCCGTATCTTCGGCTACCTTACGCCGCATCAGTTCAAGGGCAAAAACAAGCCGGGCCTGCTCTATGCCCACCTCTTCCATATCATCGAGCCGCTCCTTGTGGACGAGCAGCCGGGCAACCGTCCGGCGGTCCACATGGATGTTCCAGCTCAGCGGTGCGGCGCTCTGCGCCCAGTCATAGTCTGCCGGTGAGGATACAATAATCTTCCGCTCCGTATCCACGAGTGCCACCGGGGCCTTAAGGAACTCCGCCACACTATCGCTGACCGCCTGAATGCCGCTGTTCTCCAGCACCATGGTGGTCAGCGTGCGGTAGACCTCCTCCGCCCGGCGCAGCAGCATAGCCTGCCGTCCCAGCAGCAGCTCCATCACCGGCTGGGTGATATCCGTGTACGGAATCTCGGGCGGGATCTCCACAATCGGCAGACCGCAGGCATTGCTGGCCTCGATGGCCCCCTGGGGGATCTCCTTCAGAAAGCGGGCCGGCTTGATCGCCAGCGCCGCTGCCCCCAGGTTGTCGAGCGTGTAGATCACCTCGGTCAGCAGTGAAGGATCATGCCGGATTGAATAGGCTGTCGTCAGCAGCATCACCCCTTCGCTGATCCAGCCCTTCAGATCCGGAACCTCCATAATATCGACGAACCGCACCACCCGGTCCAGCCCCTGCTCCCCGCTGATGACCTTCGCTTTCCCAAGAACCGAGAGCTCCATTAGCTCCCGTAGCGTAATTCCTCGTGTATTCACCCTTCCGCCTCCCTTTGCTGTCTTCAGTATTTCATGATTTTTCCTGAAATATGCTATATCTCTGCCGCCAGCCACTTTTTGCGTTCCCGCTAGTTTATCAGAGATTCCTGCCGAGCCACAGGAAATTCGTATCCAGTTGGTGATATTTTCGGTGTGAAAACGCATTAGGAAGAAATTGGATGGTGGTGGATGCGACGGGAGCGGTTGCTGGGGGAAGGGGTTAGTAGCACTAGGGACAGAGATAGGGGCGGCAAATTGGAAAATGGTGAGAGAGGGAGGTAGGGAGGCGGGTCAGAGGGATTTATCCCTTTAATTATGCGCAGCGGGCGCGTTTCTCCGCATTCAGAGGGATTTATCCCTTTGATTTCGAGCTGCGGGCGCGTTTCGCCGGATTCGGAGGGATTTATCCCTTTGATTACCAGCGGCGAGCGCGTTTCGCCGAATTCAGAGGGATTTATCCCTTTGATTACGCGCGGCAGATGTATGCAGATATGTTACCTATGGCTAAGTGCTCTAACCAATTTAGTACTCTACACCTTCTGGCTATTTCCCATTCTATAGCGCTGCATCATACTCCCTATGTACCTGACCAACTATAATTCACCTGGTTACTCTCCTCACTAACTGTTCTATTCAGCACAGCTAACCACAACGATTCAACAGATCTTTAACTAACTGTTCCCTAATTTGTCTCCCCTCCCATTCACTGAACACATGAAATGCCAAATGTTACTCAAAAGATACTCATCCACGCCGCCCCACTCTCCTGCTTCCCCAAAGCTCTCCCCGCCAATACTCCCCTCATAGTCAATCTGCCGAATTCAGGGCACTTGTGCTCCTCCAATCCCTAAACAACAAATAAGCGTCCCCCGGCCTGAGCCAGGAGGAACGCTTTGAAAAGACCAGCTATTAGTTTGCCACACATTGATTTTCACGCATTATTTGCCACACATTGCCTACACACGTAGTCTGCCCCACACTTAGAGCAACAGCGAGTTTCAACAAATTGCAAAACCGTCCAACACAAGGCTAACTACGAGCGATGCACCTCTCCCGCAGCAGAAGCTCCCGTACCAGAGGCTGACGCAGCGGCAGCGGCCCCGAGGCAGAGAATCGGATCGAACGCGCGGATGCCCAGCCGCTCTTCCAGCTCCGCCGCCAGTCCGATGGTCGCGAAGCCGGTGCAGGCCAGCACCAAGACTTCAGCACCGCGTTCCACCAGCCGGGCGGCCCCCGCCAGCGCGCCTGCCCGTCCGGCAGGCGTGCCCAGATCCAGCGTGGTCGTCACGCCATCGGGGCGGTCCATGCCAATGTAGGCCCCGCCGAGAATACCGCGGATGAGCGGCGGCACCTCTTCCAGGATCGTCAGCACGCCCACCCGGTTGCTGTAAGCCATAGCCATATGGGCCGCGCAGGAGCCCGCTCCCAGCACAGGAACATTCACCACTGCCCTGGCTTCCAAGAGTGCCGGATCGGCAGCACAGCTGATGCCGATAGCCGTGCATCCCTGCTGCTCCAGTTCCCCGGCAAGCCTTATAATCTTCGGAATGGATTCCGCCTCAGTCTGCGCATCATACACACCCCGGGGCTGATCCGGGATGCAGCGGCTCATCACCGGCAGACCATACCGCCGCTCAATTAAATCTCCATGTAACTGGATTGCAGAGTTCTCCTGCAATGTAATGACACGTATGATTCCAAGCATCCTATCTCCTCCTGACCGCCTTGATTTAGATGCTGCAAAAGCATAACCAGCCACCCTATTTCAGCCGTAAACAGCAATAGCAGCCGGAAATCCAAAGGTTCACTACAGTGGCGATTGCACCCACCGTCCAAATCTGTGGTGCGGCTTATTTAACCTTGCAATCAGCAGCTTTCATTCTGCTTACAGCAGCTCCCCAGCCTGCATAATCAGCTTGTCGTCGATATACACATCCGGCTTCATGACCACAGCATCAATATGCACGCCAGCCGCAACGACCCCGCCAAACGTATTATTGCTGCCAAAAGCAACATGGATCGTCCCGTACACCTTCTCATCTTCCAGCACCACGCCTGTAATCCGGGCCTTGTTATTGGTCCCGATGCCGAATTCGCCCAGCAGCCGGCCATCGCCATCGCCAAGCATGTCCAGCAGCTTGCCGCCATGCTCCCCGCCGGCATGGATCAGCCGTCCATCTTCCACGGTCAGCACCATCGGGCCATCCAGTGCGCCAATCCCTGCTACCGAGCCATCCACCTTAATCTGGCCGGTAGCTGTACCTTCCAGCGGTGCAATATAAGCTTCACCTGAGGGCAGATTGCCTGATTCGCCCGGATTGAGGTATAGCCCGGTGCTGAGAATGCCATCCCGGCCGTCAATAGAGAAACTAAGAACCATCCCTTCCTTCTCCACACGCACCCGGCTGCCCGCAGACAACAGCGCAGCGACCTGCTCGGTCAGCGCCTTCACCTGCCCATAATCCGCAGTGATCGCGCCGTGGCTGAACATATCATCGGTGATCCCCGGCATGGTAGCTACCCGGGTTCCTGCCGCGGCTGCCTGCTTGCGCGCCGCCGTATGTGTCATCGAATGTGTCGTGATGCATACGGCCACATCCGCCTTAGCCATAGCTTCGGCAACTGGAGCCGGAGGCTCTTCCCCCGATCTGCTCCGCGGCTGCATGACCAGCAGCATCGATTCCGCTCCCAGCCGCTTGCCTGCCTCATAGACCGACTCAGCCAGATCACGCTTATCATCATCAGCTACTACGGCCAGCAGTTCTCCGCTGGCAACCCCGAGACAATCCTTAAGAACGTTCATACTAATTGCTATTCTTGCTTCACTCATCTTCATTTCCTCCCGAATTACACCATTTCTGCTACCAGCTTGCCCATCAGGGCATTGGACAGCACGGCGGGCACTCCTGCGGAGGCCGCCCACTGTCTATGCTGCTCCACATATCCCATACAGTCAAGCACTATCACGTCCGCATGATCCCGCAGACGCTCTGCTGCGGCGCGAAAATCCGCTTCCGTACCGGTATAAGGTGAAGCCGCTGCAAACGGCAGCCGCACTCCGGCTCCTGCGAATTTTTCAATCATTGCGTCCTCCTGCTCGGGCAAAGGTCCGATCAATCCCAGACGGCGCCCGTCCAGCATCGCCTGCACGACCGGTGGAATAATCCGGTCCGGCTCAATCAGATGGGCAGCAGATGTATGCAGCCCCGGAAAAACTCCCGTGCAAGCTAGCAGGATCGTCCGAATCCCAGCGGCTTCCATAGCATCAATCTTCCCTTGCAGAACGGTCTGTATCCGCTCGCGGGAGATTACCGCAGCAGACCCGTCTGTCATACGGGTGGTCAGCACATACTCCCCCGGGGCCGGACTGTAATATTCCTTAACCTGTTCAGCCGTGAAACCGTCCAAGACCCCGGATTGTACCAGTCCCGCCTTGCCTTCAAGATATTTCTCAATGATAGGCGCGACATCTTGCCTGGGCGCTTGCCCAATTGTAATCAGCCCGATATTCTTCATCCTTATCCCTCCAGACGCTATGGGTTACAGCCAAGCTGTGCTAACAGAGCAGGCGCTGAAGAAAGCTCAGCGCCTGACTGTACATGTACATCTGTTATCTTGTTAGTGAGAAGTGACTGCCGGTTTACCAAGCGTTTGCAGCACGCTCATGGAGCCGTAAAGCTCAGTAATTTTGGCAAACTCTGCTTCGTTGTAGAAAGCACATGTGCCCTGCGTTACTTCCTTGGCCGTCTCGATAGCAAAACGCACCGCTTGAGCAATATCCACCTCATGACTGGCACCAGTACCGCAGCCCGGAACCATAGACTGGGCAGTAATCGCAAGGCCCACTACCGGAGCAGAGGTAGCTACCGCAGGCTGAAGTATGGAATTAATGTGATACAGCCCGTTGCCGTAAGGGGTAATATCCTGAGTCGTCACCGGAAAAGTAACCGGATACTGCCCTGTTGTCATTTCTTTGATCCGCAGCAAATCCTCGCTGACCCGCAGAATATAGCCTTCCTTGACCGTCGGCGAGATGGCAATCCCTTTGTGATTAACCACACGGTTGCCTTTGGTCGTATCAATCGATAGAACCGCTTCCATCTCCGGCAGCACTTCATGCTCATTCATCTGCAGAATATCCACAGGAGAATCCATGAAATCCACCGGCTCGTGCGGCAGGGTCGGAGCATCCGGGCAAATATGAGTGGTCACCAGCACATCCCCCAGCAGCACATCCCCTTTGGTCTGCATGTCTGCCAGCTTCAGCGCAGAAGCAATCGCTGCTACCGCTCCATCTGCATCAGAGACCAGACCAATCCGGCTCGGGCGTGCCCCGATACCACCCAGTCTGCCGACAATGCCGAACGTTGGAGCAGATCCGCCGCCAAGCTTGCCTTCGCTGCCCGGGATCGTGATTTTGACGAATTCTGTGCTGCCCTTCTCCCCGTCCACCTTCTGAATCTCAACCTTAACTGCAGGATATTCTGCAAATAACTGCTTGACCTGCTTACCGTTAACATAAGCGCTGTCCAGTGCGTTCAAGACTGTAATCGTTTGATGAAGTGCCATTCTAATTCCTCCCCGGATGCATGCTCATGTTTGTCATGTTTGCATTTATACTATCCCATCTCCCAAAATGTCCACAATGTACCGCCCTGCCAAACTGGAACAGCATTTCTTGTCCTTTGCAGATAAACCTTACGCGCAGCGTACACTCTTGCGGCTTACCGCCAATGAATAAAGGGTAATTCTCCCAAGCAGCGAAATATATCAGGGTAATGATGCTTTATTTTCAGACAGGAGGTGCTTCATACGATGAAGTCTGCACATCAGATTAACAAGGACAAGCTGGTCCAGATTATCAGTGAAGAGGCCCGGCGGACGGGGTTCTCAGGGGTCGCACAAGTGGCGGAACGGGAGCAAGTCCTTGCAGCGGCAGCTTTTGGACTGGCTAATATCGGGGACGTACGGCTCAATCAGGTCCACACCCGCTTCGCCATCGCTTCCGGCAGCAAGCTATTTACCGCCATTGCCGTCTGCCAGCTCGCGGAGCAGGGGTTGTTTTCTTTTGACTCCAAAATACTGGACATCCTGCCGAAGCAGGAATTCCCATTGTTCGACCCGGCAGTCACGGTGCATCAGCTATTGACTCACAGCTCAGGCATACCGGATTACTTCGATGAAGAGGAGATGGAGGATTTCGCGGCATTGTGGAACGAGACCCCGATGTACACACTGAGGCGGCCCGGAGATTTTCTCCCGCTGTTCGCCGGACTTCCTATGAAATTCGCCCCAGGCGGGCGTTTTCACTATAACAATGCAGGATATATCATGCTTGCTCTGCTCGTAGAAGCTGTCAGCGGACAGGAGTTCACGGAATATGTAGAACAGCATATTTTTCGCGCTTGCGGGATGAAGGATTCCGGTTATTTCGCGCTCGATATGCTTCCTTCCCACACCGCGCAAGGGTATATCGACAGCAGCAACGGGCAAAAGATTAGCAACATCTACTCCATTCCGGTAGTCGGAGGCGGGGACGGAGGGGCATTTGTGACGGCGGCGGATATGAATAAGCTGTGGAGCGGCTTGCTTGAACACAAGCTGCTGACGCCAGCGGTAACGGACCTGCTGCTGACTCCGCATATTCATGAGCGTGAGGATAGCTTTTACGGCTATGGAGTCTGGATACAAGCCGGCCCCAGCGAAAAAGTCCTGAAGTACCATATCATGGGCTACGATCCCGGGATCAGCTTCCACTCCGCATACTATCCCGAACGTGGCCTAACGATGACTGCTCTCTGTAACAAGAGTAACGGGGCTTACACGATAATGTCTGCTATGGAGGGCTATCTGCCGGTGGGGTAGCGGTATGTTCCGTTTAGCAGTTACGAGTATGATTCAATTGTCCTCAGATGCATTTATAGCCTTAGCTCAGTTTCTGGGCTAAGGCTCTTTTAGTTTTAATCTGCTGGGTGGCGTGGGATTAGGGCGTGAAAGTAATAATATTGAGATTTCGATTGATAACTGTTGCTGAGGTTATATTGGTATCCGTGGTAACAATTGCACGAACTTGGTAGGATACAGAAGCAGTAGCCGGAGCTGTATCAACATAAGTGTCCGCAATCGGAAAACGTTGCGTTCCCGACGCATTTCCGCTACGGTTAAGTGTTCTGGTAGAGATCAAAGTAGCAGAACGGTAGATACGAAGGTCAGCAACAATTGACCAGTTAGAAGATGTAACAGCTTCTAATGATATAGCGTAATCTATTTTCAGCTGCTGAGAGATCGCTTCGTTCTGAGTCACCGAAACAACAACGACTTCTGTATTCAAAGGAGGATAGATAGCTATTGATCCTGTAGTGTTGGTAAATGCCAGAGTAGGTGTACCCGTAGCTCCGGTAGCTCCTGTTGTCCCTGTGACGCCTGTTGTCCCCGTTGCGCCTGTCGTTCCTGTAACCCCGGTTGCTCCTGTGGTTCCGGTTGTTCCTGTTACACCTGTGGTCCCGGTTGCTCCCGTAGTCCCCGTTGCTCCCGTTGCTCCTGTCGCTCCTGTTACCCCAGTTGTTCCCGTTGCACCTGTAACCCCAGTTGCACCGGTTGCTCCTGTAACTCCTGTTGCCCCGGTTGCTCCAGCGGTCCCTGTCGTACCCGTAATCCCTGTCTCGCCCGCCGCTCCAGTGACCCCGGTTGTTCCCGTTGCCCCGGTCCCTCCTGTTATTCCTGTCGTACCCGTAATCCCTGTCTCGCCTGTCGCTCCAGTGACCCCGGTTGCTCCTGTTGTTCCTGTGACCCCTGTTGCTCCTGTAGCTCCTGTTGCCCCGGTTGCTCCCGTTATTCCTGTCGTACCCGTGGTTCCAGTCTCGCCTGTTGCTCCCGTAACTCCTGTTGCCCCGGTTGCTCCAGTTGTCCCTGTCGCACCCGTGGTCCCGGTCTCGCCCGTTGCTCCTGTAACTCCTGTTGCCCCGGTTGCTCCTGTAACTCCTGTTGCCCCGCTTGCTCCCGTTGCTCCGGTCGCTCCAGTTGTCCCTATCGCACCCATGGTCCCGGTCTCGCCCGTTACCCCCGTAACTCCTGTTGCCCCCGTTGTTCCCGTTGCTCCAGTTGTCCCTGTCGTACCCGTAATCCCTGTCTCGCCTGTCGCTCCTGTGACCCCGGTTGCTCCTGTTGTTCCTGTGACCCCTGTTGCTCCTGTAGCTCCTGTAGCTCCTGTTGTCCCTGTTGTCCCTGTCGCACCCATGGTCCCGGTCTCGCCCGTCGCTCCCGTAACTCCTGTTGCCCCGGTTGCTCCCGTTGCTCCGGTCGCTCCTGTTATTCCTGTCGTACCCGTGGTTCCGGTCTCGCCTGTCGCTCCAGTGACCCCTGTTGCCCCGGTTGCTCCCGTTATTCCTGTCGTACCCGTGGTCCCAGTCTCGCCTGTCGCTCCAGTGACCCCTGTTGCCCCGGTTGCTCCCGTTATTCCTGACGTACCCGTGGTCCCAGTCTCGCCTGTTGCTCCCGTAACTCCTGTTGCCCCGGTTGCTCCCGTTGCTCCGGTCGCTCCAGTTGTCCCTATCGCACCCGTGGTCCCGGTCTCGCCCGTTGCCCCTGTAACTCCTGTTGCCCCCGTTGTTCCCGTTGCTCCTGTCGTTCCTGTGACCCCTGTTGCCCCGGTTGCTCCTGTAGCTCCTGTAGCTCCTGTAGCTCCTGTTGTCCCTGTGACCCCTGTAGCCCCGGTTGCTCCTGTAGCTCCTGCTGTCCCTGTCATACCCGTAATCCCTATCTCGCCCGCCGCTCCAGTGACCCCGGTTGCTCCCGTTGTTCCGGTTGCTCCTGTCGTTCCTGTGATTCCTGTTGTTCCGGTTGCTCCTGCTGCACCCGTGGTTCCCGTAACTCCAGTTAGCCCAGAGGCTCCGGTTGTTCCAGTGTTCCCCGTTGCTCCGGTAACTCCCGTTATCCCGGTGGCTCCTGTGACTCCCATTGTACCTGTCGCTCCTGTAACCCCAGTTGCTCCGGTGACCCCTGTAACTCCTGTTGACCCGGTTCCTCCTGCTACACCCGCAACTCCAGTTACACCAGTCGCTCCCGTTGCCCCTGTCACACCACTCCCTCCAGAATAACCTAGTAATTCTGCTGAGACTAGGCGATGAGGCGTAGTTAGCTGTCCTGAACTTCCTTTTCCCCATACAGATATTTCTGTGTTGTCTACTGCTCCGCCAGTGACTGTAAATACAAACTCAAAGGAATTAAGATTACTATAATAATTCTTTGAAAACACCGTATTAGGTAGAATCTCATCCTGGCTCAAGATAAATAATGTTCTGATCCCACTGAGATTGTAACCCTGAGTTAAGACTACTGCGTTTTGAGTTGCACTTTCATTGACGATGATTACAGTCGTTGATACCGTGGGTCTTGAGCCGTTAACGGCATTATTCTCAATAGGTCCCGTATTCCATACCGCCATTCCCCGGCCTCCTTCTCCAGAATTCAGCTACTTCATTGCTTAAAGTGTCAATCTCTATTAAATGAACTACAGATTCATCCAGAACCTATCGGCTCCTACCATATGAATCCTGTAGTCTATCATATTCAAGCCAATTTCAACTGCGTATGCTGTTGACCCTAGACCCTAGTAATCAGTTCTTTGGTTCGATTCGTTCCGAATTAGCCGGATGTCTTCAGAACAAAATGCCTGCGGCATCCCCCCTGTGATCGGTTTTTCGACCATATCCCGCCCACACGCCTCTGCCACACCGAATGTAGTCGGTTTTTCGGCCATATCCCGCCCACGCGTCTCTGCCACACTGAATGTGGTCGGTTTTTCGACCATATCCCGCCCACGCGTCTCTGCCACACTGAATGTGGTCGGTTTTTCGACCATATCCCGCCCACACGCCTCCGCTGCACTGAATGTGGTCGGTTTTTCGACCACATCCGGCCCAGATGACCACGCGCTGTCCATGTGTTCGGTGAAATCAGCGAAGTCATTCCTATTAATGATCCAGAATATAGTCATCCTGCCGAGGCTCCAAGCCCCCCCAACTTTATGCAAGACTTATCCCCATCGGACGTAAATCATAATTTCCTAATCAAAAATAAAACAAGCCGTACGCCAGCAACATGCTGATTCGTACGGCTTGTTTGTATAAACGTAGATTCCAAAGTATATTCCGTTCCGGCTAGTACCGCGTTACCCCATCCTTAGTCACCAGCGCAAAAACCAGCGGCTGCGGCGGAACCGGCTGGGCGGAGATGCGGTAAGCCTCCAGCACTTTGGCTTCGGCCTCCTTCACCTTGCCTTCGCTGGCATCGTTCACATGCAACACTGCCAGAATATCGCCTGCGGCCACGGCGTCGCCTACCTTCAGCGAGAGCTGAATGCCGACCGCCAGATCGATCACGGACTCCTTCGTCTCACGTCCGGCACCGAGCAGCATCGCAGCCACACCGATCTCTTCAGCCTGGATGCTCTCCACATAGCCTGCGGCCTCCGCCTTGACTTCGATGAATCGGCGGGCAGCGGGCAAGGTGTCAGGAGAATCAATCTGCGAAGCATCGCCGCCCTGAGCCGACACCATCTGCTTGAACTTATTCAGCGCACTGCCGTCCTTGATATGGGACAGCAGCATGGAACGTGCTTCTTGTTCGTCCTTTGCCTTGCCGCCAAGAACGAGCATCTGGCTGCCCAGGATCAGGCAGACTTCCTGCAGATCCTTCGGCCCGTGGCCGTTCAAGGTCTCGATGCCCTCTTTGATCTCCAGGGCATTCCCGATGCCGAAGCCCAGCGGCTGGTCCATGTCGCTGATGACCGCTACCGTGTTGCGGCCAAGGTGAGTGCCGATATCTACCATCGCCTGGGCCAGCGCAATGGAATCGTCAAGCGTCTTCATGAACGCACCGCTGCCGGTCTTCACATCCAGCACGATGGCGTCCGCGCCTGCGGCAATCTTCTTGCTCATGACGGAGCTGGCAATGAGCGGAATGGATTCTACCGTGGCCGTCACATCACGCAGGGCATACAGCTTTTTGTCTGCTGGCGTGATATTGCCGGACTGGCCGATTACGGCTGCACCGATCTCGCCCACCTGGGCGAAGAACCGTTCCCGGTCCATCTCCACCGAGAAGCCTGTGATCGACTCCAGCTTATCCAGTGTGCCTCCGGTGTGGCCCAGGCCTCGCCCGGACATTTTGGCTACAGGTACTCCGGCCGCTGCGACCAGCGGTGCAAGCACAACAGTTGTCTTATCGCCCACGCCTCCTGTAGAATGCTTGTCCACCTTGATGCCCGCAATCGGGCTAAGGTCCACCTGGTCGCCGGACATCGCCATCTCCAGGGTCAGGTCGCCGGTCTCACGCGCGTTCATACCGCGGAAATACACAGCCATGGCCCAAGCGGAGATCTGATAATCCGGGATCTCCCCCTTGCTGTAGCCTTGAATCAGAAAAGCAATTTCTTCACGGCTCAGCTCACCGCCATCTCTTTTTTTCTGAATGAGATCAACAGCACGCATCAGACCTGTACCTCACGGACGAAGGCACGTACCAGTCCGATGAATTTAGGTTTGGTCAGGTTCGCCACTTTTACCACCTGCTCATGGGTGAGCGGCTCCAGCTCGTCGCCAATCGCCATGTCGGTGATACAGGTGATGCCGAGCACGCGCAGCTTACTGTGGCTGGCTACGATAACCTCCGGCACGGTGGACATTCCCACGGCATCGCCGCCGAGATAAGCCAGCATTTTCAGCTCAGCCGGGGTCTCATAAGTCGGGCCGCTGATGCCGGCATATACGCCTTCCTGCAGGACAAGCGCTTCACCGTCGACACCTGTAACTCCGCTTGCAAGCTTTTTCGCAAGTTCAATATATTCAGGGTCATACGCACTGGACATATCAGGGAATCTTACGCCAAGCTCCGGATCATTCGGTCCGATCAACGGGTTGTCGCCAGTCATATTGAGGTGGTCAGTAATCAGCATCAGGTCGCCTGCCTTGAACGCTCTGTTCATTCCGCCGCCAGCGTTGGTAATGACAAGGGTGCCGATGCCCAGCTTAGCCATTACATAGACCGGAAGAACTACCTTGCGCATCTCATAACCTTCATAATAGTGAAAACGGCCCTGCATAATCATTACATCCTTGCCTTCCAGCTTACCGATTACGAACCGTCCGGCATGACCTTCTACCGTTGAATGGGGAAAATGCGGAATTTCTTCATATGGCAGGTAGACGGCATCTTCAATCTGATCGCCCAGGTCGCCAAGACCTGAACCCAGAATAAGGCCGATAGCCGGTGTATAACCGCCGAATTTGGACTGAATATAAGCAGCGGCTTCCTTCACTTGAGTGCCGTATGGGACTGTTGTTGGTGTTGTCATAGGTTGATCCTCCCGGATATGAATTGTGTATTATAGGATGCGCTATAGCGTGAAGCAGAAACTACATTTTCGGTATAAAAGCCAGCACCAGCTTGAGGAACTGCTCGCGCACACGCTCGGCTGTCTCCATCACTTCTGCATGGTTCAGCGGCTGCGGCAGAATACCGGCAGCCATGTTGGTGATACAGGAAATGCCCAGCACTTCAATTCCGGCATGACGGGCAACGATGGTCTCGGATACGGTGGACATGCCTACGGCATCTGCTCCCTGGCGGCGCAGCATTACGATCTCAGCAGGGGTCTCATAGTTCGGTCCGAGCAGACCGGCGTATACACCTTCTTTGAACTCGAAATTCAGTCCCGCAGCAGCTTCCTTGGCGGCTGCAATCAGACGCGGGCTGTACGCCGAGGACATATCCGGGAACCGTACGCCCAGCGCATTGTCATTCGGTCCGCTCAGCGGGTTGCGTCCGGTCAGGTTCAGATGATCCGTGATCAGCATGAGATCGCCCGGTGTGTATTCAGTGTTGACGCCACCGGCAGCGTTGGTGACCAGCAGGCTGGTTACGCCCAGCTCCTTCATCACCCGTACCGGGAAGGCTGTAACCTCCGGGCCGTAGCCCTCATACATGTGGAAGCGTCCCTTCATCATGACCACGCGGCGGCCTTCGATCATGCCGATCAGCAGCTCACCTTCATGTCCTTCTACCGTGGACACCGGAAAATGAGGAATCTCATGATAAGGAATAACAACTTCATCTGTGATCAGATCCGCCAGAATGCCGAGCCCGGAGCCCAGGATCAGCCCGATTTCGGGGGCGACGGTGCATTTATCTTTGATATATACGGCGGCTTCTTGAATATGGTTAAGAGTCACACTGGTCATGGTTTGGTTTCCTCCAGAATTAGATTAGTTGAGCCAAAAAGCTTGTCCCGTACTTCGGAGCCTTCGCCCCGAAGTTATCGGCGATTGTCGCGGCCACATCCGAGAAGGTCTGGCGGATGCCCAGGCTGCCGGGAGTCTTGAATCTCGGACTGTAGACCAAGAGCGGCACATACTCACGCGTATGGTCCGTTCCGGCATGGATCGGGTCATTGCCATGGTCTGCGGAGATGATCAGCAGATCATCCTCACCGAGCGTACTGAGCAGCTCAGGCAGCGCCTGATCGAATACCTCCAGCGCACGGCCGTAGCCTTCCGGATCACGGCGGTGGCCGTAGAGGGAATCAAAGTCCACCAGATTAGTGAACAGGAATCCGTCAAACGGCTTGCGCAGCTCGTCGATGGTAATCTGGATGCCGTGTTCATTGCTTTTGGTCGGATAGGTTGCGGTTACCCCTTCTCCGGTAAAAATATCATTGATCTTGCCGACAGCAATCACATCCTTGCCGATATCCTCCAGCGCATTCATCACCGTTGGCTCCGGCGGCTTCACTGCATAATCATGGCGGTTAGGTGTACGCACGAAATTTCCCGGCTCGCCGACATAAGGGCGGGCAATCACGCGGCCTACGGAGAACTCGGGAGCCATCGTCAGCTCACGGGCGATTTTACAGGCGCTGTACAGCTCCTCCAGAGGGATAATATCTTCATGCGCCGCAAGCTGGAACACGCTGTCCGCCGAGGTATAGACAATCCATGCCCCCGTCTTCATCTGCTCCTCGCCGTATTCCACGAGAATCTCGGTACCGGAAGCTGGCTTGTTGCCGAGGACCTTGCGTCCGGTAGCCGCTTCGAATTTCTCAATCAGCTCCGCCGGGAAGCCGTCAAAGTAGGTGTTAAAAGGAACCTCGATCTTCAGCCCCATCAGCTCCCAGTGGCCGGTCATCGTGTCCTTGCCTACAGATACCTCCTGCATTTTGCCGTAATAGCCTGTAGGGGCTGTTACCGGTTCAAGCGGCGGCAGCGGCGCAATATTCGCCAGCCCGAGCTGCTGCAGATTCGGAAGCTTAAGACCCGGAACCCGTTCCAGAATATGTCCGAGCGTATGGGAGCCTGTATCTCCGAAATTAGCGGCATCCGGCGCTTCACCGATTCCTACACTGTCCAGAACAATAAATCCGATGCGTTTAAATGAGGACATTGCCGTCTTCACTCCTTTTATAGTTTGCATAATTCTGCCCTGTGCTCTAAGCATGAAGAAACTCCGGGAGAACCTCTCCCGGGAGCGATTTCTTCAGTATGATTCCATCATAACTTTCTTACTCACAAAAAGCATCTTTTCGGCCCAATCCAATCCGCCTGCCCGTTATTCCTAAGGTCCCTCATCCCTGTACAACCGGCTATTTCGCCCGGGGATGATGATTCTCGTAGACCTCCTTCATATTCTTGCGGGCAATTCCGCTGTAAATCTGAGTGGTCGAACTATCGGAATGGCCCAGCATCTGCTGCACGGAGCGCAGGTCCGCCCCGCCTTCCAGCAGATGCGCAGCGAAGGAGTGGCGCAGGGTGTGCGGTGTGATGTCCTGCTCAATCTGAGCTTCACGCGCGTATTTTTTGATGATTTTCCAAAAGCCCTGACGGGTCAGCCGTCCGCCCAG
Organism: Paenibacillus sp. FSL H3-0469; assembly: GCF_038051945.1. NCBI lineage: Bacteria > Bacillati > Bacillota > Bacilli > Caryophanales > Paenibacillaceae > Paenibacillus > Paenibacillus sp. FSL H3-0469. The sequence goes on from NZ_CP150302.1 coordinate 1,836,767, forward strand.
ACTGTTCAGAAACAGCGCAGGCTCGTCCTGATTGACGCGCAGCAGCTTGTCCCGCATCCCCGAGGTGTAACGGGCTACGCAGTCCGCAGCGATGACGCCAATCGGCACCACCCGCTCCTTGCCGGAGGCACCGCTGCAGCGCGCGAACCGCAAGGAGGTATTCACATCCTCCACATTCAGCGAGATCAGCTCGGTTACACGGATACCCGTAGCATAGAGCAGCTCCAGCATGGCCTTATCGCGCATCCCCTGGGGAGCGGCTTCATCAGGAGCAGCCAGCAGACGCTCGATCTCCTCAATACTAAGTATGATCGGCGGCTTCTGGCTCGGCTTGATGGCTTCCATATCCAGCGTAGGATCTTGGACAATCAGCCGTTCCTTCAGTAAAAAATGAAAATAAGCGCGCAGCGATACCGTATTCCGGTTCACCGTGGCCGCTGCCTTCCCGGCTCCGCGCAGGGCGCCCAAATACAGCATAATATGTGTTCTTCTAATCTCTTCTGCCGCGTCCAGGCCGCGCTCTTCCGCAAACTCCAGAAACTGCGATATATCCCGTCCATAGGATTCCAGCGTACTAGGAGACAATCCTTTGTCCCCGGACAAATACTGCATAAACGGCTGTAAGTATGACTTCATCAATTCACGCTCCTGTCAGACTCAGGCTGCTTCATGCGGCTTCGCAGCGGGTTTAGGTCCAGCAGCCGGAACAGCGTTGTTCCATGACATGCTATAGATTGATTCGACATACTTCTCCCTTAATCCTGCAATCCGTGCCGTTACTCCCCGTACCAGTAAAAAAGGCGCAGGCGATCCCCCGCACTAATCCCCTGTTCCCCGTACTGGACATCCTGAAACGCCCGGACGGCGGTGCCTTCCGGAATCTCAGCATTGCGGGCCGGACTGATCCAAGCGCTAACCCAGCTCAAAACATAATACAGCACACAGCTTACCGCCACAAGCATCGTTAAGAAATACAGCCGGCGCACCGTGCGGGGCAGAGAAATAATCATCCAGGCAGCCTCCTCAAAATGATATCAGCGTCTGCGTCAGCAGCCTGCACATGCTCCCCTTCTGCTGCGCCTGAGTAAGCGCGCGGCCGGACGGCGAATAGAAGGATAGCGGGCAAAAGGGTTGCGGGCAGAACTCGTCCTTCACTTTATGCGCCGGAGGGCCTTGTTATGTACGTTAAGTAATTTTTTGATCTTTGCGCATCCAGCCCAGTCCGGCCAAAGCAGCTCAGCCGAAATAGGTGCGCTAATGCACCCTATTTGCTGGCTTAGCCGACTTTGGCTGGGATCAGGTGCACTTGTGCACCCCATTTACTCATTTAGCCGACTTTGGCTGAATTTAGGGGCACTTGTGCTCTTCATTTGCCCGTTTAGCCGACTTTGGCTGAATTCAGGGGCACTTGTGCTCTTCATTACTCACCTTCAACTGCCCGTCCAGCACACTTTTAGCCAATTCAAAGGGGATTTATCCCCTTCATTTCCTCGTCCTGCCCACTTTCAGCGAATTCAAAGGGATTAATCCCCTTCATTTCCACTTCCAGCACGCTTTTAGCCAATTCAAAGGGATTTATCCCCTTCATTCCCTCGTCCTGCCCACTTTAGCCGAGTTCAAAGGGATTTATCCCTTTCATCCCCCGCCGCAGCCCGCTTCCCTACTCTCCAGGCAATCAAAAAGCTCCCCTCCAGCCATTCAGCCGGGGAGAGCTTGCGCGGTTCTTTTTCATCTGAAGATGAACTTAGGAAATTCGCAATGAAGCATTCATAAGTCCACATTCTATATACGCTTATTCGGGAGTATTGTCCTCTGCCGGATTCTTGTCCTTGCAGCGGTGGCATATCCCGTGAAAATCAAGTCTATGATCAACCACCGTGAAGTTGTATTCCTGCTCCAGCCGCTCTTCCAGCGGTCCAAGCCAATCCTCACGAATCTCATCCATCGTTCCGCACTGCACACAAATCAAATGATGGTGATGATGCTTCGCCGTATCCGTACGCAGATCATAGCGGGCCACACCGTCTCCGAAATTGATCTTCTCCACGACATGAAGCTCGCTAAGCAGTTCCAGGGTACGATATACGGTGGCAAGACCGATCTCGGGCGCCTTTTCTTTCACAAGCATGAATACATCTTCCGCACTTAAATGATCATCCTCGTTCTCCAGGAGAACTCTTAAGGTCGCTTCCCGTTGAGGTGTAAGCTTGTATCCTTGGGATTGTAGTTGTTGCTTAATCTTGTCTATTCGGGCTTCCATTGTCTGCCTCCCCCTTGGAAAATTACCACACCGGGCTTCAAGCCACTTCTTCCATTATAGGGGGATTTCCTTTGAGAAGTCAAACGGTTTTAGCATCTGGAGGGAGCTGACCCGCACGTTCACAAATACTCCATATTAGTAAAATATTCCACTCTCTCTCCGCAGCACCGGCGCCGATTCCCTGCTCCTGTCTGCTTCTCACTTTCACCCGGCTGACACCAGCAGCGGCGTCACCCAGCGCATCATCACCGGAGTCACGTAAGCCTCGAAGCCCGAGATTCCCATCACCAGCAGCGCCATCCCCAGGGAGAGCAGCGTGTACATCATGAACGGATGGGTGATCTGCGTGCGGCGCTGCTGTCCGAGCACACGGCTGCGGATCATCAGCAGGGAGAACCCGAGCGCAGCCGCACTGCATACCAGCAGCACCGGAATCAGCACCAGATTATGCGGAGCAACGGAGACCAGGGCGAACAGCATGCCGTGCCAGGAATATTGGCTGACCAGCGTGCCGACGGTGAAGCCGATCAGCACACCTTTGAGGAAATCCAGAATCAGAATGCCCGGGAGCCCGATTACAGACAAGCCAAGCACCCAGATCAGGCCGACCCACTTCAGATGAAAAGCGGCGATGCTCCAATATGAATCCTGCGCGTCAGGCAGTCCCTGCTGATCGACCGTCACGAAGAAGTTGCTTAAGTAATCGCCCAGCTCCTGCTGCTGATCCAGTGTTAGCGCACTGACGATAAGCGCTCCGAATACCACCCCGACCAGAAATAATACCGCGACAAAAATATAAAGAGGCGTCTGTTCCTTCACCATCAGCTTTAGACTGCGCACCCTGACATTCCCCTTTCCGGTCACATGTTACACCATATGAGGGAATGCCCTGATCTATGACTTGTCCTTAGCTCTTGACCACCTTGCCGTAGGTCCCGCCGCCTCCCGAGGAGAGGACGAGCTGCCCGCTGCGGGCCAGCACGATCAGCCCCGCCAGCTCTGCCCCCGCTACAGCGGCAAGCTCGGCTTCCGCAGCACGGTGCAGAATGTTCATCTCTGTGCCAAAAGCCTCCAGCAGCAGATTCAGCTTACGCTTGCCGAGGCCGGGAATGAACTCCAGCGGCACCTGGTAGTGGTACGGGGGCCGGTAATCCGGAACCTGCGGCTGCGAACGGTCGGCAATGTGCAGAATCCGGTCCAGTACCCCCTGGACCAGCTTAGGACTGCCGCAATACGGGCAGCGTTCTGAGGTGCTGTAGGCTTCGTCAATGATGCTGCCGCAGCCGCCGCAGTAGGTCCGGTGATATTTGCCCAGCCGGGGATTCAGCCCGAAGTTGGCGCTGACCCTGCGTCCTTCCGAGCGCTGGAGCGCAAGCTTCAGCTCCTCGAAGGAGGGCTTCCGCATCTCGATGACATTGTACTCGCGGCCGATTTTGCCAAGGGAATGAGCATCGGAATTGGTCAGGAAGCTGTAACGGTCAAGCTCCGAGATATACCCTGCCATCTCTGAATCCGCACTGAGGCCAAGCTCCACCGCCGCGATGCGGTCCAGATCGAATAACTCAGCCATCCGCTCGGCCGCACAGCCATAGAGTCCCTTGTGGGGCGTGAAAATATGGGCCGGAATCAGCAGCCCGCCCCGCCCGGTAATCTCGTCCTGAAGCACCCTGGAAGGGGCGTACAGACGCTGGGAGCTGAGATTCACATTACGCATATGGGCGCTCATCCAGGTGCTGAAATCCTCCATCGTCCCAAGGTCCGGCATGAAGGCCAGGACATGGCACTCTTTTCGCCCGGGCTCGCGGATCTCAATCTCGGTTCCCAGCAGGATCGTCGTCCCCCGGTAAGCAATTCCGCCGCCTGCGGCTATCGTCATCTCACCGGAATCCAGCGCCGCAGCAATATCCCGCAGCACACCCGGAGAGTGGCTGTCGATAATGCCGATCAGGCCAATCCCCTTGCGCTCCGCTGCCTCCCTGGCAATCCCGGCGAAGGTCAGATCACGGCTGCCGCTGATTTTGACCGCCTGGCCCTCCGAAGTCCGTCCGATATGCACATGCAGATCACAGTAGACACTGCTGAGCTCCGCCGCTAGTGCCATTGGCCTGTCAGCGTATAGAGATGCCAGGCATAGACCGCCATCATCGTCTTGGCATCGGCAATACGTCCGTCCGCAATGTACTGGTAGGCTTCCTCCAGCGTCAGCTCGGAGACCTCCAGGAACTCATCCTCATCCAGCGCCATCTCGCCCGGCTGGGCATCCTCGGTCACATAGAGGTGAATGATCTCGTCGGCGAAGCCGGGAGAGGTATAGAAAGACTTCAGCAGCTTCAGCCCCCCGCTATGAAATCCGGTCTCCTCCTGAAGCTCACGGCCCGCAGCCGCCAGCGGATCTTCACCCGGGTCCAGCTTCCCTGCCGGAATCTCCACCTCGGTACGGTGCATCGGCTGACGGTACTGCTCCACGACCAGCATTTTACCTTGATTCAAAGCGAGCACAGCTACAGCTCCAGGATGCTTCACAACCTCACGGGTTGCGGTATTGCCGTCCGGCAGTCTCACAGTATCCACCTGAAGCGAAATAATGTGGCCTGCAAAAATCGGCTTCGTCGACAATGTTTCTTCATCCAATGCGGGGTTGCGGTTTATTTCATCTTTTTTCATAGATTTGTGGTCTCCTTTGGCATCGTTATGCATAGGGTGTATTATAGCAAACTTATGAAGAAAGAAGGAATGCAGGCATGAATGACATCCTTGTCCAAGCAAGCTCATCCGCAGTAACAATGGTAGGTAAACCGGAACAGATTATGGCCGTAATGGCCGGGTGGATGAAGCAATACGGGCGCGATATGCCCCTCTCTTACATCCTGCTGCTCCAGGCAGATTCGCGGATCAAAGCTTCCAAGGCTGGATAATGCCGCTTCGTTCTTCCGGTCAGCGTCTATGATATTCCAGGGTATAAGAAGGAGCTGTCTCCCGGATCATCCCGGAAGCAGCTCCTTTATTGTTATTCATAAGCGGCAGGTGACCGCCTAAGTGGAAACGGCTTTGCCGTCTTTTTAAGGACGGTACCGTTTCAGCGAGAAATAGAAGGATAAGTTATCGTGTGCAACATATAACTTCTTATATTTTTAGCAAAAACCTTGCCCTGGCCGGGTCCCTGCACAGCCTCTTATCGGCTTAGCCCTTCTGGCTCTCGGCCACAATGGCTACAACCAGACTGGCCACCTTGACGATGTCTGCAGCCTTGATCCGCTCCTTCGTGGTATGGATATCCTCGTAACCAACTGCCAGGTTCACAACCGGAACGTTCAGGCCGTTGAACACATTGGCATCACTGCCGCCGCCGGAAGCGAACAGGCGGGGGGTCAGGCCCTGCGCAGTGACCGCACGGGCCGCCAGTTGAACGACCGGATCACCCGCACCAAAGCTGAATGCCGGATAGATTGTCTCGCTGCGGAATTCACTCTGCGCCCCGTGTTCGCGGGCTGTTGTCTCCAGTGCCTCCCGCATGGAGGCCACCTGAAGGTCAACCTTCTCCTGCACAATACTGCGGGCCTCCGCATCCAGCTGCACATGGTCGCAGACCACATTCGTCGGCCCGCCGCCGGCGAACTTGCCGATATTCGCTGTCGTTTCGTTGTCGATCCGTCCCAGCTTCATGGCCGAAATAGCTTTGCTTGCTACCTGGATGGCGCTGATGCCGTCCTCCGGGTTCACGCCTGCATGGGCGGATTTGCCGAAGATCTGCATCGAGATCCGGGCCACGCCTGGTGCGGCGGTAGCAATAGCTCCCACTTCTCCGTTGGAATCCAGCGCGAAGCCCATATCTGCATCCAGATTCGCCGGGTCCATGGCTCGTGCGCCCATCAGCCCCGACTCTTCGCCTGCCGTGATGACGAACTGAATCTGGCCGTGCGGCAGCTTCTGCTCCTGAATCACCCGGATGGCCTCGAACAGGGCAGCCAGTCCTGCTTTGTCATCCGCCCCAAGAATGGTGCTGCCATCGCTTCGAATCCAGCCGTCTTCCCCAAGGGTTGGCTTGATCTTCTGGCCGGGCACCACGGTATCCATATGGCAGGTGAACAGCAGCTTCGGCGCGCTCACTCCGCTGTCCGCAGGCCAGGTCACGAACAGATTGCCGGCTCCGTGTCCCGTTCTCTCCTGCGAATCGTCTTCCACTGCGCTCAGCCCCAGGCTGCTGAACTTCTCCTTAAGCACATCGGCAATCTGCCGTTCATTCCGGGTCTCACTGTCAATCTGGACAAGCTCCATGAACTCATGGATCAATCGGTCTTCTGATATCATACGGACTTCCCTCTCTTTCTCAGATACGTTACAATGGTTGTACTGCGTTCAATTGTGGGCTCATGCTCATAACTTAAACTAATCTCAAAGGAGTCACTCATGCAACGACAAAAATGGTTCCGCATTATCATCTACATCATGCTGTTCGCTATGATCGCCTCTACGGTGCTGTTCGTCATCGAGCCGTTTTTGGCCGGTTAATCACGCTTAGCACTTAAGTAACAGCGTCCGGGTTCCCCGGGCGCTGTTTGGCTATACGGAAACTGCTCCAGGAAATAAGGCACCAATTCTTCAGCAACCGTCCCGATGTCAATAGCGCGCCCCGTGCATTCCTCCAGCGAGGTCACTCCATATTCCGCAATACCGCAGGGGATAATGCCGGTGAAGCCGCTTTGCCCGATCCCGGCCGATACGTTGAAGGCGAAGCCATGACTGGTGACAAACCCCCGGCGGAATTTACACTTGTTGAACTTGACGCCGATTGCACAGATTTTCTCATCACCGACCCATACCCCGGTATACCCCTGCTTGCGGGTTCCCGTAATTCCATTGGCCTCCAGATACGCAATAATCACCGACTCCAGCTTGCGCAGATAACCGTGCAGATCAACCTTGCCGTGCTCGCCCAGCTTCAAAAGCGGGTAACCGACCAGCTGGCCGGGCCCATGATATGTAATATCTCCCCCGCGGTCAATCTCAAACAGCGCAATGCCCTGCTGTCTGAGCTGTTCCCCGCTGAGGAGCAAATGCTCCGGATGATTCTGCGAACCGATGGTGTACGTGGGCGGATGCTGCAAAAGAATCAGCTGCTCGGAAGCGGTGCCCGCGTCAATCGCATGCACCGCTTCCTTTTGCAGCTCCCAGGCCGCCCCGTACTCCATCAGCGGAAGAATGGTAACTGTAAGTTTGCTTAGGTTCAGGTTCTCCATGATCGTAAGTTCCCCTTTGCTTCTCATTCTCCCTGTTCCAGGGGTCCGCAGCCGCCTTACTTAGTAGAGCTTCGTCTCCGGGGTGTAGCCTTCCACATTATCCTTCACGCGCTGCAGGAACCGTCCGCTGATGACTCCGTCCAGAATCCGGTGATCCAGCGACAGACAGATATTCGCCATCGAACGAACGGCAATCATATCATTGATGACGACAGGCTTTTTGACAATGGATTCAAAAGTGAGAATCGCTGCCTGCGGATAGTTGATGATTGGATAAGACAGAATCGAGCCGAACGAACCGGTGTTGTTCACCGTGAACGTGCCGCCCTGCATATCATCCAGGCGCAGCTTGCCCTCCCGTGTCTTCAGTGCCAGTTCGTCGATCTCGCGGGCCAGCCCGGCGACATTCTTCTGATCGGCTTTTTTGATGACCGGCGTCATAACCGAATCCTCTGTGCCTACGGCCAGCGAGATGTTGATGTCGCGTTTGACGATGATTTTGTCCACGGCCCAGACGGAGTTCATGATCGGGTAATCCTTGATCGCACTAACCACAGCCTTCATCAAAAAAGCGAGATAAGTCAGGTTGATCCCTTCCTTGCGCTTGAACTCATCCTTCAGCTTGTTGCGCAGCACCACCAGATTGGTCACATCGACCTCGATCATCGTCCAGGCATGCGGGATCTCCGAGACGCTCTGGCGCATTCTGGTAGCAATCGTATTACGGATCGGCGTAACATCGATCAGATATTCCGAGCTGCTGCCCCGTCCGCCTTCGATCTCAATCGTCGGAATCTTCGGTGATTCGCTAAGGTGCAGGCCGGAGTTGCGGACCGGCTGAAGTGCGTCCGGCACAGGCTGGAGCACAGGCTGCTGCGCTGCGGGTACAGCGGCAGCAGGAGCCGTGTCAGGCACGGGCGCTGCGGCAGGGGCTACAGCGGATGCCGGCGGCTGAACGGCGGCCGCACCGCTTGCAAGGAACGTGAGCACATCCTTGCGTGTGATACGTCCGCCCAGGCCGGTGCCCGGCACGGCCGCCAGGTTGATGCCGTGCTCGGCGGCCAGCGACTGCACAGCCGGAGAGTACCGGGCGCGCATTGGAGCTGCGGCGTCATAAGCCGCAGCGGGCACGGGCGGCCGCGCGGCGGCGTGGGCCGCCTGCGGGGCAGTGCCAGATGCCGCAGCCGGGGCAGCGGCAGGGGCTGGGGCGTCACCGGAAGCTGCCGGTGACGGGGCCGCAGCGGCTGGCGCGGCTGAGCCAGCCACAGCGATGCGGGCGATGATCTCGCCGACGCTGACCGTCTGGCCCTCCTCGGCCAGCAGCTCGACCAGCGTGCCGTCTACCGTTGCAGGCAGCTCCGCGTTCACCTTATCCGTAATCAGCTCGCAGATCGGCTCATATTGCTCTATCGAATCGCCCGGCTGCTTCAGCCATTTCCCGATGGTCGCCGATACCAGCGATTCAGCCAGCTGCGGCATAATTACATCCGTCAGCGTTGTATTGTCAGACATAATGTCACTCCTTAAAGTTTTGTAAGCGTGGACTTCTTGAATTTAGTTCGTACAAAACTGCTTCGGAAGCATAGGCTTAGTTTGGTAAGCGTGGACTTCTTGAATTTGCTTCGTACAAAACTGGCTTCGAAAGCCAGCCATGAAATCCTGCACTTAATACAACATTCGCTCATACAAATCTGCCCAAAATCAAAAATGTTGCTCAAAACGCAGCAATTCTCTTCATTCGGTTGGCTGAGCGGACATATTGTTGTATTTCGTGCAGCATTCTTCCCAATTCACTGTATATTTCATATCCAAGTTGCACATTCTGCAACATTCTTGCCCGGGCCCGGGTCACGGTGTCCCGGAAGGATAAATTATTTAACTTAGTACTGCGCCAGACGCAGCATTTCAGCCTTGACCTTGTCCTTGCTGAGCAGGAAGAATTTCTCCATCGGCGGTGAGATCGGCATCGCCGGAACATCAGGTCCGCACAGGCGGAAGATCGGGGCATCGAGGTCGAACAGACAGTGCTCGGCGATAATCGCCGCCACTTCAGCGCCGATACCTCCGGTCTTGTTGTCCTCATGGACAATCAGCACCTTGCCGGTCTGCCGGACAGCGGCAATAATCGCCTCGCGGTCCAGCGGCTGGAGGGTACGCAGATCCAGGATATGTGCGGTGACGCCATGCTCCTTCTCCAGCTCCTCCGCTGCCTGCATCGCAAAATGCAGCGGCAAGCTATACCCGATCACCGTAATATCGCTGCCTTCACGCAGCAGATTCGCTTCACCAATCGGCACGGTGTAGTCGCCTTCCGGCACATCGCCCTTGATCAGCTTGTAGCATTTCTTGTTCTCGAAGAACAGCACCGGATCAGGATCACGGACAGCCGCCTTGAGCAGGCCCTTGGCATCTGCTGCCGAATAAGGAGCCACAATCTTAAGTCCCGGCGTGCCGAAGAAGATCGACTCCGGGCACTGCGAATGGTACAGCCCGCCGAAGATGCCGCCGCCGATCGGCGCACGGATGACGACCGGACAGTTCCAGTCATTATTGGAACGGTAACGGATTTTGGCTGCTTCACTGATAATCTGGTTCGTTGCGGGCAGCATGAAATCCGAGTACTGCATCTCGGCAATCGGCTTCATGCCGTACATCGCGGCACCGATGGCCACACCTGCAATGGCAGATTCCGCAAGCGGTGTGTCCAGCACCCGTTCTGCGCCGAACTGCTCCTGCAAGCCTTTGGTCGTTGTGAAGACGCCGCCCTTCACGCCGACATCCTCACCCAGCACGAACACTGACTCATCGCGCTCCATCTCTTCCTTCATCGCCAGCCGGATTGCATCGATATATTCCATCATCGCCATGGCTTAAGCGCCCCCCTTCAGGCCGGATTCATCGTAGACATGCAGCAGCGTATCTTCCGGTTTCGGGAACGGCGCATTCTCCGCGTAGGTTATAGCTTCTTTCAGTTCAAGATTATATTCGGCAGCCAGATCACGCTCCTGCTCGTCACTCCATAGACCGAGTCCGGTAAGATAGGTGCGGAACGCGGCGATGCCGTCTTTTGCCCAGTTCTCATCGACTTCCTCCTGCGTCCGGTAAGCCAGATCGTTATCCGAGGTGGAGTGCGGCGACAGGCGGTACATCATTGCTTCAATCAGGGTCGGGCCTTCTCCGGCCAGCGCCCGTTCGCGGGCTTCCTTCACCACGCGGTACACCTCCAGCGGATCATTGCCGTCCACCCGGATGCCGGGGAAACCGTAGCCAAGCGCACGGTCGCTGACCTTGCCGCCAAGCTGCTTGTGGGCCGGAATCGAGATCGCATACTGATTGTTCTGGCAAAAAATAATCATAGGCAGCTTATTCACACCGGCAAAGTTACACGCTTCATGGAAATCCCCCTGGTTGCTGGAGCCTTCCCCGAAGGTGACGAAGGAGACGAACTTCTTCTTCTGCATCTTCGCCGCCAGCGCGAAGCCTGCTGCATGCGGAACCTGGGTCGTGACCGGGCTGGAGCCCGTTACAATCCGCAGGCGCTTGCTGCCGAAGTGGCCTGGCATCTGCCGGCCGCCGCTGTTCGGATCTTCCGCCTTGGCGAACACGGACAGCATCAGCTCGCGCGTGGTCATTCCAACAGAGAGGACAAATGCATAATCCCGGTAATACGGAAGGAAATAGTCGTTCTCCCGGTCCAGTGCAAATGCCGCCGCAACCTGTGCCGCCTCCTGCCCGATGCCGGATACATGGAAATTGATCTTGCCCGCACGCTGTAACAACAGACTGCGTTCATCATATTTTCGTCCGAGCTGCATGAATCTGTACATATCGATAACCTGGCCGTCTGTGAGTCCAAGCTGCTTATGTCTGTTAACGGTGTCTACAGTACCTTGGGATTCCATATAAGAGGTACCTCCTTGAAAGTATTGCCGGCGCCAGCTTCCAGCCCCCGCTATCTCTAACCGGTTCAGGACGCGTCCGCCAGGCGGATTGACCTTAATATTATTATATATGCCCTGATCCTATCACCAGGTACTAAATTCATTATAATCGTTTTCCCGGCAAAAAGAAAAGCCAAAATCCCTCCGCCATGCAGAAGCACTGGAAACGAACAAATATAGCCGGTATGGAGCGATATTGGCGCAGTACGCGCCTTCCGCTCCCTCCGGCCTTCTTGTTAAGCTCTCTATCGCACGCTAGAATCCGATTGCTCTTCCATCTACCGCCAGCATCGCCTCGCCCAGAACCTCCGACAGTGTCGGATGGGCATGTACAGCCTCCCCGACCTCCCAAGGTGTGGCATCCAGGATCTGTGCCAGCGCCGCTTCACCGATCAGATCGGTCACATGCGGGCCGATCATCTGCACGCCGAGAATATCCCCGTTCTTCGCGTCCGCTACTACCTTCACGAAGCCGTCCTTCATGCCATAGACAATGGCTTTGCCGATCGCGGAGAACGGGAACTTCCCGGTCACCGTCTCACGGCCGAGCTGCTTCGCTTCCTTCTCCGTGTAGCCGACACTTGCCACTTCCGGCCGTGTATAGACACAGCGCGGAACCAGATGGGCTTCATACGGATGGAGCGCTTCACCGGCCAGATGGTTGACGGCACGGATGCCCTCATGGCTGGCAGCATGAGCCAGCTGCAGTCCGCCGATACAATCGCCAATCGCATAGATATGCGGTTCACCCGTCTGCATATTGGCATTTACCGCAATGACACCTGTGTCGAAGCGGATATCTGTATTTTCAAGCCCGAGATTCTCAATATTCGCTACGCGTCCCACGGATACGAGCAGCTTGTCAGCCGACAGGCTCTGGCTCTGCTCCCCCTTGCGGGCTTCAATCGTAATTCCTGTCTCTGACACCGTGCAGGTCTCGGCATCCACCGTTGTTCCGGTGAGCACCCGGACTCCGCGTTTCTTCAGCAGGCGCAGCAGCTCGCGGGCCACCTCTTCGTCCTCCTGCGGCAAAAGCTGTCCGGCTGTCTCGACAACAGTCACCTGTACACCAAAATCAGCCAGCATCGACGCCCACTCTACACCAATCACTCCGCCGCCTACGATAATGATCGATTCCGGCAGCTCCGTAAGCGTCAGCGCTTCCTCACTGCTCAGAATTACCTTGCCGTCGGGCACAAGGCCCGGCAGAACGCGCGGGCGCGAGCCGGTAGCGATAATGAGATTCGTAGAGACCACGGTCTCCATCTCGCCATTCTCCAGCTCCACAGCCACTGCGCCGCTTCGGGGAGAGAAGATCGAAGGACCGATAATCCGGCCTTTGCCCTTCAGTACCTGAATCTTGTGCTTGCGCATCAGATACTGCACCCCTTGATGAAGCTGCTCCACTACTGCTTCCTTGCGCTGCTGTACTTTGGGGAATACCAGCTTAGTGCCCGTAGTCTCTATACCGTAGCTTTCGCTCTCGTTGATTTCAGCCAATACCTCTGCACTGCGCAGCAGTGATTTGCTGGGAATACAGCCGCGGTGCAGGCAGGTTCCGCCCAGCTTGTCCATTTCAATAACGATAACGGATTTGCCCAGCTGCGCAGCGCGGATCGCTGCTACATAACCGCCGGTGCCACCGCCAAGTATCGCTACATCACAGGTCATTGTCATGATATGTATCCTCCAGTCATTCCTCTTGAATTCAGTTCAATCTATTATATTGTACTCTCTTTCGGGAGTAATACAAAACCTACAAACGTCATGTATTCATGGACTTTTGCAGGTTAAAGCGTTATCATATGGGTGAATTCAAACGGCTGCGAAGAGGAGCGACTGTGATGAAACTGCTAATTTCACGCTTCATTGCCATCCTTATTCTGGTAATCCCCGGCCTCCTGGCCATGACGGGCTTCCTGATGATGAAAGATGATCTGTTCAATTATTTCGCCATGCATGGCGATGAGACTGCTATTCCCAAATTTGCGTGGCTGCATTTCGGCGGCGGACTGCTCTTATTCCTGGCGGGCATGACCTTCCTCGGCGGCTGGATTCTAACCCGAGACCGCAAAAAGAACTACGTAGGCCCCCGCTTCCGGGAGAAGCAGCAAACGCAGCAGCCCCCGTCCACCGAAGCCCGCTCCTAATCCTACAACTGAAACAGGGGATGTCTCAAGCCATGAACGAACCGGCTGCTGAAGCATCCCCTGTTGGTTATTGATCACCCGCTATGAGTTACCTGCTGGACACGCCCGCTCTCTCACTCAGCGCTCATTCACTCTCCAGCCGCTTCCTTGCTCCCCCGCACCAGCTCGCTGTAGAGGCCGCCCTGCTGAAGCAGCTCCTCGTGCGAGCCCTGCTGAAGCAGGCGTCCGCCCTCAAGCACCAGGATGCGGTCGGCCGCACGGATCGTGCCCAGCCGGTGAGCGATGACGAAGCTGGTCCTCCCGCGCATCAGCGCCTGGAGCCCTTCCTGAATCTTAATCTCAGTCACCGTATCGATGCTGCTTGTCGCCTCATCCAGCACCAGCATGGACGGATTCGCCAAAATTGCCCGGGCAATAGCCAAGAGTTGCTTCTGTCCCTGGCTGATGCCGCTGCCGTCCACAGACAGCATCCGGTCGTACCCATCTTGAAGTCTCATGATGAAGGCATGGGCATTGGCCAGCTTCGCGGCCTCCTCCACCTCTTCATCGGTTGCACCCAGCCGGCCGTAGCGGATATTATCGCGGATTGTGCCTTTGAACAGGAAGGAGTCCTGGAGGACGAAGGCCATATGGCTGCGCAGACTCTCGCGGGTGACCGTTGACAGCTCCCGCCCGTCCAGCGTAATACTGCCACGACTTGGGTCGTAGAAGCGGGACAGCAGGCCGATTAGCGTTGTTTTGCCGGCACCGGTAGGTCCAACCAGCGCAATCATCTCTCCGGGCTTCGCCTCGAACGTAATTCCCTGGAGCGTATCGGCGCCACCTTCATAAGAGAAGGACACATCCGTGAACTTTACGGCTCCCTCCACATGTTCCAGCTTCACCGCCTCGCCTTCATCCCGGGCCTCCGTCTCCTCATCCAACACCTCGAAAACGCGCTCCGCACCGGCGATAGCTGATAGCAAGGTATTCCACTGGTTCGCGAGATCATTCAGCGGCCGGGTGAACTGGCGGGCATATTCGGCAAAAGCAATAATAATCCCCACTGTCACCAGCCCGCGGATCGCCAGCAGCCCCCCGACTCCGGCCACGATGGCAAAGCTCAGATTGTTCAGACCATTCATCAGCTTGGGAATGAAGCCCGAAATCGATTGCGCCCAATACCCCGACAGCATAATCCGTCTATTACGCTCTCTGAAGCCGGTAATTACCCGCTCCTCCTGCGAGAAGGCTTTGATAATCCGCTGCCCGGACAAGGTCTCTTCAATGAACCCGTTCAGCTCCCCCATGTTCCGCTGCCGCTCCTTGAAGAGCGGGCCGGTACGCCGGGTAATCCAGCGCATGCCCAGCATCATCAGCGGCACCACAATGAAGGTCAGCAGCGTCAGCAGCGGGCTTAGCCACAGCATGACGCCCACCGTTCCCACCAGCGTCAGAATACTGGAAAAGATCTGAATCGCCGAGCTGTTCAGCGTCGAGCTGATATTCTCAATATCATTGGTCAGACGGCTCATAATCTCCCCCTGCTGCCTGCGGTTGAAGAAGGAGATCGGCAGGCGGTGCAGGTGCGAGAACAGATCGGTCCGCATCCGGTAGACCGTCTCCTGGGCCACCTCGATCATCCAGACATTTTGCAGCCAGGAGACCAGAGAATTCAGCAGGTAGACGAGCGCCAGAACCAGCAGGAAGACAGCCCACGTTCTGCCGCCCTCCCCGCCGAGATAATCGTCCACTGCCCGGCTGATCAGGTAAGGTCCAAGGAGGGACAAGGCTGAGCTTAGCAGAACCATGAACAGCACTAAGATCAGCTTTGTCCGGCGTTCGGCGAGATACGTCCATATGCGGCCTAGTGTGCCCGACCAGTTCTTGGCCTTCGCCTTCGGCTTCCGGCTGCCCATCGCCCCGAAGATTTTGGCTTCGCCGTGGCCTACCTCCAGCTTCGGATAGCGGAACGGCTCAATGAGTGCTTTGAACATGCTGCGCCTCCCCTGTCTGCGATTGATAGATTTTGCGGTACAGCGCGGACTCATCCATTAGCTCGGAATGGGTCCCCTGCGCAATCAGCCGTCCTTCGTCCAGCAGCAGAATCAGATCCGCCGAGGCGGTTGAGCTGATTTTCTGTGTGATCAGGAAGGTCGTGCAGGACAACTTCTTCAATTCTGCCAGCAAAAGTCCCTCCGTCACCGCATCAAGCGCACTGGTGCTGTCATCCAGAATCAGAATCGCCGGTCTGCGCACCAGCGCCCGCGCAATGCTCAGACGCTGCTTCTGCCCGCCCGACAGATTGACTCCGCGTTGCCCGAGGGCAGTATCGTAGCCTTGCGGCAGCGCCGCAACCGTGTCATGAATCTGCGCTGCCGCCGCTGCCTGCTCAATCTCTGCCTGACTCGCCGCTGCATTCCCCCAGGCTATATTCTCCCGGATCGAGCCGGTGAACAGGAGCACCTCCTGCGGTACATAGCCAATCGAGCCCCGTAAGGTCTGCATATCCATCTCCGTATGCTTCTGTCCGTCCACCAGGATGCTGCCGCTGCCGCATTCATACAGCCGGGGAATCAGCGTTACCAGAGAGGTTTTGCCTGAGCCGGTCGCGCCCATAATCGCCACACGTTCACCCGGCTGCACCGAGAAGGAGATGTCCTCCAGCACCTTAATGTCACTGCCGGGATAGCTGAAGCTGACCTGCTGGAATTCAACCTTGCCTTGGACAGCCGACGTTATACCTTCTCCTGAAGTCATGCCCAGCTCGCCAGGACCTTCACTTGCCGCCATCACTTCAGCGATCCGTCCGGATGATGCCCGTGCGCGGGAGAAGCTTACCATGATCCAGGAGAGCGCTGACAGCGCTCCCATCGTACGCAGCGAATAGTTAATGACAGCAACCGTCTGGCCCAGCGTAGCATCCCCTGCAGAGATCTCAATACGCCCAAACCACAGCACGGCCAAAATCCCGGCATTGACGATGATCATAATGAACGGTGTTGAGGTCTCGGTGAGCCTCAGCGCAGCAACAGTCGATCTCATCAGCTCTCCGCTGAACGTCGCGAACCGCCCGATCTCATGGCCCATCCGCACAAATACACGGATCAGCCGGATTCCGGTCAGATTCTCCTGAATAACACCATTCACGCCGTCAAGCCTCGTCTGCACATTGCGGAACAGCTCGGACGCCCTGCGCATCAGCCAGATCATAAATATCACCAAGAACGGCAGGGTCACGGTCAGCAGCAATCCCAGCTTGATATGTACAACAAGCGCCATAATCACGCTTCCGATCACAACCAGCGGAATACGGGTCATGAACCGCAGCCCCATGAATATCGTATCCTGTATTTGTGTTACATCCCCAGTAAGGCGGGTGATCAGGGATGAGGTAGGGAAGCGGCTAAAAATATCGTAAGAGAACGACTGTACCTTTTCATACAGTTCGTCACGCAGGTCGAACGCGAACCCCTGACTGGTATGCGACGCAAAAAAGGAGCTGAGTATTCCCGCCACAAATGCCACAGCGGCACTCCCGACCAGCACACCGCCCCACAGCCAGACGACAGCCGTGTCCTGTTGCCGGATACCGTCATCAATGATTTTGGAGATCAGCAGCGGCTGCGACAGCTCCACGGCCAGCTCAATCAGCATCATGACCAGCGCGGCAATGGCAGCGACCCGGTATTTTTTAAGAAAAGTCAACATTAGCTTCATCGAAGATACCCCATTTGCTTATTCGTAGAGCGCATCCCGCAGGCGGGTAGACATGGCAGAGCCTTGTCCCGACTTCAAAATGACCCGGCGCAGTGCCTTGTTGCTGCGGTTCAGCTCAGTGAGCTCGGCCAGCATGTCTTCCAGTAAATTCTCCGTACCCGGGATAAGCTCCCCCTTCTCCCGCAGTGCATTAATCCGTTCCTTATATTGCTCCAATTTCTCTGTCACCTGACTAACTTCCCTTCTGTTCACTATATTCTCCTGCTGAAGACACAATTGCGTTTATTATAGCACATCCCGGGCGGAAACAATGTTTGCACTGGCTACTCCGGCCCCGAGTATGATACTCTAGTAAGGTCGATTTTTTGGTCGTGTAGCAGATTAGCTGAACAGTGAAAGGACAGATGGACGTGGCACAATTATTTTTCAGGTATGGAGCTATGAACAGCGGCAAATCCATTGAGATTCTCAAGGTTGCCCATAATTATGAAGAGCAGGGCAAGTCGGTGCTCCTCTTCACACCTTCCATTGATAACCGGGATGAAGTGGGATACATCTCCTCCCGGATCGGACTGCGCAAGCAGGCCATTCCTATCGACGAGCAGACCGATATTTTCAGCATGGTCAGCAGCAGTCTGCCGAAGCCCCACTGTGTGCTGATCGACGAGTGCCAGTTCCTGAGCAAGGACTGCATCCTGCAGCTGGTGCGCATTGTGGATGAGCTGGACATTCCGGTGATGGCCTTCGGCCTCAAAAACGATTTCCAGAACAATCTGTTCGAAGGCAGCAAATATATGCTGATCTACGCTGACAAGATTGAAGAAATGAAGACCATCTGCTGGTTCTGCGCACGGAAAGCCACCATGGCGCTGCGCGTCGAGAACGGCAAGCCGGTATACAGCGGCAAACAGATCCAGATCGGCGGCAATGAAGCCTATTACCCGGTCTGCCGTAAATGCCACAAGAATCCTCCATTGTAAAATACCCTAATATACAACATTAAAACGCACTCCAGCCCTAATCCGGCCGGAATGCGTTGTTTGTTCTCCCGTCTATTGAATCGCTTGAAGCGCCTTATGCTCATCCTCCTTGCGGACGAACAGTTCATGCTGTACCGTAGCCTTTCCGCCGAAGTTAGCACGCCGTGTTGTCTCTCTCATCCCGCCGTTAATCCGGGAACGGTGCGGGATGCCCTCTGCCGCAAGGCGGCTTTTGACCCGGAAATATTGCCCCTGATCGAAAGTAGTGTACACTAATGTGCGCTCACGAGGGACAAAGAAATGCCAGATGCCTCTAAGAAAGCCCACATGCGTCACCTCCCTTTAGTTCAGATAACGTTCATTAAGAATCCGCAGATGATGCCGCTCATGTCCGATGATCAGACAGAGCTGCGCACGCACAGACATCGCTATCCCGCCAAAATTCCCTGTACGGGCATAGACGTCCTCCGCAAGACTATCTGCCAGCGCCAAGGTGGACTCCCGGACGATCCGGTAGTGCTCAATCATCTCCTGCAGCGTGAAGCGGTCGAACGCCCCGGCAGCCGCATAATCATTCTCCTCATAACCAGGCAACGGCGCCTGTTCTCCCCTCGCAAAACACAGCAAGCGGTAAGACATAATGCGGTCATTATCCGTCAGATGTCCTAGCATTTCCTTGATACTCCACTTCCCGGGGGCATAGCGGTAGGCTCCTTGCTCCTCTGTCAGCCCGCCAAGCAAAGCCAGCACCTGCTGAGTCTGCTCTCTTAGAATGATGCTCAGCTCTCCTTCGGGCGGCACCAATGTAATATATCTGGACTGAAATTCGGTGTACTCTCCTTGCGCAGGACGCTGATTCATGGTAAAAACCCCTCTCCAAACCAAATTTTAAGAAATATTTGCCGGATTGTGTCAAAACCTGTTGTTGTATCTTAACCTATTATGTATAATATCACCAGGATTACAGATTTGTTAATCTATTTCCCGGGAGTGTAAGCATGCTTGATTTTGTGCTTTATATGGTGTTTTCCATTTTAGAAACATCTGCAATGTTTTATTTGGCTTTCAAGGTTTTTAAAATTGATGTTTTTCTTGTGGAAATGATATTTGCTGCTACATTAATGGCATTTGTCTCGTTTGTTCTCCGTAATGATTATAAACTGATATTAACCGATGTATTCTTCCAATATTTATTGACCTTCTGCTTTATCTGGCTTTTATTTAGAATTCATATTTTTTATGCTGTTTCTATGACAGGACTGACATACCTTGCCTATATGTTCATACAATCCTCATGTTATCTCTTGATGAAATTAATAGGACTGTATCAAGTTGGGTTACCTTATACGTCAATAGCTGTATATCTCCTTCAATTTATTTCTGCAACCGGAGCTATAACTATTGGAACTTATATCGGCAAGAAGAAAAAAGGATTTGACTTCGTGCCTGACAAACAAAATGTCAAAGTTAAAATTGAACTACGTGAAATAAAAATTTTGATTCTAAGTGCACCCTCCTTAGTTTTTGTTATATTATTGGTGTTCCTAACAGAAAAATATTCGCAATATTTCTTCCTTATGCCCATGATTTATGCTGTTTTGCTCTATTCTTACCTATATCTTTCATATAAGAAGGATCAAACACACAATGAATTTATTAGCTAATAGAATTGCTATCACAATTAAAAATGCTAACCCCGAGGAAACTCATTCTGTCGAAGTCATGCAATACTCCCTCGGCATTATATTAAATACATTACTAATCATAGTAAGTACAGCAGTTATAGGCCTTATTGCCGGCCGTTTAACAGAATGTTTAACCTTTCTGTTAAGCTTCTGTATCCTTCGCCTCGCCTCTGGCGGATTTCATTTAAAAACAGCTATGGCTTGTAATATTGTCACTACTTTGTTAAGTACCCTACTACCCACTTTAATCACATTTTCAGAATTCGGCCTTTGGATGGCTAACTCAGCCAGTTTGCTTGTCATGATTTTATTCGCTCCAAACCCTGATAAAAACTCAAGAATTTCCGCTTCAATTTATCCTATTTTGAAGTTGGTTTCTATAGTAATGGTCTCATCTAATTTCTTTATTCAATCAACTGTGCTAGGATTGGCGTTTTTGGTCCAGTCATTAACAGTAATTCCCTGGTCAAGGAGGCAAACACATTGAGAAAATTTATCGCAAAGCAGCTTTCATCCGCTCTTGCCGGATCAGCGCGTTTCTTTGTTTCAATCATGAAGCCAGCGATTCACAGCCCGGAAGCGCCAAAAGAATTACGCAAGTAATTACACAAGGATGGGGAGTACATGCGTGTCTTACTAAACGACGGCTCTTCCCGCAGTATCCGGGAGGAGGAGATATTGTATTTCTCTAACCACAAGAATACGATATTCGTCCATACGAAAGAAGGCGAATTTGTTCTCCCTACCACTCTTTCCGATTTGTATGCAGCTTACGGAGGCATGGGCTTTGAACGTCTTGACCGCAGCAATGTAGTCAACATTGGCAATATTGACGGTTATGATCCGGAACGGAAGATTGTTCTGTTCAATCAAGGGGAACAATTTGCTACTGTATCGGAATCCAATGAAACACGTATCCGCAGATTTCTAGCTTCAAGGAAAAACGAATCACCGTTATAGAAAGTAAAAAAGCAGCGATCCTCCAATAAGAGGGTCGCTGCTTTTTTTACAGTCATATATGGCTAATTAAAACAAATTCAATCATTATCACATATTATCCAACTTATGTAAAGAAAAATTCAGAGGGCGAATCCCAGCAGACGGATTATATTCCAGATGGTACCATTTAGCTAGAAGCATATTATGAATATTGTGATTATCTTTCTCACCACTCTCAACCATGATGGAGGAATACAATGGAAACTTACTTTCATCCTTCTCCGCGCCCCTCATCACTTGAGCTATTGTCTGACGAACAATTAAAGAGCATCTACGAATTGGCGCTGGAAGCCAAGGCTTCACCGGATTTTATTCAGATTATCAGGAACGTTCTCACTACGCGGAATATCTCAAAAACCCAACATCATTAGAATGCGAAGCTCTCCATCCATAAGTTACACCTGCACAGACGACCAAAAACCATCCTCCATGTTAAACGGGGATGGTTTTTGGTGTGTAGCAACCTTTTGTCTACTCGATGATTTCGGTCTTGAACACGTTCTCCAGCTTACCGCCGAGGCGCTTTTTCAGGGGAACCTTGATGTCGCGTCCCAGCTCTTTGAAGAAGGTCTCTGCATCACATTTGACGTTCTGAGCCATGGCAATGACGGTTCCATCGGCAACGATATTCTGATTCACTTCAAGCGGTACATCTACTTCGATATCGTATTTTTTGGTCAGTGTCTTGATGTATCGTGCAAAAATCTCCAACAGCTCTTCGTTGTTGAAATTCTCGATCGCAGCTTTTCCTTTACTGGTAAACTTCATATTGATTCTCATGTTTCTTATCCCCTTTTCTGTCTAACCATTTGTAGTTTGTTTATGGATCAAGATGAATAGATGGCTGCAAGAAAGGGCAACATTATTCATTTTTGAAGCAAGCTAAGCCGGGCCCTTCATTACTTATATATGCCCTTGATCTGCTGCACTTTGAACTGGGTGAATTCCTTCAAGGCCTGAATAACCTGGTCCTGTTCGTCTTCCTTCAGCTCATAGATACCTTCACGCAACCATTCACCAAATAAGTACGCCTGGCGTCCCTGACGCGGCTGCCTGCGGAGACTGTCCAGACTTCCCTCGAATTTATCGTTCAGCACGTCGGTCAGGTTGTATTTCTCAATCTTCTCAATAACCATTCCTGCCCCATATTCCGTTTCATAAACGATGACCTCGTCAGAATCGAAGGAAACATATGACGTTTCTTTGTCTTCCTTCGCCCGGAATTCCTTCAGCTTGTTAAATGCCGTCTCGTAGATATAGTCCTGAGACTGATTATGCTGCGGCAGCTTGTATCCCTGCTTGAGTGTCTTGATATACTCGATATCAGGCATATAGTCGGCCAAATGATACATCCGGTTCTTGAGATCTCCTCCGAGGGCCTCAATGATCTTGTCGAGGTTATCCTTCAGCGGGATACTCTCTCCCCGTTCAATCTTGCTGAGCTGTGAATAGCTGATGCCGCTCTTCTCTTCCAGCCCCCTGAGGGTTAATCCGCGGGCCTTTCTGAAGTGCCGGATGAAATTCCCCAGCTCATCGGGGTAATTATCGAAATCGTTCATTTGAGCCACCTCTACCTATATCATAACACAAGACAACAATTTGTGTTTCATAATAACAATTGTTTGTGTAAAATCTTTGTTCCTGAACCGTAAAAACCAACACATCCATTTAATATATATGGAGTTAATCCCCATAAATGCAAGCTCACGTGATCCGATTTCCTTATTCTCTCAAAAACACCCCGATTTTATCCGATATACTCTAATGTAAACTTAATACCACAACTGGAGGAATGTTCATGTCTTACACAATGGAAGTCAATGTTGCAAAAAACCAGGTGATCGTTAGGGCCTACGGGTTGACTGAGAGTGACGTACCCGCATACATAGCAGATTTCGAAAATGCACTGAAGCAGCTGAAGCCGGGCTTCACCGGATTCACCGATGTGACGGGTTCCCCAACCGTGCTCTCCCCTGAAGTAGCCGCAATGCTCGCTCCCACCGGTGACCGCGCGATAGAAGCAGGGGTAGGAGGCTGGGTATACGTTGCAGATTCCCCGGTCTGGAAAATGCAAATGAAACGGCTGTTCGGCAAATTCGCCGTACATTACCCTACATATCAAGAAGCCGATGCTTACCTGAGCAGCCTGGGCAACCAGTCCGTTAATTAAGTAGGAGGAGGAAGTTCTCTTGTTACCCATCTCTTCAACTTCTTCTCCGGGTGTTATCCCCGTGACGGATTCGAATTCGATGCATGCGATTATCTCAAGCAGTATCACATATGACCGTAACAGGATCGACAGCAAGATTTCGGAGTTAGCTTCAGAATTGCGGGAAGACAGCAGTGCGCTGCACAGCACAATAATGTTCCAAGCTCACTCTCCCGGATTAAAGAGGACAGCGATGAGATCAATTCCTCCAACCCGGAAACCAGCACCGACCCTGCTCCAGATTCAACTTCGCTGGATATTCTGGTGTGACTGCACATGTAAAAACCGTTCCTTACCGGAACGGTTTTTACTTTGTTAACGGATTCACCACATATAATGACCCAGGTATTTTTTATTATTCCTTAATACCCCGGCCAAGGACGCCGCACACAATATAATATAGAGTCCCAGGAAAAGCGGCATGGACAGGACCGCCTTACGCTCAATAATTCCCATTCCAATAAAAGTCATCCCTAATATGAGATAGGGCAGGACCATCCCTCTTTGAAAAGAGGCCCGCTCCTCCTTACTCAAACCATCCCTAACGGATTGCCGAAGGAACACATCAAGTCCAAAAAAGTGACAAGCCGCTTGTGTGAGCATCCAGATCCCTAAAAGAATCTGCGCTATGATTTATACCACCTCCTTTGCTTATCCCTTCATTATAAACTAAAAAAGCCACTCGAATGAAGGAGTGGCTTGATTTGTTATTTATTCCGTTGACGAGCTTCACTAGCTTTGATATATAATATATTCCAGCAGTTTACAATATTCATCCTCATGATACCTTTGATTTTCGTTGTTCAATCCAATCCTTACTATATAGCTATTATCTCATTTGTTGTTCTCTATTCGCTTTTAACAGGCGTTTACAGATCACATGCAAGCCATGACGCAGACGTGGCCGTTACTCAATGGCGACTGTCTCAGGATCATCCTAGACAAATAGAACGTTACATCATAACCGACCACTGTATGGAGCCACATTGTTGCACTTCTTGCAGGATTCCCCTGAAATCTTACTGGCTGTGGAGTTAGGCCTCTACATCATCGCAGCAGCGCCGAATGTAATCGGTTTTTCGATTACATTTGGGCCACATGCCTCTGCCGCGCTCAATGTAATCGGTTTTTCGATTACATTTGAGCCACATGCCTCTGCCGCTCTCAATGTAATCGGTTTTTCGATTACATTTGGGCCACATGCCTCTGCCGCACTCAATGCAATCGGTTTTTCGATTACATTTGGGCCACATGCCCACGCAGCGCCGAATATCGTTGGCTTTTCGTGTATATCGGACCTGGCTTCAGTGAAACAAAATACCACTGGCTATTGGGGAATACGATTTCCCATTAGCCAGTGGTATTTATTGTTAAGCTATTCCTGCCCCTAACCCTTTCAAGACACCTTATGCTCAATGCGCAGCTTGTCGGCGACCATGGCAATAAATTCCGAGTTAGTTGGCTTGGATTTGGAGATATTAATCGTATAGCCGAACAGGTGGGAGATGCTGTCGATATTGCCACGGGTCCAGGCGACTTCAATCGCGTGACGGATGGCGCGTTCTACGCGGGAAGGCGTGGTCTTGAACTTCTCGGCAATAGCCGGATACAGCGTCTTGGTGATGGCACCAAGTATCTCAATGTTGTTATAGACCATGGTGATGGCTTCACGCAGGTATTGGTAGCCTTTGATATGCGCAGGGACGCCGATTTCATGAATGATTGAGGTAATATTCGCGTCCAGGTTCTTGCCCTTGGACAGCGGAACCACATTACTGGAAGATCTGGAAGAAGAATAGCCGGACATGCTTCCGGAAGTGCTCATGCTGCCCTGCGTGCCGACCAGCTGACGCACACGGTTCGCCAGAACCTCCATGTCAAACGGTTTCAGAATATAATAAGAGGCTCCAAGCTGAACGGCTCTCTGTGTAATGTTCTCCTGGCCAAAAGCGGTCAGCATAATGATCTTGGGCTGCGGGTTCAGATCCATATCACGCAGGCGTTCAAGAACGCCGAGGCCGTCCAGATGCGGCATAATAATATCAAGGATAAGGACATCGGGGATCTTGCGTGCTCCGCTGAGCATCTGAAGTACCTCTTCCCCATTGTAGGCAATGCCTGTCACTGTCATATCTTCTTGTTCAGTAATGTACTCGGCGAGCAAGTTCGTGAACTCCCTGTTATCATCGGCCAACAACACTTCAATATTCTGCACTGGCTGCTTCCTCCTTATATATCTGCTATTCAGAAAATATTTATCATCTTCTCTCCCTATAACTTTCGACATCACGTTTGAATATCCTTCTGTCGAAAATTATTTTTCTTTATTTTTTTTCGGTGTTGATTTATAATTAAATATTTTGTTTCACGTTTCGAGGATAATCGCTGCCCTTCGACAAAAAAATCTTAAGGCTAAACCGCCTTAAGATTGTATTGAAGCTCCTGATCCTGTTGAACCACACCGGAGTCCCTAAGCATCCACTCAATGAAGCAGCCATACCCTGACTTAGGATCATTGACGAACACATGGGTCACTGCACCGATTAGACGGCCGTTCTGGACAATCGGGCTGCCACTCATCCCCTGGACAATCCCCCCGGTCTTATCGAGCAGACGCGGGTCGGTGATGCGCAGCACCATGCCCTTAGTAGCAGGGGTCTGTTGACGGGCCACATGGATGATCTCTACGTTGAAGCGTTCGACCTGCTGACCATCGACGACAGTAAGAATCTGTGCGGGACCTTCCTTCACTTCCGAACTCATGGCTACCGGAATCGGCTCCTGATACAGGCTGTGCTCGGGATTACGGGTCATTTTACCGAAAATTCCGAAATCCGTGTTGCTCTCCACATTTCCGAGAACCTGGCTTTCCTTCAGAAAATGGGCCCGTTTCTCCCCCGGATCGCCATCCTGGCTCTTGGAGATTGAAGTGACGCTGGACTGCACGATATGGCCGCTGCCAACCACAATCGGCGTACCTGTGTTCATGTCAGTGATGACATGCCCAAGGGCCCCATACACACCCTGCTTCGGGGCATAGAAAGTTAGGGTCCCTACACCTGCTGCGGAATCGCGGATGTAGAGCCCGAGCCGCCACACCTTGTCTGTGCGGTCATACGCGGGCTTCAGCTGAGCCGTATGCTCTTTACCGCCGCGTTTGTAGACGATGCTTAAGGAATCATTGCTTTTGCCGGCCTGCTCGACCAGCCTTGCTACCTTCGATACCTCGTCCAGCTTCACCCCGTTGATGGAGATCATCAGATCGCCGGGCAGGATGCCGCTGTTCTCGCCGGGTGAAATCTTGGACTGCTCCGATACTTCAATCAGATGATGACCAACAACCAGCACGCCTGCCGACTTCACCTTCACGCCAATCGTCTGACCTCCGGGGATGACCTTAAGTTCATTCTCGGTTCCCTGTACCGCCCTAAGCGGCTGATGTTCAAGCGGTGCTGCGTGGATCTGTGAGGGTCCCGTTATGCCTGATAAACTGAGAAAGAAGGCAAATAAAAGGCCGGGCATTAACTTCCTGAGGTTAGGCTTCAATGGCTGTCACACTCCCTTTTGCTTCTTTCGCTTGACGAAAAAGGTGGTCGCCAATTGCGTACCTATAAGATAACCCTGCCCCCAGGCTTTTATTACTGTCAATCATTGTCCCGCTTAGCTTGCAGCTGCCTTGCTGGCCTCGGCCAGACCCAGCATCTCCTGTGCGTGATGCAATGTTTTTTCGGTAATTTCCACACCGCCCAGCATCCGGGCCAGCTCCATTACGCGGCCTTCAGCCGAGAGGGAGTCCACCTCGGTCATCGTGCGTCCGTCTTCGACTTTTTTGGCAATCAGGTATTGATGATCCGCCATACAGGCCACCTGCGGCAGGTGGGTAATGGAGAACACCTGGCAGGTGGAGGACAGCTTATACAGCTTGTCCGCGATGGACTGGGCTGCCCGCCCGCTAACCCCGGTATCCACCTCATCAAAGATAAGGACTGGAATCGCATCATGCCGCGCAAAAATACTCTTCATTGCCAGCATAATCCGCGACAGCTCTCCGCCGGAGGCGATCTTGCCCAGCGGACGCAGCGGCTCGCCGGGATTCGGGGAGATCATGAATTCAGCGCTGTCGATCCCCTGCCGGGTCAGACGGTACCGCCGTCCCTGATACTCCATGCCGCGTGGATCTTCGAGCGTCTCCATCTTCACCTGGAGTGAGGTCCGTTCCATCTGCAGATCCTTCAGCTCTCCCTCGACCTGTGAAGCAAGATCCGTCGCACACTGCCGCCGCGCTCCGCTCAGAGCTTCGGCTGACTCCATTAAGATATGAAGCAGGCCATC
The DNA here is from genome assembly GCF_038051945.1 of Paenibacillus sp. FSL H3-0469. Classification (NCBI taxonomy): domain Bacteria; kingdom Bacillati; phylum Bacillota; class Bacilli; order Caryophanales; family Paenibacillaceae; genus Paenibacillus; species Paenibacillus sp. FSL H3-0469. Next base: position 1,864,259 of record NZ_CP150302.1, read on the forward strand.
GCGTTTGGCCGTTAATTTCAGGATATATTCGTCTTTATTCTCCAGAAGATCCGTCTCCCGCTCAATCTGCTGATAATATTCCAGAATCTGCTCCACGCTATCCCCGTATTTGCGCTGCAGTCCTGTGATCAGATCCAGCCGGTTCTCAATATCCTCCAGCCGCGCCGGATTGAACTCGATCTCTTCACGGTAGTCGCGCAGCTGAAACGCCGCATCCTCCAGCTGGTAATAAGCCGACTGCAATTGCTCGAAGACTGCCCGCAGACCCTTCTCGTCATACCGCACCGCATCTTCAAGCCTGGAGATTACATTGCCAATGGACTCCAGCCCTTGCCTGTCATACAGCAGCTCGTATGCGCCGGATACTGAATCCATCATTTTCTCACTGTGGGATAGTTTTACCCGTTCTTCGGCAAGTAATTCATCTTCTCCCGGTTTTAGTCCCGCAGCAGAAATTTCCTCCAGCTGAAAACGGTACAAATCCAGCATCTGATACGCCTTTTGGCTGGATTCCTGAAGTTCCCGGAGTTCTTTTTCCACTTTGGCGAAGGCTGTATATTTCTCCTGATAATCCGCTTTGAGCGGTCCGATCACCGGTTCCCCATAGGTATCCAGCAACCCTAAGTGACGTTCAGCCTTCAGCAGGTTCTGATGCTCATGTTGTCCGTGAATATTGACCAGTTGTTCCCCGATTTCGCGCAGCATGCTCAGATTGACCATCTGGCCGTTCACGCGCGAGGTACTCTTGCCCTGGGAGGTAATCTCCCGGCGGATCACCAGATGCTCCTCACGCTCTGCCCCGATGCCCAGCCGCTCCAGCGTATCCCAGACCGGATGAGTTCCCGGCAGACTGAAAAGCGCTTCCATTTCGGCCTTCTCACACCCGTACCGGATGGAGTCAGCGGAACCGCGTCCCCCGGCAATGAGTGCGAGCGCATCGATGATAATTGATTTTCCGGCACCGGTCTCCCCTGTAAGCACATGGAATCCCGGATAAAAATGCACATCCACCGCCTCAACCACGGCCAGATTGCGTATAGACAATGTCTCTAACACGAATACTGCACCTCCGACATGATGATTGTCTGTCTGCCCGCAGGCTGAATTACGATATATAGCCCATAATTTGTGAAATGACGTCCTTGCTGTCCTCCGGCTGGCGGCAGATAATCAGAATGGTGTCGTCTCCGGAGATCGTACCCATAATTTGCGGCCAGTCGATATTGTCGATCAGCGCAGCCACGGAATTGGCCGTTCCCGGCAGACATTTCATGACCACAAGATTCGCGGAATAGTCGATTTGTACAAAGTTGTCCACCAGCACCCGCTTCAGCTTCTGAGTCGGATTGTAACGCTGGTCGGTGGGCAGAGAATACTTGTAACGCCCGTCATCCATCGGTACCTTGATCAGCAACAGTTCCTTAATATCGCGGGATACGGTAGCCTGTGTTACTTGAAAGCCTGCTTCCCGTAGCGCCTCGACCAGATCATCCTGGGTTTCGATTTCCTTTTGCGAGATAATTTCTCTAATCTTGATATGCCTGTGTCCCTTCATTGTTGCCTCCCGTATTTATATAGTGCTTAACTGGATTCTCCGTCGTCCTTGCCGAAATTAATTACATGAATGTTGGAATTCACCGTATCCACATAGAGTACCCCGCTGCAATCCGGGTAGATCAGCAGATAGGGGAGGATGTAGTCCCGGAGTCCGCTGCCGGTGAATTCGAGCTCCTTGCGGGGGCGGGAGAGGATGACCAGATAGTAATGCTCCTCATTCCTGATGGCTACGTAATCAATGAACAGCCTGCTGTACATCGGTGCCCCATTCACCTGAAAAGACAGCGGGATCTTCAGCTTCCCGCCGATGACCTCGTACCCTGCATCCTCCAGCAGAGCGATGGACGGATGGGGCTGAATGACCTTGTTGATCGGCACCCGGTCCTTCATGAAGGAACCCGGGGACCCCTGCAGCCAGATATAGATTCTATAAAGGATAAAGATTGCCGCCGCCAGTCCTATAAGTGCCACTACAGCCTTGTCCGAGCTCGCCACTCCCATCACCTCGGTGAATCTATTCGCGTGCGGGCGGCTGAAATCCTGCTTCCGGCTGACAATCTGCCGCTAATTTCCGGTTCGGGAAGACCAATAATTCTTATATTGGCAGCAAAAGAAACTCATCGCTTCGATGAGTTTCCATGGCCCGCAGCGCTGAAGGTTGCATTCGCTTCCTTAATGACGGAGTCGGCAAGCGCGGCGAAAGTATTCGGCTGTGCTTCAGCCGCAGAAGTCTGCTGCACTGAAGGCAGCAGCTTCCAGTGTGCCAGAAATTCGATATTACCTTCCCCGCCGGTAATGGGGGAATATGTCAGTCCTGCAAGCGTGTAGCCCAGTTCGGCTGCCATGGTCAGTACGTTTACCAGCACCTCCCGGTGAACAGCCGGTTCGCGTACGACTCCAGACTTGCCCACCTTCTCGCGCCCGGCTTCGAACTGCGGCTTAATCAGCGCAGCGATATCAGCAGGACGGTTCAGCAGCGCCATGAGCGGCGGCAGGATGATTCTCAGTGAAATAAAGGAGACATCGATACTTGCAAAGTCAGGTACCGGTCCCTTCAAATCAGGCGGGGTCATGTAACGGAAGTTGGTCTGCTCCATTACGGTTACCCGCTCATCATTACGCAGGCTCCAGTCGAGCTGGTTATGTCCCACATCAATCGCGTACACATGGGCTGCACCATTCTGAAGCGCACAATCGGTGAAGCCTCCTGTAGAGGAGCCGATATCCAGCATGTTGCGGCCGGTCAGCTCGATGCCGAACTGCCGCAAGGCCTTCTCAAACTTCAAGCCGCCCCGGCTGACATACGGGTGCAGCGCTCCCTTGACTCTGAGGACAGAGCTGCGGAGCACCTTCATCCCCGGCTTTTCAATCCGTTCTTCGTTCGCAAGCACCAGGCCCGCCATAATGGCAGCCTTGGCCTTCTCCCGGCTGTCGTAGAAGCCTTGCTCCACCAACAGCACATCAATTCGTTCTTTAGGGTGTTCCATGTTCATCTCCCGATCACTTCGGTCCGCCCTCCGTCCCTGCCCTTAGGAGGTGGAGGTTGACTTATAGGTATAAGTGCTGAGCCCTTTCATTGACTTAATACGTGCGCACACGGCTTCAACGGTAAGCCCCGTCTCCTGCCGCTGCTCCTTGATGGACCCATGCTCGACGAAAATATCCGGCACGCCCATCAGGTGAACATGCGCATCATATATCTCCTGCTCTGCAAAGAACTCCAGCACCGCACTGCCAAGGCCGCCGGCCTGGCTCGCTTCTTCCAGCACCACCATACCCGTTCCGGCATGTGCCAGATCAAGCAGCATCGTGTTATCCAGCGGCTTCAAGAAGCGCGCATTGACTACACCGATCTGAATACCTTCACGCTTCAGTACTTCCGCCGCTTCTTCGGCCACCTGAACCATCGGGCCGCAGGCAAGCACGGCATAATCCTCTCCGGGACGCAGACGTTCCCAGGTGCCGATAGGCAGACTGTGCAGCTCAGCATCCAAAGCCACCCCCGTGCCGTTAATCCGCGGATAACGGTAAGCAATCGGTCCTTCATTATAGTCCAGCGCCGTCTTCATCATGTGGCGCAGCTCATTCTCATCCTTCGGCATCATAAGCACCATGTTCGGGATATGACGCATAAACGCGATATCGTACACGCCCTGATGGGTCTCTCCGTCCGCACCGACGAAGCCCGCACGGTCGATGGCGAACATAACATTGGCATTATGGCGGCAAATGTCGTGAACAATCTGATCATAGGCGCGCTGCATGAAGGTGGAGTAGACGGCAAATACCGGCTTCATGCCTTCCATAGCCAAGGCCGCACATAAGGTGGCCGCATGCTGCTCCGCGATCCCGACATCAATCATCCGGTCCGGGAATTCCTTGGCAAACGGGAATAGTCCCGAGCCGCCCGGCATCGCCGGTGTTACGGCAACCAGCCGCTTATCCTGATGCCCCAGCTCAATTAACGTCTGTCCGAAGACTTCCGTATACATCGGATTGCCGACCGCTTGAAGCACCTGGCCGGATTCGATTTTGTAAGGGGAAATGCCATGCCATTTATAGGAATCGACTTCCGCCGGTTTGTAGCCCTTGCCTTTGGTGGTAAGAACATGCACCAGAACAGGCCCGGATACATTATCCGCCTGATGGAAGGTGTCGATCATCTTCTCCAGATCATGACCGTCTACGGGCCCCAAATAGGTAAATCCGAGTTCTTCGAACAGAACACCGGGTACCAGCATGTTCTTCAGGCCGTCCTTCACATTCTGCGCAGTCTTCGCCAGACGTCCGCCGATGGCCGGGATTTTCTTCAGCAGGCCTTCGACCTCGTCCTTAGCCCGCAGATAATGACGGTCCGAACGGATCTTGCTCAGATAGTTATGCATCGCCCCAACATTCGGCGCAATGGACATTTCATTGTCGTTCAGGATCACCATGAGCTTGCGGCGCTCATGCCCGATATGGTTCAGCGCTTCAAAAGCCATTCCGCCAGTGAGGGCGCCATCGCCGATAACGGCAATTACCTTATTGTCTTCACCCTTCAGATCACGGGCCATCGCCATGCCCATTGCCGCTGACAGAGAAGTGCTGCTGTGTCCGGCTTCCCAGACATCATGCTCACTCTCCGTACGTTTGACGAAGCCGCAGAGTCCGCCCTGCTTGCGCAGCGAGTCGAACCTGTCCTGACGGCCGGTCAATATCTTGTGGACATACGCTTGATGCCCTACATCATAGATCATCTTATCCCGGGGACTGTCATAGCAGTAATGCAGGGCCAGCGTGAGCTCCACGACTCCCAAATTGGATGCGAGATGTCCCCCTGTTACTGACAGCTTCTCGATCAGAAACTGGCGGATTTCCTCCGCAAGGGCAGCCAGTTCCCCGACTGATAAAGATTTTAGCTCCTGAGGATCATTTATTTGTGGAAGCAGCACGAGTATTCCCCGCTTTCCTAGATGTTGTTAAAATATAAACCCCATTATAACACAAACGAAACGGCTGTCGAAACACAGCCGTTTGCCGAATCTTCATTTAGTGGTCACGTGACATCAAATAATCTGCAATTTCCAGCAGCCGGGACGGGTCCTGGAACCCTCCCTTTAGGATCGCCAAATGCGCAGCAGCCGTAAGTTGCTTCACCTCTTCGCGCGAAGCTTCAAGGCCGATGAAATACGGATAGGTCACCTTCTGCTGCTTGATATCACTGCCGGTTTTTTTGCCCAGCTTGCTCTCATCACCGATGAGGTCCAGAATATCATCCTGAATCTGGAAGGCAAGGCCAATCTGTGTGCCGAACCGGCGCAGGGCCTCCAGCTGCCCCTCATTCGCACCGGCGATTCTGCCGCCCGCAAGCAAGGAGAAGATCATCAGATCGCCAGTCTTGTGCAGATGAATATACTGGAGCTGCTGCAGGTCGGTCATTCCCTGCTCGCCTTCCATATCGGCTACCTGACCGCCGACCATACCGCGCGGGCCTGCCATCTCAGCCAGATCCTCCACGATGGACAACACGCGCTCTGCCGGAACCCCATACTTACGGGAGGCTTGTACCACACTGTAGAACGCATGGGTCAGCAGCGAATCCCCGGCCAGAATGGCCATCGCTTCCCCGAAGACCTTATGGTTCGTCAGCTTGCCGCGCCGGTAATCATCATTATCCATCGCAGGAAGATCGTCATGAATCAGAGAATAGGTATGCACCATTTCAATCGCAGCTGCTACAGGCAGCGCAGCTTCGCGGCTGCCGCCCAGTGCTTCGCAGGCAGCGGTAACCAGCAGAGGCCGCAGGCGCTTACCACCAGCTTGCAGCGAGTATTCCATCGACTCTCTTAGGACCCCGGGGACGTCCCAATGCTCCGGTACGACCCCGCTTAGAGCAGCAGCAACCCAGCTGCTAATGTCAGCTATATACTGCTCCAGCGGTTCGCGGCCCTGCGGCCCCGCCGCCCCGCCGGATGGCTCAAGCTCAGAATGACTCATCGCTATCGCCTTCCAGCCGGCTGCCGAACGGCTTCTTCCGCAGTTCGCCATCCTCTACGGTGATCATCTCAATCTTGCGCTCTACCTGCTCCAGCTTGCTGCCGCATAGCTGCGAGAGCTTCATTCCCTGCTGGAATAAATCAATCGCTTTCTCCAGGGGAACGTCACCGTGTTCAAGCTCACGCACGATACCCTCCAGGCGCTCCATGGCTCCTTCAAAATCCAACTCAGCTTCCTTCGCCATTCGCTTTGCCATCCTCCTTCATTCCCCATACGTGGCAGTTTAGTTGTCCGTCATTAAGCTTTATGTTGACCACATCGCCAAGCTCTACTTCCTTCAGCGATTTGATTAAATGCTGTTCCTTCTCGTCATACACAAGGCTGTAGCCCCGTGACATGACCTTAAGCGGGCTGAGCGCATCCAGATGGCGCAGCTCTGCCCCGAACCGCGCGCGATTATCTGCAAGGCGCGCCTGCATAGCCGCCGTCAGCTCACGGGTGAGGCCATCCGTGCGCCGGCGGGCAGCGCTGACGCTGCTAAGCGGATGGAAGCGCTGCAGGCTCTGGTGCAGCAGCGCGCTGCGCCCCTGTGCGCGGCTGTGCCTTGACTCTGCTGCGCGGAGCAGGGCCGCGCGCAGCATGTCCAGCCGCTGCGCGTGCTGGGCCAGCTGCCGGCGGGGGCCGGCCAGCGCCAGCGAGCGCTGCAGCGCAGCGAGGCGTTCGCCGCCGCGCTGCGAGCGGCGCAGCAGCCCTTGGCGCAGCCGCTGCCGGGCCATGCGCAGCTGCCCGGCCAGCTCGGCTGCGCTCGGCACAGCGAGCTCCGCCGCTGCCGTAGGGGTGGCCGCCCGGAGATCGGCGGCGAAATCGGCGATCGTGAAGTCGGTCTCGTGGCCCACGGCCGAGATGACCGGAATCCTGGAGGCCGCTATCGCCCGGGCGACGGCCTCTTCATTGAAGGCCCACAGCTCCTCCAGGGAGCCGCCGCCGCGCCCGACAATCAGCACATCGGCCTCACCCATGGTGTTCAGGTTCTGAATGGCCTGTACAATAGACGGGCCAGCCCCCTTACCCTGCACTAGTACAGGGTAGAGCACAATCGCCACCTGCGGGTAGCGGCGCTGCAGAGTGATGATAATGTCCCTCACAGCCGCTCCTGTCGGGGAGGTCACAACCCCTATACAGCGCGGGAATTGCGGCAGCGGACGCTTGCGCTCCGCTGCGAACAGTCCTTCCTTCTCCAGCTTGCTCTTCAGCTGCTCGTATGCGAGATACAGACTGCCGATTCCGTCAGGCTGCATATGTGTCGCATAGAACTGGTATTGCCCGTCCCGTTCATATACGGTCACATTTCCTCTGGCGATGACCTTCGTGCCTTCCTTCGGCACGAACGGCAGCCGCGAGTTATGCGAGGCGAACATGATGGCTTTGATCCGGCTGCTCTCATCCTTTAGCGTGAAGTACATATGCCCGCTTCCGTGATGGGTGAAATTCGAGATTTCACCGCGAATCCATACATCGGACAGCAGCGTATCCGAATCCAGCTTCATGCGGATATATTTGTTAAGCTCCTTGATGGAGTAGATCTGCCGCTCTGCCGCCATAAGTCCGGCCTACTTCAGGCCGCGGAGGCGTTTGGCCGCGATCAGCGTGTTGCTCATCAGCATAGTGATCGTCATCGGTCCCACTCCGCCCGGCACCGGCGTAATGAACCCGGCCACTTCCCGGGCACTCTCATAATCCACATCCCCGGCAAGCTTGCCGGTATCCAGACGGTTCATGCCGACATCAATCACAATCGCCCCCGGCTTCACGAACGAAGCATCAATGAAGTTGGCCCGGCCAATCGCTACCACCAGGATATCAGCCTGACGGCTAAGCTCAGCCATATTCGCTGTGCGCGAGTGGCACATGGTTACTGTGGCATTCTCACGCTGTAACAGCAGGGATACAGGCTTGCCGACAATATTACTGCGGCCGATCACAACAGCATGCTTACCGGAGATGTCCGTACCGGTCCGCTTGATCAGTTCAATGACCCCGGCAGGCGTGCATGGGAGCAGACTGTCGTCCCCAATGACGAGGTTCCCCACATTGACCGGGTGGAAACCGTCCACATCCTTCTCTACCGAGATGGCGTCAATCACAGCCTTCTCCTCAATATGCTTCGGAAGCGGCAGCTGAACGAGAATGCCGTCAATATCGCTGCGGCCGTTCAGGTCTGCCACCAGTGCCAACAGCTCCTGCTGGGTGGTAGCGGCATCCAGCCGGTGCACCTCGGAATGGAAGCCCAGCTCAATACAGGACTTCTCCTTGTTGCGCACATAGACCTGGGAAGCCGGATCTTCGCCGACCAGAACGACAGCCAGACCCGGCTTCACGCCGCGCTCCGCTAGATCTGCAACCTCCCGGGCAATCCCGATCCGAATGTCGTCCGATACCTGTTTACCGCTGATAATCGCTGCTGTCATGTAAGTCTCTCCCCTATTGTCTATTGAAGGCTTATAAGCCTGTTACTGCCGCTTGCTGCTGAATCTGAACCGGTTCTGAAGCTGAACTACAGCTCCGCTCTAAGCGTGTCCACATCCTGAATCATCTTGCCGAGGACACCGTTCACGAATTTACCGGAATCCTCTGTGCCGAAATGCTTGGCCAGATCAATTGCCTCATTGACAGATACCTTGGCCGGCACATCGCTGGCGAAGATCATCTCGAAGGTCGCCAGACGCAGAATCTGACGGTCTACGCGTGACAGGCGGCTCATCTGCCAGCCCTTAAGATAATGCTCCAGCATATCGTCAATCGCCATTTTGTGCTCCCACACGCCGTTGACATGCGTAACTACATAGGCCTTCAGTTCGATCTCATCCGTAATGACGCGCTCGGTTTCGTTCTCATCCGCCGCTTCTTCAATCAGCATGTCAACCGCCTCGGTTACTTCAACATCATTCATTTCCATCTGATACAGGCTTTGTACAATAATTTCTCTCGCTAAACGTCTCTTCATGTGTTCCTCCTACGAACTAACTTTCATTCTTGTTTTGATTTTATATTTCAAAAAAAACCGCGCAGCCTTTCTTCCGCAGGTCAGCAACTCAAAGTAACGGGTTCCAGGCTTCCGGGAGAAAGACTATCGCGGTTCACTTGAAGGGACGCCAGCGCCCGGACAGCCGCTCTGCGATCTCCTGCCATTGAAACAGGGGACCCTGCGCGGTATCCTTTCGTTTGCCGAACGTATATCCAATGAACACTACCAGTGCAAAGAACAGCATATCCCAAAAACCGCTAATCAGATAAATCAATCCGAGAAAGACACCGAAGGCAACTCCGGTAATTCTACCCCCGTGACTTTCCCATACTTCTCTCCAGGACATCAGGGAAACTCACCTCTATTCCACTCGACTTTTGAAGCTTGGTGCCTGTGTGAGGTTAGCAATGTATACAGACACATCGGCAACCGGAATTCCGGTTGTCTCCTGCACGAAATCATGCACCTGGCGCTGTACATCTGTGGTAAGCAGCGGCAATGAATGCTCGCCGTCGACGACCGCCCGGATCATAATCTCAAGACCCGCCTGTGAGACACGGATGCGCGATTTCAGGTCGCGTATACCCTTCACTTTGCCCGCAGCCTTCAGACTCAGGTTCTCAATGGTCTCCATTGAGATCTGAATATCCCCGTATTCTGTACGCTGATCCACAGACGGCAGGGATGCGCGGTCGCGGCGCAGGGAGATGTAGAAGAAGCGGATGCTCAGCAGAAACAGAATGACCGCCACCGAGATTGCAGCAATATAGACCGCCGGTCCGTCCGAAATCTCATACTTGTCCGGGATGACACCGCTTAAGAGGAGGATGGCAGTTACAGATAGTATTCCAATGCTTAAGCTGTACAGGAACAGCAGAAGCCTGTCCAGAATTTTGGCCACGAGTCTCACAACCTCCTAAAATTAAGGTAAACCCTCGACGCACTGTCGGGGGTTTATGGAAGAACTGAACCCTTACTTCACGCGGATAACCGCATCCGTGTCCTCGCTCTTGTCAATGCTTGTATTGCTTTTGAACTGCACATCATGAATATGCACGTTCACTTCCACAACGGTCAGACCGGTCATGGTTTCGATGGAGCGCTTAACATTACGCTGAATTTCAGCAGCCACTTCCGGAAGACGGTAGCCGTATTCGATAATTACGGACACATCCACCGCAGCCTCGCGCTGTCCAACCTCAACCTTAACCCCTTTGGACAGGTTCTTGCGTCCGAGAAGCTCAACGATTCCGCCGGCGAAACCGCCGCTCATTCCGGCCACACCTTTCACCTCAACGGTTGCCAAACCGGCGATCACCTCGATCACCTCTGGAGCGATCTGGATTTCACCGATTTCCGTACGTTCAAATTCTGTCGGCAATGTACTCATTTTGGACTTCACACCTTTCCAGCAAGTAGGGGCACTTCAAGCGGGCAGTACGCCTCTTATTAAACATACTATATCATTTGACGAACTTTATGACAAACCATGAGAAGCCGTCCTAAACTTCATACTCCTCAAGGAACTTGATATCGAAGTTCCCGTCCAAAAACACCGGATGCTCCAGCAGTCTCTGATGAAATGAAATGGTGGTATGTATGCCCTCCACCGCAAATTCAGCCAGTGCACGCTTCATCTTCGCAACAGCCTCATCCCGGGTAGGTGCCCACACGATCAGCTTGGCAATCATGGAGTCATAAAAAGGTGAAATGGTATAGCCGGGGTACGCTGCGCTATCCACCCGTACGCCGAGTCCGCCCGGAGGCAGATAGAAGCCGATTTTGCCGGGAGACGGCATGAAATTACGTTCAGGGTCCTCCGCATTGATCCGGCACTCGATCGACCACCCGTTGATGACAATATCCTCCTGGGTGAAGGAGAGCGTGTTGCCTTCCGCCACAGAGATCATTTCCTTGATCAGATCCACTCCGGTAACCATTTCTGTCACGGGGTGCTCCACCTGGATACGGGTATTCATCTCCATGAAATAGAACTGGCCGTCAGGTCCGAGCAGGAATTCCAGGGTGCCCGCCCCCGAGTAATTAACCGCAAGCGCGGCACGTACAGCTGCTTGGCCCATCGCCTCACGGGTCTCCGGTGTCAGGATGGAGCAAGGTGCTTCCTCCACCAGCTTCTGGCGGCGGCGCTGCACAGAGCAGTCACGTTCGCCCAAATGGACTACGTTGCCGTGATTATCGGCGATAATCTGAATCTCCACATGCTTCATGCCGGTCAGGAATTTCTCCAGGTAGACCCCGGCATTGCCGAAGGCCTTCTGCGCCTCCTGCTGGGCTGCGGTAATCTGCTTCACCAGCGATTCTTCATCCTCGGCAATGCGGATGCCCTTGCCTCCGCCGCCTGCGGTAGCCTTGACGATGATCGGATACCCGATATCCCGGCCAAGCATCACCGCTTCTTCTATGTCGCCGACAAGCCCGTCGGAGCCTGGAATAATCGGAACCCCCGCCTGCTTCATCGTCTCCTTGGCTACGGCCTTGTCGCCCATCCGCGTAATCGCATCCGGTGAAGGGCCGATGAAGGTAATGTTACAGGATTCACAGATCTCGGCGAAATCCGCATTCTCGGCCAGGAAGCCATAGCCGGGATGAATAGCATCGCATTCCGTCAGCGTGGCAACGCTCATAATATTAGTAAAGTTCAGATAGCTGTCCTTGGCGGGCATCGGTCCGATACAGTACGCCTCATCTGCAAGTCGGACATGCAGGGAATCGCGGTCCGGCTCCGAATAGACAGCCACGGTGGCAATACCCAGCTCGCGGCAGGCCCGGATAATGCGGACCGCAATCTCGCCGCGGTTGGCAATCAACACTTTTTGAATGTTCATGCGTTTCCTCCCAAAGTTTAGCGAAGCTTGCAAGCTCCTCCTCATTCTCGCGGCAATTATTCCGCTCTCACCAGAAACAGCGGCTGGCCGTACTCCACCAGTTGGCCGTTCTCAACCAGGACAGAGACAATCTCGCCCTTCACTTCGGCCTCCAGCTCATTCATCAGCTTCATCGCTTCAATGATGCAGACCGTGGATTTCTCATTCACCCGGTCTCCGACATTAACAAAGGCAGGCGTCTCCGGTGAAGCGGCACTGTAGAAGGTCCCGACCATCGGCGAGACGATTTTATGTAATGCGCCTTCAGCGGAGGTTGCGGGCTGCTGCGCCGCAGCAGGAACTTCACTAACAGCCGGAGGGGCAATGATCTGCGGACTTTGCGGCTGCGGGGCTGGCGTAAAGGGGTAGGTATAAGGAGCCGCCTGAATTACTGTTCCTTCAGCTTCAGAGCGATCCGGTTTACGGATAGCCAGCTTCATACCTTCGCTTTCAATCTCCAGCTCGTGCACGGAGGAAGTCTGGTCCAGCAATTGAATCAATTCCTTAATCTCGCTTAACTTGAACATTGGGTAGTTCACTCCTTCAGCTTTCTCTCGAAGCCATTTTGGGACGCTGGCTGAGCAGGGTACGATATCCGTTCTGACAAGCTTACCCATAAGGCGGGTGTGCTCTGTAACTCTCTTGAATCGCTACCTTGTGTAACCGCTGCCTGCGTAATCTTCTTTTTCTATACATCGATAACTTTATGTATTATATCACAAACGCTAGAAATGGAAAGAGCCTGGGACGCGCCCGGGCTCTTTCGGCATTTTATTCTATTTTCCCTGATTATATTCAGCCGGCTTACTGCTCCGAGACGTATTGGACCTTAATCTTGTCCTGGGTAACGCTCAGTTCCTTCATTACAAAGTCCACGATGCCAACCGCCTGCTTCACATCCAGCTTATCGCTCAGCACCACGATCGTGTAGGCATCACCGGATTCTTCTTTCACGATGGCCTCGCCGTATTTTTGTTGAAGCTTCTCTTCAATCCCGGTGATCTTGGACTCCTTCTCCTCCAGCTTGCTGAGCTGCTCCTGGGCTGCTGCATTCTCAGCCGGTGTCTTATCCATATCGTTAATCAGCGCCATCAGATCATTGTGATCCTTAAGGTTCTTTTGCTCGCGTTCATACAGGTAGTTCGTGAACAGGCTGCTGGCTGATACGCTCTGCGAAGCCACTTCATCCAGAATCGCCTCGTCGTCCTTCGCCGGAGTCTTGTCTGCAGCGGCTGACGTATCCTTGCTGTCTTTGCTGTCCTTGGTATCCTTAGTGTCCTTATTTTCCTTGGTATCCTTGCTGCCAGCCGTATCCTTGCCTTTATCAGCCGTAGCCGCCTTGTCCGTTGCAGCAGTTGTATCCTTGGCAGTGTTGCTGCTGTCAGCAACCACACTGCTGTCATCTATCACGGCCGGAGTCGTACTGTCCTCGGTTGCCACTGTCGATGCCGCTTCATCCTTGGTGGTCTTGCTGCTGTCATCTACGGTTCCTACTGCAATTCCCTTGTCCGTGCTGACCTCTTTGATGACAAGTCCGCTGTCCAGCGTAGTCGCAGTTCCACCGCCCGTTCCGTCTTTTATAGTATCCACCTGGATGCTGCCTGCGGTTTCTTTAGGGATGGGAGCCCCCGTATCTTCCGTGAACAGATAATATGCAGAGAGCACTACCATCAAACTGAGCATAGAAACCAGCCAAATCGTTTGTCTTTTGCCCTTCATTGTTTATACCTCCTATAATTTTGTTGCCAGCCCTCTTGTCGTCTCTGAGTCGTGTGTATCGTACAAGCCTCTTCTGTTAAAGCATATGCCGGGGTTGCCGGAGACATGCCTATTCCTGCTTGCGCGGGACAACAGAAATCCGGTAGACCGGTACGTTAAGCCCTTTTTCAACCGCCTGCTCAATCAGACTGCGCACGACCTTGTTCTCTGCCCCTTTGGCGACCACCAGCACTCCCCGTACCTGGGGCTTCACCCGCTTGGTGATGATCGGAGCCTCGTTCCCTGACTGGCTGTAAGTGACGATCTGGCCGTCCCTGGTGTACTGGGTGGTATGGCGTTTACCGCCGCTGGCATCCGTTTCTTCACTTTGCTGCTGCGAGTCGTTCATATTGCGCTGCACGATAATTTCCTCTGTGGAATCTACAGTGACCATGATATCCACAGTCCCGACCCCCACAATTTTCTCCAGAATCTCCTTGGTGCGGTTCTCCATCGCCAGTTCGATGCTGTCAAAAGAATTCGCGCTCCCGGCCTCCTGCTGCAGGACGGTCTGCGAGGTCCCGCTGTCCGGCGGTTCACGCCCCGTGTTCTCGTTGTCCAGCTTCTTCACATTCACGAAGGAGTTGAACAGCATGATCGCAACACCCAGCAGGCCGATAATGATCAGCCAGCGGAAGGTGTGGCTGCGCTTCGGGCTGCCGCTGCCGCCGCCTCCGGCCCACTGCTCCAGCTTTTTCAGCCAATTGCCCATTGATTGCCCGCCTCCTCTTATGATTTCACGGTACCGGCCCCGCTGCTCTGCACCTTGATCAGAGCGGGGTCCAGGTTCCAGTTCTGCTCCAGCAGCTTGATAATTGTTCCGGCTTCCTCCGCCAGGGTCTCCTTCACTCCTTCTGTGCCGTTCGCGGAAGAGGAGGACGCCGGAGCCGCACCTCCTGAGGAGGACGCTTCCTGCGCTTCCCCCTCTCCGCCGCTATCCTCCAGGCTGACCTGGACCGGCTCCACAGGGGTGATCTGTATCGGCCCGGATGACGGCGGGGCTACAGTGCCATTGCCCGGGACAGCACCTCCGGAGGCACTCTGCTCCGGCGGGAGAGCTACCATGACTGAGGAGATCAGCGGCACCTCCTCGCCCAGCGGCGCATTCGGATTCGGGCCCATAGCCAGGGCCACCGTCACCTTCACCCCGCCTAGCCCGGTGCTCCCGGCAATCTGGTCGCGCATCTGGCCGGCGATTTCCTCGGCAGCCAGCTTCAGGCTCTGGTCACGTGCTCCGGCAGCAAGCATCCGCCCGTCTGCCAGAATCTTGTCCAGCGAATCCGGTGCACCCTCCGCTCTGTTCAGCAGCCCCCCGCTTCTCTCCTGCTGCTGCATCGCCATGGTCAGCTCCTTGCTCGCATCCCCCTTCAGCAGAGAGATGATCGGGCTGAGCATCGTCAGCAGAACCAGCAGGCTGAGCACCAGCCTGGCGTAGCGTTCCATGGATTTACTGGGCAGGAGCATCTCCACGAATGCAGCCATCAGTACGACGAGAATCAGCTCATGGAGCCAACTGCTGAGCCAGGACATGGCGCACCTCCTTATCATTTCGTGCTATCGCATCATCACAGTCACATTGCCCGCGGTCAGCATAATGGTTACCGCCAGGAAGAACATCAGCGAGACGGCGGCCAGCGCCGCGAAGACATAAATCATGCTTTTGCCGATCGTCTGCAGGCAGGTCACGATCGGTGTCTCGCCCAGCGGCTGCATGACGGCGGCGGCCAGATTGTAGATCAGGGCGAGGATCAGGATTTTGATCGCCGGGAATGCGCACAGGAAGAGGATAATGATTACTCCCGACAGCCCGATGGCGTTCTTCACCAGCAGTGAGGCCGAGATGACCGTGTCCGTGGCATCCGCGAACATTTTACCGATCACCGGCACGAAATTCCCTGTAATATATTTGGCCGCGCGTATGGTCACTCCGTCTGTAACCGAGCTGGTAATCCCCCGGACAGAGATCACGCCGAGAAACACCGTCAGCAGCACCCCGAGCAGCCCGGCCCCGATATTGCGCAGCAGGTTGGCCAGATGGGTCAGCTTGTATTTCTCCGACATGGCGCTCACCAGATGCAGTACCGCCGAGAAGAACAGCAGCGGGAAGACCAGCGTATGAATCAGCGTGCCTACGGTATGGATCATGAATACGATCAGCGGGTGGGTCACAGACACCGTGACGATATTGCCCATCGAGGCCAGCAGCGCGAACAGCAGCGGAATCATGGCCATCATGAAATCGATCATCCGGTCGATGGCATCCTTGGCATAACCGATCGCGACATTGAAGCTGTTAACGGCGATGACCAGCACCACCATGTAGCAGAGCATATAAGCGATCTTACTGACGGATTTCCGTTCAAAAGCAGTCTGCAGCGTCTCCAGAATCATGCTCAGCACACTGATCATCACAATCGTGACCAGCAGCTTGCCGTTATAGAGCACCTCGTGCCACATGAAGTTCATCAGGCCGGCCAATACGCTTTTGAAGCTTAAGCCCTTATCTCCCGGCAGCAGCATATCCATCAAGGAAGGCGTCCGGCCCTCCGGGAAAAATCCCCCGTAATCCTTCATCAGCTGGTCCCAGTAAGACTCCACTTTGTCCTTTGGCAGATGCTCCACCTGCCCCTTCACCCACTGGTCAACAGGAGACGTAGAGCCTCCGCTGCCGCCTGCAGCCGGGGACGAAGGAACCGGGGCCGTGCTTGCAGCATCTGCAACACTTGCAGAACTTGCGGCGCTTGCCGTGCTTCCACACAGCAGAAGCAGCTGGAGCACCAGCAGCAGGGCTGGCAGAAGCAGGAGCGCTTTTACCCCTTTTGGCGGCCGAAAAAACCTATGCTCCTGCATTCCCCTCACCTCCGCTTTACTCCAACTTGTCCGGCATATCCGCTGTATCAGGCTGGCAGCAGCTTCATGACGGTTTCAATAATAATGCTGATAATCGGAACAGCCAGCACCATGATCAGCACCTTGCCGGCCAGCTCAATCTTGGAAGCAATCGATTCCTGCCCGGCATCCCTCACAATCTGCGCCCCGAATTCCGCGATATAGGAGATGCCGATGATTTTGAACACGGTTTTGATATGGATCATTTCCATCCCGGAGGATTCCGCGACCCGCTCCAGCGTACCGAGAATCGTTCCGATCTTGCCGATCAGGAACAAGAATATGAGAATGCCGGCCGCAGTGGTGAGCAGGAAGGCAAATACCGGCTTTTGCTCCTTCAGGACGAGGATCAGGACCGTCGCCAAGATGCCAATTCCCACAATCTGAATGATTTCCATAACTTCAGCCTACTGAAAAAGAAAAATCGTTTTGATTTCCTGCAGCAGCCCATCCAGCATCCGGATGACCATGAACAGGACGATGATAAAGCCGACAATCGTTACCCAGTGGGCGATATCCTCTTTGCCCATCTGCTTAAGCACCGTGTGGATCATGGCGATAATGATGCCGATGCCGGCAATCTGAAAGATCGCGTTGACTTCAATATTCATTCCTGGCACCTCGCTAAAAGATCAAAATGACGATCAATGCTCCAAGCAGCAGCCCCAGGCTTTTGCTCACCTTCTCATACTTGCCCTGATCTTCTCTGGCCGCTGTCTCCTCCTGCTTCAATTGCTGTAAAGCCAGAGCAATATGCGTGCTCTGATTCGGCCGGTCACTGGTTCCAAGCGTGCAGCTGAGCTGCCGGATAATTTCCTTCTCCGTGCCCCGCAGCGATGCGCTGCTCCAGTGGGCTTCCACCGCCCGCCGGATGGCCTCTTCCGCACTGTAGTTATGCGGCGGATTCATCTCATCCGCCGCCGTAAGGAAGAAGGCCCGCAGCGGCTCCTTCGTCTGCAGCCCGATCCGGCGCAGCGCCTCCGGCAGCGGCGTGTAGCCGTACTGGATCTCGGTCTCCAGCCGCTGGAGCGCGGCAATCAAGGCCCGGATATGCCTCGGCCGGTCCGCATACTGGGCCGCCCGCTTGAAGCCGGCCAGTGTGCCGGCCAGCACAATCAGTACCGCGCCAAGGAGCTTAAGCATGGCGGTCACCCCCTGACACCGGCTGCTCCTCCGGCGAGACCAGCAGCAGCCCGCGCTTCTGGGCATCCAGAATGCGGAAGGACAAGCCGGAGGCTCCGCGGTGCAGAATCACATACCGCTCGAACATCCGGTGCTCCAGCAGCCCGCCGAGCCCGGGCCGCCGGGCCAGCTCGGACACTTCCTTGCCGTGCGCGGAAGCGACCACCGAGATTCCGGCGTGCAGCGCCTCGGTCACCGCCTCCGCGTCCTCCACGCGGCCGATTTCATCGGCGATCAGCACATCGGGCGACAGGGAGCGGATCATCATCATCATGCCTTCCGCCTTGGGGCAACCGTCCAGAATATCCGTGCGCGGCCCGACATCAAAAGCCGGAATTCCCCGGCGGCTGCCCGCAATCTCGGAGCGTTCGTCGACGATGCCGACCTTCAGCCCCGGCCGGCTGCCATCCCGGCCCCCGCTTGTACCTGCCGACAGCTGCCTGGCCAGATCGCGCAGCAGTGTGGTCTTGCCATGCTGCGGCGGGGACAGGATCAGCGTATGCATGACCCGCTGCCGCCCCCGGTCTAGCAGATAAGGCAGCACGCCGTCGGCGATGCCGTGCACCTCACGGGCAATCCGCACGTTGAAGCCGGTAATATCACGCAGATGCTCCACGCCGCCCCCGCTTAAGACCGTCCGGCCGCAGAGGCCGATCCGGTGTCCGCCCGGAATGGTGATGAAGCCCTTGCGCAGCTCCTCTTCCATCGTATAGAGGGAATGATTGCTGATGAGGTCCAGCAGCCGGTGCGTATCCTCCCGGTCCGGCCGGTACGCCTCGCCGGGTAGCTGGGTCAGGGTGCCGCCAGTACCGATGAAATGATACTTGCCGGAATAGTTGATCTCCAGCGGCCGTCCCTCACGGACGCGAATCTCCTCCACCTTGTCCAGGAGCGCAGCGGGGAGGCCGCCGAGCAGCGCTCTTACTTTTTCGGGAAACAACAGAAGCCAGTCATTTGCCATACCAGGTACCCCCAAGCTGTCCTCTACTAATAGCTTTATTTCATATTTATGCTTGTACTTATGCTTTATGCCTATCATCTATCATTTCTTGAGAATCCCGAATAAGAGAATAGCCACCCCGCAGCCAATCCAGCCTAGCTTGCCCCAGGACAGCTGCTCTGCCATCCCTGTAAGGCCGACAGCCGTGGTCAGAATGAGGATCGTAGGGCCGACAAGCGCCAATCCCGAATTGACAGCCAGCGCCTTATCCACTTGGTTCAGCTTCAGCATAATCAAGGCCGCTGCAATCTCCACAGTGCCGGACAGCAGCCGCAGGCCAGACATCCAGCTTACATACTTGTCCAATGTTCTCAACTCCTTCGTTCAAATCTATGGATCGTACACATACCCTGCATATCAAACAAGCTGTTATCCATGGATATGCGGAAAGGGGCGACTTTAGACAAGAAGAAATGGGGATACTAGCGGAGAATTCAGGAGGTGTGAAAGAAATCATAGTGCCGCCCTCTATAAAAAAATATCATCGGTATGATAAAATTAATTTTGCCGTATCCAAAGATAACTGAGCAAAGAAGGGGATCACAGTCATGCAAGTTCGCAATTTCGTAGTACCGCTTGTATCAGGAACGATAGCCAGACAGGTAAAAGAGGTAGCTATTATTGTATTTTCAGCCTTTCTGGTAGCAGCAGGGCTCCGCCTGTTCCTGATTCCGCATCAATTGCTCAGCGGCGGTGTAGCCGGGACAGCTTCCATCATCGGGTATTTGACTCATCCCAAATTTATCTCGCTGTACTATTTCGCCATCAATCTCCCGATCCTGATCTGGGGCTTCGTCGCCGTGGGCAAAAAGTACATCTGCTATAGCATGCTGTCTGTACTGTGCACTACCTGGTTCCTGACCGTTATCCCTGTGGTGAAGCTCACCAAGGACCCGATCCTGGCCAGTATCTTCGGCGGGGTGATTATTGCGGGAGGGGTGGGCTTCTCGCTGCGGGCGGGCGGTTCTTCCGGGGGCTTCGACATTCTCGGCTCTATCATTACCCGTAAGCGGGATATTCCCATGGGCACCGTGTTGTTCGTCATGGACGGCCTGGTAATCTTAAGTCTGGGCTTCTTCAAAAGCTGGGATTCCGCGCTCTACGCGATGCTCTGTATCTTCGTCAAAAGCCGGGTGGTGGATATGATTCACATCCGCCATGTCAAGCTGACCTGCTTCATCGTCACCAAGGAGCGCGAGAAAATGCTGAACCGGCTGACCAGCCTGCCGCACGGCATCACCGTTGTGAACGCAGAGGGCGGGTACAGTCAGGAGGGCAATACGATGCTGATGACCGTAACCACCCGCTATGAGCTGGCAGATCTGCGCAAGACGATTCTGGAGACCGATCCGAAATCTTTCGTTAACGTGCTGGAGACGGTAGAGATTATGGGCAGGTTCCGGCGGCTAAGCTAGTGAGTGCATGTTGCGGGCCATTCCTAACTTATGTATGATGCAAAAAGAGTGCAGTTCTCCGCTTCGGCGGGGAACTGCACTCTTTTTGTTTTGCGTCTTTGTGTTAAGCATGATGGCACAATGTACTTGGTTATTCGCATACATTTGGCCCATTACCCTAACGACGGCACAATGTATTCGGTTTTTCGCATACATTCAACCTTATAATTTGCGGCTTAGCGGCGGTCCTGTGGACCTCCAACGAAGGCTTGCTCTTGTGTATCCAGGTTATAGGCGGTATGCAGCGCCTGAATAATCTGCTGCAGGTTGCCGGATTCAATCACACAGGACACCTTGATCTCGGAGGTGCTGACCATCTTGATGCTCACGCCTTCATTCGAGATCACCTCGAACATTTTGGCGGCAACACCCGGGTGGCTGACCATTCCGGCGCCGACAATCGACACCTTGACCAGACTGTCCTCGGAAGTCACTTCACGGTAAGGCAATACGCTGTGCAGCCCCTCGATGACCTCCTTGGCCTTCACCAGATCGCCAAGCGCTACAGTGAAGGAGAAATCTGCCGTCTCGTTTTGTACTCCGCTCTGCACGATAATGTCAACATCCACGCCCTCATCGGCCAGCTTGCCGAATACCTGGGCGAGTACCCCCGGCACATCAGGAACTCCCAGAATACTGATCCGGGCCACATTCTTGTCATAGGCAATTCCGCTTACTACTACACCCTGCTCCATGCTTGCTTCCTCCTTCACCACAGTACCTTCATTATGGTTAAAGCTTGATCTTACGACCAGCTTCACTTGATATCGTTTGGCATATTCCACGGCACGCGGATGCAGCACAGCTGCCCCGAGATTCGCCAGCTCCAGCATCTCGTCGTAGGAGATTTCCTTCAGCTTGCGCGCCGTCTTCACAATACGCGGGTCAGTCGAGTAGATGCCGTCTACGTCAGTGTAGATCTCGCAGACATCCGCTTTGATCGCTGCGGCCAGCGCAACCGCTGTCGTATCCGAGCCTCCGCGGCCCAGCGTGGTGATCTCGCCATCCAGCGTCATGCCCTGGAAGCCGGCTACAATCACAATCTGTTCACGCTCCAGCGATTCCAGCACCCGGCGTGGAACAATCTCACTGATCCGTGCCCGGCCGTGGGTCTCATCAGTACGGAACCCGGCCTGCCAGCCTGTATAGGATACTGCATTCCGTCCGATTCCGTGAAGCGCAATCGACAGAAGCGCAACGGAGATCTGCTCTCCGGTAGTCATCAGCATATCCATCTCGCGTGCGGGGGGCTGACCGTTCAGCTGATTCGCCTGATCGATCAGATCATCTGTGGTATCTCCCATAGCGGAGACCACCACAACGCAGCGGTGTCCTTCATCCTGCTTGGCTGCGATCCGCCCGGCGACCCGCTTCATACGTTCAATGTCGCCGACGGAGCTGCCCCCGAATTTCATGACATAAAGTGACAAAGTTCCATTCACTCCCTATTTCGCTCTAAAGTAGCTTAAATTTTGGTTAACGCTTTAACACAGTATAATACGAAAATCATAACATGCGTTAATGGTTTCACAAAATAATATGCCCATTTTTGAAGAACCCGGCCATAACCCCGAACCCGCCACGGCCTGCTCAGGCTCCATTCAGGGGCACTAGTGCTCCTCATTCGCTCATCCAGCCCGCTTCCGCTCCATTCAGGGGCACTAATGCCCTCATTCGCTCATCCAGCCCGCTTCGGCCCAATTCAGGGGCACTAATGCTCCTCATTCGCTCATCCAGCCCGCTTCGGCCCAATTCAACAGCACTAGTGCTCCTCATTCGCTCATCCAACCCGCTTCGGCCCAATTCAGGGGCACTAGTGCTCCTCATTCGCTCGTCCAGCCCGCTTCGGCCCAATTCAGGGGCACTAATGCACCTCATTCGCTCATCCAGCCAGCTTCGGCTCAATTCAGGTGCACTAATGCTCCTCATTCGCTCATACAGCCCGCTTCGGCCCAATTCAGGGGCACTAGTGCTCCTCATTCGCTCATCCAGCCCGCTTCGGCCCAATTCTGGTGCACTAGTGCACCTCATTCGCTCGTCCAGCCCGCTTCGGCCCAATTCTGGTGCACTAGTGCACCTCATTCGCTCATTTAGCCCGCTTCGGCCCAATTCAACAGCACTAGTGCTCCTCATTCGCTCATCCGGCCCGCTTCGGCCCAATTCTGGTGCACTAGTGCACCTCATTCGCTCATCCGGCCGCTTCAGCCCAATTCAACAGCATTTGTGCTCCTCATTACTCTCCTTCACGCCACATTCCGTCCCACCGTAGGCTTCCGTCAAAGGGATTTATCCCTTTGATTCCTAATGTGCTGCCCACTTTCTGCGAATCTGAGGGATTCATCCCTTTGATTTCCCGGTCCTGTCCACTTTTAGCTTAATCTAAGGGATTTATCCCTTTAATTCCCCCGTTTAGCTAACTTCCCGCTAAATCAGAGGGATTTATCCCTTTCATCCCTTTCATCCTTTTTATCCTTTTCATCCCCTTTCCCCATCACTTCTTCCCTCTCGGCCAGCTGCCACACAAGTGGAAACGGCCTTGCCATCCTTTTGAAGGACGGTATCGTTTCAGCGTAAATTGAAGGATAATTTATAGCTTGAAACATATAAGTTTATTTGCAAAAAAAGACCTCCGCCGCATCAAGCGGGGAGGCCCTCAAGTTACATCTGGAATCCAAAAAGGCTCCTACGCGCGGGAGATATATTTACCTTCGCGGGTATCGACCAGGAGAACATCTCCTTCATTGATGAACAGCGGTACCTGGACCGTATGACCGGTCTCCAGAACAGCCGCTTTGGTTGCGCCTTGAGCCGTGTTGCCCTTAACGCCAGGTTCGGTCTCGGTAACCTTCAGCTCTACGCTGGTCGGCAGGTTGATCCCGAGAATTTCGCCCTGATAGCTGACGATATTTACCGTCATGTTCTCTCTAAGGAAGTTAAGCTCCCATTCAAGCTGCTTGGCTGTCAATTCGAACTGGTCGTAAGTCTCGTTGTCCATGAACACATGCTCAGAGCCGCTTGCATACAGATACTGTACGCCACGGTTCTCGATGATGGCGCGGCCAATGGTTTCACCGGCACGGAATGTGCGTTCAACCGTATTGCCGTTACGCAGGTTCTTCAGCTTGGAGCGGACGAAGGCTGCGCCTTTACCCGGCTTCACGTGCTGGAAATCTAGGACGGTGAAGATGTCCCCTTCTACTTCTACGGTCAGGCCTGTCTTAAAATCGTTAACTGAAATCACAAAAAATCCCTCCTGGAATCCATAAATGAACTGAATGATAGTGTCTTACAGTACCAAATAATCCTTCGATGAATGTGTCAGCAGCGTGATGCCGCTCTCGGTAATGACAATATCATCTTCAATCCGAACGCCGCCAAGGCCCGAGAGATAGATTCCCGGCTCCACAGTGACAACCATCCCCGGCTGGATGACTTCATCCGCCAGCTTAGATAAGCGCGGCCATTCATGTACTTCCATCCCGAGACCATGGCCTGTGCTGTGGCCGAAGTATTCACCATACCCGTAGCGGGTGATGATATCACGGGCCAGGGCATCACACTCACGGCCGGTCATGCCGGGCTTGATATGCGCCAGCGTATGAAGCTGCGCTTCAAGCACAATATCGTAGATCTCCTTCAGCTTAGGGTCCGGTGATCCCAGAGCAATCGTACGGGTCACATCGGAGCAGTAACCGTCCAGGAGTGCGCCGAAATCGAAGGTGACGAATTCGTTGTTCCCGATAACCTTGCTGCTCGCTACACCATGCGGCATAGCTGAACGCTCACCGGAAGCGACGATCGTATCGAACGAAGACGAAGTTGCACCATGCGTACGCATGTAGAACTCCATTTCCAGATCGACATCGCGTTCTGTCATGCCCGGCTTGATCACATTCAGGATATGACTGAACGTGGCGTCTGCCAGATCGGCAGCCCGCTGCATAACAGCCAGCTCTTCCTCGTCCTTGAACATACGCAGGTTCTCAACAGCCTTCGATACCGGTACCATAGCTGCCGGGGCAAGAGCCTCCGCATAAGCGGTGTACGCACTGAAGGTCACATCATCCTGCTCGAAGCCGACACGGACTTGTCCGCCCTTCGGCAGCAGTTCCCGCACGGTGTCAATGAATTTCGAGTCATGCTGTACCACCTTGAGGCCATTCACCTGTTCCGAGGCCTGTGTCATATACCGGAAGTCCGTCAGCAGATAACTGTCATCACCGGTAACCAGTACATACCCGGAGGAGCCGGTGAACCCACTCAAATAGCGGCGGTTATATCCGCTGGTAATTAACATCGCATCCAGTCCCAGTTCCTGCAGAACCTTACGCAGCTTGGAGACGCGCTTGTTGCCCATTTTCATTCTCCTCTCGAAATAGCCACATTGTATTTTACCATAGCGGCAGGCCAACTGAGAAGTTTTTTCGAAGGGCCTAGGCTAGCTTCGTCTGCTGTTCGCGTTTGCGTTCATCCGTATACTCGATTGCCGCCGTATATCCGATGAATAATCCCCAGAGCAGGAAGAGGCAGAATTCGCTGATGACCGTGTTCCACGGCAGCTTGAACGGCGGCTGGAGCAGGAATAAGCGCGAGCATGCAAGGAATAGGACCGACCACCACAGCACCCCGTATATCATCCCAGGCCAAGGGCCGTTAAGTTTCCGGAAAATAAACACGTAGATCAAGGAAGCCAATACAGAGAGTACGATGAAGCATAAATAACCAAGCAGATGCCCGGCAGGGGTCAGCAGAAATTCATGCTTGAAAAAGGGTTCCGCCAAAAATCCCGGAATGACCTTGGTAAAGTGCAGAACATACATCAGCCAGTGCAATCCACCCCAGATTAAACCGGCGAAATAACCTAGTTCAATGGAGAAATAAAAAGGATTCGTCTGAACGTTTTTTTGCTTGCTTGAAGAACTCATAGAGCCGCCTCTCTTTCGGTATGGGGTTAATCCGGTTTCCACTCCGCTCTCTATGCCTAGTATGTACAGCTAACGGCAATCCAACTAGTAATGTGTTTAAAAATTAGTTACAATGTATTATATAAATCATATCAATATACGGGAAGGTGAATTGGTTGTCCCAGGAAACTCCCAGTTACGGCGGCCAAGCCGTCATCGAAGGCGTCATGTTCGGCGGCAAGCATGTCAACGTAACAGCAGTAAGACGAAAGAATCAGGAGATTACATTTTTGGAGGTGCCGAAGAGCGATAAGAGCTGGGTCCTTAAACTGCGCAAGATTCCGCTGCTTCGCGGCATTGTCAGTATTATAGATTCCAGCGCCAAAGGCTCGAAGCATCTGAACTATTCGGCAGAATCCTATGCCGAGGATGAGACGGAGCCGGAAGAGCTTGCCAAGCAGCAGGCGAAAGGCAAGGACAAGAAGAAGGACGAAGGCTGGAGCCTCGGAATGATCTTCGGCGTAGCTGTAATGGGGATTCTGTCTTTCCTGTTCGGCAAGCTGATTTTCACGCTGGTCCCGGTATTCGTAGAAGATTTTTTGTTCAAGAATGTATTTGACAACTATATTCTGCACAACCTTGTGGAAGGCGGCATCAAGCTGATTCTCCTGCTTGTCTATCTCTGGGCGATCTCACAGACGCCAGTAATCAAGCGGCTCTTCCAGTATCACGGAGCTGAGCACAAGGTCATCAGCGCCTTTGAAGCCGGTGAAGAGCTGACCGTAGCGAACGTACAGAAATACAGCCGTCTGCATTACCGCTGCGGAAGCAGCTTCATGATGCTGACGATTATCCTCGGTGTAATTATCTACTCGGTCGTCCCGTGGGATTCCCTGATGGAACGGGTGCTGCAGCGTATCGTTCTTTTGCCGGTGGTCATCGGAATCTCATTCGAGGTACTGAAGGGCACCAATGCGGTAAGAGATATTCCCGGCCTTAAGTATCTGGGGTACCCGGGCCTGTGGCTGCAGTTGCTGACTACCAAGGAGCCTAAGGACGATATGGTAGAGGTGTCGATCGCTTCCTTCAACCGGATGCGGGAGCTGGACGCTGCAATTGAAGCAAAAGGATATTCGGAGGCAAGTGTGTCAGGCGGCATTTTGGATCCTGCGAAAGGATGATTAGCCAATGATCAGACATGCTTTGATATTTTGGATCACGACAGCTCTTGCCGTATGGGGCCTGGTGGCAGATATTATGGCGCGCGGCCTGATGGCCCTGTCCATCTTTATCTTACCCCTGATTCTGTTGGGACTGTTGTATTACGCCTACAAGATAGCCCCCGGCAGAATGGGCGGCGGACCCGGACGTCCGCGCACCAAGGTTAAGCCTTCAGCCAAGACGATGTCCAAGGTTGCCGGCATCCGCAAGACCACTGGCTCACCCGGTAAGCGCAAAAGCTATCCCTTCCAGGTTATCGAAGGCAGTAAGGGTAAGAATGACGATCAGTTGCCCAAATATCACTGAATACTGAATTTGCGAAATAAAGCTGCAAAAGGCATCCCCGCGTTATTGAAATAACGTGGGGATGCCTTTTTTTGTTACCGCCTTGGAACGGCGGGCTGAAGGGGTGCCCTCCTGGTGTAGGACGGCGGTGCCGGACGATAGTTAGCGAAGAACTCTTCTCCGGCTGTGATGCCCGCCGTATACAAGGCGTCCGTCTGTGCCTGCGTGATATGAAACTCGGTGGTTGATATGCCCAGCGTAGGGATTTTGACCGTACGAACGAATTTATCCGTCTCAATATACCGTTCATCATGCGCGGAGAGCATCGTCTCCACCATCGCCTCCAGCATGCTGAACGGCCCCGTAATATGATGGGGCTGCGGAGTAGTCTTCCCAATCAGCTGATAGCCGATGGTTGGTGTCCTGCGCTGCGGTGAGAGGAAGCCGTCCTTCTTCTCATCGAACAGCCAGAGCGGGAAATTACTCAACACCCCGCCGTCCACCATATAGACCAGCTGCCCGCTGAACGATTTTCCTCTGGCCGCCTCTCCGGCCAGCCGCAGGATCACCGGATCGAAGAAGTACGGAATGCTGCAGCTCATCCGCACCGCCTTGGCAACTTCGAAGCGCTCAGGCTCGATCCCGTACAGCACCAGATCATCAGGCAGCACCACAATCCGCCCGTTGCTGATATCTGAGGTAATCACCCGCAGCTTGCCGCGCGGCAGATCCCGGAACGTAACTACCCCCTGCTCCAGCAGCAGGCCGCGAATCCATGCTTCCAGCGCCTCGCCGGAGTACAGCCCCTTCTTGAGCAGCACACGCAAGGCCGGTCCGACGAAGGCGGTGTTGTAGAGCGCTCCCCGCTTCAGGAAGGAGGTGAACGGCGTACGCCGGATAATCCGGCTCATGGTCTCACCGCTGTACCCCGCTGCCAGCAGCGAGGCAATGATCGAACCGGATGAGGTTCCTGCCACCCGCCCGAAGCTGCGGCCCGAGCGTTCTGTCGCCTCCACCGCACCTGCCAGAGCAACTCCTTTTACTCCCCCGCCTTCAAATACTGCATTAATCTCCATACATGGCAAACCCCCGTTCCATAGAATGTATTGTTATCTATGAGCACGGGGGACTATTCATGACTTAACTCTTGAAATAGAAGCTGAGCAGACTGGCCAGCCCGTACGGGTCACGGACGACAATATCATTCGCCCGGAACAGGATGCTGCCTGACACCTCATCGTATTTCTCATTATATTTGAGCTGGTTGATAATTTGATCTCCGCTCTGCCATTCCGCTGTTTGCTTGGGATCCCCAACCTTGTAGGAGGCCAGACCGATGTACAGCTTAACCTTCGTTCCCTTAACCTCGTTCACCCACCAGTCCACCAGCTTATCATAACGGGCGGCGCTGAAGGAGAGACTCCAATAGACCTGCGGAGCTACATAATCGATCCAGCCGTTTTGAATCCAGGTGCGCACATCCGCATACATATCATCATAGGCTGACACCCCTGCTGTAGTATCTGAGCCGGTGCTGTCCACCTTTTTGTTGCGCCATACCCCGAACGGGCTCACCCCGTAAGAGACGGACGGCTTCGCTGCATGAATCTCCTGCCCCAGCTGACGGATGAACTGATTGATATTATCCCTCCGCCAGTCGCCTTTGCTGGTAATCCCTTGTGTATTGAAGGTCTTGAAGGCCGTATCATCGGCAAAAGCTACATTGGACGGATAGAAGTAATCATCCAGATGTACTCCATCGATATCATACCCTCTGACCACCTCCATCACCGTGTCAATGATATGCTGCCGCGCTTCCGGAATCCCCGGATTTATGTACAGCTTGTTATCGGCCTTGACGATCCAGTCCGGATGAAGCTTGGCTACATGGTTGGGGGCCAGACTGCTGGTAGAAGCATCTGTGGTGGCCCGGAACGGATTGAACCAGGCATGCAGCTGCATCCCCCGGCTGTGGGCACTGTCAACCATATAGGCAAGCGGGTCATAGCCGGGCTCTTTTCCCTGTGTACCGCTAAGCACCTTGGACCAGGGAACGATCTGTGAAGGATAAAGCGCATCACCAGACGGTCTGACCTGAACGAATACACTATTGAATCCGGCTGCCTTCAGCTTGTCCAGCAGGCTGTCGAACTCCTTCTTCTGCTTGTCGGGATTGCCTGCCGAAGACGTTGAGGGCCAATCCAGATTATACACGGTAGATACCCAGGCGCCCTTCATCGCCTTTGCGGTCTTGGCACCAGGAATCGAAGGTACGGTTGGTGACGGTACCGTTGGTATTGGCACAGATGGCGTAGGTACAGTTGGTGTAGGCACTGACGGAACTGACGGCGTCACAGGTGTAGAAGGACCGCCGATTTCCATGCCGGAGTATAAGGAAATATGCTTCGTAGCCTGATCCCAGAGTACCTGCAGCCCAAGCTGCTCGCTTACAAAGCGAAGCGGTACCATCACCCGCCCCTGCGTGATCTGTACAGAAGTATCCAGACGGACGGCAGCACCGTTAACGATGGCGCTTGTTTTGCCGCTGGTCAGCTGCAGTACATTATTATCCTTGCTGATGGTTGCTGTCTTACTGGCCTGATCCCATTTCACACCGGCACCCAGTCCCTGGCTAACCACCCCAGCAGGCACCATTGTAACATTAGTACGTGTAATATAAGGCGGCACATCCGGGTTCAGCGTCTCCCCATCCAGTTCAATGGTGATTTGCACAGCAGCTGCGCGCACACCCGGCGTCCACACGGGCAGACATAACATAATCACGAGCAGTCCTACGATCCATTTACGGTAATTCATAATTCCTCCCAGGTGTTGAAGTTGTATATAGACAAAAAAATAGCCCTCTCGTCCTTGGTTCAGGGAGAAGGCCGTTCTTTTGTAAACGGAAGCCTTCCTTAGGTGAAAAAGGAACGGTACCCGTTTTGACGTAAAAAAACTGGAAAGGTTGCGCTAATCAAACAAAAAAAGCCACGTTTATGAATCGCTGGCTATCTCATGGTGAATATCGTACAAGGTCTGCACACGCGCTTCATCCCGGCGGAAATATTCCACCAGCGTTTCGATCCGGGTGATGGAATCCCAGCTCAAGTGATGCTCAATGCCTTCAACATCCTTATAAATATGCTCTTGCTGTACCCCAATAATCCCGAGGAACTCCTCCAGCAGCTGATGGCGGTCCACAAGACGTTTCCCCACTTTTTTTCCTTTGCTTGTTAGGACAAGCCCACGATATTTCTCATAGATGAGATATTCGTCCTTATCCAGTTTTTGGATCATCTTGGTCACAGAGGAGGGATGGACTTCCAGCCCCTCGGCAATATCCGAGACCCGCGCATAACCCTTCTCGTCGATGAGCTTATATATGCGCTCCAAATAATCCTCCATGCTGGGTGTTGGCATTCTAGCTTACCTCTTTTCTATAATGAGCGTAACGGTGGGACCGGGCCTTGCTCTAACAATGATACATGCTTCTGCCGCTCCTTGGCAAGTCCTGCCGGTCAGCCGCTTGCCCGCTTAGTGATGTTTACCATGATTCCATTCGCCTGCGGATTGGCACAATAACGTTATCCTCATCCCTAAGGAGCGTGAAATTATGAGCTTAATCACACCCGAACGCCCTCCTGCCAAAAGAACGCGCAAGCCCACCGGCCTCTTCATCCCGGAGCTGGTGTTCTTTGAACCTGATGCGCTGAATTATCCCAAAGGGGAGCGGATTATGGAGTGGGTCAAGTCCCGCAATATTCCCTACCGCATGACCACCTCGCATAACCGGATTACCAATCTGCCGGGCGAGACGGAAGTCGAGCAATACAAAATCGCCAAACGGACGCTGGTGGTCGGCTTGCGCAAGACGCTCACTTTTGACCAGTCGAAGCCGTCTGCCGATTATGCGATTCCGATTGCCACCGGCTGCATGGGCCACTGCCATTATTGTTACCTGCAGACGACGCTGGGAGCGAAGCCCTACATCCGTGTCTATGTCAACACCGGGGACATCATCGATGCCGCCAAAAAATATATCACGGAGCGCTCCCCGGAAATCACGACATTCGAAGCGGCCTGTACCTCAGACCCGCTCGGCCTTGAGCATATTACCGGCTCGCTGACAGAACTGATCGAATTCATGGCGGAGGAGCCGCTCGGGCGGCTGCGCTTCGTGACCAAATACCAGCATGTCGAGCCGCTGCTTAAGCTGAAGCATAACGGCCATACCCGTGTACGCTTCAGCGTGAACGCCGATTATGTAATCAAGAACTTCGAACCGGCCACCTCACGCTTCGAGGAGCGGATTGAGGCCGCCGGACAGATCGCCCGTGCCGGGTATCCGCTGGGCTTCATCATTGCCCCTATCATCTGGCATGACGGCTGGGAAGAAGGCTACAGCGAGCTGCTGGAGAAGCTGGCGCATGCCCTGCCGCCGGAGATTGGCAAGGGGCTGACCTTTGAGATGATCCAGCACCGCTTCACCAAGACAGCTAAGACTGTCATCGAGAAGCGTTATCCGAAGTCGAAGCTGGAGATGGACATTGAGAAGCGCAAGAAGAAATGGGGCAAATGGGGACAGAACAAATACGTCTACCCGGACGAACAGCAAACCGCCCTGCGCGAATTCATCACAGAGCGGATTTTCGAATATTTTCCGGAAGCAGCTATTGATTATTTCACTTAAGTCACCTAATTAGAAAATCAGCCAGCGCGGCGTGATGCCCTGCAGCCAAATCGTAATGCGAAACATCTGGTCGGTGAACAGCAGGATGCCCATGAATACCATCAGCCCGCCGCCCAGCTTCATCAGCAGGTTGGAGTATTTCAGGATTTTGCGTGCTCCGCCCAGGAAAAAAGCCAATCCGAAGAACGGCAGGGCAAAGCCGATACTATATGCCGTAATCATCGTAAACCATGTTCCCGGATCACTGGCCGATAACGCAATTATAGCTGTTAGAATGGGACCTATGCAGGGCGACCAGCCTGCCGAGAACCCGATACCGAAGATAAAGGAGCCGAGGTACCCGGCAGGCTTCCATCTCAGCTCCAGCTTGCGTTCCCGGAGCAGAAACTGCGGCTGGAATACCCCCAGCAGGAAGAGTCCCATGACAATAATAAGAATCGCCGATAGTTGACGGATCAGATCCCGCTGCCCGTTGAAGAATTCACCGAACAACCCGGCTCCAAAGCCAAGCGTATAGAACACTGCCGAGAAGCCCAGAATGAACGCCAGCGTATGCGAGAGAGTCCGGAGACGGACCTCTTTGCTGTTGCTGCCGTTCTTCAGCTCCTGGACCGATAAGCCGGTAATATAAGATAGATAAGAAGGATAGAGCGGCAAGCAGCAAGGCGATATAAATGACGCCACTCCGGCGGCAAAAGCGATTCCTGCATTCAGGTTGGACACGGGCGCATCTCCTTCCATAGTCGGGGTCACTCGGGTCACTTCATGTAGCAACAGAACAGATACAATTATGTAGGTGGTGCAAAGGGCGGCCGGTTGTACGCTTATTTGTTAGGCTGGCAGCCCTTTTTTGCCGATGAGGGTTAGGGTCAATAGTGCAATTAACAGCAGAACAATCGTTGCTCCCGGAGCCAGATTCCATACTCCAGCAATGACCAGTCCGGAAGTGACAGCAATCTCGGCAATCGCCACGGACAGAATAACCGAGGACTTGAAGCTCCGGGACAGCAGCAGACTAATGGCTACAGGAATGGTCAACAGCGCAGAGACCAGCAGTGAGCCGACAATTTTGATCGCCGTACTGATCACCAAAGCCGTTAACACCGTAATCAGCATATTGAGCAGCTTCACCGGAAGTCCGCTGACACTGGCCGCATCCTCCTCGAAGCTGAGCAGGAAGAATTCCTTGAAGAATAAGGTTACGACGACCACAACTGCAATTGTAACGATTCCCACCACGACAAGATCGGTAGTATTGAGCGTATAGATGCTGCCGAACAGATAGCTCATTACATCTGCATTATACCCTTTGCCCAGGGTGAAAAAAAGTGAGGCCAGCGCTACACCGCCCGACATGATGATCGCAATGGACAGCTCGGCGTAGCTTTTGTAGGCTTTGCGCAGCTTCTCAATGGCAAATGAGGCCACGACTGCAAAGATCAGCCCCGCCCCCAGCGGGTAAAAGCCGGTCAGAAAGCCCAGCGCTACCCCGGCGATCGTAACATGCGCCAGCGTATCTCCGATCATGGACAGACGCCGCAGCACCAGAAAAACGCCGATCAGCGGCGCCGTAATGCCAATCATCAGCCCGCCGGCCAGCGCCCGCTGGAAAAAATCACTAAACAGGATTTCCAAGATGAATGTCTCCTACCTTTCAAATATAAACCTTTCATGCGAAAAGCTTTATCAAACCCTTTTTCAAACCCTTTTCGATCCCTCCCAAACCCTCCCTTCCCGAAGGGAGGGCCCCAAGGGCTCTGCCCTATGGACACCCGCTAAGTGCAATGGGCGTGGGAGGACCGATTTTTGCTGCTTAGGGACGTTGGTGGAAGGATCGCTTTGCCTCCCTGCGGGATACGCTTCACAGAAGACGGGATCTACTTACGTCACAAGATTAAGATCAAAAGACTAAGATCAAAAGATTAAGGTCAAAAGATTAAATGATCGTCCTATGTTGCATAATGGACGATCCAAAAACTGACTTAAGCGTCCTATGTTGTACAATGGACGATCCGAAAACTGACTTGGTCGTCCTATGTTGCACAATGGACGATCCGGACAGCACCCCACCCCTTAATTGCAGAACGTACAACAGAATCTTAACTTTTGAGCGGTTAATCGGGTTCTGTTGTATTTCGTACAATGGATATTGGCAGAAAGGCTGGAAAAAGGCCCATTTCAAAGAATCTAATGTACAAACTGCAACAGAACAGCAAAAAGGGCAGAAATTCGGGCAATCTACTGTACAAAATACAATAGGCTGAATTTGGAGCAGTTGGATCGTTTAATGATCAGGGCAACTATCCTCTTATCAGCCAATTTCAACGATCAGGCTATCAGGACAACGTATGCTGCAAATTGTCGACGGCGCAGTTCTGCGCCTCGTGTGAATGGCGGCAGTAGAAATTTATCTTACCGTTCTTCTGGACCGGCTCGCTGCCCAGGTAATTCTTCATCATGTCGATATCATGCGAGACCATCAGGAAGGTCATATGGTGATGGGCATGCATATGCATGATCAGCTCGAAGAATCCGGCCTGGGTCTCGGCGTCAATACCGACGGTAGGCTCATCCAGAATCAGCAGATCCGGATGGTTGATCAGCGCGCGGGCCAGAAAGACACGCTGCTGCTGGCCGCCGGACAGCTGGCCGACTCTTTTCTCGGCGATGTCCTGAATCCGCATGACCTCCAGCGCATCCTCACATTGCCGGTGCTGGGCCTTCGAGACCCGCCGGATCAGGTTCTTGTTGTTGTACAGACCTGACAAGACCACTTCGCGCACGGTTGCCGGGAACAGCGGGTTGAACGCATTCTTCTGCGGCACATAGCCAATCCGCTCCCAGTCCTTGAACCTCCGCACAGGCTGCCCGAATAATTTGATCTCTCCGCTGGTGGCAGGCAGCAGGCCGACGATCATCTTAAGCAGCGTAGTCTTACCCGCACCGTTAGAACCGAGGATGCCGAGGAAATCACGTTCTTTTACCGTATAATTCAGATTTGAGATCACTTTCTGTTCCCCGTAGGAGAAGGACAAATCCTGTATTTCGATCATATGCTGATGGCAGTCCAGGGATACCGGTTGCATGTGAAGTACCGCCTTTCACTTATACTTTCCTTATTATTGTAAGGCCAGAATGAGATTTTGCAAATTTTTCTCCATTAAGGTGAAATAGTTGTCCCCGTTCTTCTGCTGGGCCTCGGTCAAACCTTCTACCGGATTCAGCACCATCGTGGACACACCGGTCTCACTTGCCAGTGTCTTAGCCAGCTTATCAGATACAAGCTCCTCGAAGAAAATATAACGGATGCCCTCTGCCTTAACCAGCGCCGCCAGCTTCACCAGATCCTGACCGCGCGGCTCAGCGTCCGGCGACAGCCCCATAATGGCATGCTGGGACAGGCCGTAGTCCCGCGCCAGATACGAGAACGCCTGATGTGATACGACAATCTCCTTGTTAGGCAGCTTGCCCAGCTCTTCAGTGAACTTCAGATCCAGTGCGTTCAGGCGGCCGGTGAGCTTTTGATAACGCTCTTCATACCCTGCGGTATGCGCAGGATCAACGGCTTGAAGACTATCCTTGATATTCTTAGCCATCACAAGCGCTGACTTCGGGCTTACCCAGGTATGCGGGTCGGTGTGCAGGCTGTCGCCATGCCCGTCTGCTTCAGCCTCTTCACCTTCATGACCGTGATCATGCCCATCGTCTTCGTCGGTTGTAATCAGCTTCACCCCTTGGCTAACCTCTACAGACTTGGTTTTACTGTCACCATCGAGGCTCTTAAGGAAATTTGGGACCCAACCTTCCAGACCGGCTCCATTATAGAGGAACAGCTGCGCCTTGGAAGTACTTATGATATCCTGGCTGCGCGGTGTCCAGTCATGCGGCTCAACCCCTACTGGAAGCAGGTTGATTACATTGGCATCGGCGCCGCCGATTTCGGCAGTGAATTCATATATAGGATAAAAAGTAGTTATAACGTTCACTTTACCTTCAACAATGCTTCCGCTGCTCTTCGGCCCGCATGCCGCCAGCGACAGCGTAAGCAGCAGAACAGCAGCGAGCAGCAGCCCTTTTTGTAAGCTTTTAGTTACCATTTCTCTATCGACCCCTTAAATCGTAAAATTTACTATTAGAATTATAATAGTAATGCTTACGATAAGTCAACTCCGATCTGCATTTCGCCAGTCTGCAGGGCTTCCTGTGCACGGTTAACTCGGAGCAAAAAGAAGCAATCCCCGCTGCCTCTGGCCTGCGGGGATTGCTGTACGGTCACTATACGGATGCTCTTCGCATCCCTATTTCACAATTGCTCCGTTCGGCATGCTATCCGGCACGGTAGCAATGGTCAGCTGCTCGCCCTTGGAGGCGGCCAGGATCATGCCCTGGGACAGCTCACCGCGCAGCTTCACCGGCTTCAGGTTCACAATGCAGATCACCTTGCGGCCCACCAGCTCCTCCGGTGTGTAGAACTTCGCAATGCCGGATACCACCTGGCGCTGCTCGTAGCCAAGATCCAGCTGCAGCTTCAGCAGCTTATCCGCCTTCTTCACCGGCTCGCAGGCGATAACCTGGGCTACGCGCAACTCCGCCTTGGCGAAATCGTCGATGCCGATTTCTTCCTTATGCTCCTCTTCCTCCGGATCGGCAGCAGCCGCTTCCGGGGCCACAGCAGCCGCAGCAGCAGGCGTTGCCTCTGCAGCGGCCGGCTTCCCGGCTCCCATCGCTTCGGCGATGTACGCTACCTCCTGCGCCACATCCAGGCGCGGGAAGATCGGGTCGCCCTTCACCAGCCGGGTACCTGCTGGAATCAGGCCGAAGGATCTGCCGCTCTCCCACGTAGTCAGCTCGCCCGGCTGAATGCCCAGCTGCTCCCAGATCTTCGCCGGAGCGCCGGTCAGGAACGGCTGGAGCAGAATGGACGCGGTGCGCAGTCCCTCTACCAGATGCCGCATCACCGAAGCCAGCTCAGCGCTGCGGCTCTCGTCCTTCGCGAGCACCCAAGGCTGGGTCTCGTCAATGTACTTGTTCGTCCGGCTGATCAGCGCGCCGATCGCGGTCAGGGCAACGGAGAATTCCATCTTCTCCATCGCCTCTTCCACTTTGGCGTAAGTGTTCTGCACTACCGCCTCAAGCTCGCCGTCAAATGCGGTGACTTGCCCGGCGTATGCCGGAAGCTCCCCGCCGAAGTACTTCTCAACCATTGCGCCGGTCCGGTTCAGCAGGTTGCCAAGGTCATTGGCCAGATCATAGTTGATCCGGTCCACGAAGCTCTCCGGCGTGAAGGTGCCGTCCGAGCCAAAAGGAACCTCGCGCAGCAGATAATAACGCAGAGCATCCAGGCCGTAGCGGTCAATCAGCGTCACCGGATCAACCACATTGCCCTTGGATTTGGACATCTTGCCATCCTTCATCAGCAGCCAGCCGTGCGCAAATACCTTCTTCGGCAACGGTTCGCCGAGCGCCATCAGAATGATCGGCCAGTAGATCGTATGGAAGCGGACAATTTCCTTCCCGACGATGTGTACATCCGCAGGCCAGTACTTCTCGTACAGACTGCGGTCCTCCGAGCCATAGCCGAGAGCCGTGATGTAGTTGGTAAGCGCATCGATCCACACGTACACTACATGCTTCTCGTCGCCTTTTACCTTAACGCCCCAGTCAAAAGTCGTACGGGATACCGCCAGATCCTCCAGACCCGGCTTGATGAAGTTGTTAATCATCTCGTTCTTGCGGGATTCCGGCAGGATAAACTCCGGATTCTGCTCGTAGAACTTCAGCAGGCGGTCAGCATATTTGCTCATGCGGAAGAAGTAGCTTTCCTCCTTGACCAGCTCCACCGGATGACCGCTGTCAGGGCTTTTTCCGCCAATAATCTTGCCGTCAGCATCACGTTCAATATCCACCAGCTGGGTCTCGGTGTAGAAGGTCTCATCCGAAATACAGTACCAGCCTTCGTATTCCCCTTTGTAGATATCCCCCTGCTTCAGCAGACGGTCAAAAATATCCGCAACCACCTTCTTGTGGCGCTCCTCTGTGGTACGGATGAAATCATCATTCGAGATGTCCAGCTTCTTCCACAGATCCTTAATACCGACGACAATCCCGTCCACGAACTCCTGCGGGGTCTTCCCGGCCTTGCCGGCCTTCTCTTCAATCTTCTGCCCATGCTCGTCCGTCCCGGTCAGATAGCGCACCTCATAGCCGCGCAGCCGCTTGTAGCGGGCCATCGCATCACCGGCTACCGTGGAATACGCATGCCCGATATGCAGCTTGTCGCTCGGATAGTAGATCGGTGTTGTCAGATAAAAGGTTTTGTTCTCACTCATTACTTCATCATCCCTTCGTTATCCCTAATCGTCCATTTCACACAAAAAACTCCCGCCCCCATTATGGGGCGAGAGTAAACTCACGCGATACCACCCAACATTCCCCGGCTCCTCACAGAGCACAGGCTTCGTCAGTTCCTCAAGCGGAACTGTCCATTAACGCTGGAACACGCCGTGCGCTTACGCAGACCCCGGCTTCAGGCCTTCCGCTCGAACACAGTTCCTCCCGGACCATATTCAATCTGGCATCCCATACCGGCTCCCAGCAGCCCCGGCTCTCTGTAATGGTGTCCATATCTACTTATCCGTTCCTCGGAATATCACTTATTATTCAAAATATACCCATCCCGGCAGCCCGTGTCAAGTCGTATGCAGCGGCTTGTCCCCGGAGGGCTGTTCTTTGCGCGGCGGCACCGGGTCAAGGCCTCCCGGATGGAAGGGATGACAGCGGGCGATCCGCCTGGCAGCGAGCCATGAGCCCTTGAGTGGTCCATGGACCTCAATTGCCTCCAGCGCATAGGCCGAACAGGTCGGGTAGAACCGGCAGGTGGCGGGCTTGAGCGGCGAAATGAACTTGCGGTAGACCCGGATAGGAGCCTGTACCGTTCTTCGTAAGCTAGCCATATTCAGCGTCCCTCTTTGCTGCGGGCGGCCCCGGCCGGCTCTTCTACTCTTCCCTGCTCACAATCCTTGCAGTAGCCGAATACCTCGAATTTATGCTTGACCACCCGGAACTGATCCGGCGGATCGGTTAGATTCATCGGGCAGAATTGAATCGGGTACGTCTTCATACACTGCAGACAAATCATATGGTGATGATGGTGATCCTGACTGCAGCTTGCCTTGAATTTGACGCCTTCTTCAAATACAATCTGCTCCAGTACCCCCAGTTCCTCCATAACGCGCAGGTTACGGTAGACTGTATCGAAGCTCAGCCCGCTATACTTGCGGCCCATATGCTCATATACATCCTTCGCAGACAAATATCCCGTGTTCTCGCCGAATAATTTGGCAAGCGTCTTGCGCTGATCGGTGATTCGCAGCCCCTGCCCCGACATGGCTTCCAGGATTTGATCTGTCGACAGCATTCGCTCATCTCCCATAACATAGGTCGTTTGTGTTGCACTCTCTTTATAATGCCCCAAAAGCACTGCCCCGTCAATAAAAGCGCCTGTTGCCTGCCCTCATCGGCAGACTTGCGGCAGAATACAAAACGGCAGCCGCCCCCTCAGGAGCGCTGCCGTTTTGTATTCTAGAAGAAATTATTTTTTCGCCGGAAGCGGCGTGAAGACAAAGTTAACGGGCAGGTTGCTGCCGGAAGCAACGGTGAAGACCATCTCCACACGGCTTTCGTATTCACCGGTACGGTAGACTACGGCGTTCATGTCCGACTTATCTAATTTGCCCTTGTTCGGCAGATTTACAACCGTGCCGTTTACGAGGATGGATCCAAGGTACCCTCCCCCACGCGGGTTGAAGGTAATCAGCGTATTGGCTGCAACACGTTCCAATACAATTTTGTACAGAACCCCGAAGTTACCGGAGTTGGAAGCTGTTGTCCCGTTCATCGGATCAATGCCGTCCAGGTTCTTGTCATTGACGTTATCGCCCAAGATCAGCTTGGACTGTGAAGAGCCCACCAGATCGGTCACATTCATGATGCGTGTAGAATCCGGATAGGTTCCCCGGTTATGCACGCCGTCTCGGTCAAGAATCGGTAGAATTGGCAGTTCAGCAAGCGGATCTTTGGACTGCTCGACCATAACCACGTTGTATAGAACAGGATAATCACTATTCAGATCCGCACTGAGGGACATAACGTCCTTTGGCTTCATAGCCACTTTGTTCAGGTCTGTCATAATAGAAATGCTCTGTCCCGGCTGCAGGGTAATCTGCGATTGGGCAGAACCGGTAATCATGGAATTATAATATTTCTCAACCGATATCTTACCTGTATATTCCGGAGATACAACCGGACCGGCGATCCCCAGATACTGGGTAGTAATCGTAGTAGGATACAGGTTATTGTTCGTAGCGATCACATAGAGCTTCTGTCTTGTAGACATATTGTTCATATGATGCACAAGGAAGCGTGTGTTGCCTACAGAAGTCTCACGGTACAGTACACCTTCCGTATTAACGGTCTCCGGGCTGTTGCTGCGGATCAGGGTGTAGCCTTCGGACGACAGCGTATACGGCAGGTTAGGGAGCGCCGGGATCATCCCGCCGTCCATACTGATGATGTCCCCAGGAATGGTGAACAGCTTTGTTACTTCATCTTGTGTATACAGTTGTTCATTGGTGATTGTAATCATCTTCTCAAAAGTACTGCTAAGACCGTGCTTATCCGTAACCGTCAGTTGAATGGACAGCGGACCCGGGGTGAAATACGCCAGGGAACGATTGTTCCAGGTAACAGTCAGCTCTTCATTCTCGGGATCATAGCTGGTATCGGTCAGGATTACCGGCTCACCCATTTTGTATGCGTCCTTATCGGTCGTGAATTGCGCGACCGGCGGCTGATTCGGCTGCAGCACTTGGATAGTCACCGGATAAGGATCACTCCACATGTTGTTGGCATCCCGTACCGAATACATAACCGTATAGAAGCCCGGCTGATCATACATATCCCGCTTATTGTCACTCCAACGTTCTTCCACAATCGGCGTACCGTTCGGCGAAGAGCTGGAGGTCACATAAGTCACGATCGTTTCCCCGGCGTAGATTTCCTTCGGCTGAACCGTAAAGGAAGCTGTCGGCTTCGTATTCAGCGTAAGAATAACCCGCTTCTGAACATTGTCAACGGTGTAGGGAATTTTGAGTGCAGAGGTTATCGAGGTTAACGGTATCATGAAGGTGCCTTTGAACTGGTAAGCAGGACCCTTCATGGTAACCTTGGTACCATCGACTGTGTATATCTTGCTGTCTGTCTTGAA
Organism: Paenibacillus sp. FSL H3-0469; assembly: GCF_038051945.1. NCBI lineage: Bacteria > Bacillati > Bacillota > Bacilli > Caryophanales > Paenibacillaceae > Paenibacillus > Paenibacillus sp. FSL H3-0469. The sequence goes on from NZ_CP150302.1 coordinate 1,904,853, forward strand.
CCGCATAATGCTAGTGCCCTTGGTTACAATAACTTCTTTGGTTTTGGCGTCATACGTGAAGGCAACGCCGACCATTTCCACCATTGCACGGATGGATACGTACGAGACGCCGTTCTTGACTGCCATCGGCTGATTGGCGGTGTAAGGCGTACCATTCTTGAACATCTTGTTGCTGTTCATCATCAGAATAAGCTGACCGCCACCTGCTGTAGAGGAAGTCATGCTTGGGGTTACAGGCGTGTCCGTTAACGGAGTAGCCGTAGGCACAGCGGCATCGGTTGGAACTGTGCCGTCCACAGGAGCAGCCGTTGCCCCTGGAACCTCAGTAGCGGCCGGAGCCGGAGTCTCTGTTACTGCCGGAATCCCTTGAACCGGTGATGCTGTAGGAACAGGTGCCGGTGTTGGGGTTGGAATCACTGTACCTGCTGGCGGCTCGGTAACAAGCGGCGGCAGCGGATCTGTTGACTCGGGCTGAAGCTGTGTTACCTCAGTGCCTGCCGCTGCGGCCACATTCCCGGTTGTTGTAGTCTGTGTGCTGACAGGCGCGGCCCAAGCCGGGATGGCTGCAGCGACTTGCGACACAGCCAATACTGCCACTAAAAACATTTTTTTGAAATTCATTGTACGACTCCTTCTGCTCCCATTGTAGTATATAAGGCAGGTATCTTCTTGGCTTTCTCTCCACCTTATATTTCCCGTAAAAACGGGAACCGCCCTCTTCAGGACGGCAGCATATTTTGCCACGTTCATTTTACAAAACATAGTATTAGACGCAAGGAACAACGAAAAGTTTCATTCTGTGTAAAGAAAGATCTATATAAATCCAATTATCGCCATTTTCAATGGGGTGACCCACCGATTCTATTATTCGACTGAATGCACTTAGCACATTTTTGCTTGCGATAAGTAATGGGCCTGCTGTCACCAGGAGAGTATAATAGTGTTACAGAAGGCATAAATTAGGATGATTGTTGACAAGAGATCGTGGTCGGGTCCTGATTAAAAACAGAGGGCTGTCCCGCAAAGCTATGAAACGGCTTTGCGGGACAGCCCTAATTACTGGAAAAGCAGACTTACTGTGCTTCAGCAGTCCGGTACTTGCTGCGGTATTCCTTCGGGGTCATTCCCGTCTGCTTCTGGAACACCTTGGTGAAATAACGCCGTTCCTGATAACCGACGCCCGAGCTGATGGCGGTGATGCTCTTATCGCTGCTGGCGAGCATGAATTTGGCAGCTTCAATCCGCTGCTGGGTGACATACTCCACGAAGGTCACCGCGAAGCGGTTCTTGAACAGCAGGCAGAAATAACTGCTGCTAATGCCAATCGTATTCGCCACCTCATCAATACCGAGATCTGTGTGCAGGCGCTCCGTAATGAATTGTGCGGCTTGATTCATCAGCTGCTCCGGTGTTTTTTTGACAGGCTCGTCAGCCGCAGGCACTTCCTGAAACAACGGGATGCTGTTGTACAATTTGTCCTTATACTGCCTGCTGCGAATCCGGGAGCCGATCTCCCGCACCTTATCGCCAAGCTCCCCGTAATGAATCGGCTTGCAGATATACTCCTTCACCCCGAGCCGGATCGCTTCACGCGCATAATCGAATTCCTGGTAGCCGCTGAGCAGCAGCACCTCGCTCGTAAGCCCCATCTCCCGCAGCTTGCCTATGAACGTCAGCCCATCCATCACCGGCATGCGGATATCGCAGAGCACCAGATCAGGCGGCGTTTCCTCGGCGATGCGCAGCGCCTCCATCCCGCTTCGTGCCAGCCCCGCAACCTCCATCCCCATGTCCTCCCAAGGCAGTACAGTATTGAGATTGCTCAGAATAGGCGCTTCATCGTCAACCAATAATACTTTTAGCATAATGGCCTTCCCCCTGCCCGTATTTCGGAATGACGCACTGGATGATCGTTCCTTCCCCAGGACTTGCACATATGAAAATCCCATATCTGTCGCCGTATTCAATCCGTATCCGGTCTGCGACACTGCGTACACCCAGCCCACGCCGCTCCAGATGAATGCCTTGCCCCGGCCGGCCTGCCGGCTGCTGCTCTGCCGCATCATTCACCATATATTGGAACATAGACAACTGGGTCGGGGTCATCCCGATTCCGTTATCCTGTATCCGCAGTACCAGATTGCCTTGGGTCTCCCATACTGTGACACTCACCAGACCCTTATACCCGATCCCCTCAAAACCATGCTGAATGCTGTTCTCCACCAGCGGCTGGAGCGTAAGCTTCAGAATCCCGCAGCCCAGCAGCTCTGGCGGAATCTCAAGCTCATAATCGAACAAATCCTCGAACCTGAATTTCTGGATATCGAGATAATTTCGCAGATGCTTAACCTCTTCCTCCAGCGTAATCTCATCCCTGTCCTGAATGCTGATCCGCAGAATACTCGCCAGCCGGTAGACCATCTCACTGACCTTGCGGCCTTCATTCTGCACAGCCAGCACATTGATCGATTCCAGGGTATTGAACAGAAAATGCGGCTTAATCTGTGCCTGCAGCACACGCATTTCCGCTTGATTCTTGCGCTGCTGTTCCAGATGAACCCGGCTGAACAACGAGTTGATTTTGTCCATAAGATCATTGAAGCCTCTGGCCAGCAGCGTCATCTCATCGTTGCCCTTCTCCTCAACACGGGTAGTAAGGTCGCCGTCCTCTACCCGGCGCATGAAGCGCACAATGACAGCAATCCCGCCTGTAATCCGGTTCATGAAGAACAGATTGAAGATGACAGCGCCCAGGAGGCACAGGAACATCACTACGACGAACCAGCGGGCGAACACCGTCACCTCATGAGACAAAGTATCCCAGGAAGTGACGGAGACCAGACTCCAGGGATACTCCTTGAGGTGGTAGACCGACAGAATGCTTTTCTCGCCGCCGAACTGTGTCTTGAAGCTCTGAAAGCCGGGTTTAAACGTAATCTCCTTCGTAGTGAAGCTGCGGAAATCCTGCCCGTCCAGCTGCCTGTCCGGGTCCAGCAGAATCATCCCGTCATCGTTAACCAGCATGAAAGACACCTTCTGGTCGGTGCCTCCTATCTTAAGATTGCGGAAAATCGACTCGAATTCCCAGTTCTTGATCTGCACCACCAGAATGCCGATATTCTGAAAGAAGCTTAGCTCCTTAATCAGTCGGATTTGCGTAAATACAGCCTCCGTTCCGGTTAGCTCAGGGTATTCGTGCGGGGCCAGCCATTTCGGAACCCCGTTCAGCTTCATTACCTCCTGATACAGCTCGCTGCCTTTGAACTTATCATAGGGCAGCGTGCGGAAGTTCTCCTTATTGAAGACCGATACAATCTCCGAGCTGCCTTTTCCGTTGAAGTTGTACAGGAAGGCATAGCTGATAGACGGATGATTATAGAGCAGACTGCGGAAATTGCGCTGGCTGGCATTCAGGCTGAGCTGCTCGGCGTCGGTTAGATCCTGCTTGGAGGGATCATCCGCGCTGAGCGCCATATGAAATACCGAGGTGGCAATTCCGTTGTCTGTCACATTGTCCATATCCTTGAACACATTGGAAATGCTGTAGCTGATCGCTTTGAGCGAATATTCGGACTGCTGGCTGTATTTCTTCTCAATGGAATTATAAGTGACGAAGAACATAATCATGCCAAGAATGAACAGCGGAATGATAATCAGGCCTAAGAATGCCGTAAACAATTTGTAGCGCAGATTCATCGGCTGTTGCTCCTGACATGATTAATGTTATCCTTTTACACTGCCTGCGGTGACGCCTTCAATAATTTTCTCCTGCAGAACCGCATAGATCACGATGACCGGAACCACGCTGTAGACAATCCCCGCGGACATCTGTGCGTAATTCATCTGGTACTGATCGCGGAACTGGACCATCCCCACAGGAAGCGTCCGCAGCTCGTCATTGGAGAGGAAATAGTTGGCCAGCAGGAACTCATTCCAATTTCCCAGGAAATTAACAATGAATACGGTAACCATCGCCGGAACTGTCAAAGGTACAATAATTCTAGCAAATATACCCGGTGCCTTCAAGCCATCCATGACCGCCGCTTCTTCAATTTCACTGGGTAGCGAGCGCATGAAGGCCGCCAGAATAATGATCGTGAACGGGATTGCATTGGCAATGTAAGGAATAATGAGCGCCCAGTGGGTATTGAGAATATGCAGCTTGCGGACAATCGTATAAATCGGCAGCATCAGCGCATTGTTCGGAATCAGCATCCCGATCAGGACCAGCGAGAAAAGAATGGTGTTCCACTTCCCCTGGCGCATCCGCGTGACCGCGAAGGCAAACATAGACGCAAGCAGAATAGACACCACAGAAGCCAGAACCGAAATATATAAGCTGTTGAAAAAATAAGTGCTGATCTTGGCATTCACCCAGGCTTCCACATAGTTGGACCATTCGAAGCTCTTCGGAATACCGAAGGGATTGAGGGCAATCGCATTGTTATCCTTCTTCACCGAAGAGAAAAGGACGAAGAGGAACGGAAACAGCACAATCACCAGATATCCCAGCAGGGCGATGTGCGGCAGACTTTTCTTCAGAGCGCGCGGCATCAGTATTCAATCCTTTCCGTACGGCGGGCAAACACCAGCTGGTAGAGAGCGGTTACCACGAGTGTGAACAAGAAGATCAGAACAGCGATCGTATTGCCGTACCCGTATTTGAAGTTGGTAATCGCATACTTAATCATATAGGTGGCCATCACCTCGGTAGAACCCGCGGGACCGCCCTTGGTCATTACGATCACGATATCGGCAGCCTTCATCGCTCCGGCAATCGAGAGCATAATCACGACCGAGATGATCGGTACGATCAGCGGCAGCGTGATGCGTGTAGCCCGCTGGAACCCCGTAGCGCCATCGATGGCCGCTGCTTCCTCCAGCTCCCCGGGAATGGAGAGAATCGCCGCCAGCACCATCACAATGTAGAAGCCGGTCCACTGCCAGGCATTCGTAATCAGAATGGACAGCATCGCGAACCGTTCGTCCGACAGCCAGTAGACCGGTTCAATGCCGACCAGACCCAGCACTTTGTTGAACAATCCAATGTTCGGCTCGTAGATGAAGCCCCAGAGAATGCCGATTACTGCGGTAGACATAATGGACGGCATGAATACCGCCGTCTTGTACAGCCCCTTCAGCTTCTTTACATTGGCAATCAGTAAAGAGAAGAACACAATCAGCGGGACCTGTATGCCTACGGAGAACAGAATGAACCAGCCGTTATTTTTCACAGAAATCCAAAAGCGTTCATCTGCCAGAGCTTTCTTGAAGTTGTCCACTCCGGCATATTTGACCGTCTCAGATACACCGTTCCAGCTGGTGAAGCTATAGTAAATCGAGCTGAAGATGGGATAGATGAAGAACATAACGAACAGCACCAGTGCCGGAATAACGAACAGAATGAACACCAGAGGATTTCTCAGTGCCTTATTCATAGCTACCTCCATATTGCTTTTCTTTTGAAAAATGCACCCTGGAGCAAGCACCAGGGCACATGTACATAGGACGCACTTAAGGTTTGAACTCAAAGCTTGGTTGTCACTGCGGTGAACATTTGGACATTCAGCCGCTGTTCTCCCCGGATTTCTAGTGCTTCTTATTCCACTGCAGCGTTGGCCTCTTCCTGAATCTTTTGCAGTGCAGCACCCATCTTCTCCGGAGTCGTCTGCCCGCCAATCAGGCTCTGAATCTGGATATTACTGATTTCAGTAGTGACATCGGCCTGCACCAGTGAGTCAAAGGCCGGGAAGGACGACTTGGAGCTGTTCAATACCGCGACAATCTCACTCATCAGATCATCCGTAATATTCTTGTTCAGCACCGCCTGATCGATCTTCATGGCAGGCAGGACTCCGTCCTCTACCAGACCGCGCAGCTGCATTTCTTCATTGAACATATTCTTAATGAAAGATTTCACGGCCGCAAGCTGCCGCTCATCTTCACCCGCTGATGCCGAGAAGCCATAACCGTTGTTCACATCCCGCATCAGTGCTGTCTGGTCACCCACTCCGCCTTCAACCGCCGGAATATTGAAGAAGCCGACCTTGCCGATCAGACCTTCGCCGGATTGCCCGGCTTTGAACACGGAAGACTTCCAGGTCCCGTCATACATCAGGATCGCTTCACCGCTGGTGAACTGGGTGGTATATTCAGCATACTCGAAGCCGAGCTCACCCTTCTTGAAGTAGCCTTTATCCACCCATTCCTTGTATTTCGCCAAGCCCTTGATTACGTTCGGATCACTCCACTTTGCTTCACCGGTAGCGAATTTCGCAGTCACATCCGGTCCGGCATAGCGGGACCAGAGATGATTGGCCAGCATCAGCGGTACCCAGCCTGCTTTGGAAGCACCAGCCATTGGCACTTTACCATCCGCTTTAATATCGGCCAGCTGCTGCTCCAGTTCAGCGAAGGTCGTTGGAGCCTTCCAGCCCTTGCTGTTATAGTATTCTTTATTATAGAAAAAGCCTTCTCCGGAGCCGCCGATCGGCAGGCCGTAGATTTTGCCTTCATAGGTGAACGGGTCCAGATTGGAGAACTTGTCTTTGATGCCTAATTCATCAAGAATTGGGGTCAGGTCCAGTAGCTTGCCTTCCTTGGCATAGATCTTGGAGTCCGGACTGCCGAACAGGTCGAAGATCTCCGGAGGGTTGCCGGCTGCCATCTCACCGCGCAGCTTCTCTTTACGGTTCACATCCGAATCTACTCCATCCAGCTTGAAGGTCAGCCCAGGCACATCCGCCTGCACTTTGCCCACTACATCCTCAAGAATAGCCAATCGTTTCTGCTTATCTGCCCCAACCTGGGTATGACGGACCGTCATCTCAAAAGGTTCAGCGCTGGCAGGTTCTTCTGTTGCAACAGCATTGGTTGCAGCGGCCTCATTCGTCGCAGCAGGCTCTGTCGTTGGAGACGCATTATTCTTGTTGCCTCCACAGCCAGCCAGCAGCGCCGAGCTAACGAACATCAGGGACAATAGCAGTGTTAGACTTTTTCTCATTACGGGTGACCCTCCCTATTTTATGAATTCCCTTACAACTCTAATTATAGAAAATCACTTTTGTATTCGTAAGGTTAAGATTTATCTTCAATAGGGATAAAATCCTCTAATGAAAGCGAATTCAGTCAGGTTTCCTGACATACAAAAAGCGAAACTCCTCAGAATAGAAGCTCCGCTTTCGATAGTTACTCTATTCAATTAGACCAATGCAGACTCTTTACGGCCCTCTTCAATCAGCCGGTACGCACGCTGCACTTCTTCATCGGAAGGTGACTCCACCCCTTCAAGCTCATAAGGACGGCCAAGCTCCTTCCATTTGTAGATCCCCATTACGTGATAAGGCAGGATTTCGAACTTCTCTACTCCATTTAAGGTGCCAATGAACCGTCCAAGATTCTGTAAATCCTCTTCTTTATTATGAATGCCGGGAACATAAACATGGCGAATCCACATTTTGCGGTTATTATCAGATAACCAGCGGGCCAGTTTCAAGGTACGGTCGTTGGATTTGCCCGTCAGCTTGATATGCGCTTCATCATCAATATGCTTCAGGTCCAAGAGTACCAGGTCGGTAACATCCAGCAGGTCGCTAATTTTCGATCCATCATTATAGCCGTTAGTATCAAGCGTGGTATGCAGATTCCAGCGTTTCTTCACCTCGGTGAACAATTGCTTCACAAATTGCGCCTGGAGTGTTGGTTCACCGCCGGATACGGTCAGGCCGCCGCCGGACGTTTTATAATAATTCAGGTAAGGCTCAATTTCCGCCAGTACTTCCTCAACGGTCATTTCTTTGCCTTCATTTAATTCCCATGTATCCGGGTTGTGGCAATACTGACACTTGAGCAGGCAGCCTTGCATAAAAAGCACGAAGCGGATACCCGGGCCATCCACCGTTCCAAACGTCTCCAAAGAGTGGATATGTCCTTTAAGCATGAGATGTCATCCTTTCAAAAAAACCTTAAAATTTTAACCACTTTCAGACAAGAGTGTACCGCCCTCTTGCAAGGGCGGCAGCTCTTCAGTTCATTTCAGTTCTTGTAGAACAAGAATGCTTCTTACATGGAATCGTGGAATGTACGGTTGATAACATCCATCTGTTGTTCACGGGTCAGCTTGATGAAGTTAACAGCATAGCCGGATACGCGAATGGTCAACTGTGGATAGTTCTCTGGGTGATCCATAGCGTCAAGCAGTTGCTCACGGTTAAACACGTTAACGTTCAAGTGCTGAGCATTATTGTGGAAATATCCGTCCATCATGAAGACCAGGTTGGACTTACGGGAATCTTCGTCTTTACCCAGCGCCTTAGGTACGATGGAGAAGGTATTCGAGATACCATCTTGTGCATCGGAGTAAGGAAGTTTGGCAACAGAGTTCAGGGATGCCAGGGCGCCCTTCTTGTCGCGTCCGTGCATTGGGTTAGCACCAGGAGCGAATGGTTCGCCTTTTTTACGTCCGTCAGGAGTAGTACCGGTCTTTTTACCATATACAACGTTCGAAGTGATTGTCAGTACCGATTGAGTCGGCACAGCATCACGATACGTTTTGTTTTTGCGGATCATCGACATGAAGGTTTCAACCAGTTCAACTGCGATGCTGTCAACAGCGTCGTCGTTGTTACCGTAGCAAGGGAATTCACCCTCAGTTTCAAAGTCGATTGCGATGCCTTCTTCGTTACGGATTGGCTTAACCTTAGCGTATTTGATTGCGCTTAGGGAGTCAGCAGCAACGGACAGTCCAGCGATACCGCAAGCCATCGTACGCAGAATGTCGCGGTCATGCAGCGCCATTTCGATACGTTCGTAGGAATATTTGTCATGCATATAGTGAATGATGTTCAGCGTATTGACATAAGTCTTAGCCAGCCATTCCATCATTGGTTTGAAACGTTTCATTACTTCATTGTAATCCAGGTATTCAGAAGTGATCGCAGGATATTCAGGACCTACCTGAACGCCGGATTTCTCATCTTTACCACCATTGATCGCATACAACAGAGCTTTAGCCAGGTTGGCACGGGCACCGAAGAACTGCATTTGCTTACCGATACGCATTGGGGATACGCAGCAGGCAATCGCATAATCTTCACCCCAGTATGGACGCATTACATCATCGTTCTCATATTGGATAGCGCTGGTCTCAATGGATACCTTGGCACAATATTTCTTGAAGCCTTCAGGAAGCTTCTCGGACCACAGTACTGTCAGGTTTGGTTCTGGAGCCGGTCCCAGATTGTACAGGGTATGCAGGAAGCGGAAGCTGTTCTTAGTTACGCGGGTTGTACCGTCTTCAGCCATACCACCGATGGATTCTGTTACCCAAGTAGGGTCACCGGAGAACAGATCGTTATAGTCAGGCGTACGCAGGAACTTCACGATACGCAGCTTCATTACGAAATGGTCAACGATTTCTTGAGCTTGCTCTTCAGTCAGAGTACCTTCTTCAATGTCACGTTGTACATAGATGTCCAGGAAGGAGGATACGCGTCCAAGGGACATTGCCGCACCATTCTGTTCTTTAACAGCTGCCAGATAACCGAAGTATACCCATTGTGTAGCTTCTTTGAAGTTGACAGCCGGTTTGGAGATGTCCATACCATGTGCTGCAGCCATTTGTTTCAGTTCGCCCAGAGCACGTATTTGCTCGGACAGCTCTTCACGCAGACGGATAACATCTTCTGTCATGGAGTCTACTTCAAGCTCAGTCAGTTGCTGCTTCTTGTCTTTAATCAGGAAATCAATACCATACAGAGCAATACGGCGATAGTCGCCGATGATACGTCCGCGGCCATAAGCATCAGGAAGGCCTGTGATTACGCCGGATTTACGCACCGCTCTCATATCTGGTGTATATGCATCAAATACGCCTTGGTTATGCGTTTTGCGGATGTTCGTGAACATGTCAACGATATTCTGCGGAAGCTCGAAGCCGTAAGCCTTAGTAGCATCGATCATCATCTTGATACCGCCGAACGGTTGGATGGAACGTCTGAAAGGCGCATCAGTCTGAACGCCGACAATCTGTTCCTTGTCCTTGTCAATGTAACCAGGAGCATGGGAAGTGATAGTGGAGACAGTATCGAGGGAAACGTCCCATACGCCGCCTCTTTCTCTTTCTTCCTTACTCAGCTGGGAGATAATCTTCCACAGTTCAGTAGTGTTGCTGGTAGGACCTACGAGGAAATCTTCATTTCCTTCATATGGCTTGATGTTCTTGGCAATAAAGTTATTAACGTCAACTTTCTTGGACCATGTGCCTTTTGTGAAATTTCTCCAGCCAGACTTAACCTCTTGTACTTCTTTTTCAATCACCGACATGCTAAATCCCTCCATTTATATTTAGTATATTTGTAGAGATCGCGGGCTTGAAGGTTAATCCCGTGTCTCGTGATCCCATGAGCTATGGTTGTTATAAAATTCACAATCGCATCTTCATAACCGGGACCGTTGTTTATATAAACATTTTAGTTTATTTTCTGAAAAAGGACTGTGACAAATATCACTCTTTCGGTGATATTTGTCACTTCCATCCAGTCCCATATTAACCTTTAACCTTATTCTTTGTCAGGCAACCGTTAATTAGTTATCGAATTTGCCATAGAATGCGTTGCGGTATACATCAGCAAGCTCGGATACCAGCGGCATTTTAGGGTTGGCAGTTGTACATTGGTCTTCAAATGCACGGTCAGCCAGATAGTCTACACGGGATTCGAAGTCCTTAGGATCGAAACCAAGAGCCGAGAAGGATTCTTCGATGCCGAGTTTTTTATTCATGTCGCGGATCGCATTGATCAGGCTGGTTACGCCTTCTTCGGTAGTGCGTGCTGGCAATCCCAGAATACGGGCAATTTCAGCATACCGTTCGTCAGCTACAAAGTGCGAATATTTAGGGAACGAAGCGAACTTCGTAGGCTTCTTGGCATTGTAACGGATAACATGCGGCATCAGGATTGCATTGGTGCGGCCGTGTGCGGTGTGATACTGTCCGCCCCATTTGTGCGCCAAGCTGTGGTTAATCCCCAGGAATGCATTGGCAAAGGCCATACCGGCAAGTGTCGATGCGTTGTGCATTTTCTCACGGGCCAGTTTGTCACCTTGCAGTGCGGATTTCTCCAGCCACTGGAATACCAGCTGAATAGCTTTGATTGCCAGACCATCGGAATAGTCACTGGCCATTACAGATACATAAGCTTCAATAGCATGTGTCAATACGTCCATACCTGTGTCGGCGACAGCCGTTTTAGGCAAGCTGTATACAAACTCAGGATCGATAATAGCTACGTCTGGAGTCAGCTCATAGTCAGCCAGCGGATACTTAGTATTGTTCCCTGTTGTTTTATCTGTGATAACTGCGAACGAGGTTACTTCGGAACCTGTACCGGAAGTTGTAGGAATCGCAACGAATTTCGCTTTGTTGCCGAGCTTAGGGAATTTGTATACCCGTTTACGGATATCCATGAACTTCTGCTTCAGACCGTTGAAGTCTGCATCCGGATGTTCGTAGAACAGCCACATGCCCTTGGCAGCATCCATCGGGGAACCGCCGCCGAGTGCGATAATGCAGTCCGGCTGGAATCTGTTCATCATAGCTGTACCTTTTTCCACTGTAGTAGTCGACGGATCAGGTTCAACTTCCGAGAATACTTCGATCGCTACAGGAGTCTGGCGTTGACGCAGATAGTGCTCAACTCTTTCTACATATCCCAGCTTCACCATTACAGGGTCAGTGATAATAGCTACGCGTGTAATATCAGGCATTTTGGCCAGGTACTGAGTGGACCCCTTCTCGAAGTAAATCTTGTCAGGTACTTTAAACCATTGCATATTCACGGTACGACGGTTCACCCTTTTCACGTTGATCAGATTGATGGCAGTCACGTTCTGCGATACCGAGTTGCGTCCATAAGATCCGCAGCCCAGTGTCAATGAAGGGATATTGGTGTTGTAAATATCGCCGATTGCGCCGTGTGTAGATGGCGAGTTGACGAGAATACGTCCGGTCTGCAGACGGTTGGAGAACTTCATGATGACTTCTTCATTATTGGAATGGATAGCCGAGCTGTGGCCCATGCCGCCAAATTCAACGACTTGAGCTGCGCGTTCGATACCCTGGTCAGCATTCTTCACTTTGTAGCAAGCCAGAACCGGGCTCAGCTTCTCAGCGGACAATGGATATTTAGTACCTACGCCTTCAAGCTCAGCTACCAGGATCTTCGTTCCGGCAGGAACCTGAATGCCGCACATTTCAGCGATCTTCACTGCGGATTGGCCAACGATAGCCGGGTTAACCGCACATTTCTCTACATTCATTGCGCCGCTGGTCAGCTTAGCTGCTTCTTCTTTGTTGACAAAGTAACAGCCGTTCGCAATCATTTTCTTCTTCACTTGATCGAAGATGGCTTCTTCAATAATGACTGCCTGCTCGGAAGCACAGATCATACCATTATCAAAAGTCTTCGACAGGATAAGGTCTGTTACAGCCTGATCGATATCAGCACTCTTCTCAATGAAGGCAGGCACGTTACCAGGACCTACGCCGAGTGCCGGCTTGCCGCAGCTGTAAGCTGCCTTGACCATTGCCGATCCGCCGGTTGCCAGAATCAGTGCAACGTCCGGATTGTTCATCAGTGCGTTTGTTTTGTCCATCGTAGGAAGCTCAATCCATTGGATGAAGTTCTCAGGTGCGCCGGCTGCTACGCCTGCATCATGCAGAATTTTGGCTGCTGCCGCACTGCACTCTTGCGCTGATGGGTGGAAACCGAATATAATAGGGTTACGTGTCTTAGCGGAAATCAAAGCTTTAAACATCGTGGTGGATGTTGGGTTGGTTACCGGTGTGATACCCATAATGATTCCGACTGGTTCAGCAATCTTCTGGAAGCTGTCATAAACGTTATCCTCAATAACGCCTACAGTCTTGTCGTACTTAATTCCGTGCCAGATATATTCAGTGGAGAAGATGTTCTTCGTAATTTTGTCTTCGTATACTCCGCGTCCTGTTTCTTCAACTGCCAGTTTTGCCAGGTACATATGCTTGTCGAGTCCGGCCAGCGCCATTGCATGAACGATTGTGTTTGTCTGCTCTTGATCCAGGCCCATGAACGCTTCGTGGGCTTTCTTTGCTTTATCCACCAAAACCTGAATATACTCTTCAGCGGTGGTTTGTTTCACTTGGGCGGCGACTTCGTTTTTAACTGCCATCTCCCTCGTCCTCCTGTCAATTTTTAGGTTGTTTCTTTCTATACATTTATCTTAGCACATCCTTTTCACCTTGTATAGTGAAATCTTTCACAAAGTTTAAAGTTTTTTTTGAGTTGTTTTCAAAGCGCTTTCATTCGATCATTTACCGGTATTTTTTCCACATTATATGTATTATTCAATTAATATTTGTCTATTCTGCGAACGCAATACGGTAGTCTGCAGCGTTGATGGCCCATCTTGCCTTGCAATGACGGTTGGGCTTCAGGAATTTTGCTCAAGAATGCCAAGCCGTCCCTTCGGTTCATCCGGTGCTCTTCTACAGACTCACTCTGACGGTGAATATAAATATAAATCTCAGCTAACAAGTGGAACCGGCTTTGCCGTCCTTTTAAAGGAGGGTAGCCCATTCTTCCCATTAACAAGCAGAATCATGCTCTGTAACGCATCCTATTCGGAAAAACACTGAGATAGCCTGATCAGGCCGGAAGCTTCCATCTTGGAAGCCTTTGATATACCCGCCTCCTATCCATTCGCTCATTTGCGGCTCCACCCAATGGCCGCTAATATCGCTCGCAGCAGAGGCTGTCCCATTAACAACCGCAGTTTTAACCACTGGAGTAGTTGCATCTGCTTCTGTAGATGAAACTATATCCGTAGGCGCACCTGCTTCTGTAGCCGCTGCCGCAGAAGCCTGCCCCGCCTGCCAAAGTCCCGGAGGGATCAACCCCGCCATCAGACTCACGATTAATAGCAAATGGAGCGCGTGCTTCTTTCCTTGTCTTCCTGAGGGCTTTTTCACTCCTATTCCCCCTTCATCACAGCTTGAAAGTATCAGACTGCGAACACCAAAAAACCGTGCAGCAGCACGGCTTCGCGGTTTTTTGGTGCATGAAATAAATAATTTGAGTGATTGGGACTGGGAGTCTCTTATATTGCCAAAAAGACACCTATTCTGCTGATTGCGGACTGAGCGGCCGTTATTGGGTCTGGACGAGCCGAACACAAGAGCAAATAAGTTAGTTAAGAGCACCTCAGTCCGCCGAGCGTGCAGAATAGCCCAAACGTCTGAAATAACGGCCTCCCAGTCCGCATGGATTGCTGTAACATCGATGATGTATGGCTGTGATAGGCAAAACTACTGAATACTACGTACGTACCCAAGACTATACAAAATAACCCCACAAAGCCATCCATGCCGCTGACGCGGCACCACAGAAGATGGAAATGGGGAAGTAAAGTTACTTCCAGGGTAGTGGAGCTTTAGCGTAGGTGTTGACTCAGGTACTTTGCGGGGCCCCAAAACATATAAATCTGAGCTTTCAAAAAAGGAGACAGCATCTCTGCTGTCTCCCGTCCCGTTCATCCTTCGCCCCGACTCTAGAGGGGCTTAAACTACTCCACCTTAATCGTATCGAAGAATTTCTGCTGAACCGTTGCGGCCGCTGCATCAAGCTGGGCCTTCGAGTCTGTGCCCTCCTTGGCGAACAGCTCCTGGATCACGTTGGACATCGTTGCATAATAGTCCTGAGTGTTGTACTGGGCTTCGGGCTTGCCGTCCAGCAGCGCCATGATTTCGGGACTATACTGATATACAATATCGTACTTGTCATAGACGGCCTTGGTCTTCTTGCCGAAGTCGGAATCGGCAGCATAGTAATCCAGAAGCGGCGGGATATAATATTTGCCGTCCGTTTTACGCTGGCTGATAATGGCGTCGAGCGCTTCCAGTCCTTTATCTGAGAAATAGTCGAAGGTAATATAACGGAAGGCCATCTCCTGTTCATCCTTGCTGGCATTCGGGTTGATGACCAGATAGTCGCCGCCGAGTACGCCGGTATGCTTGCCGCCCTTCTCTGCCGCTGGCATCGGATAGGTCAGCACATCCTCAGGCTTGAACCCGCCCTGGTTGAGCGCCTGTTCGATGACACCGTCAGACCCGGCCATAACCATCGCTGTGCGGCCCTGCTGGAAGGCGCCCACAGCATCCCCCCAGCCAAGCGCCCAATCCTGGGGAACCGCTTTGGCTTCCCATCTCAGCTTCTTGTAGAAATCCAGCGCTTTGATCCCAGCTTCGGAATTGAAGGTTGCCACTACCTTGCCGCCTTCAATCTTCTGAATCTCCCCGCCTGCTTCAAACAGGAAGTTGGTCCAGTTCCAGCCGGCTTCATTGCCTTTGCCCATCGGGGCAATCCCGGAGATACCTTTCTTGGGATCGGCCACTCCTTTGGCTGTGTTCAGCATGTCGTCCCAGGTCCAATCCATTGGAGGTACGGCTACACTTTTGTCATCGAGCATCTTCTTGTTGATCATTGTTGTAGTGACGTAACCCTTCTGCGTAACCCCATACACCTTGCCGTCAATGATGAACTGGTTCTGCAGCACAGGATTGATCTGATCCTTGAACTCATAGTTGTTCCACAGATCGGTGATGTCGGCAACCCAGCCCTTCTCAATCAGGAATTTGGCTTCGGTGGCATACGTGTTGAAGAAGGTAGGCGCTTCGTTCGCTGCCATCTTCACCCCGATCTCGCTTACATTATACTGCCAGTCGTCCTTGACGATCTCCACATTCGGATAGACTTCCTGGAACCGCTTGATTTTGTCATCCTCCTGCGCTCTCACCTCGGTCAGGTCCGGCGTAGGATAGTGGATTTTAATTGTTACCTTTCTCTGGGTGATATCGTCAGCCGGTGCTGCAGACGGAGTGGCTGACTCTTCGGCCGCCTGGGTTTCCGCTGGTGCAGGTGTCCCCTCCCCTCCATTGGCCGCCGGCTTGTTCCCGTTATTATTGCCGCCGCAGGCGGACAATAAGGTCCCCGTGACCAGGAGACAGGCGAATATGCTGGAAACTTTACGCATGGTAACTCCCCTTTTCCATATCATAATGAGCTTACAAGTTCATCTTAAAAGAGAAACCGGTTACAAACGAGGTGTATTTATATTCCCTTCATGTGCAGGTTTACGATCTCTGCCGGATCTTTTCCTTCCTGCCTAGCCTTTGACCGCTGACAATGAAACCCCGCGCATAATGAACTTCTGGAAGACCAGGAACACCAGGATCGGCGGCAGAGAGACAATGAACAGAATCGCAAATTTGATGTTCGTATTCAGCGCTTTTACATTGATAACGTACTTGTAGATGGCGGTAGCGAGCGTATACTTCTCCTCACTGTGCATAACCAGCGACGGCCAGAACCAGTCATTCCAGGCTGTGGAGAAGATGAAGATCGCCAGTGTTGCAAAAATCGGAATCGACAGCGGCACCGCGATGGTGAAGAAGCTTCTCGGCTCCGAGGCCCCGTCCATCCGCGCCGCTTCCAGAATCTCCGGATGAATCCCGTCAAAGAAATTCTTAAGCAGCAGGAAAAAGAACGTGTTCGCGCCTGCCGGCAGCCAGAAGGCCGCATATTGATTGAGCAGGCCCAGCTCCTTTAGATTAACAAAGTTCGGAATCATATAGCTCGTAGCCGGAATGAACAGGGTCATCAGGAAGAAAAAATAGAAGGCCTTGCGGTAAGGCACATGCATCCGTGAGATACTGAAGGACGCGAGTCCCAGCACAATTAAGGTAGCGACCATATTTCCTGCAAAAATATACAGGGTGTTCCGCAGAAACATGGCCAGATCGATATAATCCAGCGCATCCTTCAGATTGCCGAAATGCCATTCCTGCGGGAAAAAATGCGGCGGAAAGGAATTGACCTCGATATTCGACTTCAACCCGTTGAACATCGTCATGAGGATAGGATACAGCATGCTGAATATCATCAGGACAATGAACAGCACCATAATTCCGTATACCACCCTGTTGCTGGTTTTCTTAAGATCATGCTCCGAGAGAATCCCTCTGTCTGCGCTCTTCATCCTAGTTGTCCTCCTTGTTAAGCTTGAACTGAAGAATGCCCAAACCGCCCAGAACAACAAACATCAGCATCCCCAGCGCAGTCGCCGTACCATAATCCAGTCTGGTAAAAGCATACTTCACAATAAGCAGCGCATACGTCAGCGTAGCATTGTTCGGCCCTCCGTCCAGCAAGGCCATCTGCGACTGGTAGCCCTGAGAGGTGGCGATGACCTGAAGAATCAGCATCAGGAGGATCAGATTGCGCAGTGAAGGCAGGGTGATGTGGCGGATACGCGCCCATACTCCGGCTCCGTCAATCTCGGCGGCCTCATACCAGTCCCGGGGAATACTGAGCACCGCAGCAAGATAGATCAGCATCCCCGAGCCGAACTGCTGCCAGGTCTCCATGAAGACCAGCGAGATCATCGACCACCGGGTATCGGTCAGGAAGGCGATCTGCTCCGCTCCGGTGCTGCCGATGACCGCATTGATCGGTCCAACGGGATCATACAGCCAACGCCACAGCCCGTATAGGACTACAGCAGGCATGACATATGGCAAATACGCGGCAACGCGCACGAATCCGCCGAATTTCCGCAGCTCGGAGATGGCAATGGCAAAGGCAATCGGAACCCAGAAGCCGATCACCAGGCAGAGCAGCATATAGTACAGGGTGTTTTTGACAGCAATAAGTACATCGGGGTCGGTAAGCGCCCTGGCGTAATTGTCCAGGCCGGCGAAGGTATTCCCTTTGACGAAATCAACGGTGTAGAAGCTATACAGGAACCCTTTGAAGATAGGCACCCACATAAACATAATGAAGATAATCAAAGCGGGGACAAGAAACATCACGCCCCAATAATTCTTTTTCCAGCGGTTCTGCTTGTACGGCTTGTTCTCCAGCTCCGCTGGAAGGTGATCGTGTAACGCAGCAGACTGATTCATTCCGGCTCCCTCATTCCTGTCGTCTTTCAGCACTTTATGGGAAAGCGCCTCCTGTCTTCATTGTAGGAAATGAGGGCGAGACTTAACATGTCTATATCTATGGCAATCGTAAGCGTTCTTACTTCTTCAGTTCGCTGGGACTGAACCCAAAGTATTTTTTGAAAATTTTGCTAAAATGCTCCGGCGACTCGTATCCTACCCGCTCCGCAATCTCATACCGCCGCAGATCGGTGTTCAGAATCATCTCCCGGCTGTCCTCCATCCGCAGCTTAATGACATATTCCCACAGGTTATAGCCTGTATTCTTCTTGAACAAATAGCTCAGGTAATTGGGACTGACATGATTCTTCTTCGCTACTTCATGAATCGTCAGCCCCTTCTGGGCGTAATTCCCGTCAATGTACTCCTTCGCCTTCTGCACGATCAGATTGCTGTGCGTATGCAATTCCTCGGGCGACGGATCAGCAGCGTAGTTATTCCAGTTGAAATCCCCATAATAGAACACATAATGATCGGCATGCTCGTTGTTCCAGAGGATCGCCTTCGAGGCTTGCCGGTTCAGCACATCCATGAAGCTCAGCCCCTTCAGAATCTGGCTGATGCCGATGACGGCCCGGAGCTGCAAATAGCGGTTAATATTGTAATGAAGGCTGCGGCCCAGCACCTCCAGCCGGCTCAGCTGGCCGGTGGACGGCTCCTCGTAGCTCTGCTCATCCCACTGGATGATTATGGTGATTTCCTGGTCCGGCGAATAGAAGGCGGTGGAATTCCACTCCTGATCCAACAGCTCCTTGGCAATATTCAAGGCGGCGTAGCGCAGCAGGCCATGATCACGGGTAGTGTACCTCTGCTCAGGCCGGTCTTGCGGCAGGGGGAGCCTGATTTTGATCACCGCAAAAAATGGTCCCTGCAGACTAAGCTCATCCAGCTTGCGCCGCTTCTCCTCTGTCCCCAGCACCGCCGCGGTCTCCGTAAGCAGACTATTCAGCAGCTCACTGTACTCGGGAAGCGGCTCCTCCAGGCGGAAGCGGTCCCCATTACCATCCATATATGTAGCCAGCTCCGGCGACGGTCTATTCATCTTCAGAACAACACTGCGCACCGAATCCAGGAACTGCTCACTGTTCAAGGGCTTGATCAGATAATCTCTCGCCCCCAGCCGGACGGCCATCTGGGCATACTGAAAGGTCTCATGCGCAGAGATGACGATCGTCTGCATCCAGGGCCTGGTCATTTTGGCATGCTGCATCAGTTCGATCCCGCTCATAGCCCCCATCTGGATATCGGTCACAAGCAGATCGATCTCCTCCATACGAATACAATCCAGTGCCTCATACCCGCTGCCGGCTGTATAGATATGGTCAATATCCAACCCGGAAGCAGCCAGCAGGCTGCTTAGTCCTTTGCAAATGAGCGGCTCATCATCAACAACCAGTATATTGAACACCGTACTCTCTCCTCTACTCTATAGTCTCTGACTTCGGAAGGATCACACTTACTATCGTGCCTCCGCGCTCGCGTGGTCCGTAGCTGATCCCGCAATCTCCGCCAAAATGCAGCTGCACACGCTGATGGATATTGCGGATACCGTAGCCGTTCACCGGGTTCGGGCTGTCGTCATGGAGAATCTGTTCGATAGCCTTATAATCGACCTGCTTATAGCCGTTATCCTCAATGGTAATCCGAATCCGGCTATCCTCCAGCACAGAGCTGATGATGATCTCGCCGTCCTCCTCCATATGCTTAACCCCGTGGATAATGGCATTCTCGATCAGGGGCTGCAGGGTGATCTTGGGAATCAGATTCCTGGTGGTCCCGGGAGCGATATTCCAGATAACGGCGAACACATAATCATGCCGGTGCTGCTGGAGCTTGATGTAGGCACTGGCATGTTCAAGCTCTTCTTCGAGCGTGATCAGCTCCCGGCCCCGGCTTAAGCTGATCTTCATCAGCTTGGATAATTCCTTGATCATTTCCGCGGATTCCACGTTGCCTTCGAGCGAGCTTTTCCAATAAATACTCTCCAGGGTATTGTATAGCAGATGCGGGTTGATCTGCTGATAGAGCAGCTGCAGCTGCGATTCCTTCTGCTTCAGCTCCATCTGGTATTTGTACATAATCAGGCTGTTGAGCCTGCGGGCCATATCATACGTGGCGGTAATCAGCACACTGACCTCATCGTTGCTTCCTCTGCGGGGAGTCTCGGGCACACGGTTGCCCGGCTCATACTTGCGTACAAAAAAAGCCAGCTTCTGCAAAGGGGTCATCAGCGAACGCCAGAAGTAGGTAATGATGATCAATCCGAACAGCGCGTAGGCCACCGTTATGTATTGAATAACGCGTTTCATTTCATTCTGCTGCTGGAGCAGGGATTTGACGGGCACCTTGTAGACCAGCTTTTGCTCAAAGGCATGATTGTTGTTCACCACGTAGATGAAGTCATCAGTGATAATATCCTCGGTTCCCTCCGGATCTCCCGCCTCCGAGCCGTCCGGCAGGACGATCACCTCTCCGGTTGAATTCGTGGTTGAGGCCAGTACACGGTTGTTCATATCCGTCAGATAGATTTCCCCGTCCGGCAGCGAGATCGACCTTAGCGATTCACCGATTTTCGATTCCATCTTGGTCACCACCAGCACGCCGAGCGTCCCTGCCCCCCGGTAGATATTATTGACGGCCCTGACATACGTAAGCGTCTTCAGATCTTCGGCCTGCGGGCTCAGCTTCTCGGCGAACATCAGGTATCCGCGGCCTTTCTGCTGTACCACCTGTTCGAACCAGTACGGCCGTTCCTCCTTGGAGAAAAAATAAACCCCCGCCTTCTTCACCTGCGGGAAATTGGGAGCGAAAAAGTAGTAGTTATCGGGATCATATACGTATAGCGAGTAGTAGATGCCGTCCCCCCGCTCCGCTCCCTGCGAATAGCTGCCGAGCAGCTTCTCGATGGTCTCATAACGTTCCACGCGCTCAAGCACTGTATCATCCCCGCTCATGTTGAGCTGCTGCAGGACCGGATTTTGGATGACGGTGGTCGTGATTTTGTTCACCGTATCGATGTCTCTGTTAATAATGGCGAGATTCTGCTTGTTCAGCTCCACATAGGCATTGGTCACATGGCGCTTCAAAATCTCCTCTGCCTTGTAGTTGCCGTAGCTGTTCAGAATCAGAATAGGCGTAATCATGATCAGGAACAGCAGAATCAACTGCTGCTTGACACTGAGCCTGACAATGGGTTTTACAAGCGTGGACAACACCCTGGATTCACCTCCAGTTCCAATAATACAAGTTCTTATATTTTAACAAACCTACAAGCGCTTACACAGGTTTATTTCCAAGTTCTTTATGTCCATTTGTATGGAGTTTTGCTATTGCATCAACCCAGAAACAAAAACCAGCCACAACACGGAGCTGCCGTGGTGACTGGTTTTTAGTGAATAGTACTTATAGCACGGACCTGGCAGCAGAAATTCAAGCTCTGGTATACCCTTGCAATTGCAGCCACGAGGCACAAGCATCCGTCCATGTCTTGGTGTGCAGCTCATCAGGGGCTAAGCCCAGACCGTGTACACCGTGCGCATAGATATGCAGATCGAATGGAACCTTATGACGGCTAAGCCCTGCGGCGAACAGCAGGCTGTTCTCTACCGGGACGTAATCATCATCAGAGGTATGCCAGAGGAACGTTGGCGGCGTGTCCGGGGTTACCTGGAACTCGCTGCTAAGCTTAAGCGACAGTTCTGCATCGGGAACAGCTCCCAGCAGATTCTCCTTCGAGCCCTGATGGGTCACCCCCTCGGTCATCGAGATAACCGGGTAACATAGAATCAGGCGGTCAGGACGGCTGGACAGCCGCTCCAATGGCTCCGGGTGATCAGGATTGCCCAGATCATAAGCTACCCCGGCGGTAGAAGCCAGATGTCCACCCGCCGAGAAGCCCAGAATGCCGAGCCGGTCCGGGTCAATGCCGAATTCGTCCGCACGGAAGCGGATCGTACGCAGCGCCCGTTGCGCATCCTGGAGCGCACTCGGATATTGATAAGGCGCTACACGGTAACGCAGTACGAAGGCAGAGATGCCCAGTGTATTCAGCCACTCCGCAACCGGACCGCCTTCATGGTCGGCACGCATCGCATACCCGCCTCCCGGACAGACCAGAACAGCGGCATTCCCTTTGCCTTCAACTAAATAAGGTGTGATCGCAGGCTGATCCTCTTGACTGGTTCCCAGCGCTCCAGGCACCCCTTCAGGCCATAGCAACAACGTTTCCATTATCATCCCTCAAGCTTTCCTTCTATAATAGAATAGATAATAGAGGAAAAAAGTTCCTCAAGAGCCATTCTATCAAGCTCTTACAATTCATGCAATGCGGATATCACCAGATCCGCTGCCTTCAGCAGCTCCGGCCGGCCAATCCCGACCACGTACATGCCGGCCGCCTTCCCGGCGGCTACTCCGGCCTCTGCATCCTCGAACACCACACAGTCCTGCGGCCCCAGCCCCAGCTCCCTGCAGGCGGTCAGGAAAACCTCAGGGTCCGGCTTCGCCCGCGAGACCTTGTTGCCGTCTACTACCGTATCGAACAGCCCCGCGATACTCAGCTTATCCAGTATGAATTCTGCATTCTTACTCGCAGAGCCAAGGGCGATAGCCACGCCGCGTGCTCTCAGCGCATTCAGATAGGCTCTGACACCGGGCAGCAGCTCCGATTCGTCCAGTCTGGAGATATATTCTACATAGAGGCGGTTCTTCTTCTCCGCCATCGCGAGCTTCTCTCCTTCGCCGAAGCTCAGACCGCCAATCTGAAGCAGAATATCAAGCGACCGCATCCGGCTGACGCCCTTCAGCTGCTCGTTGTCCTCCTCAGTGAACGGGAAGCCAAGCTCACCGGCGAGCGAGCGCCAGGCCAGATAGTGATATTTCGCCGTGTCTACAATCACGCCATCCAGATCGAAGATAGCGCCCTTCATATGCTCCAGCATCATGTCATGCTCCTCTCTGATTGGACTAAAGACGCTAACTCCAGGATTGCACCGGGCGGGCACAGCACCGCCTCCCCGCCGAATCCGGCGAAGCTTACCGCTTCGCTGTTGCCCGGCGCGGCCGTAACCGTTATCTCTTCGCGGCCGATCCGCAGCCGGAAGCTGCCTCCGCGCAGAATCACTGGCAGCTCGACTGCGGTCCAGCCTTGCGGCAGGGCTGGCTGGAGCCCGGCGGTCTCTCCGTCAAAGCTGAGGCCGGCATAGCCAAGCACTGCCGCCATCCATGCGCCGCCGTTCGCCGCCGGATGCGTTCCGCCAATATAGAGATCGCCGACATACTGCTTCGACTCACCGGTAAGATCTACGGTGGCAGTGCGCATAAAATACGGATATCCCCAGTCCGGCAAGCCGATATCCGCTGCAGCCAGCGCGTAGATACACGCACTGAGGCTGGAGCCATGCTCGGTTCGCGGCTCATAGAATTCCCAATTGGCCTGCTTCACTTCCCTGCTGAACCGGCTCTTGAACAGATGTAACATCAGCACCACATCGGCCTGCTTCAGGATTCTTGTGGTTGCAGCCAGCCCATTGCCTCCGCCCCAGTACTCATTCGGGTGGATGACCCGTGCCTTCAGCTCAGCCAGAGATACATCCTCCAGTTGCAGATAACGGTCGAATTGTTCAATCACCAGTGTATCCGGGTCCGGCTGCGGAACATAGAGCTGTGCCAGCATTGCAGTGAATTCATCCAGGAACGGCCCGTCTGCATAAGATTCAGCAAGACCGTTATACACGGCAGAATATTTGTCCTGCAACCGCTCAGCTGTCTGCAAGGCAATCTTCAGTGTCTCTTGAACCATGGCGCTCGTAAATACGTTATTATTCACACGTTCATGGTATTCATCTGGTCCGGTAACATCCAGCAGCTCATAACGCCGCTTCACAGGATTATAGTAAGCATAGGAATAGAAGAAACGCGCACATTCCCAGATGACTTCCGCCCCGCCGTCCGCCAGGATGCTGTCATCTCCAGTGAAGGTCACGTATCGCCAAAGTCCATGCACGACATCTGCACTGATATGAATCTGCTTATCGCGGAAATAGGTCCGCATGGGCCGCCCTGTAAATACATCGTTCACATTGAACAGGGTGCAGGCATCATCCCCCGTATCCTGACTCTCCCAGGCATAAAAAGCGCCTAAATATCCATACTCCGCTGCCTTCCGCCGCGCACCATCCAGCGTGTGGATACGGTACATCATCAGATTGCGGGCAATCCCAGGATCACTGTGCAGGAAAAAGGGCAGCATGAACATCTCCGTATCCCAGAATACCGCCCCCTTATAGACCTGCCCGGACAGGCCGCGCGCCGGAATCGAGACCTTCTCCGACTTCATCGGTGCAATGATCAGCAGCTGATACATACTGTACCGCAGCGCGAACTGCGCCTCTTCATCGCCTTCAATGACACAATCACTGCGTGACCATCGCTCCGCCCACTTGCGCCGGTGCGCCTCCAGCAGCCCGGCGTATCCTGTAGCGGCCGCTGCCTGGAGGGTCTGCACCGCCCGCTCATCCGGCCCGCCTTCGGCAGGATAGCCTTTCACATCGAGCCCCGTGTACACGGCTGCATATTTGTACCATGTATAAGTCTCACCTGCCCTGGCTTCTATAGAAAGATGGCGCAGCGCGGTCCCTCCATCCAGCTCGATAACAGCGTCAACCCGCTTCGGCTGTTCAGCCGTACCTAACGCTATAAGCTCCGCTACCGCCACCGGCAGCCCCAGCTCACCGGTGCATGCGGTTGACAGCAGCACCCCTCCGGCCGAGCGGCTCTGCTGCTCCAGCAGATGGGGGCCGTTAATATCCCACACCGCGCCATCGATTCCAGTCGTAATCTCGATCCGGCAATCGGCGGTACAGTGCAGAGTCCATCTGGCGGCCAGCAGGTGTAGCTGGTCCATGCTGGCGAACCGCTCTGCGGTCAGGGTCACCCTTCCGCCTCCCG
Source organism: Paenibacillus sp. FSL H3-0469 (assembly GCF_038051945.1). Classification (NCBI taxonomy): domain Bacteria; kingdom Bacillati; phylum Bacillota; class Bacilli; order Caryophanales; family Paenibacillaceae; genus Paenibacillus; species Paenibacillus sp. FSL H3-0469. The sequence continues at coordinate 1,929,835 of NZ_CP150302.1, forward strand.
GGATGCCGAACATTGTCTCCCGCCGGTGAATAGCAGCACGGAGATCCAGGCTCTGTGCATGAGCCAGCGGTTCGGACTCCAGCACACTAAGTTTGCAGCCGTTGGCACTGACTACCGTATACAGTCCATTCGGGGTGTTCACCGGCTCTCGCCATTTGCCGCCCGTCTGGTCATACACTCCTGCTAGCGTAACCGCTGCAAGCTGCTCCTTCCCGAACTCCTCCAGCACTCCCCGGAAGCCCATGTAGCCATTGCCGATCATATATTTGTTGCCGTTCGCCGTAATCCGCCCGGGTTCAAAGCTATGCTCGCTTACCGTCCAGTCCATTACACACCCATCCCTTCAGCAAGCGGAAGCTCGATCCCTGCTTCATCCACGGTCACCCGCTGATCATAGATCAGCACCTCCGCACTTCCGCCATTGACTGCCCTGAAGGAAACCGACTCTGCATTTACCTTAATGCCCAGCAATACTCCCCTGCACATCACCTGGAAGCTGTAGGCATTCCACTGCTGCGGCAGCACCGGCCGGAAGGACAGGCAATCTCCATCCGAGCGCATACCGCCGAAGCCGTATACAATGTTCATCCAGGCTGCGGCGATCGATGTGGTATGCAGCCCTTCCCGGGTATTCCGGTTATAGTTGTCCAGATCCAGACGCGTAGCGAACTCGAAGAATTGGTATGCTTCCTCCGGCTTGCCGAGTTCACTGGCCAGAATCGAGTGAATGGACGGAGAGAGCGAGGACTCATGAATACATCTCGGTTCATAATATTCGTAATTCGCCAGCTTTGCCTCACGGGAGAATTGCCCGTTATACAGGAACAGGAACATCAGCACATCCGGCTGCTTGATCATATCGTAACGGTACAGGCGATCATATGACCAGTTGGCATAGAGCGGGAACTCGGACACCGGAATGGAGTGAATGTCGAGATGCGGCATATCGAAGAAGCCGTCATGCTCCTCGTAAATGCCGCTGCCGGGATCGAACGGGATTTTCATATGGGCACTCTTGTGGTCCCAGTCGGCCAATTCCTCCTCGCGGAGCGCAGTAGCCGTTATAACCGCCGCATAATCCTCCGGCGTCTCCGCCTTCATTAGGGCTACCGTTTCAAGCGTATATTCGAATAACTTCTGGGCCATCAGATTGATGTAACAGTTATTGTTAACCATCAGCTGGAATTCGTCCGGCCCCATCACGCCGAAATATCCGTATTCCCCGGTGCGTTGACCCCACTGGCCGCGGGATGCGTAGAAACGGCTGATCTGAATCAGCATCTCGGCGCCTTTGCTGTAGAGAAATTCCAGGTCGCCGGTGTTCTTCACATAATGCCAGATGCCGTAGGCGACCGCCGTCCCGACATGAAGCTGCAGATTGGAGTGCTGCCACAGGTCACAGCTCTCTGATCCGTCTATTGTGGCAATCGGATAAAAAGCCCCCGCGCAATCCACCTCCTGCCCGCGCTGCAGCGCCTCCGGCAACGTCTTGTAGCGGAATTCCAGCAGACTGCGGGCCGCCTTGGGATTATTAAACAGATAGAATGGCAGACAGTAGGACTCGGTATCCCAGAAGGCAAGCCCCCGGTAAGCTTCACCGGTCAACCCTTTGGCACCGATGTTGTACCCGGGATGATCTCCGTGATAGGTCTGATACAGCTGAAAAATACAAAAACGGATGCCCTGCTGATTCTCCGGGTCGCCCTCAATCCGGATATCGCTGGCGGCCCAGATGCTGCTCCAATAGTCGGTCTGGTCGGCAAGCACCTCTTCCTCCGCCAGCCGGTCCGCCGCTGCTGCAAGCTCCATGCCTTTTGTCCAGAGACAGTCTGCTGCCTCTGAAGCATCACTGCCTGTCACATTGACCACCAGCTTCGTGAAGGAGGCTGGCTCACCTTCAGCCAGCATAAGCGAGAATTGCCGCCCGATATAGCGGTCCTCTTCCACAAGCTCCGTATGCAGCGCCTGCGGAGACTTCAGGACAAAGCCCGAATACAGCTGATTCCCGGTTGTCAGCGTACGGGCCATAATGGCAGTCACCGTACCCTCCTCTCCGCTGCGCAACTCCCTCCACATGCTCTGGCCGTGTTCCTCATGAGCCATGCCGAAATCAAGCCCTGTGCGAATATCTACTGTACCGTTGAAATTAAGCGGCGTGAACGTGATTTGCTGCAACCCCAGATGGGACAGAGTCATACTTACCAGCCGCGTGAAGCAGAGCTTCAGCTTTTTCCCGTCCGCCAGCTCCCAGATGAATTCCCGTCTGTAGGTCCCGGTTCGGAAATCCAGTCTGCGGGTGTACTTGTCAATACGGGAATGAGCCAGATCCAGCGGTTCACCATCCACCGAGATCCGGGTATGCAGCCAATCTACCGCATTCACCATATACCGCAGCGACCGGATAATGCCCTTATAGTGGTTGCCAACCTCCATCTGCTCATTCAGCCCATTGAAATAGCTGCCCGGCAAAGAATCCCCGCTGTAGCCCTCGTCTGCATACCCCCGTACTCCCATATACTCATTGCCCAGTGAAAAAATCGATTCTGAAGTCCGGTTTCGTTCCGGATCAAAGCCCTCCTCAATAATTGCCCATGGATCGACCTTCAGATAGGGATCTGCTACTTTTGCCATAATTGAAACTCTCCTTCGCTATGTGATGCTTGGGTCTGCTCCTCCGCTCACAGCGGAAACAACGGACACTTTAGTTCCAGAGTATCTCTAACCCCGCGCAGGACCAAGGTCAGCACGTAAGCGAGTTATGTGCATTTGTACGGACATCATTAACATGCGGGAAAACCAAAAAAAGCCGCCCCCCCTAGAACTATCCAGAACAGGGGGGAGCTGCTATAATATCCTATAACACAGGTAAAGGAACTCTTTTCAAGGAAAAAACGTAACCAATCTCACACAAATGAAGTGAAAATTATCACAATGTTAAAAATTCGACACTTTTATGCGAAAATAATTACCCATAAAGAGGAATTCCAAGGTATAATTAATTTAAAATTTACTGAAAAACTGAGGGAATAAAGGGGATGTCGATTATGATAAAGGAACATTATAATGTTATCGAAGCCCGCGGCAATACAAACTGTTTCTCCGAACAGAACTTTAACCGCCTGTTGGTCACCATGAAGGAACGTGTAGTCCCTGAAGGATCACACCTGTTCTGGGAAGGCGATTTCTCGGATAAACTGTTTTATATCAAGCGTGGACGTGTGAAATTAACCAAATCTACAGACGAAGGCAAGGAACTGATTCTGTATATGTATCAGGCAGGCGACATGGTCGGTCAGGCTGACCCTTTCTTCAGCACGAAGCACAGCTTCACAGCCGAAGTCATTGAAGAGAGTGAAGTCGGCGTGATTGAACAGAAGGATCTGGAGATTCTGATCTGCCAGCACTGCGACTTCGCCATCGACTTCATGAAGTGGATGGGGATTCATCACCGTCTCACACAGACGAAATTCCGCGATCTGATGATGTACGGCAAACCGGGCGCACTCTGCTCCACACTAATCCGTCTTGGCAACACCTATGGTGAGAAGACGGGCGACAGCATTCTGATCAACAAAAAAATCACGCATACAGATCTGTCCAACATGATCGGCGCTACCCGTGAGAGCGTTAACCGCATGCTGAGTGATCTGCGTAAAAAAGATGCAGTGGAGTATGAGAACGGCATGATTGTCATCAAAGATCTGGCGATGCTTCAAGAAATCTGCCACTGCGAACTATGTCCCAATGAAATTTGCCGAATTTAATTTCCTATCAATAATACCCTCTATTCACCTCATTGAAACATATCTGACCCAATAAATTTAATAGAGTGGTCAAGGCGCCCTCTCCGGCGTCTTTTTTTCTATCCCCCCTATCAGTAAGCTATACCGACACGGGATCTTATGAAATCGCCAGCATCAATTTGACTATAAATGAATTCCGCTGTATCCGCTACAGATATTTCAGTACCACCTTGGGGCAGAATGTCTTGTCTTACACGATAGGTCCCTATGCGTTCTCCGTCCAGCAGAGCGGTTGGGCACACAATCGTCCATTTAAGAGTTGATCGCTCCAGCAAGCGGTATGCTCGTTCATGTTCTTCTGCGGCACGGGTTGACCTGCGTTTAGACTCACTGGATTGGTAACGGAGGAGATCTGGGGAGCTCTCACTTTGAAGAATGCCCGCAGTTCCTACGGTTATAATGCGCTCTATCCCTTCCTCATACATGGCTCCGATGATAAAAGGCATGCTGTCTGTAAGCGTGGTTGTCCCATCGGTGTTCAATGCACTAATCACTACATCATTTCCCTGCACTGCCCGGGCGACATCCTCTTGATTAAGCACATTACCTTGGAGGATCGTCAGGTTGGCATGGAGAGGCTGAACCTTCTCCGGCGTGCGGACCAGAGCAGTCACATGATGTCCATCCTGAAGAGCGTGGGTAACAATATGGCTTCCCACCCGGCCAGTGGCACCAAGAATCAATATATTCATATGAAAATAACCTCCTGAAGTGTATTATAGCAGGGATTGAGCGGCAAAAAAGCCCCGCAGCATGTAACAGCTGCGGGGCTTGGTACTGGAACTAGCTTGCTTTCTTAGTCTGAGGAGGAACAGATACTTTACGCGGAGTACGCACAGGTGAAATTAGCCAGTAAGCCATTCCGACAAAGACACCGCCGCCGATAATGTTGCCAAGCGTAACAGGAATCATGTTGTGAAACCAGCCGGCGATGCTCACTGTCTCTGGATGATTCGGCAGCAGCACAGCTACGCTGAGCAGCGTCATGTTCGCAACACTGTGTTCATAGCCGCTCGCGATGAAGGCGAACAGACACCACCAGATCAGGACCAGCTTCGCTGCTTCACTCTTGGCGCGGGAAGACATCCATAGCGCCAGGCAGACCAGCCAGTTACAGAGGATGCCGCGGAAGAACAGCTCCGAGAACGGAAGGCTCATCTTTTTGGCAGCCGCCGCGAAGATCAGATGCTCGGCAGGCGCTGCTTTGAAGAGGCCCGATCCCTGAATCAGCAGTGCCAGCACCACAGCACCGGCCACATTGCCGAGGAATACCAGGACCCAGTTCTTCACCGTGTCCCAGACTGTAGTTCTCCCGGCAAGCGTGCTTACCGTGAAGAACATATTATTACCTGTAAACAGCTCTGAGCCGGCGAATACAACCAAGGTCAAGGCAATCCCGAAGGAGGCTCCCATAATCAGCGGCTGGAACGGTGACTTGATCGCCGCCAGCGGTGCCCCCAGTGAGAAGATCAGAATAATACCAATACCCACATATGCTCCTGCCAGGAGGGCCGCCAAAAAATATTTGGGCAGGCTCTCATTCATTTTGTCGCGTTTCCCTACGGCTGTCTCTACGATATTCTCTACGCTCTGCGTAAACATATCCGCACCTGCTCTTCCTTTAATTTAGGTTTGCTACTGCCGCAGGCAGAGTGACCTTAACAACTCCGCCCTCTACTGTAACCGGATAGACTTCTGCCTGCCCACGGTCCGGTGCCTGAACCTCTCCCGTGCGAAGGTCGATCTTCCAGTCATGCAGCGGATCATATAAATAATAGCCTGATACGATTCCCTCCGCGAGCGGGCCGCCCTTCGGGTGGGGACTGTGGTTGCGGACCGCATAAATTGCGCCGTCCGATGTGCGGAATATCGCTAATTCGACTTCTCCTGCATGAACTACCCGGCCGATCTGCAGCATGAAATCTTCCACTGCGCCTATCGTGTATTCCCGATTGCTCCGTTCCATTATGCTCTCTCCCTCTCCCTTTAGACTATACCTGTGTCTCTTCGAACAGCGCGGTGCGGGTGTTTTTGTCATCCAGCATTTTCCGCCAAGGATCACTCACCTGGGCCAGGGCAAAGTCAATACGTGCCGCAAGCTCTTTACGGTTGTCGTCATTACCCATAACCACAGTCTGGATTTGCTCAAGACCCATACGCTCTACCCATTCGGAGGTTCTCTCCAGGTAATTGCCGGTCTCACGGTAGTACTGGATGACAGCGGAGCAGACCTCAACCAGTTCCTCGTCGGTCTTCACCTTGCAGAAGGCATCTGCGATGCGCGGCTTAATCCCGCCGTTGCCGCCGATGAACACTTCCCAGCCGCCGTCATTGCCGACAATCCCGATATCCTTCGTGCACGATTCTGCACAGTTACGCGGACAGCCGTTAACCGCCATCTTGAACTTGGCCGGCATATCCAGCCGTTCATATTTACGCTCAAGCATAGCGCCCATGCCCATGGAATCCTGTGTGCCGAAGCGGCAGAACTGCGAACCTACGCAAGTTTTTACCGTACGCAGCGACTTGGCATAACCATAGCCGGACGGCATATCCAGCTCCTCCCACACCTTAGGTACATCTTCTTTTTTGACACCGATCAGGTCAAGACGTTGTCCGCCCGTTACCTTCACAACCTTCACATCATACTTCAGGGACACATCGGCAATCCGCTTCAAATCCTCAGGAGTGGTCACACCGCCATACATCCGCGGTATAACTGTATAAGTTCCGTCCTTCTGAATATTGGCGCTCATCCGTTCATTGACGAACCGGGATTCCTTCTCGTCCTCATGAGTGTCAGGGTAGATCATCCCCAGATAATAGTTCACTGCCGGGCGGCATTTGGAACAGCCTTCTGCCTGCTTCCAGTCCAGGACATGCATAACTTCCTTAGTAGTCCGGAGGCCTTTAGCCGTAATCTCGGCTACGATCTCATCCCGGCTTAGCGAGGTGCAGCTGCAGATTCCCTGCTTGGCGCTCTGCTGGAAGCTGTCTCCGAGAACGAATTGCAGAATCTGCTCCACCACTGGCTTACAGCCGCCGCAGGAGCGGGTTGCACCCGTGCAGGCTTTGATCTCATCCACCGTAGTGAAGCCGTTCTCCGTAACAGCATCCACAATCGCTTTTTTGGTTACGCCGTTACAGCCGCAGACGATTTCTTCATCAGCCATCGCTTCAACGGACATCCCCTTCTTGGCTCCTCCTCCGCCGCAGCAGCTTGTGCCCATAACCTCATCATAGATTTCATCCGTCATCTCTGTGCTGTTTTTCACAAGCTTCTGCAGGCTGGCAGATTCCGTTACATCACCGAACAGAACGGCACCGACAATCACATTATCCTTAAGCAAAATCTTCTTGTAGGTTCGCTTCCATTCATCCTTGGCAGAAATAACGGTATGCTCCGGCGTTTCTGTGAATTCACCGGCGGAGAATACATCTACTCCGGAAATTTTGAGCTTGGTAGCTACAACTGAGCCTTCATAGCCCGGAGTCTGTACACCAGACAAATGCTTGGCGAGAACCATGCCCTGCTCAAATAGCGGTGCAACGAGTCCGTAGCAGGTTCCCCGGTGCTCTGTACATTCGCCGACAGAATACACATCTGCCATAGAAGTTTGCATATAATCGTCAACTACGATCCCGCGGTTAACGGTAATTCCGCTGTCCTTTGCAAGCTGGACATTCGGCTTAATTCCAACAGCCATCACTACAAACTCTGACGGCAGCACACTGCCATCACTGAAGCGTAGACCAGTAACCCGTTCTTCGCCGGTCAATTCAACTGTCTGCTTGCCCATGGCGAATTTCACACCTTGCCGTGTAAGCTCTGCCTGCAGCATTGAAGAAGCGGTACGGTCCAGCTGGCGCTCCATCAGATCCTCCAGCAGATGCACAACGGTAACATCCATGCCCAGATTGACCAGGCCTTTCGCAGCTTCAAGACCCAGCAGTCCTCCGCCGATAACAGCCGCCGTGCGGTACTGCTTCGCCGCTGCCAGCATCGCATCGCAGTCCGCGATATCGCGGAACCCGACTACCCCATCCTTAGTACTGCCGGGTACGGGTAGAATGAAAGAATTCGAGCCTGTTGCAATAATTGCTTTATCGTAAGGAACCGCCAGTCCATTATCGGTCAATATCAGTTTGTTCTGTTCATCGATCCGGGTAACCGTTGTGCTGGTATGCAGTGTAATATGATTATCTTCATACCACCCGAGATCGTTGAGGATGATGTCTTCAATCGTTTTGCTGCCTTCAAGTACATAGGACAACATAATCCGGTTATAGTTGGGATGCGGCTCACTGCCGAAGACCGAAATATCATAAGCGCCGCCCAGCTTCAGAATCTGCTCAATAGTGCCTACTCCCGCCATGCCATTCCCAATCAGCACTAACTTTTCTCTTTCCGCTGCCACTGGTAGACCCTCCTTCAGAAACTCTGATTTCTTCAATAACTTTACCTGATAGAGAAATTATACTGTCCCCCATTCCATGGCAAGTGTGACCACAGTCACACCTTATGTGAATTTTTTCACACAAGTGAATATGATTGCTCCGTTCTTATATAGGACAACTTCTGGCGTGAATCCAATAGGAATATTATTCAAAAAAACGGATACCCATGCAGTTTCGCACAGTTATCCGTTCACTTATTTCAGTACCAGAGAGATCTCCAGCTTGTCCTGCGGACTGAGCTTCATGTCCACTCCATTGCCGAGCAGCCCTTTATCGTTGACCTTCAGTCTCCATTCCTCGCTGCTGAGCGGGGTATAATCCATCACAGTAAGCACCGTCCGGTTATCTTCGGCAAGCCGGACCATACCGCTGTTCTTGAGCAGTCCCTTGACGGACATATCCTGCATAAAAGAAAGCACATGCGAATGTGTCAGCTCCGGCTGCTCGCTCCCCCCGTTCACCGTGACGATGACAGGCTGAAACATCTTTCCGGTTCCGGCAGGCCCTGCTGACATCGTAATGGCCGAACCCGGTTCCAGGGTCGTATTCAGCTCTTGAACCTTCTTGCCGTTTACCTGAATCTCCCAGCTCATATCCTGACCCAGGGAGACCTTATTTACTTCAAGAATATTAGGGCCATCCGCTGAAAATGTAACAACACCGCTCTTCTTGAACAGCTCTATTATTGAATTTCCAGGCACGTAAGCTTCGTTAAGCAATCTGGCCGAGCTTCCGGCCATTTCACTGTCACCCACCATGACTGAAAAGGTTAATCCCTGGCTTCCGTTACTGCTGCCGCCATTCCCTGATCCCAAGCCACAACCGCTTGCCGCGGTCAGCAAGAGCAGGCACAGCATTAAGCGCATCCATTTCGTGGACATTCCACGGCACCGCCTTCATATGTATTTTCCCGGACTCTTTAAGGATAACGCATAGAGGAAGGGTTCTCAAATCATTTCTGCCGGCAGAAAAAGTAAAAAGTCCCCGAAGGGACTTTTACCTTACAGCAGGTCCTATTGATAACGCAGGAACAGAATGTTGTTCTCCAGATGCACGTGCTCGAAGGTCATGCCTTCCAGTTCTTCAAGGCGGGCATATGTCAGTCGATAAGTCGTGCAGGCATGTGCAGGCGGTGTGTAGTCATTAGTTACTCTACGCAGCTCACGCAGAATCTCTCCGGCCCCGTCATGCTCTGCTTCCAGATTATGCAGCAGTCCGCGCAGCTCCGCAAGTCCTTCTTCAGTTGGATTCTGAGTGTAAGCCAGCATCTTAGGGAATTCGCTCTCTTCTTCCTTCGCCGTGTGCTGCAGCAGCTCTTCACGCAGCATATTGAACAGGCGGTGCATTTCTCCCAGATGCGGTGAATCCTCACCATGAACGCGGAATACCTTGGTTACATTTTGACTGATTAACGGAAGCTCTTCACGCAGATAACGGTGATGCTTGTTCACAATATAATTCACCAGCTCCTCTGAAGAAGCCTCGTTCCAGGCGGTGTCTTCTTCCAGAACGGGGTGCTGCTCCTGCAGCTTGTTCAGCTCCTGCACCATTGCTGCCGGGTCAAGACCCTTCTCGGCAGCGGCTTCAGCCAGCGGCTTTGCGCCTCCGCAGCAGAAATCGATCCGCTGTGCTTTGAAATAATCTGCTGCTTTGGGGAACTGCAGAACAATATCTCTGACCATTGCTTCCGGGGTGAACCCGGGATGAATTGTTGTATCGTTTAATTGATTGGACGCCATGTTGGCCCCTCCTCAGGTTAAAATGTAGGTTTGTGTTTCTTTTCACTTCTACACCTTATCACTGGCCTTAGGCGGAACTTGTGATTGTACGCACTGAATATAACAAATTTTAATGAACGTGAAATTTAAGTATTTCAATGTAAAATATACTAGACATTTTGTTTTATATATTTTACAATATGCGTGAGGTGAGGGAATGGGGAAAAACTTAAGGCTCAAAGCCTCCAGAGCGGCAAAAGACATGTCGCAAAAACAGCTCGCAGATGCCGTGGGGGTCACAAGGCAGACGATTATCGCGATTGAGAACGGTGATTACAACCCCACCCTGAGGCTGTGCATTGACATTTGTGTAACACTCGGGAAGACGCTGGATCAACTATTTTGGGAGGGAACGAAGGATGAACAGAACGAACCTGGATGAGAGACAACTGCAGAAGCGGCACAAGGCGGGGAATCAGGCATTTCTTTTGATGGCATTCTTATTGCTGGCAGACATGGGGCTGCAAAACTACGGAATGAAGTGGCTGGAGTATCCGCTCAGCAATTACGCAATTTTCATGCTGGGTGTAGGCTCCTATCTGGTAAGACTGATCTGGAGCGGTTCATATGTGGGACCGGGCGGCGGGCAGAACGGAGTGAACGGGAGAAGCATTGCGGGTGCAATTCTGGCCATAGTGGTGGCGGCCTGTATCCTTATCGTTACCTTCGTGAATCCAACCGCCGCCCAATCAGCAGCTGACAGCGGTGCGAACGGGAAAGTGATTCTGATCATTTCTGTTACAGCAGGACTGATCATCTTAAGCACTGTATACTTGATCCGGCGGAGGAATAACCGGGCGGAGTAGAGCGGTTAATATCAGGAAATCCAAACTGGGCGCTGGCCGGAAGTCCAAATGTTCACCGCAGCGACGGCCTGGCTTCAAGTTCAACTCTTTTTTTCGAGTTTCATCTTTTTTATTGAACCGTCGCCTGCATATAAGTCCGCTTGCCCTGCGCATCCTTCAGGTAGGGGCCAAGTCCGGCGAACCTTGAATGATCCACATATACACCCGTCATCCATCTGCCTTCGGTCAGGCCGCCGTTCCACTGCAGCACCAGATCGGGGGCAGAGATCCATTCCTGATACACCCTAATGTTCTTGTCCTTATATTCTTTGGCTGGTTTGTTCAATTCGCTCAGCGGCGCCGGGGTCAGATAGGTTGGCACGAAGTATACAGAGATTAGCTCCATATCCTCCTCACTTAGAAAAGCCTCCTCCCCCAAGTAAGGCTGAAGCAGCCGGGTGTTCTCGTACATAGACCAGATTACAGCTTGAAGTACCATGCTCTGGCTAATTCCATTATGAAAAGTAAAACGGCGCTGAGCATTTGAGCCATTCCCTCCCCTTGCCGTTACAGGCTCCAGACAATGACGCTCACAGCCGATGCATTTCCAGCCGGACGGGCCTTGAATCCATTTCTGAAACACACTCCCGCTGTCATTGTCCCCTTTATATAGCGAAGAAATGATCTCATATGGCACGCCGATCCATGCATCCCACAGAGAATCCGGGAGATGGTTATGAAGCATGAACAACACCTTGTCATAGATTAGCTGTACTTTAATCGAAGCAGTCTCCAGTTCGGCGACATCCTTTTTTCCATAGGTTATTTCCCGGGAAAACAAGGTGATGGTCATGGTCCTCGCTCCTAAAAGTTGTGTAAGCCCTCCGCTTCCTTCCATCAGCATCGTCCAAAACACATCCTGTAAGCATCCGCGCTGCCATATAACCCTGGGCTTTTCCTACTTTTGTTAACGCTTCCACACATCCGTAATATTTAGTATGTTCTATTATATTACACAGGTGGGGCCTAAGTGCAAGGTTTATTTGGGCAAAATCCGCATAAATAAGCAGAACTGCATATGAAAAGCCCCTTACCCGGATACCGGACAAGAGGCTGTCATCAAATATATTACGGTACTGCTACTCCACCCAGCTCTCGGCCCAGGTCTGGATTTGCTGCATGACCGGCTCAAGCGCACGGCCCTTCACTGTTAATTCATACTCAATGCGCACCGGTGTCTCCGGGTACACATGCCGTACCAGAATGCCCTCGCATTCCAGATCCTTCATGCGCTCGGACAGCATCTTATCGCTCATTGACGGAATCAGTCCGGAAATATCCTTGAACCGCTTAGGGCCGCTCATCAAGGTCTGAATAATGAGTCCGTTCCAACGCTTGCCCAGAAACGAAAAAGCCGTCTCAAATCTCGGGCACATCGTCAATTGATGTTCTTCCATGGTTATCACCTCTCACTTATGAAGCTTACAATTAGTTAGTATATATAATTTTACCACATTTATTCTGGAATGAACATCGTTTGGCAAAAAAAAGTTCATTAACCACTAGTATTATATTTCCGCTCTCAATCCTTGGTGTCTTCTGCTTTGCGTCTTAGCTGGATGGCTTCTGTAAC